>NZ_JAIUHH010000002.1:0-645649 GCF_020165015.1 Mesorhizobium sp. CA7
GTAGGCAGTAGGCAGTAGGCAGTAGGCAGTAGGCAGTAGGCAGTAGGCAGTAGGCAGTAGGCAGTAGGCAGTAGGTGCCGTCGTCCCTAAGCCCTACTGCCTATTCCCTACTGGCTACGCGGTGATATCGATCACGCCGCAATCGCCGGGGGCGCTGCCAAACACGACGCGGCGTTCTTCCTTGTCCCACATCATCGACGTGATGGCGCCCGTGCCGGGCCGGCGCAGCAGCACTTCTTTGGCGTCGGCGAAGCGCGCCGCAATCACCATGCCGTCCTCGTAGCCGATGGCCACGACATCCTGGCTCGGATGGCAAGCGACGCAGGTCACCATAGTATTGCCGCGCGTGCCGAGCTCCAGCGGCGCCTTGCCCATCGGCCCGTCTTTGCTGGCGAACGGCCACACGATCGCCGCCGGCGCGCCGGAGCTCGCCAGCCATTTGCCCTTCACGCTCCAGGACAGGCTCTTCACCTTGCCCGGATAACCCGACATGCGCATGTGCTTGCCGTCGGCGAGCTTCCAGCCATGCAGCGCGTTTTCCTGCATGGTGGTGACGAGGAAGGCGCCGTCCGGTGAAAAGGTGATGCCGGTATGGGCGCCGGCCCATTCGAGCTCCACCGGCTTGCCCTCGGCGGCCGGGAAATGCAGCGTCGCGCCATTGTAGCGGGCGACGCCGAAACGCATGCCCTTGGGCGAGAAGGCCAGCCCCTCCACCGAGCGCGGATGGCTAAATTCCTTGATCTTGCCGTCGGCGAAACGCACGAAGGCCGTCTTGCCCGAAGCATAGGCGACCGCGCCCTGCGGCCCGGCGCTGACGCTGGTGATCCATTTTTTGCCGGCGCTGGCCAGCTCGCTCACCTCGCCGCCGGCCTTCACGGCAAACACCTTGCCATCCTCGCCGCCGGTGATCAGCCGGTCGTTGGCCGCGTCATGGAAGGCGGCAAGCAGGCCGTCATTGGCCTGAACCGTCTTGTGCCCATTATCGAGCCGGTGGATTGCGCCGTCGGCGAGCGCGAAATGCGGCACGTCATTCAAGAAGACGGCGGCAACGCAATGGCCTTCGAGATCAAGCGGGGCGACTGTGGGCATGCAAACGGTCCGTTCGAGATTAGCCAGCGCGGCTAGGTGCGGCCTTGCCTTCTCCCCTTGTGGGAGAAGGTGGATCGGCGCGCAGCGCCGAGACGGTTGAGGGGTGGGTGACGGAACGCCGTCATCGCCGAACTGGAGCACTCCTCATCCGACCTCACTTCGCGAAGCCACCTTCTCCCACAAGGGGAGAAGGAAGAACGGGCAGCGCTAGCGTTTGAAAGCCAGGAAATCAAGCCGCCTGGCAGGCTTCAAAACTCTTCCTGAGCCGCTCGGCGTCGAGATCGCGGCCGATGAAGACCAGCCGGCTTTCGTGTTTTTCGCCATCCTTCCAGGCGCGCTGGTGGTCGCCTTCGAGGATCATGTGCACGCCCTGCAGCACATACCGGTCCTCGTCGCCCTTCAGCGCGATGATGCCCTTCAGCCGCAGGATGTTCGGCCCTTCCATCTGGGTCACCTTCTCGATCCAGGGAAAGAATTTCTTGGGGTCCATCTCGCCGCCGCGCAGCGACACCGACTTCACCGTCACGTCATGGATGTCGGAAGCATGGTCGTGATGGTGATGATCGTGACCGTCATGATCATGATGATGGTCATGGTCGTGCGCGTCGAGGAAATGCGGATCGTTCTCCAGGGCCCGCGACAGGTCGAAGGCGCCGCGGTCGAGCACTTCGTCAAGCGCCACGCCGGAACGCTGCGTGCGATGGATTTTTGCCGCCGGGTTGATGGCGCGGATCGTCGCTTCGACCTTTTCAAGCTCATCGGGCGTGACGAGGTCGGTCTTGTTCAGCACCACCACGTCGGCGAACGCGATCTGGTCCTCGGCTTCCTTGGAATCCTTAAGGCGCAGCGGCAGGTGCTTGGCGTCGACCAGCGCCACAACCGCGTCGAGCTTGGTCTTGGTGCGCACGTCGTCGTCCATGAAGAAGGTCTGCGCCACCGGCACCGGGTCGGCGAGGCCCGTGGTCTCGACGACGATGGCGTCGAAGCGGCCGGGTCGCCGCATCAGGCCTTCGACGACGCGGATCAGGTCGCCGCGCACCGTGCAGCAGACACAGCCATTGTTCATCTCGTAGATTTCCTCGTCGGATTCGACGATCAGGTCGTTGTCGATGCCGATCTCGCCGAACTCGTTGACGATGACGGCGTAACGCTTGCCGTGGCTCTCCGACAGGATGCGGTTGAGCAGCGTCGTCTTGCCCGCGCCGAGATAGCCGGTGAGAACGGTTACGGGGATTTGCGTCTGTGCGTCGCTCATGGGTTGCCTCGAAAATCCTGGATTGTCGGCCTGATATAGGATGGGTGTCGAGCTTTTGCACGCGCCAAACCGATGGGCCAGGCCGACCCTCCAAGCGGAGCGGCGCCACACACGGATCGGCGGCGGCCGAGGCAGGCCAGACGGAGGAACTGCTCGGGCGCCCAAGCGCCTTCATCAGCGTTCGCTGTGAATCTCGCCGGTGCAAAAGTCGTTTGTCATCTAACTGAAATAAACATCTGGCATCACCTGCGCGGGCACCGCAATGCTTGCCGGCAAAGCGTTCCGCAAGCCGGACTCTTTAGATCGTCATTTGCCAGCCGTCGGACAGCCTCTATGCTTGTTCGCGCCGGTTCGGCCGAAGAGGGAACGACCATGGCCAAGGCGGACAAGACAGCGACAATGAGCCGGCTGCATTCGGCGGCAAGGCTGGCGCGCACGGCGCTCGCCGCGCGGCTTCTGGCGCACGGCTTCTATGCCGGCCAGGACCAGATCATGCTGGCGCTCGACCGCGAGGACGGCCAGACCCCCGGCAACCTCGCCGGCCGGCTCGGCGTGCGCCCGCCGACCATCACCAAAACCATCAACCGGCTGCAGGCGCAGGGTTTTCTGGAAAAGCGCGCCTCCAACGCCGATGCCCGCCAGGCCCATATCTTCCTCACCGAGTCCGGCCGCGAAACCATCCGCGCCATCGAGAAGTCGGTCAAGAAGACCGAGAAGCAGGCGCTGAGAGGCCTCGACAAGAAGGACCAGAAGGCGCTGTTCAAGCTGCTCGCCCGCATCGAGGCGAATCTGTCGAACGAAGATCTGGTGCTGATCGACGATGACGCGGAGTTGGATGAGGCGTAAGCGCGACGCGCAGCGTCGTCGCTTAACCGCGAGACGTCGGCGATAGACGCGCGATGCGAAGCATCGTCGCGCAGCCCCGCGGACTCCAAGCATCGGCGGCTTAGCGGAAAGGCGACGATGCTGCGCATCGTGCCCGGGCGACGATGCTGCGCATCGCGCCTGAGCGACGACGCTGCGCGTCGCGCTTACGCGTCGCGCACCAGCGCTGCCCAGCGCCCCGGCGTCATGCCGAACGCCTTCTTGAAATGCCGGTTGAAATGGCTCTGGTCGCTGAAGCCGGCGCCGGCGGCGATTTCCGCCAGCGACTCGCCCTCGGCGATCATGCGCCGCGCCTTTTGCAGCCGGCGCATCAGCAGGAAGCGATGCGGGCTGGTCGAATAGGTCGCGCGAAAATGGCGCGACAGCGCGTAGCGGTCGAGACCGGTGACGGCCTCCAGCTCATCGGAGCGCACCGGTCGCTCGGCATTCTCCTCGAGATAGTCGCGGGCAAGCGCGGCGGCGCGCCATGCGGTCTTGCCCTTTGACTTTGCCGGCTGCCCGGCATGGCGTTTGAGGTGTTGCGCCAGCTGCGCAACGAAATCTGCCACGAACAGGTCGCCGAGTGCCTCGTCCAGCGGCGCCAGTGCCGACAACAACGTGTCGCGCAAGCATGGATCGTCAACCACGGCGTCGCGAACGAAAGGCAGCGGCTCGCCACCGAGGCAGTCGAGCAGCAGGGACGGCTCCAGATACAGGATCCTGTAGCGCAGGCCGTCTTCCGTGCCGGCGCCGCCATCGTGCAATTCATCCGGATGCAGCACGATCGCCTGGAGGGGCAGGCTGTGTCGCAGCGCGCCGCGATAATGGAAGCGCTGCACGCCGTTCAATGTCACGCCGATAGCATAGGTGTCGTGCCGGTGCAGCTCGAAGGCGTTGCCATGGAAGCGCGCCTCGATGCGTTCGAGACCCGAGCCGCCCGGAGCCGAAACGATGCGATCGCCGTTGGCCGCATCCGCGCACGAACGTTCAAGACCTTCCTTCGCTTCTTCGCTTAGAGCCTGCGCCATCGCCTGTCCCGCCCGTCACGGGCCGTCTCGGAGTCTCAATCTTGGTGTTCGATACGAAAATTGCAATTGTTCTGAGAGAGGACCTGCCGGTGTGGCAGAAGCTCAACGTCACCGCGTTCCTGACCAGCGGCATCGTTGCGCAGTTCCCCGAAATCATCGGCGAGGCTTACCGTGATCGTGCCGGCAACCTCTACAACCCGATGTCGATCCAGCCGGTCATTGTCCTGTCAGCCGATGCGGCGACGCTGGGCGCGATCCACCGCCGGGCATTGGAACGCGGCGTGACGACATCCGCCTATGTCGAGGAGATGTTCGCGACCGGGCACGACGTCGCCAACCGCGCCGTCTTCGCCGAATTCGCCCCGGACGACGCCAAGGTCGTCGGGATCGCCATGCGCGGCGAGAAAAAGCTCGTCGACAAGATCACCAAGGGCGCCCGCATGCATGGCTGATTTATGCCATCTTGAACCGTCGAGATTGGCAGCAAACTCACCAACTTCGTCATCCACGGGCAGAGCGGGAGCGAAGCGGACGCGGAGACCCGAGGATCCATTCCGTGATTTTGATCGTAGGGTGCTGCGGAGCAGAATTCTGCACCGTCGCAACGCGTCGCAGTCACGGAATGGATTCTATGGTCTGCGCTGCGTCGCTTCGCTCCTTGCTCCGCCATAGAATGACGACCGCGAGGTGATCTCAGGCCATCGCCAAGAAACAATGCGCTCTAAGCCTGTCCGAGGCGCTTGTTGGGCCAGTCGCTTTTGGCTTGCTGGCAAGGGCCGATTGCCTCAGAAGGGTACCGTCTATCTTCCTTCGGCCCGACCTTGAGCACTCCCAGAAACAATGACGACAGCGCAACGCCGCCCGCGGCGATGCTTCTGATGCTGTGCGTCTATGTCTGCTTCACCTTTCTCGACACCTCCAGCAAATATCTGGTGCTGGCCGGCGTCTCGGCGCTGATCGTCGCGTGGGCCCGCTTCACCGTGCATGTCCTGCTGGTCGGCATCTTCCTGCGCGGCTGGCGCGAGCCGGTTCGCTTCCGCGCCAACAACCTGCCGGCGCACCTCTTGCGCGGCGTCCTTTTGTTCGGCTCGACCATGTTCAATATCCTGGCGCTGCGCACGCTGCAGTTGGCCGAGACAACGTCGATCTATTTCTTCGGCCCGATGGTCATCACCGCGCTTGCCGGCCCGCTGCTCGGCGAATGGGCCGGCTGGCGGCGCTGGCTGGCGATTCTCACCGGCTTCGTCGGCGTGCTGATCATCACCAGGCCTGGCGTCGGCGTGTTCGGCATCGGTCATCTCTTCGCGCTTGGCTCGATGCTGTCGAACAGTTTTTATGTGATCATGACGCGGCGCATGTCGTCGACGGAGACCTCGGAGAGCCTGATCCTCTTTTCGGCGCTGGCGCCCGCCGTGCTCCTCCTGCCGCTGCTGCCTTTCTCGCTGTCATTGCCGCAGGATGGCTGGCACTGGGTCATCCTGTTGATGCTCGGCGTCTTCGGCGCCGGCGGCCACTATTTGCTGGTCCGGGCCTATCGTCTGGCGACCACGACCCAGCTCGCGCCCTATCCCTATTCGCAGATGGTGTGGATGATCATTTCCGGCTGGCTGATCTTCCACCAGTTCCCCGACCGCTGGACGCTGCTCGGCGCCGCCATCATCGTTGCCAGCGGGCTCTACATCATCCATCGCGAGCACCGGCTTCGCGTCCGCAACTCCGCCTCGCTCGACACCGAGGCCGAGGCGCTGGCGAAAAAACTTTGATTTGCGCCGAATCCGGTGGCATAAGGCCGTTTTAAAAAATTTAAAGACCCTGGGGAGCGAAGGGCACTGGCACAGAAGATCAAGCTTTCGACGATCGCGGATGCGCTCGGCGTCTCCACGGCAACGGTGTCGCTGGCGCTGCGCGACAGCCCGCTGGTCGCCGGCACGACGCGCGAGCGCATCAAGGAGCACGCCCGCGCCATCGGCTATATCTACAACCGTCGCGCCGCCTCGTTGCGCACCTCGCGCTCCGGCATCGTCGGCGTCGTCGTGCACGACATCATGAACCCGTTCTTCGCCGAGATACTGCGCTCGATCGAAAGCGAGCTCGACCGCAGCCGCCAGACCTTCATCCTGTCAAACCACTACGACCAGCTGGAAAAGCAGCGCACCTTCATCGACACGCTGCTGCAGCTGGGCGCCGACGGCGTCATCATGTCGCCGGCCATCGGCACGCCGGCCGAGGACATCATCATGGCCGAGGAAAACGGCCTGCCGGCAGTGCTGATCGCGCGCACCGTTGCCGGCGCCGATGTGCCGGTGTTCCGCGGCGACGATGCCTATGGCACCGCGCTTGCCACCAATCATCTGATCTCGCTCGGCCACAAGCGCATCGCCATGGTCGGCGGCACCGACCAGACCTCGACCGGCCGCGACCGCTACCAGGGCTATCTCAACGCGATGGAGGCGGCCGGCCTGGAAGTGAAGCCGTCCTGGCGCATTCCCGGGCCGCGCACCAAGCAGGCGGGTTTCGAGGCCTCGGGACAGTTTCTGGCGCTGAAGGACAGGCCCACTGCTGCCTGCTGCTGGAACGATCTGGTCGCGATCGGGTTGATGAACGGCATCGCGCGCGCCGGCCTCGTGCCGGGCGTCGATATCTCGGTCACCGGCTATGACGATCTCGAGGAGGCGGCAATCGCGACACCGGCCCTGACCACGGTCTGGAACGGCCAGCGCGAGGTCGGCCGCCGCGCCGCCAGCGCCCTGCTTGACAAATTGAACGGACAGGCAGTGCGGCCCTCGCAGGAGCTGATCAAGCCGGAACTGCATGTGCGGCAGTCGACCGGCAAGCCAGTGGAGCGTGCATGAAGGCCGAAGGAAAATTGCCGGTCGCCATCCTTGTGCCGGGCGATTTCAACGACCATGCCCTCGGCCGCATCGACGAGGCGTTTAAGTGTGTGCGGATCGAACGCGCCGATCCGTCTTTGGTTACGGACGAGATCCGCGCCACGGTGCGCGGCATCGCCTCCTATGCAGGCATCGACGCGGCGATGATCGATGCGCTGCCCAATCTTGAGATTATCGCCAGCTTCGGCGTCGGCTATGATTCGGTCGACGCCGGTCACGCGGCCAAGCGCGGCGTCATGGTCACCAACACGCCCGATGTCTTGACCGAGGAGGTCGCCGACACCGCCATCGGTCTTCTGATCAACACCGTGCGCGAGCTCTACGCCGCCGAGAAATGGCTGCGCGACGGCGACTGGGTGACCAAGGGCAATTATCGCCTGAGCCGGCTTACCTTGCGTGGCCGCCGCGTCGGTATCTTCGGCATGGGCCGCATCGGCCGATCCGTCGCCCGTCGCCTTGAAGCCTTCGGCCTGCCGATCGCCTATCACAACCGGCGCAAGGTCGAAGGCCTGGCTTACGAATATCATGCCACTTTGAAGGGGCTTGCCGAAGCCGTCGACACGTTGATCTGCATTGCCCCGGGCGGCACCTCCACCGAGAAAGCGGTCAATGCCGAGGTCCTGTCGGCGCTGGGTTCGAACGGCGTCTTTGTCAATATCGGCCGCGGCTCGACGGTGGACGAGGCAGCCCTTGCTGCCGCCCTCAAGAGCGGCACCATCGCAGCCGTCGGGCTCGACGTCTTTGCCGACGAGCCGAACGTGCCGCAGGCCCTGCTCGATGCTCCCAACGCCTCGCTTCTGCCGCATGTCGGCTCGGCGTCGGTCCACACCCGCCGCGCCATGGCCGATCTGTGCGCCGACAACCTCGTGTCGTGGTTTACCGACCGCCGGCCGCTGACGCCGGTGCCGGAGACGCTCAACGTGAAGGCGCGAGCCTGAGGCGTTTCACCGTTTCAGGGAAAACGGCGAATTCACGGAAACGGCGAACCGCGCCTGTCTCTTTGCTTTGGTGTAATTCCGGACGGAAAGCCGTCCTGGAAATTGCTCCAATCCGCACGCGTCGCCACATTTATTAACGCCCACTTAACCCTTCGGAATCATTCTGCATACTTGGTTATGTGCGGAGAGACAGGGTGAAGCTGTTCGTTGGCTTGGCAGCATCGGTAGCGTTGTTCGGGGGCGTTCAGTTCCTGCATGGCGGCAACGGCCAGAGCGGGGCCACCGAACTCATCCCGACAAACGCCTATCGGCTGACCGCCAATGGCGATGAAGCGGCCTGCGCCATCCACCGCGGCGCCGAAATCTCCGAGGGCCTGTCGTTGCTTTCCGTCGCCCCGAACTGCCGCAAGCTGATGCCTGGCATCGAGCACGCGAAATTCTGGCGCGAGCAGGCGGATGGTTCGGTCGCTTTCAGCGAGGACGGGGTCGATCCGATCGTCACCTTCGGCGTTGCCGATGGCGACGGCTACGAATCCTACGCGCCGGCCGCGCCGCTTCTGGCGCTGAGCACGAGCGAATAGCAGCCGCGGAACTGTCCAGGCTTACTCTGCCGCGGCGCGGGCACCTGTTTTCGCGGCCGCATGCAGGCGCACGGCATCGCCGAAGGCCTTGAAGATCTTGGCGGAATTGCTGTCCGACTTCACCCAGTATTCGGGGTGCCATTGCACGCCGACTGCGAAGGCGCGGGCATCCTTGACGGAGACTGCTTCGATCGTGCCGTCGCTGGCCAAAGCCTCGACCTGGAGCCTGGAGCCCAGCAGGTCGATCGCCTGGCGATGCAGCGAATTCACCTTGATCTCGCCGGCGCCGAACACGCCGGCAAGGCAGCTTCCGGGCTTGATCGAGATCGTCTGGTGGATGCCGAAGCGCTCGTCCTGATTGTCGCTCACCGGCGCGCGGTGGTCGAGCGAGCCATCGCGCTCCTGGATTTCGGTGCCCAGCGTGCCGCCGAGCGCGACGTTCAGCTCCTGGATGCCGCGGCAGATGGCAAGCAACGGCACGCCGCGCTCGATCGCCTTGCGGATCAGCGGCAGCGTGGTTGCGTCGCGCGCCGGATCGTAGGGGCCGTTAGCCTCGCTGGGATCGCCGCCATAGAGCGAGGGATGCACGTTGGACTTCGAGCCCGTCACCATGACGCCGTCGACCGACGACAGCAGCTCGTCGAAATCGAGCCGGTCGCCGAAGGACGGCACCAGCAGCGGGAACACGCCGGCGCCGGCGACCGCCGCTTCCAGATACTGCTGGGGTGCCGCGTGCCAGGTGTAGTTGTCGAACTGGCGGACGTCGGACGAGACTGCGACGAGCGGTTGCTGCATTTTGGGTTTGGATTCCTTCGAGGGCTAAGGAGTTAATCTGCCTACAAAATAGGCGATCTGAGGGCAGTTTGCCATGGCAAGTTTCGCTGCCTTGCATGGGCCAGCGGCAGGCTCGTTAGACTATAGTTGCACGCGGCGCCGGAATGTCGGCAACCCTTGCCCGCAACACTGGACTCGACTCTTTGCCTGTGTATGTTTCTTCCCCAACCGATCCGGGCAACGAGGATGCCCTGACGTCGGTCATCTGATCCGCAAGGGAGGAAACTTAATGGATCGTCGTTCTTTCATTCGCAAGGCCGGTGCGTCCGGCGTCGGTGCTGCAGCTGCGGCCGCAGCGCTTGCCACGCCGGCAATAGCCCAGTCCAATCCGAAAGTGACGTGGAGATTGGCATCGTCCTTCCCGAAGTCGCTCGACACGATCTATGGCGGCGCCGAAGTCTTCTCAAAAATGCTGTCGGAGGCGACCGACGGCAATTTCCAGGTCCAGGTCTTCGCCTCCGGTGAGCTCGTGCCCGGCCTGCAGGCTGCGGACGCCACCACGGCCGGCACAGTCGAGGCCTGCCATACGGTCGCATACTATTACTGGGGCAAGGACCCGACCTGGGCGCTCGGTGCCGCAGTGCCCTTCTCGCTCAACGCGCGCGGTATGAATGCCTGGCACTATCATGGCGGCGGCATCGACCTGTTCAACGAGTTCCTCGCCACGCAAGGGCTGTTCGGCCTGCCGGGCGGCAATACCGGCGTTCAGATGGGCGGCTGGTTCCGCAAGCAGATCAACACGGTGGCCGATCTCTCGGGCCTCAAGATGCGCATCGGCGGCTTTGCCGGCAAAGTTGTGCAGAAGCTCGGCGTCGTGCCGCAGCAGATCGCCGGCGGCGACATCTATCCGGCGCTGGAGAAGGGCACCATCGACGCCGCCGAATGGGTCGGCCCCTATGACGACGAGAAGCTCGGCTTCTATAAGGTCGCGCCCTACTACTACTATCCCGGCTGGTGGGAAGGCGGCCCGACCGTGCATCTGATGTTCAACAAGGCCAAATACGAAGAGCTTTCGCCGGCCTACAAGTCGCTGGTGCATACCGCCGCGCAAGCGGCGGACGCCAACATGCTGCAGAAGTACGACTATCTCAATCCGGCGGCGGTGAAGCGGCTGGTGTCGAACGGCGCCAAGCTGGCGCCGTTCAGCCAGGAGATCATGGCCGCCTGCTTCGAGAAGGCCAATGAGGTCTACGCCGAGATGGAATCCAACAACGCGCCGTTCAAGAAAATCTGGGAATCGATCAAGGCTTTCCGCAAGGAGCACTATCTCTGGGCCCAGGTGGCCGAATACAATTACGACACCTTCATGATGGTGCAGCAGCGCAACGGCAAGCTGTAGACCGCCGCCCTCCTTCTCCCCTTGTGGGAGAAGGTGGATCGGCGCGAAGCGCCGAGACGGATGAGGGGTGTTGGAAGGATCGCCGTCCTTGCCAAGCTGGAGCACCCCTCATCCGTCGCCTTCGGCGACACCTTCTCCCACAAGGGGAGAAGGGAAAACCGCGCCTAGCCAGATGACGGGCAGCGCCAGCGCCTGTACATCAGTGAACTGGAACGCTTTCCCAGGAAGTGGGTCAGCCTCGGCCCGGCACCACCAGCACCTTGACCTCGCCCGGCGCCGGCGGATTGGCGATCACGTCCGGTGCCTCTTCGAGGCTGACCTGCTTCGAGATCAGCCGGTCGATCTCGATCGCGCCGGAGGCAATCAGCTGCGCGGCCCTTCCATGCGTGAACGGGTTGAGGAAGGAGCCGAGCACCTTCAGTTCGCGAAACAAGAGATCGAACGGCTCGATTTCCACCTTCATGCCTTGCGGCACGACGCCGACGATCACCACCGTGCCGCCCGCCTTTGCCATGCGCATCGACTGCTCCACCGTGTCGCGGACGCCGGCGCATTCCAGCACCACGTCGACGCCGCCGGGCGCCAGGCCATTCGGCCCGGCGACGGCCGCGATCGGGTCGCCGGCGCTTGGGTCAATCGTCGCGGTCGCGCCGAGTTCCTCGGCGAGCGCACGACGCGAAGCCTGCCGGGTCGACAGAATGATGGTCGCCGCGCCCGCGAGCTTGGCCAGCTGCACGACGAGCAGGCCGATGACGCCGCCGCCCAGCACCACGACCGATGCGCCCGGCCGGATCGCGGCCAGGTCGACGCCGTGCAGGCAGCAGGCGAGCGGCTCGCAGAAAGCGCCATGCGGCGGCTTGAGGTTTGCGGGCAGTCGGAAGGCTTGGCTTTGCGGCATCAGCACGTAATCGGCGAAGCCGCCGTCGCGGTGGATGCCGATGGCGCGCAGATTGCTGCAGAGATTGACGCGGCCGGTATGGCAGTGGGCGCAGCGCCCGCAGGCAATGTTCGGATCGCCGGTGACGCGGTCGCCGACGGCAATGCCCGTCACCGCCGCGCCGACCGCTTCGACGATGCCGGAGAACTCATGGCCGAGCGTCACCGGCGGCGTGCAGGGAAATTCGCCATGGAAGAGGTGGCGGTCGGTGCCGCAGACGCCGCAGGCCTCGATGCGCACCAGAACGTCCTCAGGCCCGGGAACGGGTTTTGCGACCTCGCGCAACCCGATCTTACCTACCGCTTCCAGCCGCACGGCTCTCATGGGTATCCTCAATTGAATTTGGGCGGCTGCGAGAGATCGGGCGCCGGCGCTGCCGGCTTGGCCGGCGCATCGCCGAAGCTCGGCGGCTGCGACAGGTCGGGCGTGCCGGGTGCCGCCGGAGCGCCGCCATTGGACGGCGCAGCTCCATTGTTGTTCGCCGGCGGCGTGCCGAGCGGCGACAGCGAAGGCATGTCGGGCAGCCTGAGGTCGATGGTGCTGGGCTCCACCGCGGCGCCCTTGTAGCGCATGACCATCTGCGGGAACGCGATGGTCAGCCCGATCATGATCACCTGGATCAGGACGAACGGCACGGCGCCCCAATAGATCTGCCCGGTGGTGATCGGCGCGATCTGCTTGCCGGTGATCCTGTCGAGGTAGGGCACGCGGGCCGCGACCGAGCGCAGGTAGAACAGCGCGAAGCCGAAGGGCGGGTGCATGAAGCTGGTCTGCATGTTGACGCCGAGCAGCACGCCGAACCAGATCAGGTCGATGCCGAGCTTGTCCGCCGCCGGCGCCAGCAGCGGCACGATGATGAAGGCGAGCTCGAAGAAATCGAGGAAGAAGGCAAGCACGAAGACCAGGATGTTGACGCCGATCAGGAAGCCGGTCTCGCCGCCGGGCAGCGAGGTCAGCAGGTGCTCGACCCAGATATGGCCGTTGACGCCATAGAAGGTCAGCGAAAAGACGCGCGCGCCGATCAGGATGAACAGCACAAAGGCGGAAAGCCGGGTCGTCGACGCCAGCGCCTGGTTGATGACGTCCATCGTCAGGCGGCCCTTCATTGCCGCCATGATGAGCGCGCCGACGGCGCCCATGGCGCCGCCTTCCGTCGGCGTGGCGATGCCGAGGAAGATGGTGCCCAGAACCAGGAAGATCAGCGCCAGCGGCGGGATCAGCACGATCACCACCTGCTGCGCCAGCTTCGACATCATGTTGATACGGAGCCGCTGATCGAGGATGGCGACGACATAAATGATGATGACGCCGACGGCGAAGCCGAGGATGTCGGCATTGTCGCCGTGGGTCGGCGCAAGGTAGCGATAGGCCGCGTATGAAATCGCGCCCGTCACCACAACTGCCACCAGCAGAGATATCACACCGTGGCCGAGCGTACGCGCCTCGAGCGGCAGCGCCGGCATCGAGTTCGGCCGGACGATCGACATGACCAGGATGTAGAGCATGTAGATGCCGGTGAGCACGAGGCCGGGGATCAACGCGCCGGCATACATGTCGCCGACCGAGCGTCCCAGCTGGTCGGCCAGCACGATCAGCACCAGCGACGGCGGGATGATCTGCGCCAGCGTGCCGGAGGCCGCGATGACGCCCGAGGCCACGCGCCGGTCGTAGCCGTAGCGCAACATGATCGGCAGCGAGATCAGGCCCATGGCGATGACCGAAGCGGCCACCACGCCGGTCGTTGCGGCAAGCAGCGCACCGACGAAGATCACCGCATAGGCAAGCCCGCCGCGGATCGGCCCGAACAGCTGCCCGATCGTGTCGAGCAGATCCTCGGCCATGCCGGAGCGCTCCAGCACGATACCCATGAAGGTGAAGAACGGTATCGCCAAGAGCGTGTCGTTGGACATCACCCTGGTGCCGTAGAAATTGTCGGGAAGCGCATGCAGCAGCGGCCAGGCAAGGTTGATCGACCCGCCGGAATAGGGCGACAGCACGACACCGATGAAGAAGAACATCAGCCCGTTGGCGGCGAGCGAGAAGGCTACGGGGTAGCCGATCAACAGGAAGATGACCAGCGAGGCGAACATGATAGGCGCCATGTTCTGCGCGATGAATTCGATCACGAGCGCACCTCGCCCGCGTGCGCCTTGGCTTCCTCGGCCAGCGCCTTGGCCTCGAGCTCGGCCTGCTCATGGGCCGAGATGAAAGGAGTGGGATCGTCCATGTCGCCACGCATGATGGCGATCTTCTTGATGATTTCGGAAACCCCTTGCAGCGCGAGCAGGAAGAAGCCGACCAGCAGGATGGCCTTGGCCGGCCACACGATCAGGCCGCCGGCATTGGTCGACATCTCGCCGCTGCGGAAGGAAAGCGACACGTAAGGCACGAAATAGATCACCATCAGCACCACGAACGGCATCAGGAAAAAGAGATGGCCGAAGAGGTCGATCCAGTGCTGCACACGGCGCGAGAACATGCCGTAGACGATATCGATGCGGATATGGTCGTTCTGTTTCAGCGTGTAGGCGGCGGCCAGCATGAAGGCGGCGCCGAACAGGTACCACTGCAGCTCCAGCCAGGCGTTGGAGGAGATGTCGAACACCTTGCGGATGACGGCATTGCCAGCGCTCACCAGGATCGCGAGCAGGATCAGCCACGACACCCAGCGGCCGATGAACTCGTTGATGCGGTCGATCGTCCTGGATAGAGCGAGCAGCCCTGCCATGCAGTCCTCCCTGGTACCGGCAGCGCGCCCGATTCCCCCTCCGGTGTCGCGCCGCTTGGCCCAACGATATGCAGTGCGTGGTCCGGCAGGTCAACATGACAAAGCGACGGCAAACAGATCGGCAAGCCGCGCAGAGGCGGAATGCCGCCGCATGACGCAACGTCATGCAACCAAAGTCTGGGAGCTCAGGCGATCTTGGCCTGGTCGCGCCCGGTGCCGATCAGCACCAGCATGGCGACGAGGAAGAGATAGATCCAGGCGTCGCGCCATTCGAGCGGGAAATAGCCGGCCCAGAGCGATTCCGCCATGCCGAAGGCCGCGGCGCCAAGCGCTGCCTTGAGCGGCGACAGATAGCCGCCGACCGCCGTCACGAACAGGATCTTGAGGCCGTAGACCAGCCCGGTGCCGAAGGAGACATTGCCGTAATAGAGACCGGCAAGCACGCCGGCCAGGGCGGCGCAGAAGCCGCTGAACAGCACGGCGCGGCGGAACACCGCGGTGACGTCGATGCCGCACATCGCCGCCGCTTTCGGGTCGTCGGAGACGGCGCGCCAGGCGCGGCCGAAATGCGAATGCGAGAACAGCCAGGCCGCCAGCGCCACCACGGCGATGATACAAGCGCAATCGAGCAGCTGGATGACGGTGAGCGTCACCTTGAAGCCGTCACCCTGGGCAAAGATGACGGGGTTGGCGAGCATCGGCGGCAGCCACAGGTCATGCGTGTCGGCCGCGATGCGGCTCGCTTCCGACAGGAAGATGAGAATGCCGAGCGTCGTCACCACGATCGCGTTGGGCGACCGGTCGGCGAGCCTCTCGAAAACGCTGCGCGACAGGACGTGGCTGATCAGCGCGGCATAAAGCACGGCGGCGGCGATGCCGAGCATTACCGCGGCGGCCAGCGTCAGCCACAGCGCCTGATAGCCGAAGGCGGCGGTCAGGATCATCGTCTGGCCGCAGAAGGCGAACAGCGCGCCGTAAGCCAGGTTGGTGCGATGCAGGATGCCGTTGGTCAGCACATAGCCGAAGGCGAGCAGCGCATAGAGCGCGCCCGAATGCAGCCCGTTCAGCACCTGCTGGAAGAAATAGAGCATGCGATATCCTACAGGTCGTATGACGCGACCCAGCCGGACCGTTGCACTCGGAATCTAACTTGTCAAATGCGTTTTATCGGTTAGATTTCTGTCATGACGGTTTCCTGGACCCCGCACCGCTTCACCGGCGGCATCCTTGCGCTCGACACGGCGAACACCGTCGTGCTGCGCAACGATCCGCAAAAGTCCTTTGACCGTTTTGACGATCCGGCCGAGATCGCCCGCTTCGCCGAGGCGGCGAGCGGCTTTCGCGCGGCCGAGCTCGGCGGCCGAAGGCTGCAGGCGCCGAAGCCGGGCGAGATAAAGCCAGCCGTCGTCTCGATTCGCGAAGCGACCGACCGCCTGTTTCGCCATGCCGTATCGAACGGCGCGATTGCGACCAGCCACTTGCCAGACTTCCTCACGGCCTGCGCCGGCGGGCTGTCCGGCAGCGCGACCGAGATCGGGGTGCCGGGCCAGCCTTTCGGCGATCCGCAAACGCCGATCGCCTTCGAGGCGGCTTTGGCCGTCTCGGCGCTGTCGCTGCTGCGCGACGAAACGGTGGCGAGGCTGAGGATCTGTCCCAATTGCAGCTGGCTGTTCGTCGACCGCAGCCGCAACGCCAGTCGCCTCTGGTGCGACATGGCGGTTTGCGGCAACCGCCAGAAGGCAAACCGCTATTACCGCCGCCGCACAGCGGCGAGGGAGGTCAGCAATGCTTAGGAAATTGTCGCGCTCAATCGTTCTCGGCGCCGCCCTGGTAGCCGCTGTCGCGCTCGGCGCGTGCCGCGACACCGGCAACGACCAGCTCTTTGCCATCTCCGGCAAGCTGTTCGAGTTCAATTACCGGCTGGCCATCGCCACCTATGTCATCACGCTGAAGCCGCTGCGGCCGATGGTCGACGGCCAGATCGCGGTGGTGAGCTTCCAGAACCCGGCCGGCGGCGATCCGCTCGTCGTCAACCAGAAGATCTGGCCGAAGCTGCCCCATATCACGCTCACCAGCCCGCCGCTCTCCTGCGTGGTCAAGGACAAGCCTTACAAAGTCTCGATCCGCATCCAGGATGCCAGCGGCACATTGCTGCAAAGCATCGACACCACCATGACCTCGTCGGAGGACCAGACCATGCTGCCGGATCGCCCGCTGGTGATCGGCCCGAAATACGAGCTCAACCCGGACCTTGCCGGCCATCCTGACGGCAGGCTGCCCGATGCGCAGAAGCCGGATTGCTCGAAAGCGACCTAAAACGCCCAGCGCTCACGAAATTTTTGTTCCTCGGGAAGCGGTTAGCGCGGTCTTGCATGCGCCGTCGGCCACTCGCCAGACCGTTTGTTGCGTGTTATCTGGCTGCTGCGATTTTGTTTGACCTCTCCGCCAAGGGAAGAAAGACTGCGGCGTCCCACTCCGACGTTGGCTGCCTGATTTGAGCCGCCTCCGCAGAGGAAATACCTGATGACGCTGCACGACGTCGCGCTCGACGACAAGTTCGACCTTGGCAAGGAGCGCGTCTTCCTGTCCGGCGCGCAGGCGGTCGTGCGCATGCTTCTGATGCAGCGCGAGCGCGACCGCCGCGCGGGCCTCAACACAGCGGGCTTCGTCTCCGGCTATCGCGGCTCGCCTTTGGGCGGCCTCGACATGCAGCTGTGGCGGGCCAAGAAGCAGCTTGCGGCTGCCGACATCGTCTTCCAGCCGGGCCTCAACGAGGAACTCGCCGCCACCGCCTGCTGGGGTTCTCAGCAGACCGAATTGCTGGGTGAGGGCACGCATGACGGCGTCTTTTCCGTCTGGTACGGCAAGGGGCCGGGCGTCGACCGTTCCGGAGACGTCTTCCGCCACGCCAATCTTGCCGGCTCGTCCAAGCACGGCGGCGTGCTTGCCCTGATGGGCGACGACCACATGGCCGAATCCTCGACGAATGCGCATGCCACCGAATTCCTGTTCGTCGACACCATGGTGCCGATCCTCAACCCGGCAGGCGTCCAGGAGATCATCGACTACGGCCTCTACGGCTTTGCAATGTCGCGCTTCGCCGGCACCTGGGCGGCGATCAAATGCGTCAAGGACAACATCGAATCGACCGCCTCGGTCGACGCCTCGATCGAGCGTCTGGGCATCGTCATTCCCGAATTCGACATGCCGCCGGGCGGCCTCAACATCCGCCACGAGATCGACATGCTCGGCCAGGAAGAGCGGCTGCACGAGTACAAGCGCGCCGCCGCCTCCGCCTTCATCCAGGCCAACGGTCTCAACCGCATCGTCTATTCCGGCGGCCGCAATCCCAAGCTCGGCGTCATCACCATCGGCAAGAGCTATCTCGATGTCCGCCAGGCGCTGGAGGATATCGGCATTGACGAGGCGGCCGCCAACCGCATCGGCATCCGCCTGTTCAAGGTCGGCTGCCCGTGGCCGCTCGATTTCCAGCATATCGCCGAGTTCGCGCGCGGCCTCGACACCATCGTCGTCGTCGAGGAAAAGCGCTCTTTGATCGAGGTTCAGCTGCGCGAGAATCTCTACGGCACCGCCACGCAGCCGGTGATCGTCGGCAAGAAGGACGAGCGCGGCGACTGGCTGTTTCCGGCCAAGGGCGCGCTCGATCCGAACGAGATCGCCATCGCGCTCGGCGAACGGATTCTGCGCACCATCGGCCCGTCGGAAGAAATCGCCGCGCGGCTGGCGAAGCTGCGCCAGTTCCAGGCGATGCTCGCAGACTCTGTCGATATCGGCTCGCGCACGCCTTTCTTCTGCTCCGGCTGCCCGCACAATTCCTCGACCAAGGTTCCGGACGGCTCGATCGCCGCCGCCGGCATCGGCTGCCATTTCATGGCGCTGTGGATGGACAGGAATACGGTCGGCTTCACCGCCATGGGCGGCGAGGGCGCGCAATGGGTCGGACAGGCGCCGTTCTCGAAGCGCGACCACATCTTCCAGAATCTGGGCGACGGCACCTATAACCATTCCGGCGTGCTGGCGATCCGCTTCGCGCTGTCCTCCGGCGCCAACATCACTTACAAGATACTCTACAACGACGCCGTCGCCATGACCGGAGGCCAGCCGCATGAGGGCGGCCTGACCGTCGACATGATCGCCAGACAAGTGCGCGCCGAGGGCGTCGAGCGCATCGCCGTCGTCACCGACGAGCCCGACAAATATGCCGGCAAGGCCGATTTCCCGGCCGGCGTTAGCATCCATCACCGTGACGACCTCGATCTCGTCCAGCGCGAGTTGCGTGGGCTCAAAGGCGTTTCCGTTCTCATCTACGACCAGACCTGCGCCGCCGAGAAACGCCGGCGCCGCAAGCGCGGTACTTTCCCCGACCCGGACAAGCGCGTCTTCATCAACGAACTGGTCTGCGAAGGCTGCGGCGATTGCGGTGTCCAGTCGAACTGCGTCTCGATCCAGCCGGTCGAAACCGAATTCGGCCGCAAGCGGCGGATCGACCAGTCGAGCTGCAACAAGGATTTCTCCTGCCTCAACGGCTTCTGTCCGTCCTTCGTCACCGTGCATGGCGGCAAGATCAGGAAGGCCGAGGGCATTGCCGGCAAGGCCGATCCTCTCGACGGCGTGCCCGCGCCGGCTGAATTCCGCATGGGCACCCAGGGCTGGGCGGCGATCATCGACGGGGTCGGCGGCACCGGCGTTGTCACCGTCGGCGCGGTGCTCGGCATGGCCGCGCATCTTGAAGGGAAGGGCTGCGGCATGATCGACATGGCCGGCCTCGCCCAGAAGGGCGGCTCGGTCTTCACCCATGTCCGCATCGCCCCGACGCCCGAGGACATCCACGCCATCCGCGTTTCGGCCGGCAAGGCCGACCTTGTGCTCGGCTGCGATCTCGTCGTCTCCGGCGCCAAGAAGGTGCTGGGCGCGGTGCGCGAGGGCCACACGATCTTCCTCGCCAACACCGCCGAGATCATGCCCGGCGAATTCACCCGGTCCGCCGACTTCTCGCTGCCGGTCGAGCGGCTGAAGAAGGCGATCCGGGCGGCGGCCGGCGACGACAAGGCGCATTTCTTCGACGCCACCCGCACGGCGACGGCTTTGTTCGGCAACTCGCAGGGCGCCAACATGTTCATGCTCGGCTTCGCCTTCCAGCATGGCGGACTGCCGCTTTCCGCCGAAGCCGTTGAAAAGGCGATAGAATTGAACGGCGAGGCGGTGCCGATGAACATCGCGGCCTTCCGCTGGGGCCGCCGCGCCGCGCATCAGCCCGATTTCGTGCGCGGCCTGGTCAGCCAGACGGACAAGCCGGCTTCCCGACCGGCGGAGACGCTGGACGATGTCATCGCCCGCCGTGTCGCCTTCCTTACCGCCTATCAGAACGCAGCCTATGCCAGGCGTTACGCCGACCGCGTGGCGACGTTGCGCGCCGCCGAAGCCAAGGCTGTGCCCGGCTCGACCGCGGTGACCGAGGCCGTCGCCAGGAACCTCTTCAAGCTGATGTCGATCAAGGACGAGTATGAGGTGGCGCGGCTCTACACCGACGGCACTTTCGCCGCCGACCTCGCCAAGCAGTTCCAGAGCTTCGAGAAGCTCGAGTTCCATCTCGCGCCGCCGATCCTCGGGCGGCGCGGCAATGACGGCACGCCCCGCAAATCCAGCTTTGGCCCGTGGATGATGAAGGGCTTTCGGCTGCTGGCGGCGATGAAGGGCCTGCGCGGAACCGCCTTCGACCTTTTCGGCTACACGGCCGAGCGGCGCACCGAGCGGCAGTCGCTGAGAGCATACGAGGCCGATCTCGACCTGATCGCCGGCGCGCTGGCGCCGGGCAGGGTGGAAGCTGCGACGGCCCTGGCCTCCGTGCCGGCGCTTATCCGCGGCTACGGCCATGTCCGGCAGGCCAGCGCCGACAAGGCGGCGGGCGAGCGCTCGCGTTTGATCGAGCGTTTGAAGCAAGCCCCCGCGGAGCCTTCGCTTCGGGCGGCGGAATGATCGCGCCGGCGCGTTGGACGCCGCGCCAAAATCCCGAATCCCTTATCCGTCCTGCTCACAGCAACCCTCTGCAACCGTCGCCGCGCGCCGTTCTAAGCCTTTCTTAAGGCGGGGTGTGGCATGACAAGGCGTAGTGTTGGGCCGAGTGTATGGGCAGAGCGAAGACCGAGAGCATCCCGGCGGACGTCTATATCCAGTTCGTGCGGGCATTGTTCGACAACGCCGGCATGGTGGCGATCGGCGGCGTATGCTACTGGATTGTCGGTTTCATGGTCTACCTGCGCACGCAGGATCTGCTTTATCTGGCCTTGGCTTTCGTTCTGCTATCGGCCAGCCTCTGGCGGTACTTCAGCATCCAAGGCTTCCACAGAGCGGGCGGCACCATAGCAAGTGTCGCAGAGGCAGAAGCGATAGAGCGCAACTACATTATCAAAGGCAGCGCCCAGGGCCTCGCATTGGGGTCATTCTGCTTCGTGTCGATCTACCTGCGTCCCGACCAGTTTGGTGAACTGGCGTCCGTGTCGTTGTCGTTGACGACCCTGGTAACGGTTGTCGGGCGAAGCTACGGGTCCATGCGCATGGTCCAGATTTTCTCCTTGACCCTCGTCGGGCCGGCGGCTCTTGCGCTCATCCTGCGCATGGATATGGCTTCTGTCGTCCTCGGCTTAATGATCATCCCGCTGACGTTCGTCACGATCAGCAGCGCTGACCATGTCCGCAACGTGCTCTTCTCCGCGGTCATTGGCCACAAGCAGGCGAGGAACCTGACGCGCCGGTTCGACCGCGCGCTCAACACCATGTCGCACGGCCTGGTCATGCTAGGCCCGGACGGGCGCGTCGCGGTGGCCAATGCCGAGGCTGCCCATCTGATGTCGCTGAAATCGTCCGAGGCGCTGCTCGGGCGCTCGATTCACAGCCTGCTGATGCGCGGCGTTGCCGGCGGCATGCTGGCGCCAAAGGACTGCCGCTACATCGAGGCGCAGCTGACGCGCGCCTTGCGCGAAGGCCGCGACCGCAAGGTGCTGGTTTCGCTTGCCAATGGCCAGCACTATGAATTTTCCGCGCGCGAAGGCAGTCAGGAATTGGGCGTCATCACCTTCGAGGACGTGACGGCCCGCGTCGAGGCGGAGGAAAAGATCCGCTTCATGGCGCGCTACGACAATTTGACGGGGCTGCCGAACCGCGCCTATTTCAACGAACTGGTCGGCGAAGCCATGGCGTCCGGCGACCGCGACCGGCTCTGCGGCCTCGCCGTGCTCGACCTCGACGATTTCAAGAGCGTCAACGACACACTCGGCCATCCAGTCGGCGATGGGCTGATCTATGCCTTGGCCGAGCGGCTGGCTGCGGTCGCTGGGCCAGGCATCAATGTCAGCCGTTTCGGCGGCGACGAGTTCATGGTCTTCTTCGACCGCATCGAGGACGAGAGCCATCTCAACGATTTGCTCGACGAGATCTTCGTCAACCTGCAGGGGGAGGTGGATGTCGCCGGTCACAGCCTACGCATCCAGGCCAGCGGCGGCGCCGTGTTGTCCAGGGTCGAAGACACCGATGTCGACGCCATGATCGTCAAGGCCGACCTTGCCCTCTACAAGGCCAAGGAGCTCGGCAAGAACAGCTGGCGGCTGTTCGAGGCATCAATGGATGCCGCGTTCCGCAGTCGCCAGCTGATGAAGGCCGACCTGCGCAATGCCGTGCAGGCCAGGGAGTTGCGCGTCGTCTACCAGCCGATCGTGGCCATCAGCACCATGCGCATCGCCAGTTGCGAGGCGCTCTGCCGCTGGGACCATCCCGATCTCGGCCCGATCTCGCCCAGCGTCTTCATCCCGCTCGCCGAGGAGATGGGCATCATTGCCGACATCAGTACTTTCGTGTTGCAGGCGGCCTGCGCCGAATGCGCCAAATGGCCGACGCAGACCAGCGTATCGGTCAACCTTTCGGCCAAGGATTTCCGCAACCGCGATGTCGTGCAGAAGGTTCGTGACGCGCTGGCGGCGTCAGGCCTTGCGCCGCACAGGCTCGAAATCGAGGTCACCGAGACCGCCTTGCTCGACGACAAATCGCTGACGCGCGAGCTGATCGAAGAGATGAAGACGCTTGGCGTCCGCATTGCGCTCGACGATTTCGGCACCGGCTATTCCAGCCTCAGCTATCTGCACAAGCTGCCGCTCGACAAGATCAAGATCGATCGCTCCTTCCTGATCGATTTGAACCAGAACCGGCAGTCGCTCGATCTTCTGAAGGGCATCGTCGGCCTGTCCCGGACGCTGGGTCTTTCTGTCACCATCGAAGGGGTCGAAACCTTCGAGCAGCTGAAGACGCTGGTCCATCTGGTCAAGCCGGACTTCGTGCAGGGCTTCCTCTTCGGCGCCGCGCTCAGCGCGTCGGGCATCGAGACGATGTCGAGTGTCACGTGGCCGTTTGCCGCGGATCTGTATATCGCCGGCAAACGGACAGCCAGCTGAACGCTATTGCGTTCAAAAAACAGATCGAATGTTCACCCAATGAAAGGATGACAGCTCGGGCGCTGTCTAAATCCGCCACGTCCTGGTGCGCGCAGCACCTGATTTCAGAATCACCGCGGTGATCGCCGCCAGTTCGGATCAGACAACCCGGCTGCACGATCCTGCATTTTTCACATGAGATCGCCGAACGGTTCACGGCCGTTAAGGTTAACAACCGGTAAATCAGCGATATCGAATTTTCAGCTTGTGTCTCATTTCAACTCGAATAGCTTATTTATAAGCGGAATTCGAGGACAGACTATGGTTGTTGCTAGAAAGAGTGCGTCGGTCGACGCCAGCGCTAGAATCGACTCGGCGCTCAACCGATCCATGATGCAACTGCTGGACCATGTCGAATATCGTCTCATCACCGGGGGTGAAGATCAGGAGGCGATCTACCGGCTCCGCTACAATTCCTATCGGCGCTCAGGTATGTGTGGTCCGATCGCGAGCGGTATGTTCGAGGATCGCTGGGATAATCTGCCCAACGCCTACCGGTTCGGTGTCTATTGCTATGGCCAATTGGTCAGCACACTGCGCTTCCATTATATTACCAGCGAGTGTCCGTTCTCGCCCTCCGTCGACGCCTATCCGGAAATATTGAAGGAGCGGCTTGCGCGCGGAGAAACCTTCATCGATGGAACCCGGTTCGCAGCCGATCCTGCCAGCGCACCGTCGCCCGGAGTGATACCTTTCCTGACACTCAGGATTGCCATGGTCGCCTCCTGTTATTTTGGCCAGGACTCGGTACTGACGCCGGTCAAGATGGAGCATTCCGCTTTTTACGTTCGTTACTTTCAGGCCGTGCAGAGGACAGAGGCTAGAGTATTTCCGGGCGTTCTTCCCCCGCTCGCACTGTTCGAAATCCCGGCCGGCGAAAACATGCGCCTGACGCTCAAACGATTGCCGTTCTTCAGATCGACGCCGATGGAGCAGCGGATGATGTTCGGCAATCCGGCCATCAACCGGCTGACGCCCCTCACCATTCTGCCGACGGCGAAATACTACCGCGCCGCTGCCTGAACGCAGGCCATGAACCTTTCGCCGGCGGCGACGTTGTCAGAGCAATTCCAGGAAAAGTGTGAGCGGTTTTCCGTCCGGAATTGCGTCGATACAAGCTCCGCAGCCCGGTCTGCCCAGGCGATCGCGCCTGTCATAAGAAAGGATCCCGCATGACCATCCACTCGCTCGCGCTGACGCCGCTGATCTCGCTGATCGCCGGCGTGCTGATCCTTGTGATGCCTCGGCTCCTCAATTACATCGTCGCGCTTTACCTGATCGTTGTCGGCCTGCTCGGCCTTTTCCCCCATCTCGCCGGCTGAAATTCCGCGCCGGCCGCGTCGACATTGCGCGGCATTCGATTTCAACTTTCGTTTGAGGCTGTTGTCGCGGACTGTGCGGCAATAGCGCCATTGCTCTTGGTTCGGCTTTTCGCTATGTGCCTCGAAGGCATTTTCGAAGGGGTACTTCCATGGCTGATCACACGCCGACCGGTCCTGTCGAGCTGGGCGCGCAGATGGACTATGCCGAGCACGACCGTACCTACAAAGGCTTCCTCGGTCTTGCCAAATACGGCTCTCTGTTCTGTGCCGCCATCCTTATTGCAATGGCCTTCGGCTTCTTCGTCGGCGGCTTCTTCTCGGCGACCATCCTGTTCATCCTGATCATGGCCGTCGGCACTCTCATTCTGCGGTAGACTTCCCAAGCCCATTGCCCTCGACGTCGCCGGACGTCCGGCCGACGCCTTGCGCAGTCAAGGTTCCAGCCGAAAGGATCATCCGGTGGGACAAATCGTATTCATCCCTCGTGAGGTTGACCCGAGCGAGCCGCGCGTCGCGGCCTCGCCGGAGACGGTCAAGCGCCTGGCGGGTCTCGGCTTCGACGTGATCGTCGAGAAGGACGCCGGCCTCGGCTCACGCATTCCCGACCAGGATTTCACTGCTGCCGGCGGCGCGATCGGAACGGCGGCCGACGCCAAAAAGGCCGATGTGGTGCTGAAAGTGCGCCGGCCGACGGATGGCGAGCTCAGGGGCTACAAGCCGGGCGCCGCCGTCATCGCCATCATGGATCCTTACGGCAACGATGCCGCTGTCGCCGCGATGGCCAAGGCCGGCATCACCGCCTTTTCGATGGAATTCATGCCGCGCATCACCCGCGCCCAGTCGATGGATGTGCTTTCCTCGCAGGCCAACCTCGCCGGCTACCAGGCGGTGATCGACGCGGCCGCCGAATATGACCGCGCGCTGCCGATGATGATGACGGCGGCAGGCACAGTGCCGGCGGCGAAAGCCTTCGTCATGGGCGTCGGCGTCGCCGGCCTGCAGGCCATCGCCACCGCGCGGCGGCTAGGCGCCATCGTCACCGCTACAGACGTGCGTCCGGCGGTGAAGGAGCAGGTGCAGTCGCTCGGCGCCAAATTCCTGGCGGTCGAGGACGAGGAGTTCAAGGCGGCCGAGACGGCCGGCGGCTACGCCAAGGAAATGTCGAAGGAATACCAGGCCAAGCAGGCGGCGCTGACTGCCGAGCACATCGCCAAGCAGGACATCGTCATCACCACCGCGCTGATCCCTGGCCGTCCGGCGCCGAAGCTCATCTCTGCTGCCATGGTCGCCTCGATGAAGCCGGGCTCGGTGATCGTCGACCTGGCGGTCGAGCGCGGCGGCAATGTCGAGGGCGCCGTGCCCGGCAAGGTCGTGACGACGGAAAACGGCGTCAAGATCGTCGGCCATCTCAACGTGCCCGGTCGTGTTGCTGCTTCCGCCTCGCTGCTCTACGCCAAGAACCTCTACGCCTTCCTCGAGACGATGGTCGACAAGACCGCGAAGACGCTCGCCATCAAGCGCGACGACGAGTTGGTCAAGGCCACCATGTTGACTGACGCTGGCCAAGTCGTGCACCCGAATTTCGCCAAGGCGGCGCAAGAGCCGCGCGTCGAACCGGCCGCCGTTCCTGCCAAGACCATGGTCGCCGACGCCTCCAAGCCTGCTCCGAAGAAGGCGGCGGCAAAGAATCCTGCCGCTGCCAAGTCGCCCTCGTCTAAGTCGAAAGGGACCGCGTGATGGAACAGCTGCAGAAAGCCCTCGACCAGCTCGATCAGGCGACGGCCGCCGTCCGCCTTGCGGTGCAAGACCTGGCCAACGCGCCCGCCGGCGCCGAGGCTGCCGGCAACGCCGCGCATGCGCTTTCGGGCGGCGCCATTGATCCCTTCGTCTTCCGTTTCGCCATCTTCGTGCTGGCGATCTTCGTCGGCTATTATGTCGTCTGGTCGGTGACGCCGGCGCTGCACACGCCGCTGATGGCCGTCACCAACGCCATCTCCTCGGTCATCGTCGTCGGCGCGCTGCTCGCCGTCGGCATCGCCGCTTCCGGCCTGGCCGCGGGCTTCGGCTTCGTCGCGCTGGTGCTGGTCTCGGTCAACATCTTCGGCGGCTTCCTCGTCACCCAGCGCATGCTCGCCATGTACAAGAAGAAGGAAAAGTGACGTGAACGCCAACTTCGCTTCCTTCCTCTATCTTGTCTCCGGCATCCTGTTCATCCTGGCGCTGCGCGGCCTGTCGCACCCGACCACCAGCCGCCAGGGCAATCTTTACGGCATGATCGGCATGGGCATCGCCATCGCCACAACGCTGGCGCTGGCGCTGCCTTCGGCCGGCCGCTTCGGCCTGATCGTGCTCGGTCTCGCCATTGGCGGCGGCATCGGCGCCATCACCGCGCGTCGCATCGCCATGACCTCGATGCCGCAGCTGGTCGCCGCCTTCCACAGCCTCGTCGGCTTCGCCGCCGTGATGGTGGCGGCTGCCGCCATCTACGCGCCGGAAAGTTTCGGCATCGGCACGGCGGGCGACATCCACGCCCAGGCGCTGGTCGAGATGAGCCTGGGTGTCGCCATCGGTGCCATCACCTTCACCGGCTCGGTCATCGCCTTCCTGAAGCTCGACGGCCGCATGTCCGGCAAGCCGATCATGATCGGCGCCCGCCACTTGATCAACATCGCGCTCGGCGTCGCCCTGGTGGTGCTGATCGTGCTGCTCGTGACCACCGAGTCCAAGCTCGTCTTCTGGCTGATCGTCGCCGCCTCGCTGGTGCTCGGCGTGCTCTTGATCATCCCGATCGGCGGCGCCGATATGCCGGTCGTGGTGTCGATGCTGAACTCCTATTCCGGCTGGGCGGCGGCGGCACTCGGGTTCACCCTCGGCAACCTGGCGCTGATCATCACCGGCGCGCTGGTCGGCTCGTCGGGCGCGATCCTGTCCTACATCATGTGCAAGGGCATGAACCGGAGCTTCATCTCGGTCATCCTCGGCGGCTTCGGTGGCGAGACGGCCGCGGTGGCCAGCGACGGCATCGAGCGCACCGTCAAGCAGGGCTCGGCCGACGACGCGGCTTACCTGATGATGAACGCGCAGAAGGTCATCATCGTGCCCGGCTATGGCATGGCGGTCGCCCAGGCGCAGCATGCGCTGCGCGAAATGGCCGACAAGCTCAAGGCCAACGGCGTCGAGGTGAAATACGCCATCCACCCGGTCGCCGGACGCATGCCCGGCCACATGAACGTGCTTCTGGCCGAGGCCAACGTGCCTTATGACGAGGTGTTCGAGCTGGAGGACATCAACTCGGAATTCGCGCAGGCCGACGTCGCCTATGTCATCGGCGCCAATGACGTCACCAACCCGTCTGCGCGCGACGACAAGTCCTCGCCGATCTACGGCATGCCGATCCTCGACGTCGACAAGGCCCGCACCTGCCTCTTCGTCAAGCGCTCGCTCGGTTCCGGCTATGCCGGCATCGACAACACGCTGTTCTACAAGGACGGCACCATGATGCTGCTCGGCGACGCCAAGAAGATGACCGAGGAAATCGTCAAGGCGATGGATCACTGAGCGTCATGGCAGGCATCAAAAAGAAAGGCCCGACAGCTGTCGGGCCTTTCTTTTTGAATCTGTAAAGGCGCGCTCAGATATCCAGATTGGCCACCGACAGCGCATTGTCCTGGATGAACTCGCGGCGTGGTTCCACCTCGTCACCCATCAGCCGCGAGAACAGCGAGTCGGCGTCGGTCGCGTCGTTGACCTTGACCTGCAGCAGCGAGCGCACATTCGGGTCCAGCGTGGTTTCCCAGAGCTGCTCGGCATTCATCTCGCCGAGACCCTTGTAGCGCTGCATGGTGAGGCCCTTGCGGCCTGAAGCGAACACTGCGTTGAGCAGCGCCAGCGGCCCCGAGAGGAGTTCCGAGGTCTCTTTCCGACGCAAGGCAGGCTGCTCGCCATAGACTTCTGCCAGGCGCGCTGCGTAGCGGTCGAGCTGGCGCGCATCGGCCGAATTGATCAGCCCGGCGTCGAGCTGGACCACATCCTTCACGCCGCGCACGGTGCGCTCGAACACATAGCCGCCCGAACCGTCATTGGACGTCGACAGCCTGCCGGTCCAGCCGCGCTCGGTCTCCTCGGCGATCATGTCAAGCCGCTTCGCGACGCGCTCGGCCATGGCATTGGCGCGGCCCAGATCGGCAAGCAGGTCGGGATTGAGCGCGCCGGCGATCGCCGCCTGCTCGACGACGCTGCGATTATAGCGCGTATGCAGCCCGTTGATTAGCTGGCGCACCGAAAGCGCGTCGTCGACCGAGGCGCGCAGGTCCTGTCCTGTCCGTACCTCGCCGGAGGCCAGCACCAGCGAGGCCTCATCCAGTCCGGACCCGATCAGATATTCCTCATAGGCGCTTTCGTCCTTGAGATATTGCGAGCTCTTGCCCCGGGTCACTTTGTAGAGCGGCGGCTGGGCGATGTAGAGATGGCCGCGCTCGATCAGCTCCGGCATCTGCCGGAAGAAGAAGGTGAGCAACAGCGTGCGGATGTGGGCGCCGTCGACGTCGGCGTCCGTCATCAGAATGATCTTGTGGTAGCGCAGCTTGTCGGCATTGAACTCGTCCTTGCCGATCGAGGTGCCGAGCGCGGTGATCAGCGTGCCGATCATGTCCGAAGAGAGCATGCGGTCGAAGCGCGCCCGTTCGACATTGAGGATCTTGCCGCGCAGCGGCAGGATCGCCTGGTTCTGGCGCGAGCGTCCGCCCTTGGCCGAGCCGCCGGCCGAATCGCCCTCGACAATGAAGATTTCCGACTTCGCCGGATCGCGCTCCTGGCAATCGGCGAGCTTGCCGGGCAGCGAGGTGACGCCGAGCGAGCTCTTGCGGGTGATGTCGCGCGCCTTGCGCGCGGCCTCGCGCGCGGCCGCCGCCTGGATCACCTTCTCGACCACCACCCTGCCTTCGCTCGGATGCTCCTCCAGCCAGGTGCCCAGCGCCTCGTTGACCAAGCTCTCCACCACCGGTCGGACCTCGGACGAAACCAGCTTGTCCTTGGTCTGCGAAGAGAATTTCGGGTCCGGCACCTTGACCGATAGAACGGCGGTCAGGCCTTCGCGGCAGTCGTCGCCGGTCAGCGAGACCTTTTCCTTCTTGGTCTGGCCGGACGATTCGCCATAGCCGGTGATCTGCCTGGTCAGCGCCGCGCGGAAGCCCGCCAAATGCGTGCCGCCGTCGCGCTGCGGGATGTTGTTTGTGAAAGCCAGCACGTTCTCGTGGTAGCTGTCGTTCCACCACATCGCGACTTCCACGGTGATGCCGTCGCGCTCGGCGCGGATGGCGATCGGCGTTTCGATCAGCGGCTTCTTCACCCGGTCGAGATATTTGACGAACTCTTCCAGGCCGCCGTCGTAATGCAGCTCGTGGCGCACCAAGTCGGCATGACGCGCGTCGGTCAGCACGATGCGCACGCCGGAATTGAGGAAGGCGAGCTCGCGCAGCCGGTGCTCCAGCGTGCCATAGTCGAATTCGACCATGGTGAAGGTCTCGGCCGACGGGAAGAAGGTGATCTCGCTGCCGCTGCGGCCCTCGTAGGTGCCGGGCTGTTTGTTCTGCTCATATGTGCCCGTCACCTTCAACGGCGCGTCGGCATTGCCATGCGTGAAGCTCATCTCGAAGATTTCGCCGTTGCGGCGGATCTTGAGCTTGAGCCATGCGGAAAGCGCGTTGACCACCGAGACGCCGACGCCGTGCAGACCGCCGGAAACCTTGTAGGAGTTCTGGTCGAATTTGCCGCCGGCATGCAGCTGCGTCATGATCACTTCGGCAGCCGAAACACCCTCTGAGGAGTGGATGTCGGTCGGAATGCCGCGGCCATTGTCGATCACGGTGACGGAACCATCCGGGTTGAGCGTCACCGAGACGAGGTCGGCATGGCCCGCCAGCGCCTCGTCGATGGCGTTGTCCACCACCTCATAGACCATGTGATGCAGGCCCGAGCCGTCATCGGTATCGCCGATATACATGCCTGGACGCTTGCGAACGGCATCCAACCCCTTCAAAACCTTGATGGAATCGGCGCCGTACTCGGCTTCCACGCCAATGGCGCTTTCGGTCTGGTCGCTCATGAATACCTGTCTGATTGATGTCGATGGTCCGGCACGGGAAAGTCACCCCGAATCGCGCCGTTTTGATGTCCTAGATATAGGCGCAAACGGCTGGTTTTCCAAGGTTTGCGGCCATTTTGCCGGCTTGGCGAGAAGCCTTTCATTCACCCCAGCCGACGGACCGGCAAGCTGGCTGAACGCGAGTCACATTTGGTGACGGTCGCGGACCTGCTCGGCCAGATGGACGCCCGCTTCGTCGGACACTACATTCGGCTGTCAGCGGAGCATGCTTCATGGACACCAAGCCCGCCCCTTTCGTGCCGCCGGCGCCGACGCCGCGCACAACGCCGCCTTCGACGCTGGAGATGATGCGCATCGTCTACCGCAATCCGCTCGAGCTGTGGGGCGAGCATACCTACAACGAGCCCTGGATCTCGGTGACCGGCATCGGCGGCCCTCTGGTCATCGCCAACGATCCCGGCCTCATCCGCCATGTGCTGATCGATAACGCCAGGAATTACAAGATGGCGACTGTGCGCCAGCTGATCCTGCGGCCGATCCTGCGCGACGGGCTGCTGACCGCCGAAGGCGAGGTCTGGAGGCGCTCGCGCAAGGCGATGGCGCCGGTGTTCACACCGCGCCACATCTTCGGCTTCGCCGGGCCGATGCTGAAGCGCACGCTGGATTTCGTCACCCGCTACGAGGCCGGCGGCATGACCGATGTCGCGCATGACATGACGCTGCTCACCTACGACATCCTCGCCGAAACGCTGTTTTCCGGCGAGATCGCCGGCGAGCCCGGCAGCTTCGCCAAGGAGATCGACCGGCTGTTCGAAACGATGGGCCGCGTCGATCCGCTCGACCTGTTGCGCGCGCCGGAATGGCTGCCGCGGCTAACCCGCATCCGCGGCCGCAAGACCATGGCCTATTTCCGCAATATCGTGGCCAACACAGTGAAGATGCGCGAGGAGCGGCTGAAGCGCGATCCCGACGGCGTGCCGCAGGATTTTCTCACGCTTCTGCTGCGCGCCGAGGGGCCGGACGGGCTGACCCGCGCCGAAGTCGAGGACAACATCATCACCTTCATCGGCGCCGGCCATGAGACGACCGCGCGGGCGCTGGGCTGGACGATCTATTGCCTCGCCGGGGCGCCCTGGGAACGCGACAAGATCGAGCAGGAGATCGACGCCGTGCTGGCGCGCGAACCCGATCCGACCAAGTGGCTGGATGCCATGCCGCTCACCCGCGCCGCTTTCGAGGAGGCGCTCAGGCTCTATCCGCCTGCGCCCTCGATCAACCGCGAGCCGATCGAACCGGAGACCTGGAACGGCTTATATATTCCGAAATACGCCGCCGTGCTGGTGATGCCCTGGGTGGTGCATCGCCACCGCAAGCTGTGGGACAGGCCGAACGCCTTCCTGCCGGAGCGTTTCCATCCCAAAAACCGCGACAGGATCGACCGCTTCCAGTACCTGCCCTTCGGCGCCGGGCCGCGCGTCTGCATCGGTGCAAGCTTCGCCATGCAGGAAGCGATCATCGCTCTGGCGATCCTATTGTCGCGCTTCCGCTTCGACGCGACATCGCAGACCCGACCTTGGCCGGTGCAGAAACTCACCACGCAGCCGCAGGGCGGCCTGCCGATGCAGGTCTCCCGTCGCATCTAGAGGTTCGCTATCGGTCGGCGATCGGCCGGCGCTGCTGGAACTGTCCGGCGGCGCGGAAGCGCCAGAGATAGCTGGGCAGGATGGTGGCGATCGCCTGCGGCTGGATGCCGAGGCCGGCAAGCGTCCTGGCGGCCTTGGCGGCTTCGTCCGAGACGACATTGTGCTCGCGCAGCTGCAGCACCTGGTCCTGGGTCAGGAGCGGATTGGGTAACAGCTGCAGGATCGACGCCTGGATGTTCGCCACCCACCACGGTACCGGCACCAGCAACCGCCGGCGGTCGATGACCGCGAGCAGCTCTTCCATGCATTCCTTGAAGGTCAGCACCTGCGGGCCGCCGAGCTCGTAGATCTGGCCGCCCTTAATCTTGCCGTCGACCGAGCGCGCGATCGCCTCTGCGACGTCTCCGACATAAACCGGCTGCAGCTTATTCTGCCCGCCGCCGATCAGCGGCAGGACGGGCGACAGGCGCGCCATGCCGGCGAAGCGGTTGAAGAAGCGGTCCTCCGGTCCGAAATTGATCGACGGCCGGAATATGACGGCATCCTGAATCGTCTCGAACACTGCCCTTTCGCCCAGCGCCTTGGTGCGAGCGTACTCGGACGGCGAATTGAGATCGGCGCCGAGCGCCGAGATCTGGGTGAGGCCGGCGCCGACCGAGCGTGCGGCCTCGGCGACGGCGCGCGCGCCGAACTCGTGCACGGCGCCGAATTTCTGGCGGCCGGTCTCATGCAGGATGGCGACCAGGTTGACGACATGGTCGGCGCCCTGCACGGCGCGGTCGACCGACCAGCGCACGCGCACATTGGCCTGCACCGGCTGGATCTGCCCGACATTGCCCAGCGGCTGCACATGGCCGGCAAGGTCGGGCCGCCGGCAGGCGACCCGAATGCGATAGCCGCGCTTGGCCAGCGCCCGCACGACGTGGCGACCGACGAAGCCCGAGCCGCCGAAGACGACGACGAGCTTGGGGGTCTGCAGGATTTCGGTCATGACTGGCTCCGCGCGCAAATGCTTGGCTGAAGCCGTTTCTTAATCCGTTTCTCGCCAAAGGCAAAGAGCGACCGGAAGTCGCCGTCGGCTTGTTTTTGAACTTGCCCGGAATGCCTGCCCCGCCGCATTTGAGAGAACAGAAAACCCCGCCGAAGCGGGGTTTTCCGGGCAGTGTCCACACCGAAGCAGAGTCCAACGAGACGGCCTGACCTGAGACGGCATCAAGGTGGCGTGAAGCAAGCACGCCCGCCCCGCCCTGAACGCCCGGCGTGGCGCCGCCAGCCGCGAGCCGGACGAAGCCAATCGGGCGGCTCGCGGCGTGGGGTGCCGGACATGGGTCGTGCAGCGTCTAAAAAGGTTCAATCGCGGAGGGAAAAATCAGGCCGAATAACGCTCGGCGAATTCCGAAATGCGCTGCACCACTGCCCTCGACGTGGTGATGCCGCGCGCCTTTGCCTTCTCGGCGGCGTCAGCGCGCGAGCGGCCGGGGATGTGCACGCCATAGCGCCGCCGCAACCGCTCGAGCTGGTCCTTCATGCGCCGCTCGAAATTCGGGTCGAGCAGCTTTGGCTCGATGGCCAGAACGAAAAGGCCGGTGCCGGGGCTCTCCGCCCCATCGGTGAACCAGGGCGCGTCGAGCGACCAGTTGGCGCCGGAAATGCCCGCGGCCAGCACCTCGACCATTAAAGCGATGTTGGCGCCGCGCTGGCCGCCAAAGGCAAGCATGGCGCCCTTCATCGCCGCCGCCGGATCGGTGGTCGGGTTGCCGCTGGCATCCAGCGCCCAGCCTTCGGGGATCTTCTTGCCGTCCTCGGCCGCCTTGCGGATGTTGACGAAGGCGGTCGCGCTCGACGACTGGTCGATGATCAGCGGCGGCCCGTCGGCGGCGGGCGACGCAAAGGACATCGGATTGGTGCAATAGACCGGCTTGACCGAGCCCGAGCCGGCAAGCACCGCCGGTCCGTTGGTGGCGGCGAAGGAAACCAGCCCCTGGTCGGCCAGCCGACCGGTGAAATAGCCGAGCGCGCCGCATGTATAGGCGTTCTTCTGCGAGAAGATCGAGACCCCGAACAGTTTTGCCGCCTTGACCAGGTCGTCGATTGTGCGGTCGAAGCCGGTATGGGCAAGTCCGCCGCGCGCATCCGAAAGATAGACGGCGAGCGCCGGCCGCGTGATCGCCGGATCGGCGTTGCCGTCGATGCGGCCGGCTTCGAGCGCTTCCAGATAGTCGATGAAATGCGACAACCCCACCGTCGACAGGCCTTCGGCTTCGGCGGCGATGATCGACGCGGTCAGCGACTGTGCCGCCTCCTCATTGGCGCCGGCGCCAAGCGCCGCCATCCGGCATAGGCCTGTTGCCTGGGCGAGGGTGAGTTGCATCAGTGTTGCCCTGCAGCGAGTAGCGAATAGGGAATAGCGAGTAGGGGGAAATAAAGAAACTACTCGCTATTCGCTACTCTCTATTCGCTATCCGATCTTGACCGGAATCCGTGCCTCGATCCGACTGAAGACGAAGACCAGGATACCGGTGATCGTCATATAGATCAGCGCCAGCAGCAGCAAAGGCTCGTAGGTCAGATAGGTGTCCTGGCGCACCTTGGAGGAGACGGCGAAGATATCGATGACGCTGATCGTCGCCACCAGCGGGGTCGATTTCAACTGCAGCACGGTCTCGCCGGTCAGCGTCGGCAGCGCACGGTAGAAGGCCTGCGGCAACCAGATGCGCCGGAAGATTTTCCAGCGGCTCATGCCGAACGCGCGGGCCGCCTCCAACTGTCCGCGCGGCACGCCGGCGAAAGCGCCCCGCATCACTTCACCCTCATAGCCGGCGAAGGAGAAGGTCAGCGCCACCACGCCATATGGCCAGGCCTGCCTGAGATACGGCCAAAGCCACGATTCGCGGATCCATGGATATTGCGGAAAGATCGAGCCGAGGCCGTAATAGAGCAGCCAGAGCTGCAGGAGCAGCGGCGTTCCCCGGATGATGGTGCAGAAGACCTTCGCCGGTGCCGAGAACCAGATCGGTCCGCCTGCCTGGGCGAGCCCGAGCGGCACGGCCAGCGCAAAGCCCAGCGCGCAGGTCACGGCGAGGATCCAAAGCGTCCGCCAGATGCCCATCAGGCCCATTTCCCAATATTGCGGCAGCCAGTCCCAGCGCATGAAGACGGCGGCGCACAGAACCAGCGCCAGCCCGATCAGGATCAGCACGATGCGGTGCGGCTTGAGCCAGATCGAGGCGCGCGCCGCCATGTGAATCGCGGAGGCTTCGGCGGACATCAGCGCGCCTCCCTGACGGAGGGCATGCCGCGCCGCGACCAGGCCTCGACGCGGCCGATGATCAGGTTGGAGAACAGCGAGAGCGCGAGATAGAGCGCGCCGGCCGCAAGGTAGAAAAGCAGGTAGGCCTTGGTCACGCCGGCCGCCTGGCGCGTTGCGAGGGTGAGTTCGAAGAAACCGACGACAGCAAGCAGCGCTGTGTCCTTGGTCGCGATGAGCCACAGATTCGCCAGGCCGGGGATGGCGAAGGGCAGCATGGCCGGCACAGTGATGCGTCGCAGCATCAGGCCCGCCGACATGCCGTAGGCGCGGGCGGCCTCGATCTGGCCTTGCGGGATGGCGAGGATGGCTCCGCGGATGACTTCGGTCGAATAGGCGCCCTGGACGAAACCCAGCACGAAAATGCCGGCCGCGAGCCCGCTGATGTCGACTCGGCTGTAGCCGATCGCCGTCAGCACCTGGTTGATGAGGTCGGTGCCGGCGTAATAGAGCAGCAGGATCAGCACCAGTTCCGGCACGGCGCGCACGACCGTCGTGTAGACCGCGAGCAGATCGCGCGTCACCGGGCCGCCATAGAGCTTGCCGAACGCGCCGGCGGTGCCGATCATGAGGCCGAGGCAGGTCGCGCCTATGGCGATCTCGATCGAATGCAGCAGGCCGACCAGCAGCGTGCCGCCCCAGCCGGGCGCCACGGGCGACAGGAGTTCGATGATGCCGGCCGCGGAGGCCGGAAGAAAGGCGTCGATCAGCTTCGTCCCCGGATTGCTGGCGAGCCGCCGATGGTCAGGTCAGCGGCGGGCACGCGTGGCAAGATCGGGCATGGCGCGGACGCCATGCCCTCACTCATTTCGAGAGGGCTCAGTTCGACTGCGTGGCGCCGCCATAGATGTCGAAGTCGAAATATTTCTTCGAGATCTCGTCATACTTGCCGTTGGCGCGGATCGCCTTGATGCCGGCGTTGAACTTTTCCTTGAGCGCGGTGTCTTCCTTGCGGATACCGGCGCCGACACCCGGGCCAAGCACTTCGTCGTCGGGCGCCACCATGCCCTTCAGGTCGCAGCAGGCCTTGCCCTGGTCCGACTTCAGGAATTCGCCGAGCGCGATCGAGTCGGCCTGCACCGCGTCGATGCGGCCAGCGGCCAGATCCTGGTTGGCTTCATCCTGGGTCTGGTATTCCTTGATTTCCTGCGCGCCGGTGAAATGCTTCTTCGCGTACACGGCATGCACGGTCGAGACCTGGACGCCGATCACCTTGCCCTTGAGATCGTCCGGCGTGGCGCCGAACTTCTGGTCCTTCGGCCCGATGATCGCGGTCGGCGTGTTGTAGTACTTGTCCGAGAAGTCGATCGTCTTCTTGCGCTCGTCGGTGATCGACATGGAAGAGACGATGGCGTCGATCTTCTTGGTCGTCAGAGCCGGGATGATGCCGTCCCAGGCCACCGGTGTGATCACGCAGTCAAGTTTCTCTTCGGCGCAGACGGCGTTGACGAAGTCGATCTCCCAGCCCACCCATTTGCCGCTGGCGTCGGGCGAGGTGAAGGGCGGGTAGGGTTCGGCGGCGACGCCGATCTTGACCTGCTCGGCCTTGGCCACTCCGCCCATCGCCGCGACGCCGAGAAGCAGCGCGGCGGCAAATGTCTTGAGAACAGTCTTCATGTCAGGACTCCCAGTTTGTTGTTGTTCCCGGTTTTTCGCTCCGCTTGATGCCGGCACCTAGCCGACATTGCGGAGGAATTGCTTGAGCCTTTCGGATTTGGGCGCGCCGAACAGCTGTTCCGGCGGACCTTCTTCCTCGACCAGCCCGTTGTAGAGATAGACGACATGCGTCGCGACCTCGCGGGCGAACTTCATTTCATGCGTCACCAGCACCATGGTGCGTCCCTCGCGCGCCAGGTCGCCGATGACTTTCAGCACTTCGCCGACCAACTCGGGATCGAGCGCGGAAGTCGGTTCGTCGAACAGCATGACGCGCGGATTGATCGCCAGCGCGCGGGCGATCGCGGCCCGCTGCTGCTGGCCGCCGGACAGGAAAACCGGATAGACGTCGCGCTTCTCCGCCAGCCCGACGCGGGCGAGCAGCTTCTCAGCCTGGGCGATCGCTTCGCCGCGCTTGACGCCAAGCACATGCACCGGAACTTCGATGACATTCTCGATCAGCGTCATGTGGCTCCACAGGTTGAAATTCTGGAAAACCATGCCTAGCCTCGAGCGAATGCGCTCGATCTGCCTGCGGTCGGCCGGAACGGTGTGTCCGTGGCTATCGGCCTTGAGCTTGATCTCCTCGCCATTGACCCGGATGATGCCGCTTGTGGGGTTCTCCAGGCAGTTGATGCAGCGTAAGAGCGTCGACTTGCCGGAACCGGAGCCGCCGATGATGGCGACCACCTCGCCGTCGCGCGCCGACAGCGAAACCCCCTTCAGCACGTGCAGCTGGCCGAACTTCTTGTGCAGGTTTTCGACGTGGATGGCTTCGGCGGCGCCGTTCTGCGCCTCACCGGATTGGACTGCGGCAGCTGCTGCAGCGCTCACCGGGTGACCTCTATCTGGCCGACTGCAAGTCGTCGAACGTCTATCCGGCTAATCAACATACGCTGCACTGACCCGCTCCAGACTTCAGCATGGACCCGACAGCGCGAGCCCGTCAATCCCGCTCATTACGGCACTTGCGGCCTTGTTGCGCAAGTGTATAAATAGCCTTTCATGAAATTTTCACGATTTTTTTCATCTTAAAAGGGCATCGATGAGCGCTTTCGGGTCACAGTCCATGGCGGCGCCGCTGCGGCGCGTGCTGATGCGGTCGGCGGCCAACGCCATGCGCGACGCCGACAGGGCGGCCTGGCACTATGGCCCGGGATTCAACCCGGCGAAAGCAGCCGTGCAGCATGCGGCCCTTGCCGACATGGTGGCGGCTTCCGGCGCCGAGATCGAATGGATCGAGGACACGGCCGACGGCCTTTCGGATTCGGTGTTCACGCATGACCCGTCGCTGATGACCGACCGCGGCGCGCTGATCCTGTCCATGGGCAAGCCACTGCGCGCCCGGGAGCCCTCGCTGCATGAGGAAACCTATAAGAGACTGGGCATTCCGGTCCTCGGTCATGTCGAGGCGCCTGGTCAGGTCGAAGGCGGTGACTGCGTATGGGTGGATGCCCGCACGCTGGCGATCGGGCGCGGTGTGCGCTCGAACCAGGAAGGCATCCAGCAGGTTTCCAACCTGCTGACGCCGCTGGGCATTTCCGTGTACGGCTTCGATCTGCCGCTGTGGCAGGGCGAAGAGGCGTGCCTGCATCTGATGTCGGTGATCAGCCCGCTGGCCGACGACCTGGCCCTGGTCCATTCGCCGCTTCTGCCGGCGGCGTTCTATCAGATGCTGAAGGCGCGCGGCATCCGACTGGTCGAAGGCGACGCCGAAGAGTTCGCCGCTTCCAACGGCCTCAGCCTGAACGTGCTGCCGACCAGCCCGCACAAGGTCATCGCCGTTGCGGGTTTTCCCAAGACCAAGGCCGCGATGGAAGCCGCCGGCTGCACGGTCGAGACATTCGAAGCGGATGCGCTCTGCATCGCCTGCGAAGGCGGGCCGACATGCCTGACGCGGCCGATCCTGCGCCAATGAATGCGCGCCGCAAGTTCCGCCGCGAGGGCGAGGAGCGGCGGCGGCAGGATCTGATCGATGCGACGCTGGACAGCGTGGCGGAATATGGACTTCAGGGCGCCACCTTGCGCACCATCGCCTTGCGCGCCGGCGTCACCGCCGGGCTGATCCGGCACTATTTCCCCGGCAAGGAAGAATTGCTGCAGGAAGCCTATACGGCGCTGGTCGGCCGCATGACCGAGCAGGCGAAGGCGGCATTGGTCATGGAAGACGCCTCGCCTCGCCAACGCCTCGCGGCTTTCGTCACCGCCAACCTCAACGCGCCGATCGTCGACCGGCGGGTGTTTTCGCTCTGGGCAACCTTCCTTGGCCGCGCCAATGCGGATCCGGCGCTCGCCCGTGCCCATCGCGAAGGCTATCTCGGCTTTCGCGACGAGGTGGAAGCGGTCGTTGCCGAGGTGCTCGCCGCCGAGCGGCGCAAGCCGGACGCAGGCGAACTGCGTCGCCATGCCATCGCGATCAACGCGATCATCGACGGGCTTTGGATCGAAGGCTGCCTGGCAGCAGAGATGTTCTCGCCTGGCGAATTGGCGGCGATTGGCGTCAAAGCCATAGAGGCCGAGCTCGGCTTGGCGCCGGAAAAGGGAGGAAACCAATGACCACCATCGGCGAGGCGCTGATCAAATTGCTCGAGGCGCATGGCGTCGACACCGTCTTCGGCATTCCGGGCGTGCATACGGTCGAGCTCTATCGCGGCCTGGCGGGCTCGAAGATCCGCCATGTCACGCCGCGCCACGAGCAGGGCGCCGGTTTCATGGCCGATGGTTACGCGCGCGCCGGCGGCCGTCCCGGTGTCGCCTTCGTCATCACTGGGCCGGGCCTCACCAACACCATCACCGCCATGGGCCAGGCGCGCGCCGATTCGGTGCCGATGCTGGTCATTTCCGGCGTCAACGCCACCGACACGCTGGGAAAAGGGCTGGGCTTCCTGCATGAGCTGCCTGACCAGCGCGGCATGATGGAGAAGGTGGCGCTGTTTTCCGAGCGCATCACCGAGGCCGGGCAGTTGCCTGGCGCGCTCGCCCGCGCCTTCGCCGTTTTCTCCTCCTCACGCCCGGGTCCGGTCCATATCGAGATCCCCACCGACGTCATGGTCAAGCCCGCCGATGGTGTTGCGGCCGTCCTTAGCAATGCCGCGCCGCCCGCTCCGGAGTTGGCGGCGATCGCCGAGGCGGCACGGCTTTGCAGGGCCGCACGCCGTCCGCTGATCCTTTCAGGCGGCGGCGCCAAGAAGGCCGATGCGGCGCTGCGGCGTCTGGCCGAGATGCTCGGCGCCCCCGTGGCCGAGACCGCCAATGCGCGTGGCCTGCTGCACGGCCATCCGCTGTGCGTGCCGGCGAGCCCCAGCCTCAAGGCCGTGCGCGCGTTGATGGCGGACGCCGATCTGGTGATCGCCGCCGGCACCGAGTTCGGCCCGACCGACTATGACGGTTATGGCGACGGCGGCTTCGTGCTGCCGCCGAGCCTGATCCGCATCGATATCGGCGCCGACCAGATTGCGCGCCGGCCGGTGACGGTTGGCATCCACGCGGATTGCGCGGAAGCGATCGAAGCTTTGCTGTCGGCAATCGGGCCGGGTCATGCTGTGGCGAAGGACGGCGAAGTCCGCGCGGCCGCTGCGCGGAAGGCAGCGCAAGCCGAGCTGAAGCCCGAATATCTGGCGCAGGTGCGCGCCGTGGAAGCGATCCGGGACGCGCTGCCGGGCGCCATCATCGTCGGCGATTCGACCCAGCCGATTTATGCCGCCAACCTCTATTACGACCACGACCGTCCCGGCGGCTGGTTCAACGCCGCGACCGGCTTCGGCGCGTTGGGCTACGGTCCGCCGGCGGCGATCGGCGCAGCACTTGCGGTGCCGGAGGCGCCGGTGGTGTGCCTCACCGGCGATGGCGGCTTCCAGTTCACCTTGCCGGAGATCGGCGCCGCGCTCGACGCCGAAGCGCCGGTAATCTTCGTCGTCTGGAACAATCGCGGCTATCGCGAGATCGAAACCTCGATGCTCGATGTCGGCGTCGAGCCGGTCGGCGTCTCGCCGGCACCGCCGGATTTCTGCAAGCTCGCCGGGGCCTACGGCATCGAGGCCGAGCGGCTGGCCGGGATCGGCGGTTTGGTGGAGGCGCTGAAGCGCGCACGGGCGGCGGCCAAGCCGCGCGTCATCGAAATCACCGTCGACTGAAGGCTCGTGCCACCGTTGCTCGGCCCATGCTGGCGCACCGCCAATTGGCATCGCCCGCCAAGGTCCGACGCATGCAAAGACGCTGCGCCAGCCATGTCGATATTTCAATTGAGTGACAGCGCGAAAGGCGCGACGTTCGAGCCTGGGGCGGCATAACCCAAGATATAATCATAAAAAAATGACAGGAGCGGTCTAGGTATGACGGAAACGCTGAATGGCAGGCGTGTCGTGGTGACGGGCGGCACTGGAGCGCTCGGCGGCGCGGTTGTCGGCAGACTGCTGGAGCAAGGCGCGATCTGCCACGTGCCAAATGCCCACGCGGCGGCCCCGCCGCATTTTCCTTACGCAGCCCATGCCAGCGTGCATTTGGCGCATAATGTCGACCTGTCGGATTCGGCCAAGGTCGAGGCCTTCTACCATCAGGTTCCCGAGCTCTGGGCCTCGATCCACCTTGCCGGCGGCTTCACCATGGCGCCGGTCGAAAAGATCGAGTCGGCCTCCTTCGCCGAGATGATGGACACCAACGCACGCACGGCTTTCCTGTGCAGCCGCGCCGCGGTGCGCTCGATGCTGGACTCCAACACGGCCGGCCGCATCGTCAACGTCACCGCGCGCGCCGGACTCGATCCGAGGCGCGGCTCCGGCATGGTTGCCTATGCCGCAAGCAAGGCGGCGGTCGCGGCGATGACTGTGGCCATGGCCGAGGAGTTGAAGGGCAAGGGCATCCTCGTCAATGCCGTGGCGCCCTCGACGCTCGACACGCCCGCCAACCGCGCCGACATGCCCGATGCCGATTTCGCCAAATGGGTCAGCCTGGAGGCCGCGGCGGAAGCGATCGCCTACCTCGCCTCGCCCGCCAACCTGGCGATGAGCGGCACGCTGGTGCCGCTCTACGGACGCGCCTGACCGCACAGAAATCCAGGCAATAGAAAAACCCCGCCGGATCGCTCCGGCGGGGTTTTTGTTGTTCGCCAAAGGGCTTACGCAATTCCGACGGAAAGCCGCCAACGGCTTTCCCGGAAGGCTTTAGTTGCCCTGCTTCTTCAGCGCGGCGCCCAGAATGTCGCCCAGCGAAGCGCCGGAGTCGGTCGAGCCGTACTGAGCGACCGCTTCCTTCTCCTCGGCGATTTCCAGCGCCTTGATCGAGACCTGCAGCTTGCGGGTCTTCTTGTCGAAGGCGATGACGCGGGCATCGACCTTCTGGCCGACGGTGAAGCGCTCGGGCCGCTGCTCGTCGCGGTCGCGCGAAAGGTCCGAACGCTTGATGAAGGTCTCGATGCCGCTGTCGACCAGCCGCACGTCCAGACCGCCATCCTTCACGCCGATGACCTCGCAGGTGACGACGGCGTTCTTGCGCAGCTCGCCGCTACTGGCCGCCTCGCCGACAGTGTCGCGGGCCAGCTGCTTGATGCCGAGCGAGATGCGCTCCTTCTCGATGTCGACGTCGAGCACCTGCGCCTTGACCATGTCGCCGCGATTGTACTCTTCGATGACCTGCTCGCCCGGACGGGTCCAGTCGAGGTCGGAGAGATGCACCATACCGTCCACGTCGCCTTCCAGGCCGATGAACAGGCCGAACTCGGTCTTGTTCTTGACCTCGCCCTCGACCTGGCTGCCGACCGGATGGCTCGAGGCGAAAGCCTGCCACGGGTTTTCCAGCGTCTGCTTGAGGCCGAGCGAGATGCGCCGCTTGGCCGGATCGACCTCGAGTACCACCACGTCGACTTCCTGCGTCGTCGACAGGATCTTGCCGGGATGCACGTTCTTCTTCGTCCACGACATTTCCGAAACGTGGATGAGGCCCTCGATGCCCGGCTCCAGCTCGACGAACGCGCCGTAGTCGGTGATGTTGGTGACGGTGCCCTTGATCTTCTTGCCGATCGGGAACTTGGTGCCGATATCCGACCACGGATCCGACTCGAGCTGCTTCATGCCGAGCGAGATGCGGTGGGTTTCCTGGTTGATGCGGATGATCTGCACCTTGACCGTCTGGCCGATGTTGAGGATCTCGGTCGGATGGTTGACGCGGCGCCAGGCCATGTCGGTGACATGCAGCAGGCCGTCGATGCCGCCGAGGTCGACGAACGCACCATAGTCGGTGATGTTCTTGACCACGCCTTCGACCACCTGGCCTTCCTCGAGGTTCTGCACGATTTCCGAGCGCTGTTCGGCGCGGCTCTCTTCGAGCACGGTGCGGCGCGACACCACGATGTTGCCGCGGCGGCGATCCATCTTGAGGATCTCGAAGGGCTGCGGGTTGTGCATCAGCGGGGTGACGTCGCGGATCGGCCGGATATCGACCTGGCTGCGCGGCAGGAACGCCACGGCGCCGTCGAGGTCGACGGTGAAGCCGCCCTTGACCTGGTTGAAGATGACGCCTTCGACGCGCTCACCCTTGGTGAACTTCTCTTCGAGACGCACCCAGCTCTCCTCGCGGCGAGCCTTCTCGCGCGACAGCATGGCTTCGCCAAGCGCGTTTTCGATGCGCTCGACATAGACCTCGACGGTGTCGCCAACCTTGAGGGAGGATTCCTTGCCCTTGGCGCCGAATTCCTTCAGCGGCACGCGGCCTTCGACCTTGAGGCCGACATCGATGATGGCCATGTCCTTTTCGATCGCGGTGATCGTGCCCCGGACAACCTGGCCCTCGCCGGAATGGCCGGCGGTGAATGATTCTTCGAGCATGCTCGCGAAATCGTCGCGAGACGGATTAGCTACTGACATTGTTTCTCCTGGAATACCCCGGTCTTCAAGCGGGGCGGGCGCCGTGGGTTAGCGTTGCGTGAGCCTGCCGGCGTTCCGGGCTGAAAGCCCTTGGCCGCTGTTCAGGCGGCAAGTCCGGCGCATGAAGAATGCTGGCAGGCTGGTTCGTGCCCGATATGGGTATTTTCGCCGCCAACGGCAATCGAAAAACCTGATCAGGCCTTGTTTCTCTTGGCAAGGACGTCGTCAACGATCGCCATCGCCGCCAGAAACGCGGCTTCTATAGCCATTTCGCTGGTATCAAGCAAGTGCGCGTCTGCCGCTGGCTTCAGCGGCGAGTCGGCGCGACCCATGTCGCGCTCGTCGCGGCGCTCGATATCGGCAAGGATGGTGGCGAGATCGGCGCTGCCGCCCATGCTCTCGATTTCGGCCAGCCGGCGCCTGGCGCGGACTTCGGCGCTTGCCGTGACATAGAGCTTGATGTCGGCATCGGGGCACACCACCGTGCCGATGTCGCGGCCGTCGAGCACGGCGCCGGGCGGCGCCTTGGCGAAGGCCCGCTGCTTCTCCACCAGGATGCGCCGTACGGTCGGAATGACCGCGACCTTGGAGGCCGCCTCGCCCACCGCATGCGCGGCCAGCACGGTGCGGTCGAGGTTCGACAAGTCGACCTGCCGCGCCGCGGTTTCTGCAGCCGAGACATTGTCGAGCGGCAGACCGAGCTCGAGCAGCTTGAGGGCCACCGCGCGATAGGTGAGGCCGGTATCGAGCAGGTTCAGGCGGTAGTGGTCGGAAAGCCGGCGGGCAAGCGTGCCTTTGCCCGCGCCTGCGGGGCCGTCGATGGCGATGGTGAAGGGAGTGGTCATTCGACGCCTTGACGCAAGCGCCTTGCGCCACTGGCGATCGAACTCGACCGCTGTGACCGGCAAAGCCTCGAAATCAGGATCCGAGTTGATCTCTTCGATATCTGGAAAGCCTTCGGTGGAATTTCGTGTCCCTCCGATTTCAAGGTCGTCTGACCCGTCCGGGGCATCACCGCGAATGGCGAAGCCAACCGACCCATCAGCATAGAACTCTATTGTCCGGTTTTGGAAATTGTCGTCTGCGACTTCATACCAGAGGTGAGACGGCTCTTCCGCGATCTCATGCTTCCAGTGAACGTAGACGTATTTCATACAATCTCCGCGCCCAATCCCTTCATCAATCCCATGAACTCCGGAAAGCTCGTCGCGATCATGTTGGCGTCGTCGATCGTCACCGGCTTTTCAGTTGCCAGCCCCATCACCAGAAAACTCATGGCGATGCGGTGGTCGAGATGCGTCTTCACGGCGGTATCGGGGCCGTTCGGATGAGCGCCGAGTCCCTTGCCGCCCGGTCTGCCGCGCACGGCGAGCGAGGCCTCGCCCTCGGAGCAGTCGACGCCGTTGAGCTCCAGGCCCCTGGCGACCGCCGCCAGACGGTCGGATTCCTTGACCCGAAGTTCCTCCAGCCCCTGCATCAGCGTCTCACCCTCGGCGAAGCTCGCGGCGACGGCCAGCACCGGATACTCGTCGATCATCGACGGCGCGCGCTCGGGCGGCACCGCCACGCCTTTCAGCTCCGAGGAGCGCACGCGCAGGTCCGCCACGTCCTCGCCGCCGGCATTGCGCGGATTGAGGATGTCGATACGGCCGCCCATTTCCTGCAATGTCAGCAGCAGCCCGGTGCGGGTCGGGTTCATCAGCACGTTCTCGATGATGATGTCCGAACCCGGCACGATGAGCGCCGCGACAAGCGGGAAGCCGGCCGACGACGGGTCGCCCGGCACGGCGATCGTCTGTCCGGTGAGCCTGCCCTGGCCTTCGATGAAGATGTGGCGCACACCGCGCTCATCCGTCTCGACGCTCAGGTTGGCACCGAACCCCTTCAGCATCTTTTCGGTATGGTCGCGCGTCATCACGGGTTCGATCACCGTGGTGATGCCGGGAGTGTTCAAGCCGGCAAGCAGCACCGCCGACTTCACCTGGGCGGATGCCATCGGCACGCGATAGGTGATGGGCGCTGCATGCTTCGGGCCGCGCAGCGTGATCGGCATGCGGTCGCCGGGAGCGGCCTTCAGCACCTGCACGCCCATCTGCCGCAGCGGGTCGAGCACGCGGCCCATCGGCCGGCCCGAAAGCGAGGCGTCGCCGATGAAGGTCGTCTCCATGTCATAGGTGCCGACGAGCCCCATGGTGAGGCGCGAGCCGGTGCCGGCATTGCCGAAGTCGAGCGGGCCTTCGGGCTGCAGCAGCGCGCCGTTGCCGGTGCCGCGGATGACCCATTCGCCGCCGTTCTTTTCGATATGCGCGCCCATCGCCTTCATGGCGGCGCCCGTGCGCATCACGTCCTCGCCTTCGAGCAGGCCGGTGATGCGGGTTTCGCCGGAGGCAAGGCCGCCGAACATGAACGAGCGGTGTGAGATCGACTTGTCGCCCGGCACGCGCGCGGTGCCGGCAAGGGCAGGGGATTTGCGGGCCGTGGCCGGCTTAGCGGCGGCGGAGTGAGACATCCTTGTCTTCCAAATGAAATGCCGGCTGACCGGCTCGGTTCGTCATGCTGCGGCGGTCTCGTATCACGGTGCGTTGCAATGGTCATCCCCTTGTGCGAGGCCTTCGAACACGAGCATTTTACAATGCCGGCTTTTGGCTTTGACAGCGCTCAAAACTGCCGTTATGGGGACCACTCTTTTATTGACGAGGCCTGCTGTGGCAAAAGCTGAACTTGGCACCAAGCGTGTCGACCCCGAAACGGGTCGGAAATTCTACGATCTCAACAAAGACCCGATCGTCTCGCCCTATACCGGCAAGAGCTATCCACGCTCCTATTTCGAGGAAGGCAAGATTTCCGCCCTCGAGGAAGATGAGGAAGTCGCCGAGAAGGAAGTGGACGCCGAGGAAGAGGAAGGCGCCGAAGTCGTCTCGCTCGAGGAGGCCGATGACGAGGTGAAGGGCGGCGGCGACGACCTTCCAGATCTTGGCGACGATGAAGAGGATGTCGATCTCGGCGACGACGAAGACGACACCTTCCTTGCCGACGAAGAGGAAGAGGACGATGACGTCGCCGATATGATCGGCGTCGGCGACGACGATGACGAAGTCTGAGTTCGTTTGCCGGCCATTTTGGCCTGTGACGAAAAAGCGGCTTTTCAAGGCTTGATCTTGACCGAAGGCGGCGCTAGAAGCCGCCAGCACTAAACGACGGCGCGGTTCCCAATCGCGCCGGATCTCTTCGCCGGAAACGGCGCCGGCCGACTGCCGGGAGTGGGGCCATAGCTCAGTTGGGAGAGCGCTTGAATGGCATTCAAGAGGTCGTCGGTTCGATTCCGATTGGCTCCACCAAACAGTCCTTCCTGAACTGCTGCACGAACGGGCAACCGCTCGACCTGAAATTGCTCTAACCGTGCTGGGCGCGGGTTCTGGCTGCTTTTCGCGCTGCCGCCGATCGTCCGGCGGCGCCTTTGGTCTCAGCGGCTTTCCTTGCCGCCGCCGACCGCTCTTCGGCCGTGCGGCCGGATGCGGCGCTCTTGGCCTGCTTCGACAGAGCCTTGTGGGAGGCGGTGCCCTTCGGCTCGCCCTCGAGCACCTTCGATACCGCCTTCGAGACCTTCGGCTGGCGCTTTGGCTTCCGTTCGCCCTGGCCTGCCTCGTAAGCATATTTGGCGCTCTTGCGTGTGGTCTCCTTCACATCTCCTTTTTTGGGGGGCGGCAGGTCGACGCCCGCGCGGCGCGCCTCCGAAAGGCCGATGGCGATCGCCTGTTTGGTGGAGCGGGCGCCGTGCTTGCCTTTGCGGACCTTGTCGATTTCCGCGTGAACGAATTCACCGGCCTGCGTGCTAGCCGACTTGCCTTCGCGCTTGTCCTCGCGCGCCTTTTCGATGGTTTTCTTGTCCGGCATTGTCTTTCTCCTCGTTCGAACGGGGGCATGATCGAATGCCGACAGGATGCGTCGGATCGCGCATCAGCGGCTTTCATATGTGCCGACGAGGTCGGCAGTGGCGATCATATGCGGCTCCGCCTGGGCCAGAAGATTCGCGATTTCCGGTTCTCCGCCGGTTTCCAGCGCCTCAACGTCGAGTGCCGAAAGGCGGAAGTGATAATGGTGAACGCCGTGCCCTTTTGGCGGCTGGGGACCGTCATAATGGGCATTGCCGAAGTCGTTCACGGCTTGGTGGAAAGTTTCCGGTCCAGCGGTGCCTTCCGGCAAGCGGTCTCGCCCGACGGCAATGTCGTAGACCGCCCAATGGCGAAACATGCCGCGCGGCGCATCGGGATCCTCGACAACGAGCAGGAAGCTTTTGGTCCCGGCCGGTGCGTTCTTCCACCGCAGGGGAGGCGACAAATTGCCTCCGTTGCGGACATACGACTCGGGAATGGTATGGCCGTTTTCAAAGGCTGGACTCTCAAGCGTGAAAGCCATGGCTGGACCTCCGTGTACCTATCGCGTTCTTCTCGAAGAATTCACGAACGATCTTTGCTCGGATTGGCGGAGCGCGCTCGCTACTGGTTTCTTTTGGAACGCGGGGCATTGGCGGGAGTTCCGGCGTCATGCCCGCGACGGAGCGTCGATGGATGCCAGCAAGTCGAGATGTCGGGAAGCTGCTCCAACGGAAGCGAACGCAGCTCGTATCCCGGCGAAACAAGCGCCGGAGGAAATCCCTATGCTGGTGGCCGCAACTAGGCTAAGGGCTTCCTGTCAGAGGGATGCTTATGAGAATTCCGGCTTTGGGTGGAAATCCGGCGCAGGGACGTGTTCGATCCGGGCTGCTTGCGCGACAAAACAATCTCTTGTCGATGCTTTGCATTGCGGTCGCGCTTGCTGCTTGTCAATCGACCCCGGACACACAGCCTGTTGCTGACCCGCAACCCGCTCCGGCCGCCGCTCCCGCTCCGGCCTCACCGAATTCGGCGGTGCTGGATGAGGCGGCCGCGATCGTTCCACCCGGCAAGGGCGTTCCCGCCAGATACGCCGCATTCTCCGGCATATGGGCGGGGCAGCTCAACGGCATGTATGACGGCAAGCTGGCGATCCTGACCGTGTCTTCAGGCGGGCAGGTGACGGCCAGCTACGCATGGGGCGATCTGGCCGACAACAAGCCGGGTGTGGCCGACGGCTCCGGCAGGATTTCCGGCAGTACGTTGAAGCTCGGGCGCCTGCCGAACGGCGCCGACATCACCGCCACGATGCCGTCGCCGGGAACGCTCAACGTCACCTACGCGCTAGCCGGCCAGACCTATACCGGCTCGTTCGCGCGGATCAGCCAGTGAGCAAAGTCAGTCGCTAAGAACTCCACTCGCTAAGATCAGGATTGAAGCCGGTCCTCGATGATCCGCACGCACATCGGCGTTCCGACCTCGTCGGTCTCGGCAAGCTTCTGCACGGCGAGCGTCGCCTCGTCGAAGGCGTAGGCGCCGCGCCCTGGAAGTAGGCGCCTCGCGATTGAGGCTGCCAACAAAGGCAAGACAGGCGCTTTGCATCGATCTTCCCTGGCGTTCGCCGGCGGCTCCTCCGCTGGTACCGGCTTGCGAAAATTTCGCCGATCGTCGCTTGCAAGGTAATCCCATATGTGAAAATATTATTCACAAAAGAAAACAGTGGGAGGAAAGCGACCATGCATCTCGTCATCCGGCATCGCGCCCGGAACCGCTTTGCAGGCCGCGCCGGAAGCTCCCGGAGAGGATCATGAGCGCATTCTCGCCGACCGTCGGTGTCGCCTCGACGCATCCTGCCGACATGCCTGAGGCGCATGCCGAAATCCCTGTCTGGAATTCGGAAAACTGGTTCTACGAGGACTGGCAGGTCGGCCACCAAATCCGCTCGCTTCGCCGCACCATCGCCGAGGGCGAAAGCCATATGTTCAACGCGTTGGTGCTGGACATCCATCCTTACGTGCAGGACCAGATGTTCGCCGAGAAGGAAGGCATCTTCGGCAAGCGGCTGGTGGCGGGCGCTTTCGTCTTTTCGGCCGGGCTCGGCCTGGTCGCCACCAACTGCATCAACGCCTTTTCCTATGGCTACGACAGACTGCGCTTCATCAAGCCGGTCTTCATCGGCGACACCATCTATTCGATCCGCACCAACCTCGACAAAAAGCCGCGCTACCAGGATATGGGCCTGATCCGCGCCAGCTATGAAGTCTTCAAGGGTGAAGGGGAGCTGGTGCTCTACTGCGAGCATCTGCAGACCGTGAAATACAAGAACCCGGCCGATTTCGTCGGCAAGACCGAGAAGTGAAACGTGGCCGCTGACAAAGAACTTCCGCTAACCGGCCTCGTCGTCATCGACATGAGCCAGTTCCTGTCGGGCCCCTATTGTTCGCTGCGCCTGCTCGACCTCGGCGCGCGCGTCATCAAGATCGAGCGGCCCGACGGCGGCGATCTGTCGCGCCGGCTCTATCTCAGCGACACCGAGATCGGCGGCGATTCCACCATTTTCCACGCCATCAACCGCGGCAAGGAGAGCCTTGCCGTCGATTTGAAGAACGAAGCCGACCTCGCCGCGCTGCGCGGTCTGGTCGCCAAGGCCGACGTGCTGATCCAGAATTTCCGGCCGGGCGTCATTGAGCGCCTCGGCCTCGACTATGAGCATGTCAGCACGATCAACCCCCGGCTCGTCTATGCCTCGATCAGCGGCTATGGCGAGGAAGGGCCATGGGTGAAGCGCCCTGGGCAGGATCTGCTCGCGCAGGCTCGTTCCGGCGTGATGTGGCTGAACGGCGACGAGGAGCAGGGACCGGTGCCGTTCGGCCTGGCGATCGCCGATATGCTGGCGGGCGCCGCTTGCGCCCAAGGCATTCTGGCCAAGCTGGTGCGGCGCGGCATCACGGGCGAGGGCGGCCATGTCGAAACCAGCCTGCTCGAGGCGCTGGTCGATTTCCAGTTCGAGGTGCTGACCACGCATCTCAACGACGGCCGCCGCCTGCCGAAGCGCTCGTCCTTCCGCAGCGCCCACGCTTATCTCTCGGCGCCTTACGGCATCTATCCGGCCAACGACGGCTACCTGGCGATTGCCATGACGCCGATCCCGAAGATAGCCGCCCTGCTCGAACTGCCCGAGCTAGACCCGTTCCGCGACAAGCCGGAGACCTGGTTCACCGCCCGCGACGAGATCAAGGCGATCATCGCCAGGCGCATCGCCGAGAAGACCGTCGACGAATGGCTGGCGGTCCTCGAGCCCGCCGACGTCTGGTGCGCCAAGGTGCTGACCTGGCCGGAGCTGATGCAGAGCGAGGGCTTCAAGACCCTGGACATGCTGCAGACCGTGACACGCGAGGACAACGTGTCGATCCTCACCACGCGTTCACCGCTGCGCGTCGACGGCGCGCGCGCCAAGGTGGATCGGGCCGCCCCGCGCATCGGCGAGCACAGCGAGAAAATCCGCGCGGAGTTCGGCCTGTGAGCGGTATTTCGTTGAAAGGCATGACCTGGAGGCATCCGCGCGGCTATGACCCGATGGTGGCGTGCTCGGCGCTGTGGCAGGAAAAGACCGGCGTCTCGATCGAATGGGAAAAGCGTTCGCTGCAGGATTTCGAATCCTTCCCGGTGGAAGAGCTCGCCCGCGCCTATGATTTGATCGTCATCGACCACCCGCATGTCGGCCAGATCACCGCCGAGAAATGCCTGGCGCCGCTCGATATGCCGGGACGCGAGGCGGAGCGCGAGGCGCTGGCTGCGGCAAGCGTCGGCAAATCCTATCCGAGCTACACCTGGCAGGGCCGGCAATGGGCTTTCCCGATCGACGCCGCGACCCAGGTGCAGGCCTGGCGGCCCGATCTGATCGAGGCCGCACCGGCGATCTGGACCGAAGTGCTGGCGCTTGCCGAGCAGGGCCGCGTGCTCTTGCCGCTGCGGCCGCCGCATTCGCTGATGTGCTTCTACACTTTGGCCGCCGATCTCGGCCGGCCATGCATAGTCGACGGTTCGGCCGACCTTGTCGATGGCGAGACCGGCGAAACCGCCTTGGAGATGCTGCGTGAGATTGCGGCGCTGGTCGATCCCGCATGCCCGATGATGGATCCGATCGCCGTCTTCGAGAAAATGGTAGAGCCCGGCTCGCGCATCGCCTGCGCGCCGCTGATCTATGGCTATGTTCCCTATGCGGTGGCGGGTTTCCGCCCGCACCGCCTCGCCTTCGCCGACATGCCGGTCGCCGGCGGCAACGGCCCGGTCGGCTCGGCGCTTGGCGGCACCGGCATTGCCGTCTCCGCCTTTTCCGCCCAGCGCCAGGCGGCAATCGACTTCGCCTACTGGATCGCCAGCGGCGACGTGCAGCGCGGCCCTTATGCCGCCGCCGGCGGCCAGCCCGGCCACGCCGCAGCCTGGGAAGATGATGCCGTCAACGCCCCGACCGGCGACTTCTATCGCGCTACGCGGGCGACACTCGAGGGCGCCTGGGTCCGCCCGCGCCATGACGGCTACATGGCCTTCCAGCAGCTGGCTTCGGACCGCATCAATGAAGGCCTTGCCGGCCGGCAGGACGCCGGTTATGTCGTCGCTGACATCAATCGCCTGTTCCGGGAGAGTTTCGCGCCAGCCGCTGGCTAGATGTGCCGATTGTGGCCGCGACGCTCCGCGAGCTTGACGTCTATATCCGCCAGAGACGGCGCGCATTTCCCGAGAGCAGCCGTGTCCGCTCCGAGTCGCTTGTGCCGGCAAGCAGCGCATGCGTGGCGGCAATCCATGTCGTGAGCCCGCCGCCCAGCGTGCAGACCGGCCAGTCGCTGCCCCAGATCACCCGGTCCCAGCCGAACGAGCCTATCGTGTGCTCGACATAGGGTCGAAGCGTGTCGACCGTCCACGTTGCCGGATCGGCATAGGCGATGACGCCGGAGATCTTGCCGACGACATTCGGACGCTTGGCGATCGCTTCCATATGCTCGCGCCACGGATGCTCGGCATTGCCCTTGATGTCGGGCACGCCGCAATGATCGAGGATGAACTGCACGTCGGGCGCGAGATCGGCAAGCGCCATCGCCTTCGGGATCTGATGCGGCAGCACCACCAGGTCGAAGGTCAGGCCGGTTTCGGCCAGCCGCTTGATGTTCTGGCGAAACAGCGCCCCTTCCGACAGATCGTCGGGCACGACATGCAGCACGCGGCGGAAACCCTTGATGAACGGGTCGGCCTTGACCGTTGCCAGATAGGCCTCGAAACCGGTCTCTTCCGGCCTGCAGGCGGCGATCGCGCCCTTGACTAGGCTGCCCGCCTGGCCGGCGATCGACTTGACCTGCGCCGTCTCGGCGGCGATGTCGGCGGGGTCTACGTCGACCTCCATATGCAACACGGCTTCAATGCCTGAGCGCCGCGCATCGGCGGCATATTCGGCATAGGAGAAATCGCGGTTCAGCGCCGGCACACCGGCAAGCCATGGATAGCGAAGCGCGCTCTGGTCGATGAGGTGCAGATGCGTGTCGATGATCATGGCGGCGTATCCTCCCGGGCTTCCGACACTATCTCGCCGAAAAATCTATTATTCAAATAAGAAATTACGACGATTGTGGCACATCCGATCCGGCGAGCTGCGAGAGCCTTGCCGCTGCATCCTGCAGATGCCGGATCGTCAGTGTGATGTCCGGCGCCGTGGGCGCGTTGACCAAGGTGATGTAGGGAATGGTCAGCGCCGCGATGGCTCTGCCGTCCGGCCCCAGCACTGGCGTCGAAAGATTGTAGACGCCGGCGGTCTGCAGCGACGCCATCATCTCGTAGCCGCGGTCGCGCACCTGGTCGAGGCGGGCGAAGAATTCCGGCGTCAGATTGAGATGCTCAGTGCTCTGTAGATGCTCGGCGATCATCATCTTGCGCTCTTCGGGCGAGCGGAAGGCAAGCAGCACATGGCCGGAACCAGTGTCGAACAAGCTGATATGCGAGCCGACGCGGATCGAGATGCCCCAATAGCGCGGCGCTTCCTGCTGCGCGATGACCACGGCGGCGCCGCGGTCGAACACCACCAACTGGTTGGCCTGCGATGAGGTTTCGGCCAGCTCCCGCATGATCGGCGTCGCATAGGACACCAGCCGGCGAACCGGTGCGTGCAATTGCGCGAGGCCGAAGAGCTTGAGCGTCAGCGAGTAACGGTCGCCGTCGATCTTGGTGACATAGCCGCGCCGCACCAGGCGGTCGAGCATGCGGTAGAACTCGTTCGGGCTGCGGTCGAGCCGCTTTGCGATCTCCGCCTGCGTCAGCCCACCGTCCACGCTGGACAACAACTCAAGAATATCCAGCCCCTTGTCCAGCGCCGGCGCGCGGTAGCGGTCCCCGTCTTCTTCCTCTGCCACCCGTCCCTCCAGTGAATTTCGATCTGCATATATGCATGAACTTCATTCCGCTGGAAGCACATTCGCCTTGACCCGGGAATGAAAATGCTATTTGCATATGAATGAAGCTTAAGCGATCGGTCGCGCACCCGGCGGATCGTCGCCGCGAGCCCATGGGAGGAGAACATGACGAGACTGGTTCTAGGCATTTCCGCCGGCCTGGCTGGCCTGCTGCTCGGCGGCACGGCTTTTTCGGCCGATCTGCCCGGCAAATTTCCGGGCGTGACGATCGACGTGAAGCTGATCGGCGGCCAGCAATATGAAAAGCTCTACGAGCGCATCCCCGAATGGGAGAAGGCGACCGGCGCCAAGGTCAACATCCTGACCAAGAAGAACGGCTTCGATATCGACAAGGAGCTGAAGTCCGACATCGCCTCGGGCAGCACCAACTGGTGCGTCGGTTGGAACCATTCTTCCTTCGCGCCGCAATATACCGGCCTTTACACCGACCTCAGCAAGCTCTTGCCGAAGGAAGAGATCGACGCTTTCGTGCCCTCGACGATCAAGGCCGCGACCATCGACGGCAAGCTCGAGATGCTGCCGCGCGCGCAGTTCGACGTCTCGGCGCTCTATTACCAGAAGAGCCTCTACGAGAACGCCGACAACAAGACCAAGTTCAAGGCCAAATACGGCTACGACCTTGCGCCGCCCGACACCTGGAAGGAAGTGACCGACCAGGCCGAGTTCTTTGCCAACCCACCCAATTTCTACGGCACGCAGTTCGCCGGCAAGGAAGAGGCGATCAACGGCCGCTTCTACGAGATGGTGGTCGCCGAGGGCGGCGAATATCTCGACAAGGACGGCAAGCCCGTCTTCAACTCCGAGGCGGGCATCCGAGCGCTGGACTGGTTCGTCAACCTCTACAAGGCCAAGGCCGTGCCGGCCGGCACCACGAACTATCTTTGGGACGATCTCGGCCAGGGCTTCGCCTCGGGCACCGTGGCGATCAACCTCGACTGGCCGGGCTGGGCCGGCTTCTTCAACGATCCGAAGTCCTCGAAGGTCGCCGGCAATGTCGGCGTGAAGGTCGCGCCCAAGGGTTCTTCCGGCAAGCGCACCGGCTGGTCGGGTTTCCATGGCTTCTCAGTGACCGAGAACTGCCCGAACAAGGAAGCCGCCGCCTCTCTGGCGTGGTGGCTGACCAATGAGGACAGCCAGAAGTTGGAAGCCGCCGCTGGCCCGCTGCCGACCCGCACCGCGGTCTGGGATTGGGACCTGAAGCAGGCTGAAAACGATCCTTACAAGAAGGAGGTCCTTGCCGCTTTCCAGGAGGAAGCCAAGCACGCCTTCGCCGTGCCGCAGACGCCTGAGTGGATCGAGATCTCCAACGCCGTCTACCCCGAACTGCAGGCGGCGATCCTTGGCGACAAGACGTCCAAGCAGGCGCTGGACGACGCCGCCGCCAAGGCGACGCAGATCCTGCAGGACGCCGGCAAGCTCTAAGCAGCGCTCCCAAGGCTGCCTCCCCCATCGTGAATGGGGGAGGCAGCAGCGTCTCGTCGCTGCCGACTTTCCGCCCCGGCCGGGGCCATGCCCGCGACGGCCCGAATTGAATGCAATACCCCACAGGATACCGATGAAGGGCCTCAAGCCATCCGCGCCGTTTCTGCTGCTGCTCCCGGCCATCATCGTGCTGGCGGCGGTCGTGGTGCTGCCGTTGATCCTGTCGCTCTATTCCAGCTTCACGCCGTTTCGCCTGACGCGGCCCGAGACCTTTTTCGTCTTCGTCGGCTTCAGGAACTATCTGTCGATCCTCACCAATGCGGATTTCTGGTGGGCCTTCGGCCGCACCGTTCTGTTGCTCACCATCGCGCTCAACCTCGAGATGCTGCTCGGCCTCGGCTTGGCCATGCTGGTCGAGAAGGCAACGCGCGGCCAGCGCATCCTGCGCACGCTGATGATGTTCCCGATGATGTTCTCGCCGATCCTCGTCGGCTTCCAGTTCAAATTCATGTTCAACGACAATATCGGCCTGGTGAACAATGCGCTGCAGTCGCTGGGCATCACTGAGGACGCCATCCCGTGGCTGATCGAAGGCCATCTCGCCTTCATCGCCATCTCGATCGCCGAGATCTGGTCGTCGACCTCGATCTTCGCGATTCTGATCCTGGCTGGCCTGCTCGCCATGCCCAAGGAGCCGATAGAGGCGGCCCGCGTCGATGGCTGCACGCCCTGGCAGACCTTCCGCTATGTCACATGGCCCTTCGTCATGCCCTTCGCCTATATCGCCATGACGATCCGTTCGCTGGACGTGGCGCGCGCCTATGACATCGTCAAGATCATGACCGACGGCGGCCCGGCCGGCCGCACGGAGCTGTTGTGGACGCTGGTCGGGCGCACCGCCTACAGCGATGCCCGCATGGGCCTCGCCAATGCGATGGCCTATTTCTCGATCCTGCTGTCGATCGCCTTCACCGTCTATTTCTACAACAAGCTCGCCGCGGCGCGTGCGCAGATCGGCGCTGAGTGGTGAGAATGGACGAGAACGCCTCCGCCCGCCTCACGCGCCGCGCGCTCACCGTCGCGCACCGCGTCGGCCTATTCCTTGCCATGCTGGTGATCTGCCTGCCGGGCATCTGGATCGTGCTGTCGTCGCTGAGGCCCACGGTCGAGATCATGGCCAAGCCGCCGGTCTGGATTCCGCAGCAGCTGTCCGTCGACGCCTATGTCGCCATGTTCAGCGGCATCGGCAAAGGCGGCATCCCGGTGCTCGACTATTTCCGCAACTCGCTGATCATCTCGGTCACCTCGACGGCGATCGCGGTGGCCATCGGCATGGCCGGCGGCTACGCCTTCGCGCGCTACCGCTTCCGCGGCAAGTCGGGCATGTTCCTCGGCCTGATGCTGACGCGCACCGTGCCCGGCATCGCGCTCTCGCTGCCCTTGTTCTTCCTCTATGTGCGGTTGGGCATCATCGACACTCATATCGGCATGATCCTGGCCTATGTCGCGCTCAACGTGCCGTTCACCATCTGGCTGATCGACGGCTTCTTCCGCCAAGTGCCGAAGGACCTTGCCGAAGCAGCCCAGATCGACGGCTGCACGCGCTGGCAGGCGTTCTGGCAGGTCGAATTTCCGCTGGCGCGTCCGGGCATCGCCTCGGCCGCCATCTTCGCCTTCCTCACCTGCTGGAACGAGTTCGCTTTGGCCTCGCAACTCACTCGTTCCGTCAATTCCAAGACGCTGCCGGTCGGCCTACTCGACTATACGGCCGAGTTCACCATCGACTGGCGCGGCATGTGCGCGCTGGCCGTGGTAATGATCATCCCGGCGCTGACCCTCACCTATATCGTCCAGAAACACCTCGTCGGCGGCCTGACCTCCGGCGCGGTGAAAGGTTGATTTCCATGGCAACGGTTTCGCTGAAACAGCTCACCAAGCGCTACGGCAACATGGAGATTGTGCACGGCATCGATCTCGATATCGCCGACCGCGAATTCATCGCGCTGGTCGGCCCCTCCGGCTGCGGCAAGTCGACGACGTTGCGCATGATCGCCGGCCTCGAGGACATCAGCGGCGGCACGATCGACATCGGCGGGCGCATGGTCAACGACTTGCCGCCGCGCTCGCGCAACATCTCCATGGTGTTCCAGTCCTACGCGCTCTACCCGCACATGACGGTGCGCGAGAATCTCGGCTTCTCCTTGAAGATCGCGGGTGCGGCCAAGGACGACATGGACCGGCGCGTCGCCGAAGCCTCCGCCATCCTCGGCCTCGACGAACTGCTCGAGCGCCGCCCCTCGCAGCTCTCGGGCGGCCAGCGCCAGCGCGTCGCCATGGGCCGCGCCATCGTGCGCGATCCGGATGTCTTCCTGTTCGACGAGCCGCTCTCCAACCTCGACGCCAAGCTGCGCACGCAGATGCGCACCGAGATCAAGAAGCTGCACGCCAAGGTCAAGTCGACGGTGATCTATGTCACCCACGACCAGGTCGAGGCGATGACGCTGGCCGACCGCATCGTCATCATGCGCTCGGGCCATATCGAGCAGGTCGGCACGCCGGACGAGGTGTTCAGCCGGCCTGCGACCCACTTCGTCGCCGGCTTCATCGGCTCGCCGCCGATGAACCTGCACCAGGCGACGGTGAGCGACGGGCGACTGATGTTCGGCGGCGGCGACAGCCTGCCGCTGCCCGGCCAGTTCAAGTCGAAGACGGCTGCCGGCGACAAGGTCGTGTTCGGCATCCGTCCCGACGATTTCTATCCGACCGGCCACGGCTTGAGCTCAGGCGGCGAAGCGGAAGTCCATCGTATCGAGCTGCCGGTCAGCATCACCGAGCCGCTCGGCAACGAAACGCTGGTCTTCGCCGAGTTCAACGGCACCGACTGGGTCTCGCGCATGCTCAATCCCAAGCCGCTGAAAGCAGGCGACAGGATCGGCATGAGCTTCGACTTGAGCCGCGCGCATCTGTTCTCCGCCGAAACCGGCAAGTCGCTGAGGAGCTGACATGGCGAAAATCGAGAAAATCGAGCTGCGCATGGTCGACCTCGTGCCGAAGGTGAAGCGCACCGACGCCATCCAGAGCTTCGTCAGCCAGGAGACGCCGATCGTCACCATCACCGATGCCGACGGCGCATCGGGCACCGGCTACAGCTATACGATCGGCACCGGCGGCTCGTCGGTTATGCGGCTTCTGGCCGACCATCTTGCGCCGCGCCTGATCGGCTGCGACGCCGACCGGATCGAGGCGATCTGGCACGATCTCGAATTCGCCACCCACGCCACCACCATCGGCGCCATCACGGCGATTGCGTTGGCCGCCATCGACACCGCCCTTTGGGACCTGCGCGGCAGGAAGCAGAACCTGCCGCTCTGGAAGCTCGCCGGCGGTGCCAAGGACCGCTGCCCGCTCTACACGACAGAGGGCGGCTGGCTGCATATAGAGACGCAGGCACTGGTCGACGATGCGCTGGAAGCGAAGGCCAAGGGCTTTGCCGGCTCCAAGGTGAAGATCGGAAAGCCACACGGTTCAGAGGACGTCGCGCGGCTGTCGGCGGTGCGCAAGGCGGTCGGCGACGGCTACGAGATCATGACCGACTGCAACCAGGGCTTTTCCGTCGACGAGGCGATCCGCCGCGCCGAGCGCCTGCGCGAGCTCGATCTCGCCTGGATCGAGGAGCCGCTGCCGGCCGACGACATAGACGGCCATGTGCGGCTGTCGAACTCGACCGCGACGCCGATCGCGGTCGGCGAGTCGCTTTATTCGATAAGGCATTTTCGCGAATACATGCAGAAGGGTGCATGCAACATCGTCCAGGTCGATGCCGGTCGCATCGGCGGCATCACCCCTTGGCTGAAAGTCGCCCACGCGGCGGAGGCTTTCGACATGCCGGTCTGCCCGCATTTCCTGATGGAGTTGCATGTCAGCCTGGTCTGCGCCGTCCAGAACGGCAAATATGTCGAATATATTCCGCAGCTCGACGAGTTGACGGGCGCCAAGATGCGCATCGAGAATGGCCATGCGCTGGCGCCTGGCAAGCCCGGCATCGGCGTCGACTGGGATTGGGACGCCGTGAAGGCAAAGAGCATCGCCGAGTTCACCACGGCGATCGTGAAATAGGGAGACGGATGATGCAGCGCATGGGAATGGTACTGGGCCTGAAGCCTGAGAAGGTCGAGGAATATGTCCGCCTTCACGCTGCCGTCTGGCCGGACGTGCTGACCATGATCTCGGCCTGCAACATCAAGAACTATTCGATCTACCTGAAGCGGCCGGAGAACCTGCTTTTCTCCTATTTCGAATATCACGGCACCGACTACGCCGCCGACATGGCCAAGATGGCCGCCGACCCGAAGACGCAGGAATGGTGGTCCGTTTGCATGCCCTGTCAGGAGCCGCTTGAGACGCGGAAGGAAGGCGAGTGGTGGGCCTCGATGGACGAGGTCTTCCATTATGACTGATGCCTTCGATCCGGCATCGCTGGCGCAGTCCTGGCCGAAGCCTTTAAAACCGCGCTCGATCGTCACGTTCGGCGCCGGCTCGATCGTCGGCGACGCGCATTTTCCCGCCTATCGTAAGGCCGGCTTCCCGATTTCCGGCCTCTACGATCCGGATCAGGCCAAGGCGCAAAAACTGGCTGACACATGGGACGTGACGGCATTCCGTTCGGTCGAGGAAGCGGCCGCCGTGACGGACGCGATTTTCGACCTCGCTACGCCGCCGGGCCGGCATGCCGAGGTGCTGAAGGCCCTGCCGGATGGCGCCGTGGCATTGATCCAGAAGCCGATGGGCAACTATCTCGGCGAAGCGACGGAAATTCTCGAGATCTGCCGCGCCAAGCAGCTCAAGGCGGCGGTCAATTTCCAGCTCCGCTTCGCGCCGATGATGCTGGCGCTGAAGGACGCCATCGCCCGTGGATGGCTGGGCGAGGTCGTCGATTTCGACGCGCTTCTGGCGCTCGATACGCCCTGGCAGCTCTGGGAATTCCTGCTCAAGGCGCCGCGCGTCGAAATCGCCATGCATTCGATCCATTATCTCGACCTGATCCGCCAGCTTCTCGGCAATCCGCTGGGCGTGCACGCCAAGACGCTCGGCCACCCCAACCACAAGGTGGCGCAGACGCGCACCAGCGCCATACTGGACTACGGCGATACGGTGCGCTGCGCGCTCTCGATCAATCACGACCACAAATACGGGCGCCGCTACCAGGCCTGCGAGTTCCGCATCTGCGGCACCGAGGGCGCGGCCTATGTCAAGCTCGGCCTCAACCTCGACTATCCGCGCGGCGAGCCGGACATTCTGGAAATCTATCCGAAAGGCGGGTCGGAGTGGGTCACTGTGCCGCTCGCCGGCGAATGGTTCCCCGATGCCTTTGTCGGCCGCATGGCCAATGTCCAGCGCTTCGCATCCGGCGAAGACGCGGAGCTGGTCAGCTCCGTCGAGGACGCCTGGCACACAATGGCGCTGGTCGAGGCCGCCTATAAATCGAGTGCCGCGCCGGCGACGCCGCTGGCTGCAAAGCCGTAAGGCCGGACATGGAACAGACCACCTATTTCGAGGACTACGAGATCGGCTCGTCGCGCCTCACCAGCGGCCGCACCATCACCGAGACGGACTTCGTCGTCCATGCTGGCCACACCGGCGATTTCTTCCCGCATCACATGGACGCCGAGTTCATGAAGGCGACGCCCTTCGGCCAGCGCATCGCACATGGCACGCTGGTCTTCTCGGTCGGTGTCGGGCTGACGGCGAGCGTCGTCAATCCCGTCGCCTTCTCCTACGGCTACGACCGCCTGCGCTTCATCAAGCCGGTCTTCATCGGCGACACGATCCGCACGCGCACCACCATCGCCGCCAAGGAAGACGACCCAAAACGGCCAAACGCGGGACGCGTCGTTGAACGCGTTGAGGTTTTGAACCAGCGCGACGAGGTCGTGCTGGCGGCGGATCACATCTACATCGTCGAGCGACGGCCCGGCTGAAAGACGGAGACAAAGAACATGGCGGATATCACTGGCAAGGTCGTGGTCGTCACGGCCGCCGCGCAGGGCATAGGACGGGCAAGCGCGCTGGCTTTCGCCAAAGCCGGCGCGATCGTCCACGCCACCGACATCAACGAGGCGGCCCTGGCCGAGCTTGGCAAGACGCCTGGCATCACGACGCGAAAACTCGACGTGCTGAACGACGAGGCGGTGAAGGCCGCCTTCGCCGAGATCGGCCAAGTCGACGTGCTGTTCAACTGCGCCGGCTTCGTCCATGCCGGCTCGATCCTGGAGATGAAGGACGAGGATCTCGACTTTGCCTTCAATCTTAATGTGCGCGCCATGATCCGGACCATCCGCGCCGTGCTGCCCGGCATGCTGGAGCGCGGCGATGGCTCGATCATCAACATGGCGTCGGTGGCGGGCGCCCCGAAGGGCGTGCCGAACCGCTTCGCCTACGGCGTGACCAAGGCAGCCGTGATCGGCCTGACCAAGTCGATCGCCGCCGATTATGTCGCCAAGGGCATTCGCTGCAACGCCGTCTGCCCGGGCACCGTCGAGAGCCCCTCGCTCCAGGGCCGCATGCAGGCGCAGGGCGACTATGAGGCCGCGCGCGCCGCCTTCATCGCCCGCCAGCCGATGGGCAGGATCGGCACGCCGGAGGAGATCGCCGACCTTGCGGTCTACCTGGCCGGCGCCACCTATACGACCGGGCAGGCCTATAATATCGACGGCGGCTGGTCGATCTGAGGCCGTTTCGGCCGCCAGTTGAGTTGTGAGGCAAGCCAGTTACGAGGCAGCAATGACCAAAATCACAGACCTCAGGACCTTCGACCTGCGCTTCCCGACATCGCAAAGCCTCGACGGCTCGGACGCGATGAATCCGGACCCGGATTACTCGGCTGCCTATGTCATTCTCGACACCGATGTTCCGCCGCTGAAAGGCCATGGCCTCACCTTCACCATCGGTCGTGGCAACGAGATCTGCTGCGCGGCGATCGAAGCGCTGCGCCACCTCGTCGTGGGGCTCGATCTCGACTGGGTGAAAGAGGATCCCGGCCGCTTCTGGCACCACGTGACCGGCGACAGCCAGCTGCGCTGGATCGGGCCGGACAAGGGCGCCATGCATCTTGCGGTTGGCGCGGTGGTCAATGCTGTCTGGGATCTCTGGGCCAAGGAAGCCGGAAAGCCGGTCTGGCGGCTGGTCGCAGAGATGAGCCCGGAAGAGATCGTGCGCATCGTCGATTTCCGCTACCTCACCGACGCCATCACGCCCGCCGAGGCGCTGGCGATCCTGAAGAAGGCCGAGACGGACAAGGCCGAGCGCATCGCCACGCTCGAGCGCGAAGGCTATGCCTGCTACACCACCTCTGCCGGCTGGCTCGGCTATCCCGACGACAAGCTGCGGCGTCTTTGCCAGGAAGCGGTCGACGAGGGGTTCAATCACATCAAGCTGAAGGTCGGCCGCGACCGCGCCGACGATATCCGCCGTCTCAGGATCGCCCGCGAGGTCATTGGTCCGGACCGTTACCTGATGATCGACGCCAACCAGGTCTGGGAGGTCGACCAGGCGATCGACTGGCTCAAGGACCTCGCCTTCGCGAAACCCTTCTTCATCGAGGAGCCGACCAGCCCGGACGACATCGCCGGCCACGCCAGGATCCGCAAGGCTGTCGCGCCGATCAAGGTCGCGACCGGCGAGATGTGCCAGAACCGCATCATGTTCAAGCAGTTCATCGCCGGCGGCGCGATCGACGTCGTGCAGATCGATTCCTGCCGCATGGGCGGGCTGAACGAGGTTCTGGCGGTGCTTCTGATCGCCGCCAAATACCGCCTGCCGGTCTGGCCGCATGCCGGCGGCGTCGGTCTATGCGAATATGTCCAGCATCTGTCGATGATCGACTATATCGCGGTGTCGGGCAGCAAGGACGGACGGGTGATCGAATATGTCGATCACCTGCATGAACATTTCATCGAACCCTGCGTGATCCGCGATGCCGCCTATATGCCGCCCCGTGCGCCCGGCTTCTCGATCGAGATGAAGGCACAGTCAATCGAGGACTACCTGCATCGGCCCTGAAAGGTGACGCTGCAAACTGTTACTACGCCCGCGCGACTGGACCGCTGCGAATCGGCTATGCCTGCCGAATGCAGGAGACTTCCCTCTACGAGCCGGTGAAGCGGTTCCTCGAGAGCCTGGATTTCGCCGTCAAGGGCGAGATCGGCGGCTGCGACGTGGTCGGCGTGCGTGCCGGCGAGCCGCCGGTTGTCGTCATCTGCGAGTTGAAGCTGCAGTTCAACCTCGAGCTCGTCCTGCAAGCCGTCGACCGCGCGGCGGCCTGCGACGAGGTGTGGCTTGCCGCCTATATGTCGGCGCGCGGCAAGGGCCGCGAGCATGACCGCCGCTTCCGCGCGCTCTGCCGCCGCCTCGGCTTCGGCCTGCTAGGCGTCGGCAAGAAGGGCGAGGTGGAGCTGCTGCTCAGTCCGGCCGCCTTGCCGCCGCGCCGGGATCCCAGGCGGCGCTCACGCCTAGTCGAGGAGCATCACCGCCGCAAGGGCGATCCGTCCATCGGCGGCAGCACGCGCAAGAAGCCGATCATGACCGCCTACCGGCAGGAAGCGCTGGCCTGCGCCGCCGCCCTGGCCGACGGTCCGAAACGGCCGCGCGATCTCAAAACCCTCTCGCCGCGCGCCGCCAGCATCCTTCTGCACAATTACTATGGCTGGTTCGCCAGGGCCGAGCGCGGTGTCTACGCGCTGACCGAAGCCGGCCTTGCGGCGATCCAACCTATGTCGGTGACGTTGTAAGAACGATTTGCCGATTCGGCGCTACGAACCGGAAAATCCGCGCCGTTCGGCCAAGCCTCGTTTCGACTGTTGACACGTCCCGCCGCCTGTGCAGAAATTGGTTGGACCATTGAACCACTTTAGGCTCAGCCGGCGTGACCGATTTCCTGCCCCCCATCCAGACCACGGCGCGCGACGACGCGGTGCTGAAGGCCTTGGCGGGGTTCGTGCGGCAGGAGGCTCTGGGTCCCGGCGAGAAGCTGCCGACGGAGCGCATCCTCGCCGAACGCCTCAAGGTCAGCCGCAATACGGTGCGTGAGGCGCTGACGCGCTGGGAAGGCCTCGGCCTTGTCGAGCGGCGGCAGGGCTCGGGCACCTATCTCAAGGCCGCCGTCTCCCCTGATATGCTGCACATGCCGCTGACGCTGTCCGGCGGCAATGATTTTGCCGGCCTAATGCGCACGCTGGAGATCCGCCGGGCCCTTGAGGCCGAGGCGGCGGCCCTTTGCGCCATCCGCGGCGGCAAGGCCGAGATCGCCGAGATCGAGCGCAAGCTCGACATCATGGAAGATGCCTTCCGCACCCGCGCAGGCATGTCCTCGGAGGAAGACTGGGAGTTCCACCAGGCGGTCTACCGCGCCTCCGGCAATCCGCTGTTCGAGCAGATCATCAGCGCCATGCATGAGCTCTTCCACCGTTTCTGGGAGCATCCACTCGGCGTGCGTGACTTCGGCCATGCCAGTTTTCCTTATCACCGGACCATCTTCAATTGCATCGCCGCGCGTGACCCCGATGGCGCTCGCGCCGAGGCGCTAAAACTCATCGCCACCGTCGAGGACGATTTGAAGCGCGGCGCTGCCAACCTCAAACTTTCGGACCGCAGATGAACGAGCAGCCCAGCACTTTCGACCCGGCCTCGATGGCCGGCGACTATCTCGGCGAGGCGGCGACCTTGCTGGCGCATGACGATCCGTTTCCAGGCGGCGCCGTGGTGCCGCCGATCTACCAGACCTCGCTGTTCACCTTCGCCAATTACGCCGACATGGCCGACACCTTTGCCGGCAGAAGGAAGCAGCCGATCTATTCCCGCGGCGATAACCCGACGGTGATGGAGTTCGAGGCGCGCGTGGCGGCGCTCGAAGGCGCAGAGGCCGCGCGCGGCTTCTCGAGCGGCATGGCGGCGATCAGCGCCACGGTGCTCGCCTTTGTCGGCGCCGGCGAGCGCATGGTTGCGGTGCGCAACTGCTATGGCGACGCCTACCGCCTGTTCGAGCGGCTGTTCCCGCGCCTGCACATCAAGGTCGATTATGTCGACGGCTCCGATCCCGACGCGGTTGCCGCGGCACTTCCCGGCGCCAAGCTGCTCTACCTCGAAAGCCCGACCTCGATGATGTTCGAGCTACAGGACCTGGAGCATCTGACGCGACTGGCGAAGGAGCAGGGCATCGTCACCACCATCGACAATTCCTGGGCGACCCCCGTCTTCCAGAAGCCGATCTCGCATGGAGTCGACCTGGTGCTGCATTCGGCATCGAAATATCTGAGCGGCCACAGCGACACCGTCGCCGGTGTGGTGGCCGGCTCGGCCGCCCACATCAAGCACATCAACGAGCAGACCTATTCGCAGCTCGGCGGCAAGCTGTCGCCCTTCGAAGGCTGGCTGTTGCTGCGCGGCCTGCGCACGCTGCCGCTGCGCCTGCCGCACCACATGAAGAGCGGGCTCATCATTGCCGAGCGGCTGAAAGCGCATGGCAAGGTCGAGCGGGTCAACCACCCCGCTTATTCCAACCACCCCGGCAAGAAGACTTTAGCCGGCTATGCCGGGCTGTTCTCCTTCGAGGTCACCGAGGATGTCGACATCCCGGCCTTCGTCGACGCCCTGAAATATTTCCGCATCGGCGTCAGCTGGGGCGGCCATGAAAGCCTGGTCGTGCCGGCCAAGGCCTCGCTCGAGCAGACGCCGGGCATCAATTCGATGGCGCGCTTCGGCGTCAGCCCTCGAACCATCCGCTTCAACGTCGGATTGGAAAATGTCGAGGACCTCTGGGCCGACATCGCCCAAGCCTTCGACAAAAGTAAAGCCTTCGACAAATCAAAAAAATAGTTGTCCAAAATGGGAGTCCCGAAGATGAAAAGACTGACCTTCATGTTTGCCGCCGTGGCCGGCCTGGCGATTTCCGCCAGCGGCGCGCTGGCCGACACCACCATCAAGCTGGTCGAGGTCATCACCAGCCCGCCGCGCACCGAATTCCTGAAGAAGCAGATCGCCGAATTCGAGACCGCTAATCCGGGCATCAAGGTGGAAGTGGTCTCGCTGCCCTGGGGCCAGGCCTTCGAGAAGTTTCTCACCATGGTGCAGGCCGGCGACACGCCCGACGTCGTCGAGATGCCGGAACGCTGGATGGGCCTCTATGCCAACAACGGCCAGCTCGAGGATCTCGGTCCCTTCATGGCCAAATGGCCCGACGCCAAGACGCTCGGCGACCGCGCCAAGCAGTTCGGCTCGACCGTCAACAACACCCAGTTCATGATCCCCTATGGCTATTATGTGAACGCGCTGTTCTGGAACAAGAAGCTGTTCAAGGAAGCCGGCCTCGACCGTCCGCCGGAAAACCTCGACGAGTTCGTCTCCTTCTCCAAGAAGATCTCCGCCATTCCCGGCAAATACGGCTACTGCCTGCGCGGCGGCCCTGGTGCCTTCAACGGCATGCACATGTTCATGAACATCGCCGACGGCAAGGGCGGCTATTTCACCGACGATGGCGTCTCGACCATCAATGACGAAGGCTCGGTCAAGGGCCTGCAGATGCTGGCCGACATGTACAAGAACGGTCTGGCGCCAAAAGATTCGGTGAGCTGGGGCTTCAACGAGACGGTGACCGGCTTCTATTCCGGCACTTGCGCCATGCTCAACCAGGATCCGGACGCGCTGCTCGGCATCGCCGACAAGATGAGCGCCGACGACTTTGCGGTCGCGCCGCTTCCCGTGGGTCCGAGCGGCAAATCCTACCCGACGCTCGGCTATGCCGGCTGGGCGATGTTCGCCAATTCCCAGCACAAGGACGAGGCCTGGAAGCTGATGGCGACGCTTCTGTCGCCCAAGGACAATCTGGAATGGGCCAAGGAAGTCGGCGTCGTGCCGATCCACAATGGCGCCGACCAGGATGCGCATTTCAAGACCGAGCAGTTCAAGGGCTGGTTCACCGAGCTCAGCGACAGCTCCAAATACGAAATGGTGACGCCGCCGACGCATCTGGAGAACCTCGGCAACTTCGTCGACCAGGTGGCGATAAAGAATTTTCAGGAAGTGCTGCTCGGCCAGAAGCCGGCCAAGGATGTCGCCGACGAATGGGCCAAGTTCCTGACCAAGGAACAGCAGGACTGGATGGCCAAGAACAAGAAGTAAGCGCAGGCCATTTCCTTCTCCCCGTTCTACGGGGAGAAGGTGGCCCGATAGGGCCGGATGAGGGGCAGCGCTGACTTCTGAAAGGCTGGCTCCGCCCCTCATCTGCCTGCCGGCATCTTCTCCCCGTTTTTACGGGGAGAAGAACGCTGTTTTGCCCGCCGGCGCCCACTCACCACCGTAGAGCCAAAAACTTATGACCTACGCCGTCTCCGAAATCCGACCCGCCGCCCGGCCGCGAAAGCAACGGCTGAGCAAGGCCGCGATCGAGCCGTGGCTCTATCTTTCGCCAGCTCTTGTCCTGCTGGTCCTGGTGCTTTTGGTGCCGCTGATCATCGGCATCAGCTATTCCTTCCGCAAATTCTCGGCCTTCAAGTCGCAATATGTCGGCCTCGCCCAATACCAGGCGATGCTCTCCGACCAGGTGCTCGGCCAGGCGCTGATCAACACGTTGTGGTGGACGGTTGCCAGCCTGTTCTTCCAGTTCTTCCTTGGCCTGGGTCTCGCGCTGCTGCTCGACAAGCCCTTCTACGGCCGCAAGGTCGTCCAAGCGGTGGTATTCCTGCCCTGGGCGGTGCCGTCCTTTCTCTCAGGCCTCACCTGGGCCTGGCTGTTCAACCCGATCATCGGGCCGCTGCCGCATTGGCTCTTCGCGCTTGGCCTGAAGGCGGAGCCGACCAACGTGTTGTCCGATCCTGCCACCGCCATGTGGGGGCCGATCGTCGCCAACATCTGGTTCGGCATCCCGTTTTTCGCCATCACGCTGCTGGCGGCGCTGAAGTCGATCCCCTCCGAGTTGCATGAAGCGGCGGCCATCGACGGCGCTTCGCCCTGGCAGCGCTTCACCAAGGTGACGCTGCCCTTCCTGGCGCCGACCATCGTCATCACCGTCATGCTGCGCACCATCTGGATCGCCACCTTCGCCGACCTGATCTTCGTCATGACCGAGGGCGGGCCGGCCGGCTCGACCAGCACGGTGCCGGTCTACATCTATGTCAGCGCCTTCAAGTCGCTGGACAAAGGCTACGCTTCGGCGGTTGCGGTGCTGCTTCTGGTGCTGCTGATCGCCTACGCCATCGGCCTGATCGCCATCCGCCGCACCCTGGTGAGGCACGTCTGATGATCGCCGGTCGCTCCACCTCCTCGCGCATTTTCGGCGGCATCGGTCTCTACGGCGCTATCACGGCCTACGTGATCTTCGCGCTGTTTCCGATCTTCTGGACGCTGAAGATCTCGGTGACGCCCGAACGCCTGCTCTATTCCGAAGGCATCACCTTCTGGCCGTCGCAGACGACTTTTCAGAACTTCGCCACCGTGCTCGAGGCCTCCGACTTTCCGCGCTATTTCCTCAACAGCGTCATCGTCTCGGTATCAACGGCCGCCTTTGTCACCGTCATCGCCACGCTTGCCGGCTATGCCATGTCGCGCTTCACTTTCCGCGGCAAGGCGACTTTGGCGATCCTGTTGCTGCTCACCCAGACCTTCCCGCTGGTCATGGTCATTCCGCCGATCTACCGCATCATGGGCGATCTCGGCCTGACCAACAGCCTGATCGGCCTGATCATCATCTACACCGCCTTCAACACCGCCTTCGCAACCTTCCTGATGCAGTCCTTCTTCGACGGCATCCCGAAAGACCTGGAGGAAGCGGCGATGATTGACGGCTGCACCCGCGCTCAGGCGATGCGCCGGGTGATCGTGCCGCTGACCTTGCCCGGCATGGGCGCGACGCTGGGCTTCGTCTTTACCGCCGCCTGGAGCGAGTTGCTGTTCGCGCTGATGTTGATTTCCAGCGACGAGCAGAAGACCTTTGCCGTCGGCCTGCTCACCTTCATCGGCAAGTTCGCCGTCGACTGGGGGCAGATGATGGCGGCCTCCATCCTGGCGCTGATCCCGGTCTGCGTCTTCTTCGCTTTCCTGCAACGCTATCTCGTCACCGGCCTCACCGCCGGTGCGGTCAAAGGATAAAAGATGGCTTCCGTCACGCTGCAAAACGTCGAGAAGGATTACGGCGCGCTGCGCATCCTGCACGGCGTCGATCTCGAGATCGCCGATGGCGAATTCGTCGTGCTGGTCGGCCCGTCCGGCTGCGGCAAGTCCACGCTGCTGCGCATGATCGCCGGCCTGGAGGAAGTTACCGGCGGCGAGATCCACATCGGCGAGCGGCTGGTCAACGACGTCGCGCCGAAGGACCGGGACATCGCCATGGTGTTCCAGTCCTACGCGCTCTACCCGCATATGGATGTCTCTTCCAACATGGGCTTCAGCCTGCTTTTGAAGAAGGCCGAGAAGACGACGATCGACGGCAGGGTAGGTGCTGCCGCCAAGCGGCTCGGCCTCGACGCCTATCTCGGCCGACTGCCGCGCCAGCTTTCCGGTGGCCAGCGCCAGCGCGTCGCCATGGGCCGCGCCATCGTGCGCGACCCCAAAGTGTTCCTGTTCGACGAGCCGCTCTCCAACCTCGACGCCAAATTGCGCGTCCATATGCGTGCCGAGATCAAGGCGCTGCACCAGCAGCTCAAGACCACTTCGGTCTATGTCACCCATGACCAGGTCGAGGCCATGACCATGGCCGACCGCATCGTCGTCATGCATGACGGCTATGTGCAGCAGGTCGGCCGCCCGCTGGAGCTTTACGACCGTCCGGTCAACACCTTCGTCGCCGGCTTCATCGGCTCGCCGGGCATGAACTTCTTGCCGGCTAAGGTCGCCAAGGGTGGCAAGGCGGATGCCGTGCTCGCCGATGGCCAGAAGCTGCGGCTGCCGGATGGCCTGCCGATCAGCGACGGCGATGACCTCACCATCGGACTGCGGCCAGAGCACATCAAGCTCGTGGACGACGGCGCGCTGAAGGCCGAGGTCGAGGTGGTCGAGCCGCTCGGCCTGTCGACGCAGTTCTATGCCAGGCTGGCCAACCAGCAGGTCTGCGTCTTCGTCATGGGCCGCAGCGATGTGAGGTCGGGCGACACCATCCGCCTCGGCGCCGATCCGGCTGCGCTGCATCTGTTTGATCCGAAGAGCGGAAACCGGATTGGATAGGTCCGCGGATCAGCGCCAGCGGAAAGCGCCCAGAGTGTAGTCAGGCCACGCGCCAAGGTCTGCGAACAGCCCCGTCAGGTCGCTCCTGTCGGCCAATATTCCCGTCATCACCAGCGCGGTCGACACGCCGGCCGCGTTGCCGCCGGCTATATCGTGCTCGACACTGTCACCGACACAGATCACATCGCTGAGTGCCGGATGTCCCGCAAGCGCCAGCGCAGCTTCGTAGATCGCCGGATAGGGCTTGCCGATACGGGTGACGCTGCCGCCGAGCTGTTCGTAAAGATCGGCGATCTCGCCGGCGCCGAAGCGCGGTCCGACCGCGGTCAGCATGATCCGATCGGGGTTGGTGCAGAAGCACGGCACCTTCCGCGCCGCCGCCGGGCCGAGAGGTCTTCGGTAGTGGTCGAGGTCGTAGCGGTCGCCTTCACTGGCCGCAATCAGCACCAGATCGGCGTCATCGCCGCGCTCGGTCAGAACGAGTGGCAGGCCCTCGATCGCCGAACGGTCCTCGTCGCGGCTGATCAGCAGGCATCTCGTGCCAGCCCGCAGCGCGCCCGAGTCCGCCATGTTTCGGAAGATGCGCCAAGCCACCTCGCCGGATGAGACGAAATGATCCCAGCTTCCCGCTTCGAAACCAAGCTTCAGCAGCCGCCCTTCGTTTGGCTCCGCCCGCTTGCCGGAATTCGAGATCAGCACCACGGTCTTGCCGGCGCGCTTCAGCGCCGACAGGGCTTCGACCGCGCCGGGATAAGCCTGTTGCCCGCCATGCAGCACGCCGAACTGGTCGAGCAGGAACACTTCGTAGCGTTCGGCGAGCGCTGCGATCCCGTCGAGATGCACGGCGTGCTTCGCGCTCACAGCAGCAGCCCCGCCTCCTTTACGGCCATCAGCGCCAGCCGCGCCGTGCCAGCCGCAGCCTCATCGGAGAGCGCCGGCAGAAAATCGACGCCGAGCTTGCGCCGTCGGATCGCGGTCCAGGCGGCATTGGCGGCGCCGCCGCCGACGCTTCGAACCGAGGTGAGCTTCGGCGCGCCGAGTTCGGCGAGCCTCTGGTAGCCGAGCGCCTCGATGGCCGCGATGCCTTCCAGCATCGCCTTGAGATAGTCGGCGTCCGATTCCGGTCGGGGCAGCAGGCGCGGCTGGAGCGTTGGATCGGTGACCGGAAAACGTTCGCCGGCCGAACCGAGCGGATAATAGTCGAGGCCGGTCTCCGTCGCGGGATCAATTGCGGCGCTGAGTTCGACGATGCGCGCGAGCGAAAAATGCTGGGCGAGCACCTTGCCGCCGGTGTTCGACGCGCCGCCCGCGAGCCAGGCATCGCCGAGCCGGTGGCTGTATATGCCGTAGCGCGGCGCCGAGATCGGCCGGTCGGACAGGATCTTGATGGTCAGCGACGATCCGAGAGCGGTGACACCGTCGCCCGCGGCCGCCGCGCCCGTCGCCAAGAAAGAGGCGCAGCCGTCCGTGGTGCCGGCGACCACCGCGACATCGCGCGGCAATCCGAACAGGTCGGCGGCGGCGGCCGTAAGCCTGCCGGTCACGCTACCCGGCCTGACAATGGTGGGCAGAAGCTCCACGCGCATGCCGGTCGCCGCGATCCATTCCGGCCAGCGGCGCGCCTCGGCATCGTAGCCGGTCTTCAGGCTGTTGTTCTCGTCGCTGATGTCGAAGCGGGCCGAGAATTGCCCGGCAATCCAGTCGGCCTGGTGCAGCACGGCGTGGATGCCAGGCAGGCGCTGGAACCAGAGCGCCTTGGCGAGACCGGAGGTCGCCCCATGCGCAGCACTTGCCTCCGGCGCCGTGCCGGCGATCACGGCGAGGATGGCCGCATCCGGAACCTTATCGTTGTACATCAGCGGCTCGGCCAGCGGCCGTCCGGCGTCGTCGGTCGGCAGCACGGTTCCCGACGTACCGTCCACGGCGATCGCGCGCACAGCCATGCGATCGATGCGCGAAAAAAGCTCGTGCAGTGTCGCTTCGACGGCGGCCCACCAAACGGCCGGATCGCGGCCGTTCGCGCCGAAGCGCTCGAGCGGCACGGCGGCGCTCGCGGCGGTGGAGAAGTCCGGACGCATCGCGACGGCGCGCGCTCCGGAGGTGCCGATGTCGATGCCTAATGCAAGAGGCGCCATTCGCCTAACCCGCCGCGTTGAGTCTCTGGCGATACTGCTCGGCATCCCAGTTGACCAGCTCGTCATTTTCGGCGGCGGTGAGATAATTCAATCGCGCCGTGGTGTCGATCCGCGCGGTCACGTCGGCGAGGCAGCGCTGCATAGCGTCCGCGCCGGAGCTGGCGTCGCCGCGCATCAGCACGCCGGCGCCTGGAAAGAGGACCGCGACGGGGTTCGTGCCCAGCCGCGCGACGACGTCGGCGACCTTCTCGCCAGGCCTTGCCACCACGGAGCCCCGGCCAAGGAAGATGACGTGGTCAGGGTAGAGGCTGCCGGCTTCGGCGATGCGGCGGCTGTCCTCATCGAGCGCCACCGCATGCGCCTCGATATCCGCCGGCAATCGGTAACCGCTGCCGTCGGCAAGTGCCGCCAGCGCCGCTATATCCGGGATCGGTGTCTGCCGCGCCGGGCGGGCCAAAAGCGATCTCACCCGGTGCAGCAGACGCTCCGCCTCGGCCACGGTCTCCGCTGCGACGACCAGTCCGTGATTGCCGAGGATCAGCACGTCGACCCCCTGCCCGAGACGCTCGGCAATGCCCTGGGCAAGCGGCAGGCCCGGCCGGCGATAGGGGACATAAGCCCACGCGATGCCCTGGAGACGCCGCCCGGCCTCGATCTCGCAATCGGCCTGAACGGCGAGTGAAATTGTCTCGACGCAGTGGACATGCAGCACCACTCGCTGCGGCATCAGCGCGTGTACGATGGTCTCGATCGAAGGGCGCAAGCCGCGCGGATTGAGGGCATCGATGGCAAAGGCCTGCGGCTTGTCGGCGCTCGGATCACGCCGTTCGAGGGCCTCGACGAGCGGACCCATCGCGACCGGTACCATGATGTCGTCCGTCAGCGCGTCCCTCAACCAGGTGCCGGAGGCCTTGATCCACAGCGTGTCCCCTGCCTTCAGCGATGTGTTGCCGCCGGCTGCCTGTGTCAGGTGCGGATCGTCGCCGATGGCTGCCGAAAGTGTCCGCAAGGCGGCCAGCTCCTGCGCATCAACTGTGGTCGCCATGGCGATCTTCCTCCAACGGCTCGGTCGGTCTCGCACGATCTCCCATTACAGGAGAATGATTGGTGCTGATATCGCAGATGCGAGCGATCTACGTCAACAGTGATCTATTATCGTCAAAACGGGCTTGCAATCCGACTGATGTTGAGTAAGTTGCATCAATTGTCATGCAAAATGGCATTGTCGGGAGGAAGAGTTGAGCGACTCCGGCCGCCAGCGTCAGATCGTCGAGCTATTGCGGGACCGGCCGTTCGCTTCGGTGCGTGAACTGCAGGAGCGGCTTGGCGTGTCGGCGGCGACGGTCAGGCGCGACATCGACAAGATCGACGAGGCCGGCGAAGCCAGGAAGGTCTATGGCGGCATCTCGGCGCTCGACGGCGCCTCGCATGCCGGCATCGCCTATGCGAGGCCCTATGACGAGAACCGTGACCTGGCGGTCGATGCCAAACGGCAAATCGCCGCTGTAGCCGCCACCATGGTGCGGGACGGCGATGCGGTCATCGTCCATGGCGGCTCGACCTGCTTCCATCTCGGCGTCAAGCTTGCCGACCGCAACATTCGCCTCTTCACCAATTCCATGCCGCTCGCCGCCTATCTCAGCGATCATGGCCATTGCAGCCTGACCATCGCCGGCGGCGATCTGCACCGCGAGCCCGGCATCATCCATTCGCTCACCCAGGCCGTGCCGTTTTATGCCTCGAAGTTCTTTCTCGGCGCGCAGGGCCTCGGCCATGAGGGCGTGCTGGAATCGCATCCGCTGCTGGTGCGCTCGATTATCGATCTCAGCCTTTGCGCCGACCAGATCGTCGTGCTGGCGGACAGCCGGAAGCTGTCGATCCACGCCCGCAATGTCGCGCTGCCGCTGTCGCGCATCGGCACGCTGGTGACCGATGACGGCCTGTCCGACGCCGATGCGCGCATGCTGGAAGATGCCGGTGTCACCGTGCGTATCGCCTCGCCTTCGGGAGCCGTCCAGTGAAGGTGGCGGTGCTCGATTTCGGCAAGACCAATTCGAAGCTGTTCGTCTTCGACCAGGACGGGCGCATCCTCGACGAACGGCGCACGAAACCCGACTGGATACGCAAAAGCGGGCTCAGCGTGCTTGACGAAACGGCGCTGCATAACTGGGCGCTGGACGCCGTCAACGAGGCCGCTGATGCCCACGGCATCGAAGGTCTGATGGTGTCGGGCCACGGCTGCACCTTCGCGCTGGTCGACGATACGGCGCTGACGCATCCGATCCTAGACTATGAGCAGGAGCCGCCCGCCGAGATCGCCGCGAGGATCGATCGGCGCATTCCCGATTTCGCCGAGACCTTCTCGCCGCGCCTGCCGCTCGGCTTCAACTATGGCCGCCACATGCTGTGGCTGAAAGAAGTGGAGCCCGGCGCGTTCTCGGCGGCGAAGGCGATTCTCGGCTATCCGCAATATTGGAGCTGGCGCTTCGGCGGCCACGCCGTTTCGGAAGTCTCCTATCTCGGCTGCCACTCGCATCTGTGGGCACCGAGCAAGCGTGACTTCTCCTCGCTGGTCGATGCCGAGGGCTGGCGGGGCCGCATGCCCGCCTTCGCGCACGCCGGCGGCGTCATTGGCGAGCGGCGCTTTGGCCGGGCGGGCAGACCGGTCGCCATTCACAACGGCGTTCATGATAGCAATGCCGCGCTCCATGCCTATCGCCGGCAGGACCTCGGGCCGCTCAGCGTGGTGTCGACGGGCACCTGGGTGATCGTTCTCAACCCTGACTGTCCGTTCGAGGCGCTCGACCGCGAGCGCGACATGCTGGCCAATGTCGATGTCGATGGCGGCCCGGTGCCTACGATCCGCTTCATGGGCGGGCGCGAATTCGCCGTGATCAGCGGCAACTGGCAAGGCGCGATCGCCTCGGCCGCCATACAGCGGGCGATCGACGCCGGCACGATGGCCGTGCCGAGCTTTGCCTCGGGCGGACCGCTGCCGGGCCGGACGGGCGAGATCCTCGGGCCCGTTTCCGGTGCTGGGGAGCGCGCCGCCGTAGCGCTGCTTTATGTGGCTCTGATGATCGATCTCTCGCTCGACCTGATCCGTTCGGCAGACACCGTCATCGTCGATGGCGGACTGAATGCGGATGGGATGCTTGCCGGCCTCCTGGCGGCGCTGCGGCCCGGCCAATCCTTCCTGCAGGGGGCCACGCTGGAAGGCAGCGCCACGGGCGCCGCGGCTCTCGCCTTCGAGAGCATCGGCCGCGAATTCGCCGCCGATAGGCCGGAGCCGGTACGCGCCGCGGACTTCAAAGGCCTGGATCGCTACCGCGACGACTGGCGCGGCCTTATTGCCGGACGCCACATCGCCGGCGCGGCGGCAGGAGGTGCGCAATGAGCGCCGCCGCCCGCGTCGAGGCGTCGCAAAGGCCGGTGCTGGAGATGCGCCACATCTCCAAGACTTTCGGTCCCGTCCGGGCCCTGCACGACGTATCGCTCACCGTCAATGCCGGCGAACTGCATGCGCTGATGGGCGAGAACGGCGCCGGCAAGTCGACGCTGATGAAGGTGCTGTCCGGCGCCTATCGGCCGGATGCCGGCGGCGAGATCCTGATCGAAGGTGCGCCGGTCGCCAGCGGCGATCCGATCAAGGCTCGCGCCCAGGGCATCGCGGTTATCTACCAGGAGCTGTCGCTGGCGCCGAACCTGACTGTGGCGCAGAACATCTTCCTCGGCAACGAGCCGCGTAGGTTCGGCATCGTCGACCGCGACCAGTGCAACCGTCGCGCCAAGGAAATCATCGAGCGGCTCGGCGTCTCCTTTTCGGCGCGCGCCTTGGTCTCCAGCCTGTCGCTGGGCGAGCGCCAGCTGGTCGAGATCGCCCGCGCGCTGTCGACCAGCGCCCGCATCATCGTCATGGACGAGCCGACCACCTCGCTGACCTCGCGCGAGACCGACCGGCTGTTCGAGGTGATCGGGGCGCTGAAGGCGCAAGGCATTGCCATCATCTACATCAGCCACCGCATGGAGGAGGTCTACCAGCTCGCCGACCGCGTCAGCGTGCTGCGCGACAGCGGCTATGTCGGCACGCTGGAACGCGCCGATCTCAATGCATCGCGCCTGGTCTCGATGATGGTCGGCCGCGATCTCTCGGCCTTCTACAAGAAGGATCACCGGCCGCCGGACAGCCAGCGCCCGGTTGCGCTGTCGGTGCGCGGCATGTCGGATGGCGGATTGCTGAAGGACTGCTCGTTCGATCTTTACCACGGGGAGGTGCTGGCGTTGGCGGGGCTGGTTGGTTCCGGCCGCACCGAACTCGCGAGGCTGATCTTCGGGGCCGACCGCCGCAGCGCGGGCGAGCTGGAGCTCGACGGCAAGCCGATTGCCATCGCTTCGCCACGCGAGGCGCTGGAGGCCGGCATTGCTTACCTCACCGAGGACCGCAAGGAGCTCGGGCTGTTTCTCGACATGTCGATCGCCGACAACATCAATATGGGCGTGCTTGCGAAAGACGCGCGCGCCGGCGGTTTTCGTGATTTCACCGCCGCCGAGCGGCGTGCCGCCAAGGCCATCGCCGATCTCTCGATCCGCACGCGCTCGGCGCAGGCCAATGCCGGCTCACTGTCGGGCGGCAACCAGCAGAAGGTGCTGCTTGCCCGCCTGCTTGAGACCGAGCCCAGGGTCGTCATCCTCGACGAGCCGACGCGCGGCGTCGACGTCGGCGCCAAGTCGGAGATCTATCGGTTGATCGACAGTCTTGCCGGCCGGGGCATCGCCATTCTCATGATCTCCAGCGAACTGCCCGAAGTAATCGGGGTGGCCGACCGCGTGCTCGTGATGCGCGACGGCGCCATCGCCGGCGAGGTGACGGCGTCGGAGGGCAGGCCGCTGCGTCAGGAAGAAATCATGGAACTTGCGACGGGGGCGGCCAAGGAAGGACCGACAAGATGACCGACAGCTCAACAGTGGCGAAAGCGGCGGATCAGGCAGCGGTCAGGAGCCGACGGCTGCGCACGGCCTTCGCCGCGCTCGGCATGCTGCCGGTTCTGGTGTTGCTTGCTGTCGGCTTCCAGTTCATCAACCCGCGCTTCCTTACCGGCACCAACCTGCTCATCGTCAGCCAGCAGTCGTCGATCAATATCGTGCTGGCCGCGGGCATGACCTTCGTCATCCTCACCGGCGGCATCGACCTATCCGTCGGCTCGATCCTCGCGGCCTCGGCGATGGTCGCTGTGCTGGTGTCGCTGGTGCCGGACTGGGGCATGCTCGGCATTCCGGCCGCCATTTTGCTCGGTCTCGGCTTCGGCGTCATCAACGGGCTGCTTGTCGCCTACATCAAGCTGCCGCCCTTCATTGTCACGCTGGGCTCGCTGACCGCCGTGCGCGGCGTCGCCCGCCTGCTCGGCGAGGATACGACAGTCTTCAATTCCGACCTGCCTTTCGACTTCATCGGCAATGGCTCACTGTTCGGCATTCCCTGGCTTGTCATCATCGCGCTGACCGTGGTGGTGCTGTCCTGGCTGGTGCTCAAGCGCACCGTGCTCGGCACCTGGATCTATGCCGTGGGCGGCAATGCCGAGGCGGCGCGCCTCACCGGCATCAAGGTGCCGCTGGTGCTGCTCTTCGTCTATGGCGTGTCGGGCCTGCTCGCGGGCCTCGGCGGCGTCATGTCGGCGGCGAGACTCTACGCCGCCAATGGCCTGCAGCTAGGCCAGTCCTACGAGCTCGATGCCATCGCCGCCGTCATTCTCGGCGGCACCAGCTTCGTCGGCGGCGTCGGCTCGATTTGGGGCACGCTGATCGGCGGGCTGATCATCGCCGTGCTCTCCAACGGGCTCATTTTGGCCGGTGTCTCGGACATCTGGCAGTACATCATCAAGGGATTGGTCATCATCGTGGCGGTCGCCCTCGACCGTTACCGGTTGCAGGCCGGAGCAAGAACGTGATTGACCTCGGTCGCCGGCCTAGACGGGCCGGATTGTGTGTAACGCACCGTGAGAGGCGCGGGGCAATCGGAGGAAGCAAGTAAATGAAGACTATCGCCAAACTGCTCTGCGGCGCAGCCCTCGCGGCCCTCGCCATCGCGCCGGCATCGGCCAAAGACCTCAACAAGGTCGGCATCTCGGTCGGCCTGCTCGGCAACCCGTTCTTCGTCGCCACCATTAAGGGCATCGAGGACGCGGCCAAGAAGATCAATCCGAAGGTCGAGGTGACGTCGGTGTCGGCCGACTACGACCTCAACAAGCAGGTCTCGCAGATCGATTCCTTCATCGCCGCCGGCGTCGATGTCATCATGCTCAATGCCGTCGATGCCAAGGCGATCGCGCCCGCGGTCAAGAAGGCGCAGGCGGCTGGCATCGTCGTCGCTGCCTTCGACGTCTCGGCGCCGGGCGCCGACGTCACCGTGATGACCAACAACGTCAAGGCCGGAGAGGAGGCCTGCCAGTATCTGGTCGATCACACCGGCGGCAAAGGCAACTACGTCATCCTCAACGGCCCGGCCTCGTCGTCGATCCTGGAGCGCGTCAAGGGCTGCAAGAACGTTCTTTCGCAGCACGCCGACATCAAAATCCTGTCCGACGACCAGAACGCCGAGGGATCGCGCGACGGCGGCCTGAAAGTGTTCCAGTCGCTGCTCACCCGCTTCGACAAGATCGACGCGGTGTTCGCCATCAACGATCCTACGGCGATCGGCGCGCAGCTCGCCGCCAAGCAGCTCAATCGCTCGGAATTCATCATCACCGCGGTCGACGGCGCCCCGGACATTGAGAAGGAGTTCGCGTCCGGCACCTCGCTGATCAAGGCCTCGGCCTCGCAGGATCCCTATGTCATGGCCGGCCAGTCGCTGACGATGGCGGCAGATGTGCTTGCCGGCAAGAAGCCGGCCGAGCCGACCGTGCTGCTCGATCCGAAGCTGATTACCGCCGAGAACCTGAAGGACTACAAGGGCTGGACGGCGGCCCGCTAAAAAGCCTGCTCCCAAGGCTGGCGCGGCCGGATCGGTCCGGCCGCGCCTCATTCATCGGACGGAGACGATCATGTCGCGCATTGGTATCCATTCTTTCGTCTGGTCTGCGAGTTCGGCGCAGGCGGATCTCGAACGCACGCTGGCCAACACGAAGGAAGCCGGCTTCGACCTGATCGAATTCTCCTATCTCGATCCGGCGGATGTCGATATCGGCAGGCTGGCCAAAAGCATCACCGATCTCGGCCTGGGCGTAGCGATCAGCATTGGCCTGCCTGCCGACGGCGACATCTCCAGCCCAGACAAGGCGGTCGCCGCGCGCGGCGTCGAGATCCTGAACCGCACCGTCGCCCTCACGCGCGATCTCGGCGGCCAAAAGATCGGCGGCATTCTCTCGGCAAGCCACGGCCTGCAAACCGAACCGCCGACGCGCGATCAGTGGAACCGCAGCGCCGCTACACTTGCCGGGGTTGCGGAAACGGCCAAGGCCGCCGGCGTGACGCTCAATCTCGAAATCGTCAACCGCTTCGAAAGCAACCTGCTCAACACCGCCGCGCAAGGACTAGCTTTCATCGAAGACACCGGCTCCGACAACATCTTCCTGCACCTCGACACCTTCCACATGAACATCGAGGAGGCCGATGTCGGCCTGGCCATCCGCCATGCCGCGAGGAAGATCGGTTATGTCCATATCGGCGAGAGCCATCGCGGCTTTCTGGGCACCGGCAGCATCGATTTCTCGGCGATCTTCGATGCGCTGGCGGCGATCGGCTACAGCGACGATCTCAGCTTCGAATCCTTCTCGTCCGAGATCGTCGACGAGAATCTGTCGCGGAAGACGGCGATCTGGCGCAATCTGTGGACCGACAATATGGAGCTTGCTCGTCATGCGCGCCGCTTCATCGCGGTCGGCCTGGAGACGGCCCGGCGCAAGGCCGATCTCGTCTCGGCTTCGCAAAGGCCCTGACGTCTTCGAGAATGTCGAGCAGTGAATTGCGGCTTTCGAGGGCCATGCTCTGCTAGACTCCTGTTGATTCGTCTCGACAGGAAAAGGCATGAGCAAGGCCCTCGGCACATTCGCACTGGTCACGGTTTTGAGCGCTTTGCTGATGGCGCTGTCATTGGCCGTGGCGAGGCACGGCTATCCCTATGGCGCGTTCGGCGTGAAGCGTCTCGACGGCATCGCCGACGCCGGCTCATTCCTGGCGATCGCCGCCGTCTATTTCTTCGCAGCCATGCTGATGATGATCCTGCCCATCCGCGCCGCCGGCGTCGTACTGACCCATGCGGCCGATGCGATCTTCTGGGCGACGATCGTATTGTTCGCGACCATCGTCGGCTCGCTGATCGCCAGATGGGCCTTCGGCCAGCACGAGGTGCTCTGGGCGCTTTTCAACTGGCGTTTCCTGTTCGTGGCAGTGATCGTTGCGGCGCATCTCACCATGAACGAGCTTCGCCGCAACATCCTGCTCAGAAGCCTGTTCTTCGTCGCCTTCGGCGCGGTCACGCTCGCCTGTCTGTTCTGGTCGTTCTCGACCTGACGCGGCAAGGCCCTAGGTTTGTCGCAGAAGGCCGGTAGACCTGCCACGGGACAATCATTATATCATTTGTCCGACAATTGACCGGCCGACGGACTGCCACTACCCCAGCTTCAAGGAATAAGACAATGACCGTGCTGCGCAAGAACCTGATCGACGGCGAGTGGCTTGGCGAGGCCGGCTCGCGCAACATCAACCCGTCGAACACCAACGACATCGTCGGCGAATATGCTTCGGCCGGGCCTGAGCAGGCAAAGCAGGCCATCGCGGCCGCCAAGGCGGCCTTTCCGGCCTGGTCGCGCTCAGGCCCGCTGGCCCGCCATGCCGTGCTGAAGAAAACCTCCGACGAGATCATGGCACGCAAGGACGAGATCGGCCGGTCGCTCGCGCGCGAGGAAGGCAAGACGCTGGCAGAGGGCGTCGGCGAGACGATCCGCGCCGCGCAGATATTCGACTTCTTCGCCGGTGAGACGCTGCGTCTGTCGGGCGAGATGGTGCCGAGCGTTCGGCCTGGCGTCGGCGTCGAGATGACGCGCGAAGGCGTCGGCGTCGTCGGCATCATCACGCCGTGGAATTTCCCCATCGCCATCCCCGCCTGGAAGATCGCGCCGGCGCTGGCCTACGGCAACACGATCGTCTTCAAGCCGGCCGAGCTGGTTCCCGAAAGCGCCTGGACCATCGTCGATATCCTGCACCGCGCCGGCCTGCCCAAGGGCGTGCTCAACCTCGTCATGGGCAAGGGATCGGTGGTCGGCCAGGCGATGCTCGACAATCCCGATGTCAACGCCATCTCCTTCACAGGCTCGGTCGGGACCGGCAAGCGCGTCGCCGCGGCAAGTGTGGAGCACATGCGCAAATTCCAGCTCGAAATGGGCGGCAAGAATCCGCTCGTCGTGCTCGACGACGCCGATCTCGCGGTGGCCGTCGACTGCGCGGTCAACGGCGCTTATTTCTCGACCGGACAGCGCTGCACGGCGTCCTCGCGCCTGATCGTCACCGACGGCATCCACGACCGTTTTGTCGACGCGATCAAGGAGCGGCTGGACAAGCTCGTCATCGGCGATGCGCTCGATGCCAAGACCCAGATCGGTCCTGTCGTCGACCAGAACCAGCTCAAGCAGGACGAGGATTACATCGCCATCGGCCGCCAGGAAGGCGCCGAGCTCGCCTTCGGCGGTGACCGGCTTGAGCGCGGCGCGCCTGGCTTTTATCTGCAGCCTGCGCTGTTTGTCGGCTCGACCAACGCGATGCGCATCTCGCGCGAGGAGATTTTCGGCCCCGTCGCCAATGTCATCCGCGTCAAGGACTATGACGAAGCGCTGGCTGTCGCCAACGACACGCCGTTCGGCCTCACCTCCGGCATCTGCACCACCAGCCTGAAGCACGCGACGCATTTCAAGCGCAATTCCGAGGCCGGCATGGTGATGGTCAACCTGCCGACGGCCGGCGTCGATTTCCACGTGCCGTTCGGCGGCCGCAAGGGCTCGAGCTACGGCCCGCGCGAACAAGGCCGTTACGCGATGGAGTTCTACACCACGGTGAAGACCGCCTATACATTCGCCGGCTAGAGCAGTTCCAGGAAAAGTGTTGGCGGTTTTCCGTCCGGAATTGCGCAAAAACAAGGAGATAGGGCGTTTCGCCGTTTCCATGAAACGGTGAAACGCACTAGTCCAATCCGGGAGCAGATCGATGAGCGTGGCCGACATGACATGGCTCAACCCGCCACCGCAGCACACGGTCGGCGACGGAACGCTCACCGTCCGAACAGGCAAGGACACCGACTTCTGGCGCGAGACCTTCTACGGCTTCTGGCGAGACAACGGCCATTTCCTCTACCGTTCCGTCGAGGGTGACTTCAGCGCCGAGGTGACCGTCAAGGGGGACTACAAGGTGCTCTACGATCAGGCGGGGCTGATGCTGCGCCTGAGCGAAACGCACTGGATCAAGGCCGGCATCGAATACACCGACGGGCTGGCATACTTCTCCGTCGTCGTCACCAACGACACCTCCGACTGGTCGCTGGTCGCCATCGCCGCCGGCAAGGACGGCGTCAGGATCCGCCTAACCCGCCACGCCGAGGCGATCCGCATCCAGTATCTGGACGCCTCGGACGGCCACTGGAAACCGGTGCGCCTGGCCTATTTCCCGATCTCGAAAACGGTCGATGTCGGCATGATGTGCTGCTCGCCGCAGCGCGAAGGCTTTGAGGCGACCTTCTCCGGCTTCACGATCGGGCCGGCGATTGCAAGGGACCTGCATGGGTGAGTGCGGAACCGCGTGGTTCTTTCGCGATTGCCGCGATAAGGTAAGACGGCGCCTTGCCAGAGCGGAAGGGTCCGATGCCGTCTGATACTCCGCTGATCCTGTTCTGGACGCGCTGCTTCAACAAGCCGACCGACATTGCGGCCACGCCGCAATATCCAGCACCCGTCGAATGGACCAACGACCGGCGACGGCTTGCCGAGGCCGATGCGGTGGTTTTCCATTTGCCGAATTTTCGTGAGGCCGGCGACGCCCGCAAATATCCCGGCCAGCTTTGGGTTGCCTGGTCGATGGAGAGCGTCGTCAACTATCCCGTCATGACCGATGCGGCCGTCATGCAGCACTTCGACATCGTCATGACCTATGAAACCGGGGCGGACGTCTGGACGCCTTATCTGCCTGACGCAAGCTGGTGGGAAGCCGCCCGACATGCGCCGATACCGCCCAAGCCCGAGCGCGCACCGACGGTGCACTTCCAGTCATCGAGCATCAATAAGAGCGGTCGTGATACATTCATCGCCGAACTGTCCCGGCACATCGCGGTCGATTGCTACGGCCGCTACCGGCCCAACCGCGAGATCACTGGCCTCGATCTCGGCCGGCAAACCAAGATCGAGACCATTGGCCGCTATCGCTTTTGCCTGGCGCTGGAGAATTCGATCGCGCCCGACTACGTCACCGAAAAGATGTTCGATCCGCTGGAGGCCGGCACGGTGCCGGTCTATCTCGGCGCGCCAAATGCCGCGGCGTTCGTTCCCGACAATTCCTACATCGACGTCGCATCCTTCAGCACACCGGCGGAACTGGCGGCCTATCTTCACCATCTCATCGAAACACCGCAGGCCTACGCAGCCTATCTTGCCTGGCGATCGAGGCCGCTGCCCGAGAGGCTGGCCGGTCAAGTGGCTGATCTCGACATGCATCCGCGTTGTCGGCTCGCCCGCCTCATCGCTCAGCGCCTGACGCAGCAGAGTACGGGCCGGCGGCCAGGCAAACCTTCGCTGCCGTTTGGGGCCGAGGCATTTCTGCGTACCAGGTTGCGGCGTTGGAAAGCTGCTTGGCGCGGCAGGCCGATGTAACACAGGCGTTTACCACGGCACGTGCAGGATTTCGGGCTTGGGCAAGCCGCTCGGGCGGATCCCCAGATCGTTGGCGAGCACGCCAAAAGCCTCTCAGGTCGGCGCCGGCATGCGGCCGATGGCCGGCCTCTCGTCCTCGGCGGGAACGACCATCTGGCGGCGCCGGAAAGCCGGCAATGGGTTCAGCTTGAACAGGCCATAATAGACGATGAAGGACGCCATGAAATAGGGGCCGAGCATCTCGACCTCGAAGAAGGAGCGGATCAGCATCAGCCCGGTCGCGCCGGCAAGCACCACCGAATCGGCACTCCACCCGCCGAACACCACCTTCGATACATGGCCGTAGAAGGCGCGCAGGATGACCAGCGCCAGCAAGGTGACGCCGATGAAGCCGATTTCGACCAGCGTCTCGACATAGGTGTTGTGGAAGTGGAAGCCGGAACGCGTCGAGATATAGAATTCCGCCCACAGCCGCTCCGGATCGGCAAAACCCTGCACCCAATAGGCGGCATAGCCATAGCCGAGCAGCGGACGCTGCTGCGCTGCTTTCCAGCCCTGTTCCCACAGATAGGTGCGGCCGGTGAGCGTCGAATCCTTGCCGAAGATGCCGAGCACGACATCCAGCAGCCCGAGGTTGAGCGCTGCCACCACGCCCGTCACCAGCGCCCCGGCGCCGACGACGAACAGCACCCGGCGATAGCGTCGCGACAGCACCTTGGTCATGGTGAGCAGCATCACGATGCCGATCACCGCCGGCAGCGAGGCCACCGACGTCGCCGAATGGGCGATTGCCAGCATATAGACCGACAAAAGCATGATCGGCGCGGTCCAGACGAAGCCCAGCCAGTTGCGCCGGTAGAAGACAAGGAACGCCAGGCAGAAGAAGATGCCGAGCGAAGAGAAGAAGCCGACCTGGTTCTTGGAACCGAAGGCGCCGACGAAATTGACCGTGCCGTCGATCGTGTCGAGCGCGTAACCACCGACTCCGAGTGAATAGAGCAGCACGAAGAAGATGCCGATCAGCGAGCCGACCACCAGCGTGCGCACGCTGATGGTGCGCGCCGCGACATAGGCGCATACGATGTGCGAGGAATATTGCACCGCCGCGCGCGCGCTGATGCCCGCCGCCTGCGACCAGAACACCGAGAGGCAGACATAGGCCGCAAGCAGAATGGGTAGCCAGGCGCTGGAGAGTTTCCAGGTGAAGCGCCGGTAGTCGACGAACAGCAGCGGCAGCCAGACGGCGTAGTAGGCGAGGATCAGGATCTGGCCGAAATTGGGCGAGTAGGCGAAGGCGAGCGTGGAAACCGCGACGGCGAAAATGCCGTAGGTCTCGTTGCGATCGGGATCGATCAGGATGGATTTCGGAATCTTCATACCGGCTTTTGTCCCGCGCTAAGCCACGGCCCGGGCGCGCTGCATCTGCCGCTGCAGGAAGCGCCGCACCGGCTCGTCATAGACGCGCGTGGCGATGTCGGCGATGACGACAACCATCGCCGCCATCACGATGCCGAACAAGGGATGATGCGCGAACGGATCGATCGAGAAGGCCTTGCCAGCCCCGGCGATGATCATCAGCATCGGCGTGTGGATGATGTAGATCGGGTAGGAAATCCGCCCGAGCCAGCCATAGACGCCTGACAGTCGCGGCGCGGTCGGCGCCACCGCGCCGGTCATCACCATGATCGGGAAGACGATGACGATTGCCGCGAGGTCGTAGGCAACGCGCGCGCCGCCGGCAGCCGGGGCAATGGCGAAGACGGCAAGCGTGAGCAGGATCGCGCCCTCGACCCAGAAGCCGCGCCGCAGGAAGCCGAAGCTGCCCTGCCAGCGGGCCATCGATCGGCAGAGCAGCACGCCCAGGAAGAACGAGAAGGTTACGCGCGGCAGCCCGCTGACGATGGTCTTGCCGGTCATGCCGAAATCGAGCGTGCCGGCGAAAACCGAGGCGACGACGAGCAGCACGAGGCTGGCGCCGACGATCCCCGTCAGCACCCGCCGCGACAGGAGCACGAAGACAGCGACATAGGCGATGTTGACGATGAGCTCGAAGAACAGCGACCACGATGCCGGGTTGAGAGGAAAGATCGTATGATAGGCATCGCCGACCAGCGGGATGAAGAACATGCCCGTCGTCAGCTGCATGCCGATCTCGGGCAGCGGCATGTATTCCGCCGGCATCAGTCTGTTCTTGACCAGCAAATAGAAGAAGCCGAGCAGCGTGCCGGCTAGATAGAGCGGATAGAGCCGGATCAGGCGGATGGCCACGAAAGTGCCGAAGCCCATGCCGGTTTCGATCTTGCGGTCATAGGCATGCGCGATGACGAAGCCGCTGAGCAGGAAGAACAGATCGACCGCGAGATAGCTCGACGGCAGCACCTTGCCGTCGGCGAGGAATGGCGAGAAATGGTAGAGCATGACGCTGATCGCCGCCACGCCGCGGATGGCGTCGAGGTTCAGATACACGTGACGCTGGGCTGCGGGCTGCATGTTATGCCTTCAAGCGGTCCAAACAGATCGCTCGCCCGCGCTGCGCGCGAACGAGCCTGGCTTGTCCCTCCCGCCTTCGTCCCGGTTCGCTTCGGACAAACCCGGGCCGGCGGCGCTATTGGCTGGCCGTCGGCGCCAGCTTCACCTTGATTACGTCGCCCGGCAGGATAGGCGTGTCTTCCTTGGCTTCGACCTCGCTGGTCTTGCCGTCGACGACGCGCACCAGCGAATAGAGCAGGGCTGGCTCTTCATTGCCGGTGTAGGCGGCAGCCGTTGCCGGATCCGATGCCTGTGCGATTAGGCCTTTCTGCATGCCGACCCTCAAGGCCGCCTCATTAAGGTTCGCTTCCGTTTGCTGCCGATCGGCGGTGAGGCTCGAACTCAGTGTGTTGCGGGCATCGATAGCGTCCTGCTCCGCCTTGCTGATCGACTGCTTGGCGGTGAGGATCGCCGTCTCATAATCCAGGATCTTGCCCTGCAGGTCGGTGACCGACTGCTGCGAGGAAAGCAGGCGCGCATTGGCGACCAGGCCCTTCTGCGCCAGCGGACCGATGCTGTCGGCCTGCTTCGAGGCCAGATCGACCTGCTTCTGCTGGTTGGCGATCTTCTTTTGCAGCGATTCGATTTCCGACTGCAGAACACCCTTCAGGTCGTCGAGTGCGTCGAGCTTCAGCTTCAGCGATTTCTGGTCGGAGACCAGGATCGCCGTTTCGTCGGCGACGATGGTCGGCAATCTCGGATCGCCTTGAATTTCCTGAGGCACCTCGAAAGTCGTCTTCCCGGCGAGGTCGGCGTCGATGCGGGCTCGCTTGACCATCAGCCGCAAGCGCTGGTCGTCATAGATCTCATAGCTGCCCTTGGCGGTAATCAGATCCTTTTCGAGCTGCGGACCATAGTCGGCATTGCGCCGGATACCGCCAGCAATGCTGATTGCCTTGAGCACGGTCAGATCGGGCACGAAGGGAAACTGCCCGGGGTTCTGGACTTCGCCTGAAATGTAGAACGGCCGGAACTGCGCCATCTCGACCGAGGCTTCCGGCTTGTCGGGCAGCGCCAGCTTTCGTTGCAGGGCGAGCCCGATCGCTGAAGCGATCTCGGCCGTCGTCTTGCCGGCGGCCTGCATGTCGCCGACGAAGGGCACCGAGAGCATCCCGCCCGGGCCGACCGAATACTCGCCATTGAGGGCCGACCAATCGCGGAACGTGCCGTCGACGGTCTGCCATTCGGCGACCCGGATGTTGAGCTTGTCCAGCGGTCCAAGCCGATAGTCGCTGGCGGCAGCGACCTGCGGCATGACCAGCAACGCAGCAAGCAAGACGCCGCCGAAGCGGGCTGTGGTCCTGGATATGAGACTGCATGCGAAGGGCAGTCCGAAGAGGTCTTTTGTCAAATACGTTTTCCGATTCGCTTTGGCCCCATCCGCCCGATGAGATCACTGCCGGATGCCTGCCCCGAATCTGGCGGAGCAGGCCCGTCGGTCAATAGCTGCCGCGTGACATCCACACGGCAGGGACAGTCTTGAAGATGATGCGAATATCCCCGGACAACGACCAGTTCTCGACATAATGGCGATCGAAGGCGACGCGCGTGTCGTAGGATACGTCGTTGCGGCCGCTCACCTGCCACAACCCGGTGAGACCAGGGCGCGATTTCAGGTAATAGACCGCCGCGCTGCCGTAGATTTCCAATTCGTCGCGCACGACCGGGCGCGGGCCGACAAGACTCATGTCGCCCTGCAGGATGTTGAGGATCTGCGGCAGCTCATCGAGGCTGAGCTTGCGAAGCACCTGGCCGACGCGGGTGACGCGCGGATCGTTCTTCAGCTTGCGCGTCGCGATCCATTCGGCGTTGGCTTCCGGATTGGCCGCCAGATACGCAGCGAGCACGCGCTCGCCATCCGGCACCATGGTACGGAATTTGAGGCAAGAGAAAATCCTGCCGCCGCGGCCGATACGCTTGTGGCCATAGAAGATCGGACCATTATCCGAAAGCTTGACCAGCAGCGCGACCATCAGGAAGAGCGGGCTCAGCAAGATCAGCCCAGCCAGGGACCCAACGACATCGAAACTGCGTTTGAGCAGACCGCCGATGGGGGGTGGAAAATCAACGCCGGCCTGCGCAAAACTCGCATTTGCCGACTTGGCGACGTCCCTCATGCAGAAGCTCCATACGTTGAACGGATGGTTTACGGCAAGATACCAAAAAAATGCTGCAGCGCAACACACAATTTCCCATCGCCTTGAAATGTTCACGTCATGAATTGATTAAATAATAAACCTGCCTTGCCCAAATTTTCACCTTTGTGGCACGTTTATGACAAGGTGAGAGAAAACCAGGAAAATGTAGTCCGCTTTTCGGGCCATTTTTGGACAGTGCATTCTTTGCTGCAGAAGAAACGCGGTTGCAGGCCGCTGGAAGCACTCGCAATGGTAAGTTATTCACATAAAATACTAATCAAAGTCATGAGTTTAACTGAAGCGGCAGACGTCTCATTGAATAGCTCTCGGAGCCAGAGTGTGCGGCGCAGCATGGCAGAGTCGATCTCGTAAAATCGTTGGAAACCATACCTGCACGGCCTTGCTCCGGCAGGCCGGCCTTAATAGAGTCGCAAATTGTTCCTGTCATAGTCTGCACGGGTAAGGAAGGTCGGAAGCAACCGGCCGGATTGGGCAGCCAGAAAGAGCTCTTTGGCGCAACGGGGAGTTACGCGGGTGGGTAAGTCGCAGCTTCTGCATGCTCGTCTCGGTTGAGAGGGCGGCGGTCATGTCTTTGCCGAAATTCATTGTCGGTATGATCTTCGCGCTCGCGATCGTCATCGGCTGGTCCTATTTCGATGGCGCGTCGGCGGGAACCATCCTGCTTCGCACCATCGTCTGCGCCGTCATTATCCAGGCTGGCTATTTCCTTCTGGTCTTTGCCATGATCGGGGGAGCCACGCCGACATCGGCCGACAAGACCCGTGAGGCGGACCGCGGCCCGATCCTGAGTAAGGTCGCCGAAGGCGAAAAGCTAAGCGCCAGACGCAGCCTCCACTGAACGTTCGACCGGCGCGGAGGTCAGCCCGGCCGCGATCGGTGGCGCGCTTTCGCGCTCCGCCTGCTCGCCGGACAGCATCCTCGCAAGCCGGCTGCCGGCTTTCGCCCTCAACCGCCGATATTGTCCGACCTCGACGATGCGTCCGTTCTCGATGGCCACGACCCAGTCGGCGAAGGCGATCATCGACGGCCGGTGTGCGATGGTCAAAATCGTCATCCGGTCGCGCAGCGCCTCGATTGATTGGGCGATCAGCGACTGATTCTGCCAGTCGAGCGCGCTTGTCGCCTCGTCGAGGATGAGCAGCGAGGGTTTGCGCAGCAGCGCACGCGCCAATGCGATGCGCTGCCGCTCTCCGCCGGAAAGGCGGACGCCGCGGTCGCCCACCACCGTATCGAGCCGCGAGTCCAGCCGCTCCACGAAATCGGCCGCATGGGCGTTTCGCAGGGCCGCCCACAGTTCTTCGTCGCTGGCCTCAGGCGCCGCAAGGCGCAGATTGGCGGCGATCGTGTCGTGCAGCAGGAACACATCCTGCGGCACATAGGCGACCTGATCGCGCCAGGCCCTGCGATTCTGCGCTGTGATCTCCACGCCGTCGGCCAGAATACGTCCTTGGGTGGGTTCAAGCAGCCCAAGCAGCATGTCGGCGATCGTGCTCTTGCCGGAACCCGAAGGGCCGATCAGCGCCGTCACCTTTCCGGCCGGCAGACCGAAGGTGATGTCGCTGGCCACCGGTTTGCCGTCGCCCTCGCCATAGGCGAACGCCACATCGCGGATGTTGAGGCCGGTCTCAAGCGACAGTTTTGCGCCTTGTTCGGTCACGTTCTCTTCCGGCTCGCGCTCGGCATCGAAGCGAGCCTGGAGGCTTTGCATCGAAGCATAGGCCGGCAGGTTGATCAGCACTTGTTGGGTCTGAAGCTGCATGTCCATGAAGCGCGGCGCGACCCGCATGAAGACCAGGAGCAGCACGACGATCTCGGCCAGCGACAGGTGAAAGCGAACCAGCGCGATATAGATGAAGAGGCTCAGCCCGATCACGCTCGTAACCTGGAACAGAGCGGTGCCGAGCGAGCTGTTGCGGACGAAGGCGATGTTGTCGGCCTTCATCCTGTCCAGCGTCGCGCCGAGCTCGGCAAAATAGCTTGCCTCGACGTTCAGGCTTTTGGCGACCTTGATGCCGCCGAGGAACTCGGAGACCGTGCGGTATTGGTCCTGGCGATTGCCGGTCAGCGTGCGGCCATAGGCGCTGGCGCGCGCCCGGAACGGCTGCAGCGCAACCAGCAGCACCAGACCGACAAGGATGGCGAAGCACGTCATCACCGGCGAGATGAACAGCGAGACAATGAGATAGCCGGCCAGGAGCAGTGTGGCTTGGGTCAGCATCAGCAGCGAGAAGGCCGCAACCTGCACCCGGTCGACGTCGCCGTTCAGCGCATGGTCGAGATCGGAGCTGCGGATGCGGGTGAAAACGCCCCAGCGCGCCTTGCCGATGCTCTCGAACAGGTTCATGCGCACGCGGTTGACGAAGTCATAGAGCAACCGCGCCATGTAGACCGACTTGAAGCGGTTGAACATCGCTTGCAGCGCCACCAGCGCGACGAGCAGTGAGAGCACGCTCGCGAGCGACAGCGTTCCGCCGGGCACCAGCCGATGCAAGGCCTCCGGCACCCGCACCGCATAGTCCTGGTCGGGCTTGCCGATCAGGCGCAGCAGCGGAACGAGCAGCAGGATCGAAATGCCTTCGGTGAGGCTCCCCAGGATCAGGAAGGCAAGCGCCGTCGCCGTGCGCCGTCCGCCGACATGCGCCACCATGGCGCCGAAACCGGCGACATCGCGCAAAAGCGACAGGCGAAACTTCGAGGACCAGCCCATACCCTGGCTCACCTTGTTCCCGACGCCAGGTCGGATTCGATCGCGGCGACCGCTTCATCGAGCCTGGCGAGTCCGGCCGGCACTTCGAGGCGGTTGACGCCGATCAGCCCGGCGATCTCAGCGCATTGGCTGAGATGCGCGGCGGCGAGATCGCCGGCCAACGCCTGCCGGCCGAAGCGCGTGATGTATGAGAATTTGATGATCGCCGGCAGCGCGGCGACACCGGCAAGCTGCGAGATCGCCGCGCGTTCGCCGCGCTCGAGCACATAGATGCGCGATACCGGCACCGCCTCGGCGGCAAATCCGTCATGCAGCCGATGCTGCGCCTTGTCGATTTGCGGATGCACCTGCGGGCGCACTTCCGCCTGCTCGAGGTGAATGGCGCCGGCCGCATCCGCGGCGAGCTTGAGCTGCGGAAATCCGGGCAGGATCATCGGTCGTCCAGGGTCGGACAAATCCAGCGCGACGACGTCGTCGGTGAGCAGCCGATGGCCGGCGCGGATCATCGCGCCCGCCGTCGTCGACTTGCCGGCGCCCTTGTCGCCCATGAAGATCACGCTCTTGCCGTCGACGGCAATGGCGCTGGCATGCAGGACGAGCAGCCCGCGCCGATGTAGGGCAAGAGCCATAACCGGCCCGAGCAGCGGAAAGGCAAGCAGCGGGTCGTCGATCCCCGGCGCCGGATCGACATCGATCCGCCTGCCGTCGCTGATCATGAAGGTGCCGACCGCCTGCCAGGAAAGATATTGGCGCGTCGCCTCGAACCGAAAGCCCGTGGCGCCATGCGATGCGCCGTCGGGAAAGTCGATCGGCCCGACCGCGATCTCCAGGTCCGGTGTCGCCGGTGCTGTCGGCTCCAGTTCCGGCAAGGCCAGGTCTGAACTGACGACCAGCCCGTACGCCCTGTAGAAATGGCGGACGCGTCCGCCCGGCGCCATTGTCCCGGTGGCGGGCCCCGGTCGCGCAAAGGAAGCGATCGGAAGATTCATGCGGGGCTTCCTTGGACTTGCCGTAGCCACAGCGACAGCGAAACCGAACGCCAGACATGCTGGACGTCGGGCAGCGTTGCCTGCTCGGGCTGGCTGAGCAGGCGCTCATAGACGGCGTTCACTTCAGGCAGGTTGACATAGGGCGCGATCCGCTCGCCGTCCGCTATCAGCAGCCTGTCCAGAAGCTCGCGGTGGTTGCCGAGCATGCCCTTGACCAGGTTGGCGGTGAAATCGATCTTGTCGCGTCGCCATTGCACGGCCGGCGGCAGAATGCCTTGCATCGCGCGGCGCAGCACGTGGCGGCCAAACCCGTCCCTGAGCTTTTCCTCGCCGGGCAGCGCCAGGCAGAACTCGACGAGCGGCTTGTCCCAGAACGGATAGCGGGGCTCGACGCCGGAATTGGCGGCGGCCTTGTCGAGCACTTCGAAGGCGTGCGGCACCAGCCCGGTGGACAGCAGCCAGCGATGCGTCAGCGCTTCGCTGGCGCTCACGGCGGCGGGCATGTAGCCGCTGCGATGGAAGCGCTCGGCAAGATCGGTGCGCCTGGCAAGGTCCGGATTGACCAGGCCCCGCCACGCGCGCGGCGCCGATGCTGGCCTCTGCCGCACCTTGCCGACAAGGCGTCTGGCCATCGATCTCATCCGGGCGATCCGCCAAGCGGGTCCGTAGATGGTCAGGAACTTGAAATAGAGGGAGAACATGCCCTCGCCATAGGTGTTGGCGGCGCTGTGCAATTCGCGCCACAGCTCGAGCCAACGGCCGGCATTGGCGAGTTCGTGAAGGTGCCCATGGCCCTGCGAGACGACCTCGTCGCCGCCATGCCCGTCGAGAAGCACCTTGACGCCCTTTGCGCCCGCGGTGCGGTAAAGGTCGCGGGTCAATGACAGACCGGGCGCCAGGAACGTGCCTTCCTGTTCCTCCAGGATGCGCTCGAACTCGGCGAAGGGCGCGTAATTGCTCACCGCAATCAGCGTGGCATCGAGCGGATTGTCGTCGAGCACCGCATCGATGAACGGCTTCTCGTCCATCGACGATCCCTTGTCGAAGACCAGCGAGAAAGTCTTGAGCTTCGGGTTTCGCTTAGCCGCCGCGCGAAGACCGGCAACGCAAGCGATCGAGGAGGAATCGAGCCCGCCACTCAGCATCGCGCCGACGGCCGGCGTGCCGCGCATGCGGTTCTCCACCGATTGCGCGAAGAGATGCCGGAATTCCTCAGCCGCGTCCGGGTGCGGCGGCCGCTGCGAAGGCTCGATCTGCCAGTAGCGCTGCAGCACTACCCGGCGGTCGGCGACCGTCATGCTGTGCCGCGCCGGCAGGCGGAAGATTTCGGCGTACAGCGTGGCCTGCGGATCGTCCGTCAAGCCGGCGAGGAAGCCGGAAATCTGGTGTTCGCTGAGCCGCCTGCCGACGCCGTCCAGCGCCAGGATCGGCCCGATCTCCGAGGCGAAGGCGAAGCGCCTGCCGGTCGAATGATAGTAGAAAGGTTTGACGCCGAGATGATCGCGCGCGCAAAACAGCGCCCGGCGCTCGCCATCCCATATCGCGAAGGCGAAATCGCCCTGCAGATAGGTCGGGCAGGCCTCGCCCCACTTAAGGTAGGCGCGCATGATGAGCACCGCGTCGGCGACCGACCGGTCCCGCATGCCGAGCCGCGCCAGAAGCTCGTCGCGATTGTCCAGCCGGCAGTCGGCGGTGATGGCGAGCTTGCCGCCGGCCATCGTCAGCGGGCCGGGGCCCTTCTCGCCGGTCGTGTCGAGCCAGGCATGGCCGAGCGCCACGCTGCCGTCCGTCCACCATGAGCTACCGTCGCGGGCGCGGTGGCGCATGCGCGAAAGCATCTCTTGGATATCGCCGGCCGCGGCGGGCCGGCCGTTATCGCTGAGCACGATTCCAGCGACGCCGCTCATCGCTCACGACCCATGGTCGACCAGATGGGCAAATCCTTTGATCGAGCCGCCAAGCACGATGTGGTTGCCGCTCATCAACCAGGCATGCGCCTTGAGCTCGCTGCCGGTCCCTCGTTCGATGCCGATGCTGATTTTCGATGCGCTGCCCTGGCGGGCGAGCAGATATTGTCCGGCCAGCGCTTGGGTCAGGCAGCTGGCGCCCGGCACGAGCCGCGCCGCGGCGGCGACGCCCCATGCGACACGCCGCAGGTCGGCGACACTGGCGTCGCGTCTGGCGTGCATTGCCGTCACCAGGCGACGGACACGGTTATAGGAGGACAGCGTCAACGCGAGCCGCACAACGCTCACCACCATCAGGCAGCGCGCCAGAAACAGCATTTCCCAGGCGCTCAGCGAGCGGAGCCTAGACCAGTTCCTCATTGTGGAGCCTCGCAAGCCCTGCTTCGCTCAGCCCCTTGAGCAAGCCCTCGACATCGGCCCTGCAGCGTTCGGCATCGACATTGTAGCGCGCAAGTACGGCGCTGCGGATATCGAGCATGGATCGCGGCTCCTGGATCTGCTCCCAGATGAAGGCGCCGACGCCGTTCAGGCTGTAATAGACATTGGATTTGAGGTGGAGTAGCGCCAGTCCGGCGCCGAATTCACAAGCCACCGCCTCGTTCGTCGCGACGACGCGGTCATGGTCCGAAGGGTTCCAGTGCATCCTAAAACCTCGTTGCTGGCCCGTCGCGCCCTATGGCTTCCACCGGGATCGGTTGCCTGCGATCCTCGGCAGGAATCCGGGGGACAACGCCCCCCGGCTCACCTGTTGGAGAGCATCCGGAGCCCCAACTCAGACACCCGGATACATGTGAGTTTTAAGAGAAAGTCAGCTCGCCGACCGGCGTGTGCGCGGGAAAGCTCGCGTCGAGCGCCGTCGTGCCTGCACCGCCCTGCGTGATGGTTTCAATCGAACCGTGAACCGTCAGGCTGGGGGTTTCATACTCATGCTTTTCAACATTCTGTTCCATTGTACTCTCCAATTAAGGACTGGAAGCGGCTGCAGAATGCCGCCAACATATCGCTATGCTGCAGCGCAATTGCTGCATGGCAACATCCATGAGTCAAGCTTGATTTACCAAGCATTAATCAATTCTTGGTTGCGCTCGCATCCGTTGTTAATCAAGGCCTAGGCAGCGTCATCCTAAACCTCACCCATCCAGGAATTCAACCGTAGGTCCGTGCCGTTTAGATAAGCGGTTGATTTATCTGCGATAATTTTTCAGGCGAAAAAGACATCTCGCAATTGCGAAGAATTTGTCACAAAAAATCGTCATTTTCCGGCCAGCCGGGACGCCCCTGGAATTGTCTTCAAAAGTGATTGAACGTGAAGCGATTTTAAACGCTGGGGTTGCGGTCAGGAGGCGACCTCAGCCGCTTTTGGCGTGAGCGCGTCAATTTTTCCGATGCTTTTCTTCGCAGTTGCAGTATAACCGCTTTGGGCGGCATTTTGCGGAGAACGACATCGGGCATGGCGGTGCAGGATGGCTCCTATGAAAGGCTGCGCGCCGCCGGCTGCGCCGACGAAGTCGCTTATGTGCAGGCCTGCCTGAGGCTGTTTTTCGCGCCACGAGCCAACATCACGGATGGCCGGGTCGATGTGCCCGCGCCGACGGTGTCGGCCACCCCGATCACGGCCACCCCGATCACGGCGGCCACAATCTCGGCGGCCCCAATTTCGGCAACCAATGTCGCCGACATCGCCAGGCTGAACAAGGTCGCCGTGTTCCTGCTCAAGGCGCTCGCGCGGGCGCCCGCGAATACCGCGCCTGCGGAGTTGCCTGGTTGGCTCGACAGCTACCGCCGGCGTACCATGTCGATGAATGTCGCCTGCATTGGCGATTCGGTGGCCATCGCTCGTGTGCTGCGCGACAGGCAGGTCGATTTCGTCTTCCTCAAGGGGCCGCTCCAGCAGCATCTGCTTTATGGCGACCACTTCATGAAGCCATCCGGCGACGTCGATATACTGGTTTCGCCGACCGGTTTCGCCAAGGCCCGCGATGCGTTGCGCACGATGGGCTATGAGGTTGCCGGCAAGTCGCGTTCGGTCTGGTGGGTGCGCTTCCTCGGTGAGCAACATATGGTGCGCGAAGACGGCGCGAGGGCCTCGACGGTCGACCTCCACCACCGGCTGCAGCAGCCGGGTTCGCCCAGCCCGCGCGACACCGACGGCTTCCTGCGCCGCAAGCGCGAAGTCGAGGTGGCCGGCGCCGCCATGCCGATCATCTCGGCCGCCGACACCTTGCTTTTGTCCGCGATCAGCGTCGCCAAGGCCTTTTTCAACCGCGAGCCCTGCGCCGGCTATGTCTGTGACGTCAGGGCCAGCGTCAGCCGCCTGAGCGAAGCCGAGCAGCGGAGGGTGCTCGACCACGCCGCCGAACAGGGCCTGGCGGATACGCTGCTCTTGGGATTGCGCGCCGCCGACGTGCTGCTCGGCGGCGACGGCACGCTGCTTTCGGATCGCGCCACCCGCATGCTGGCCCGCATCGACAACGCCGACCTCTTCCACATGGTCATGGCGCCGTGGCTCGCGTCCCTGCGCTGGCCGCAGCGCCGCCATGTGCTGTGGGAACTCTGCGGTCGCGAGCCGGTCCGCTACCTGGCTGAAGCCGGCTGGGCGGCCTCCGCCGACCTCAGCCGGCGCATCTTCGAGCGCCCGGCCACGGCCGGGCCGGCGCGGAGCGAAATGATCAGAATCGTGGGCGGGGCGGCCAATCATGCAAGCGAAAGGTGAGCCCATGCCCGTGACGACGCCCATAACGACCTCGGGAGTCTGCGTCATCATCGCCGCGCGCAATGCGGCGCGCACCATTCCCGGCGCCATCGCTTCGGCGCTGCGCGAGGCCGAAGTCGCCGAAGTCATCGTGGTCGACGACGCCTCCACCGATGACACCCGGGATGTGGCTTTGGCCGCCGACGACGGCAGCGGCCGGCTTGCCGTCATTCGTTTCGACGTCAATCGCGGTCCTTCCGCCGCGCGCAACGCCGCCATCCAGGCCTCCAAATCGCCCTTCATCAGCATTCTCGACGCCGACGATTTCTTCCTCGAAGGCCGCTTCCGCCGGCTTTTCGCCAGCACCGACTGGGATTTCGCCGCCGACAACATCATGCTGATCCGCGACGATGCGGCGACCGACCTCGCCAAGGTCGCCGCCCCGCCTTTCGCGGCCGAGCCGGAATTTCTCGATTTCGAGCGCTTCATCGACGGCAACATCTCGCGCCGCCGTGTGCGGCGCGGCGAGCTCGGTTTCCTCAAGCCGGTGATCAGCCGGGCTTTCCTCGAGCGGCATGGGTTGAGCTACGACGAGAACCTCAGGCTTGGCGAGGACTACGAACTCTACGCGCGCGCTGTCGCTTACGGGGCTCGGTTCAAGATCATCAAATCCTGCGGCTATGGCGCGATCGTGCGCGCCGATTCGCTGAGCGGCCGCCACAGGACGCAGGATTTGAAGCGCCTTGCCGATGCCGATCTGGCGCTGCTCCAGATAGACAGCCTTCCGGAGCGCTCGAAGGCCGCGTTGCGGCGCCATGAGCGCCATGTCCGCGACAAATACCGGCTGCGCAACTTCCTTGATGTGAAGGCCGAGCGTGGGCTGGCATCGGCCGCGGCCTACGCTTTCGCAAGCCAATCGAATCTGATCCCGATCGTGCGCGGCGTCGCCACCGACAAGCTCGACGCGCTGTTCCGCCGCACCGGGATTGTTGCGCGGCAGCAGATGCCGCCGACGCGCTTCCTGATGGCGGCAACCAGCGCCGCAAGCGGGTGATCGCCCATTGTCCCGGAAGCCGCCGTCCCTCAAAAAATCGCATTCCGGAAACTATGATGTTGCCTAGTCGCTGCCGGAATGGCAGTCTATGTTGCAATGCAGCAATTTCGAAAGGCCGATAGGATGGCTTCGATTTTTAGCTTCAGATCCCGGGATCCGGCTCGCGACCGGCAGACCGACCTCCAGCGTTTCGACCGGCTGGCGAAGCTGTTCGACCAGATCGCGGCCGAGATTGAGGCGGAGAAAACCGGACTGGAGAATCGTTATAAGTCGACGGCTGCCAACGCCGCCTTTCTGGTCGAGGCGATGGAGAATGGTTCGGCGTCGGCCAGCAAGGGATCGGATGTCGCCGCGATGACCAAGTCGATCCTGAACTGCGAGCGGCGCATTGCGGAGCTCGTTCGCCAGAAAGGCCTGGTGAAGGAACTGCGTCATTCGCTCGACGCGATCGTCGAGGATGGTGCCGACCGGTCTGCTGCGCAGGCGACGGCAAGAGGCTGACGGCGTCAGGCGCCGTCAGCGGTACGAGACGTTACAGGACATTAGAGGAGTCACAGGGCGGAAGATCGGAAGCGGCTCGCTCATGCGAACCGAGGATGACTTTGGGTTGGGCGGACAACACAAGGTGAGTTTGTTATGAACGCAGATCCGGACAACACCTCCACCGAGGCGGCTTGCGAGGTATCGCAGGCGCCAGGGAGCGGATTAACCAGCCTGAGGCTTGCCGTGATCGGCGCCCTGTTTGCGGTCGCTGCGGCCCTTGCGGCGAGCCCGCATCCCGCGCATGCGCAAGCGGCGCAGCAAGAGCTGCAAAGCGCGCCGTCCTTCGTCGACGATTTCTCGAATTTCAACCAGTCCCGCTGGTTCGTCTCGGACGGCTGGACCAATGGCGCACATCAGAACTGCACGTGGTCGAAGGATCTCGTGCGGCTGTCCGACGGCGTGCTTTCGCTGGGCTTCGAAAAGCGCAAGCTGAAGGACCGCGAGTTCGCCTGCGCCGAGATCCAGACCAAGCAGCGCTACGGCTACGGCGTCTATGAGGCACGGATGAAGACCGGCACCGGCTCCGGCCTCAACGCCGCCTTCTTCTCCTATATCGGCCCGCAGGACAAACAGCCTTGGGACGAGATCGACTTCGAGGTCCTCACCAAGGATCCGTCGAAGGTGCAGGTCAACAGCTACATCCAGGGCAAGCCGAAGAACGGCAAGCTTGTCGACGTCGAAGGCGGCGCCGACAAGGGCTTCAACGATTATGGCTTCGTCTGGGAGAAAGACCGGCTGCGCTGGTACGTCAACGGCAAGCTCGTCCATGAGGTGACCAACCCCGACGAGTTGCCGACCCATTCGCAGAAAATCTTCTTCAGCCTCTGGGGCAGCGACAAGCTGACCAACTGGATGGGCGCCTTTGTCGATCCCGGCAGCAAGGTGACCATGGAGGTCAAGCGCGTCGCTTTCACCGCTTTGGGCCAGCCATGCCAATTCCCGGAATCGCTGGCATGCAGCATTAGCAATTCCAACTAGGCATGATCCCCCAAAGTGGAACCGATTTTGGGATAGGATCATGCCGAACCAACTGGGCCGTTTGGCCTGCGGGACATCTGAACCGGCCGGACCGCTTTTGCGGCCCGGCCTTTGACAGGAATAGAACCAAATGAATTTGACGGTATTTGGGATTGGCTATGTCGGTCTCGTGCAGGCCGCTGTGCTGGCCGAGGTCGGCCATGAGGTGGTGTGCGTCGATATCGACGAGAAGAAGGTGGAGCGGCTGAACCAGGGCTTGGTGCCGATTTTCGAACCGGGCCTCGAGGCTCTCGTCAGAGAAAACCACGCGGCCGGCCGCATCCGCTTCACCACCGACGCGGCGGCGGCGGTCAGGCATGGCCAGATCCAGATGATCGCGGTCGGCACGCCGCCCGGCGAGGATGGCTCGGCCGATCTGAAATATGTGCTGGCCGTCGCCGAGACCATCGGCCGTGAGATGGACAGCGCCAAGATCGTCGTCGGCAAGTCGACCGTGCCGGTCGGCACTTGCGAGAAGGTGAAGGCCAGGATCGCCGAAACGCTGAAGAAGCGCGGCCGCGAGGATCTCGCCTTCGATGTCGCCTCGAACCCCGAATTCCTCAAGGAAGGCTCGGCGGTCGCCGATTGCATGAAGCCGGACCGCATCATCGTCGGCACCTCCAGCGAGGACACCGAGATGGTGATGCGCGAGCTCTACGCGCCGTTCAACCGCAACCACGAGAAGATGATCGTGATGGATGTGCGCAGCGCCGAATTCACCAAATACGCCGCCAACTGCATGCTGGCGACCAAGATCAGCTTCATGAACGAGATGGCCAATCTCGCCGAGCAGCTGGGCGCCGACATCGAGGAGGTGCGCAAGGGCATCGGCTCGGATCCGCGCATCGGCTACCACTTCATCTATCCCGGCCTCGGCTATGGCGGCTCGTGCTTCCCGAAGGATGTGCGCGCGCTGATCAAGACCGCCGAGGGCGTGAAGTTCGACGCCAAGCTGCTGCGCGCCGTCGAGGAGCGCAACAATGCGCAGAAGTCGGTCCTGTTCGACAAGGTCAACCACTATTTCAAGGGCGCGCTCAGGGGCAAGACCTTTGCCGTCTGGGGGCTGGCCTTCAAGCCCAACACCGACGACATGCGCGAGGCGCCGGCGCGCACGCTGATGGAAGCGTTGTGGGCGGCCGGCGCCAAGGTGCAGGCCTACGATCCCGAGGCGATGCAGGAGTGCCAGGCGATCTACGGCCTGCGCGAGGATCTGCTTTTGTGCGGCACCAAGGAAGCGGCGCTGCGCGGCGCCGACGCGCTTTTGATCTGCACCGAATGGAAGAGCTTCCGCGCGCCGTCCTTCGACGCGCTCAAGGATGCGCTGACGACGCCGGTCATCTTCGACGGCCGCAATCTCTACGATCCCAAGGTGATCGCGCGCTACGGCATCGAATACTTCTCGATCGGCAGGATGGCGGCATGAGGGCTGATTGCCTCAAGGACAATGGCCGTCGCCATGGCTGTGGACTCATGCCGGCGAACGGGGCATCGGCAACAGTATGAGGTCATCAATGGCTGCGCAGCGCAAACCGACGGTCACCGTCATCGTCCCCACTTTCAACCGGCAAAAATTCCTGCCCGAATCCATCGGCAGCCTGCTGCGGCAGACCGTGATGCCGGATCAGATCCTGATCGTGGACGACGGCTCGACGGATGATACCGGCGCGGTGGCGGCCTCTTTCCCGGCGCCGGTGGAATACTACCACAAGGAAAATGGCGGGAAATCGACGGCGCTGAATTTTGCCCTGAAGCGCTGCACAGGAGATTTCGTCTGGATATTCGATGACGACGACGTCGCGCACCCGACGGCGCTTGAGCGGTTTCTCGCCGCCTTCGAGCGCGAGCCGGCCGCTGATTTCGCATTCGGCGAATATGCGCGTTTCCAGCGTTCGGCCCAGATCGAGGAGCAGGATTACGAGATCGTCGCCTTCGGACATGTCAGCCAGGACAATTTCTTCCCGTCGCATCTCGAATATTGCCACGTCCACCAGCCGGGCCTCCTGGTGCGCCGCGAATGCTACGACGAGGTGGGTGGCTTTAACGAGACCCTGGTCCGGTCGCAGGACTACGAGATGATGTTGAGGCTTGCACGCCGGTTCAAGGGCATCAGGGTTGATGGCTTGATGTTCTTCCAGCGCCAGCACGACATGGTCCGCGGCAGCACCAAGGTGGTCATTTCCTACACCGACCGGATCAAGGCCTGGGGCGCGTACGACCGGGCGATCATGGAAGAGGTCTACAAGTCGGTCGATCTGCATGAGTATCTGGATCGCTCGGAGCAGGCCCTGCCGAGGACGGCCGATCTCGAGATGCAGGCGCTGCTGCAGCGGTCGAGCATCATGGCCAGGAAGGGTCTGTGGCATCACGCGGCCGAGGACATCCGCCGCTACGCCCTGCTTGCCGAACGAGCCGGAAAGACGTCGCTCAGCGACAAGGAACGCGCCATCGTGCGGCGTACGTTCGAAGCCTACGATACAGGTTTGGCATCCGCCCCGGCCGACGAATTCGTCTCGGCGGTGAAGGCCTGGAGGTCGGGACCGCTGAAGGCCGACATCGTCAGGGAATACATGCATTCCTTCCCGCATTATCTGGCGCGGGACCTGAAGGCGGGAAAGGTGATCCCGGCTTCGAAATTGTTGCGGGAGTATTCGGCGCTGTCGCTTTCCGCTTCGCTCGGCCGGCTGTGTCGGGCCATGACGTCGAAGCTTCCCTTGGCGCGCGGCGCAAGCTGATGAGCCGTGGCTTGCGGATACTCGCCCGGGCCGAATTAGGAGCAGAACGATGAAAGTGCTTTTTGCAAGCGGCAACGGGTACATTCCCGAGTTCACCGGCGGCGTGCAATCCAACACGCATCACCTGGTCGAACAGCTGATCGAGCACGGCCATCAGGCGTCGGTCCTCGCATCGCTGTTCGGCGACGGCATGTTCGGCCTCAAGGCGCGCGCCAAGATGAAGCTGTTGCGGCAGCCCGCGGTTGTCGACAATTTCCCCGGCTACCCGGTGATGCGCGCCTGGTTCCCCTGGGAGGCGGCCGGCTTCGCCGTCGAGAAGACCACACCGGACGTCGCGGTCGTGCAGTGCCACAAATCCGTCCTGCTCGGAAAGGCGCTTCTTGCCGAAGGCGTGCCGCTGGTCGTTTATCTGCACAATGTCGAATTTCACGAGCTCGCCGGCGATCCGCGCGAACTCAATTCGGCTTTGTACATCGCCAATTCGGAATTCACGGCGCGCACCTACAAGGAAAAATTCGGCATCGAGTCCACCGTGCTTCCGCCGACCATCAACGACGCGCTCTACTACACGCATACGACCGGCGAATTCGTCACCATGATCAATCCCTATGAGGAGAAGGGGTTCGATCTGGCGGTGAGGATTGCGGCCGCCTGCCCGGAGATTCCCTTCCTGTTCGTGGAGAGCTGGAAACTGGAGGACGAGCATCGTGCCCGCATCGAAAAGACCATCGCGCCGCTCTCGAACGTCACGCTGGAAAACCGCACCGACGATATGAAGACGATCTATGGCCGTACCAGGATCCTGCTTGCCCCGAGCAAATGGGAGGAAGCCTGGGGCCGCGTGGCGTCCGAGGCGCATTGCAGCGGCATCCCTGTCGTGGGCTCGAGGCGCGGCGGCCTGCCCGAAGCCATTGGTCCCGGCGGCGTGGTGCTCGACTACGACGCCCCGCTTACCGACTGGGCGTCGGCGGTGACGCGCCTTTGGAATGATCGCCAGGAATACGAACGGCTTTCGGCCTCGGCTCTGGCCTTCTCCAAGCGCCCGGAGCTCGATCCCGCGCGGCAATTGGTGGTGTTTCTCGATCTGCTGGAAAGAGCGGCTCGGCAGGGCGTCCGCCACGCTGCGTAGCTTGCAAGCAAGGAGAGGGAACCGTTTGCTGCACTGCACCAAAAATGTTGCGATGCGGCAAAAAACTGCAATAGGTTGGGCCGACAGGAGTCGAAGTTCATGCTGCATGCGTCAGGCCCTGCCGGCGATGTTTCCAGCCTGATTTGGGCGAGAACATCCTGCCGATGAGGATCTGCTTCGTAGTCGATAAATTTCCCACTCTGTCCGAGACATTCGTGCTCGATCAGATTGCCGGATGCATTGAAAGGGGAATGAAAGTCAGCGTCGTCTGCAACGAGATGGCTTTTGGCAAGGATAGCAATGTGGACGATGCACGTTGGCAGACATTGCCCGGCCCTGTCGTTTCCTGGTGGGGTGGCCTGAATCGCTACCGCTCACTGCTCCGGAAATGGTCCGGCAGATTTTGGGACAAGCTTTCGACCTTCATCGACCTGGCCAACGCACAAAAGCTGCGAAACGTCGATGTGATCGTGGCGCATTTTGGCCATAACGGCCTGCGCGTCGCCCGCGTCATGAAGCGGCGCAGGATTTCCGCGCCTTTAGTGACCATATTCCATGGCACCGATGTCGGCAGGCCGTTGCATGACGGCACTCTGGACCAGTACAGGCCCGTTTTCGAACAAGGGGCTCTCCAGCTCCCTGTGAACGCATTCTTCCGTCAGGCCCTGATCGATGCCGGTGCCGCGCCGGCACAAGTCGCGGTTCACCACATGGGCATTCGCCCAAGCGAGATCGAATATCGCTGGCGCTCCTGGCAGGGGCGTACGCTGTCTTTCATCTCGGTCTGCCGGCTGACCGAGAAAAAGGGAACCGAATATGCGCTTCGCGCCCTCGCTTGCCTGCCGCACCGCGATTGGACCTATTCCGTGATCGGCGGCGGGGAATTGCTGGAGGAATTGAAGCTTACCGCCGTCGACCTCGGTATTGCCGACAGGGTGACCTTCCTCGGACCGCGTCCGCACGGCGAGGTGAAGCAGCGCCTGCGCGACGCCCATGTCTTCCTGCTGCCAAGCGTCGCCGGGCGAGACGGCGATCTGGAAGGAATACCGGTTGCGCTCATGGAGGCGATGGCCGGCGGCCTGATCGCTGTCAGCACCTACCATTCCGGGATTCCGGAGCTGATCGAGGATCGCAAGACTGGCTTCCTCGTGCTCGAAAGGGACGTCGCCGCGCTTGCCGGCAAACTCACCTGGATCGCCGAGAACCCGGGCCTGTGCGAGCCGATAGCGCTTGCCGCTCGAAGGAAGGTCGAGGCCGATTTCAATGCCGATAACTTGAATGAACGCTTTGCGCAGATCGTTGCGCGGCTAGGGGAGACCGGATCCGTCACATGAATGCCAATCCGCCGCCCCCGCAATTTGGTCGCGTTGCCTTGCGTGGCGGGCTGGTCACGGCCGGCGCGCAAGGCTTCAAGATAGCGATCCAGTTCCTTTCGGTCGTCATCCTTGCCCGACTGCTCGTCCCCGAGGATTTCGGCCTGGTGGCTTCCGTGGGACCGATCGTGGCCTTCGTCGGCCTGCTTCAGGATCTGGGCCTCCAACAGGCGGTCATCCAGCGCAAGGAGATCGATCAACGGCAACTCAACCAAGTTTTCTGGCTGAGCGCGGTTGTCGGCCTGTGCGCCGGGGCGGTCGTGGCTTGCCTGGCCCCCGCCATTGCCGCTTTCTACGGTGATCAGCGAATGTGGGGGATAACACTTGCTTCCGCCGTGCCGCTGCTTTTTGGCAGTCTTGCCGCCGTGCCGCTTGCCCTGATGAACCGTCATCTGCAATTCGGCCAGCTTGCGCTCAACGACGCAATCACCGCGGCCGTAGGGCTGCTCGCTACCGCAACCGCGGCGTATTTAGGGCTTGGCTATTGGTCTCTGGTTTTGGGTCCGGCTGTGTCGGCTGTCGTAGCGCTGGTTGCCGGCTGGTTGGTGACGCGCTGGACGCCGTCTTGGCCGAATCTGAAGGTCGACGCCGACATATTCAGGTTCGGCGCGAATCTTACGGGCTTCAACCTTGTCAATTTTCTGTCTCGCAACCTCGACAACATTCTCATCGGAAAATATTCCGGCGCGGTCGAGCTGGGCTACTATGATCGCGCCTACAAGCTTCTGCTGTTTCCGCTGCAGAACATCAACCAGCCGCTGACGCGTATCATGGTGCCGCTGCTCAGCCGCATCCATGAGGACAAGCAGCGATTTCGAGACATCTATGTCCGGACAAACTGGCTGCTGGCCGTTATTACCATGCCCGGCATTGCGACCTTGACTCTGACTTCGGAGCAGGTGGTCAGGCTTCTCTTCGGCGAGCGTTGGATGGCCGTGGCGCCGATTTTCGCCTGGCTGGGCATCGCCGGCCTAATGCAGTCCGTATCGAGCACCACGGGGTGGATATTCATCTGCCAGGGCAAGACGAAGACGATGTTTCATTGGGGCATCTATTCGTCTTTGACGACCGTCGCCTCCTTCATCGTCGGCCTGCATTGGGGCGCCATCGGCGTCGCGGCTGCCTATGCCATCAGCGGTTACGTGCTGCGCATCCCGGTGCTTGCCGCCCTGATCCATCGTGTCGGCCCGGTGACCGCCGGCGATTTCCTGGGCATACAGGGGCTCTTCATCGTCTCGTCCCTGCTCGCCTGGCTCTCGTATCTGTCGCTGCCGGCCTTGCTGACCAATCAGTCGGACCTGCTCACGATCCTTGTGGCGGTTGTCCTAAACTACGGGTTCGCCTTGGCCCTCATGCTTGCTGTTCCGCAGTCGCGCAAGGCGTTGTTCGCCACTCTTGCCAACGTCGCCAGCAACATTGGGTGAGCGGTTGCCTATCAAGGAGGACAACGGCCTGGTTGCCGACATTGCCGACGCATGCTCTTCCAGCACGGCCTCGAGGCTTGCCCGGCGATAGTGGTCGAGACTGGCGATGAATCTGCCGAGTTTTTCGGCTGCTTCCGACGGCGTCACGGTATCGATATCGAGCAGAAGGTCGTCGACGCCGATGCGCTTGGCGACTTCCTTGGTTTTGAATTCATAGGCGATCGGCAGCACCGGTGTGCCGACGCAAAGCGACATGATCATCATATGCATGCGCGTGGCGACGACGAAGTCGCAATCCTTCACCAGCGCCATCAGTTGGTCGGGCGTATGAAATGCGGCGTCGACATTGACGTGTTCGGCGATTTCCGGGTCGAGTTCGGCCACGATCGCCCGCGCAGTCCTGGCGTCGTCATGGGCATATTCCGGCACACCCTGGCAGGTTGAGATGAAGGTCACCTCCTTGGCGTGGTCCCTGACAAGAATTGTGGCGATCTCCCGGATCGAATCGAGATAGCGGCGCATGCCATCCTCACCGTCGCTGACGAAGCTCCAGTGGCGGACGGAAATAGCGACTCGGCCCGTCGGCGCCGGTGCGCTGCCGAGATGTTTCTTGATCCTGTCGGTATCAGCCAGGGCAAAGACGGCATCGGCGACCACATGGCATTTGCCGGGGTCTTTCACCAGATCCAGGATGTGATTTCTGGATCGCTCATCACGCAGCAGGATGAGCGGAGCCCGATCGAAGATCGGGCCTAGCTCCTGGCGATTGTAACTTTTCTTGAACGGGCCGAGCGATTGCGTGAAGAAGATCGGGTCCTTGCCCAAGATCGCATCGATGCGGAATTGATTGAGCCGCTTTTCAAGATCGTAGTTCTCGACGAGATAGGTTCCGCCTGTCGTGACCACCAGGTCGGCGCTCGCATAGGCCTCAAGGCCGTGGCGGTCGCTTCTGCTGAAGAACACGCTGCTGGCGCCGTTTTGGGCAAAGCGGCGCAAGGCGCGCAAGACTCCCCGATTGTAGATCGACTTGAGCCGGCCCTTTATCCCGCCGCCATGCTGATCCTTGAACAGGGATTCCGACAGCAGCTTGTGGAATTCGAGATCCGGGTAATCTTTCTTCGGGTAAAGCCTGGCCGCGACGTCGGGCTGACTGTCGAAAACCAGGAACTGCACATCGCCGCCGACGATCGATCTGAGAATATGGCGGATAGCCAAAAGGATCGCGGCATCGCCAGTGTTCAGACACACTGTATTTTCGATCACGACTTTCATGGGGGACCTCGTTTCGCATCCGCGGCCAGGCCACGTCGATTAAAACGGCATGTTTGCCGGAGTGCTGACACGCGATCCGCGTCGCGATCTGGTGTGCTGCTCCGCGCTGATAGCCAACGCGAAATCCGGATCGACGCCAAGCAGGCTGAGAGTAGCTTATGATTTTTGCAGTGCAACAAAAAATGTGCGGGCGCTTGCTACGCCGCACCAAAATTGTTGCGATGCAGCAAAAGCTGTACTAGCATCCCCGATGGGTGGGCCCAACAGCGGTCGAGTTACATGCTGCATGTCTTGTACCTTGTGCATGACGTATCCGACCCGGCGGTGCGCCGGAGAATACAGATGCTCAAGGCAGGCGGCGCCAGGGTCACCCTGGCGGGCTTCCGCCGCACCACCAGCCCGGTCGCCGAGATCGAAGGCATCGAGCCTGTCGACCTTGGCGCGACGCGCGACGGCCGATTCGCGCAGCGCATCGGCGCTGTCGCCAAGGCAGCCATGTCGATCGGCGCGAAGCTGGGCGCCGTGCCCAAGCCTGATCTCATCATCGCGCGCAACCTCGAAATGCTGGCGCTGGCCCGCCGCGCCAACGGCGCGCTCGGGGCGAGCGTGCCGATCGTCTATGAATGCCTCGATATCCATCGCCTGGTGCTGCGCGACGACTTCGTCGGCAGGACGCTGCGTGGCGCCGAACGCCATCTCGCGCGCGACGTGAAGCTTCTGGTGACGAGCTCGCCAGCCTTCATCGCCAACTATTTCGAGCCTTTCGGGCAGATCGTCGCACCTGTCGAGCTGATAGAGAACAAATATTTCGAGGCAGCATCCGTCGTCGCCGCGCATTCTGTCGAGGACGACAGCCCATTGCCGCCGCCCTGGCGTATCGGCTGGTTCGGCGCGCTGCGCTGCCGCCGCTCGCTGGAGCTGCTGGCCGATTTCGCCCGCCGGCAGGCGGGCCGTTTCGAAGTCGTGCTCAGGGGCCGTCCGGCGCTGTCCGAATTTCCGGACTTTCACGGTTTCGTCGAGGCCGAGCCGTGGCTTTCCTTCCGCGGCCCCTATCGCAATCCGGAGGACATGGCAGCCATCTACGGTGAGGTGCATTTCTCCTGGGCGATCGATTTTTTCGAGGCCGGCCAGAATTCCGAATGGCTGCTTCCCAACCGCCTCTACGAGGGCTGCCGCTTCGGCGCCGTGCCGATCTCCATGGCGGACACCGAAACCGGCAGGTTCCTGAAGCAGCGGGATATCGGCGTGCTCCTGCCCGAAGCGACGCCCGAAAGCCTCGAGGCGATGCTGAGCCGGATGGACCAAGATGAATATCGCGGCCTGAGGTCGCGCGTGTCGGCGCGCAATCCGAAGACCTGGAGCTACGACCGCAGCGACTGCGCGGCCTTCGTCGACAAGCTGCGTGGCCTCGCCGCCATGCCTTCGGCTTTTGCGACACAGGCGGCCGCGTGATGGCGCAACAGGGCGAACAAAAACCGATGGCGCAGTCCACCTCATCGATCCTGATCGTCATTCCCTGCCTCAACGAGGCCGCCCATATCGGCGGCCTGCTCGACCAATTGCGGCCCGCGGCGGCCCGGCTCGGCGGCCGCATCGTCGTCGCCGACGGCGGCAGCACCGACGGCACGCAAGCCATCGTCGAAAAAATCGTGGCGAAGGATCCCCGGGTTATCCTGCTCGCCAATCCGAAGCGCCTCCAGAGCGCCGCCATCAATCTCGCGGTGGCGGCCCTTGGCGAAGGCGTCGACTACCTCATCCGCATCGACGCGCATGGCGGCTATCCGGACGACTACTGCGACCGGCTGGTCGCGGAGGCCCTTGCCACCGGCGCCGATTCGGTCGTCGTTTCGATGCTGACCGCCGGCACCGGGGCCGTGCAGAAGGCGGTCGCGGCGGCGCAGAATTCCAAGCTCGGCACCGGCGGCTCGAAGCACCGGCACATGTCCGAAGGCGAATGGGTCGACCACGGCCACCATGCGCTGATGCGCGTCGCCGCCTTCAGGCATGTCGGCGGCTACGACGAGAGCTTCAGCCACAATGAGGACGCCGAGCTCGACTACCGCCTGCGTCAGGCCGGCTACCGGATCTGGATGAGCGGCAGGACGCAGATGGTCTATTATCCGCGCTCGACGCTGAAGAGCCTCTATTTCCAGTATCTCGGCTATGGCCGCGGTCGCGCCAGGAACGTGCTGAAGCACCGCATGGTGCCGAAGGTTCGGCAGATGATTCCGCTGCTGGTTGCGCCCGTGGTGCTGCTCGCCCTGTTTTCCTTCGTCCACTGGCTGGCGGCGCTGCCGTTCCTCTTATGGGCGGCGGTGTGCCTCGGTTACGGCCTGGTGACGGCGATACGCCAGCGCAACGCAGGCATAGCGCTCGCCGGCGTCTCGGCGATGGTCATGCATTTCGGCTGGTCGGCCGGTTTCTGGCAGCAGCTTCTGGCGTCTCGATTGCAGCGCAAGGTGGCGTGATGACCGGGCGCTCGATCGACATCTGCATCTGCACTTTCCGTCGGCCGGAGCTGGCCGACACGCTGCGCTCCGTCGCCGCGCTGGAGAAGCCGGCGGGAGCCGAGATTGGCATCGTCGTTGCCGACAATGACGATGAGCCCGGCGCGCAGAAGCTGGTGAGAGCATTGGCCGAGGAATTGAAGCTGCCGGTCCGCTATCGTCACGCGCCGGCGCGCAACATCTCGATTGCCCGCAACGCCTGTCTCGACGCCAGCGTGTCGGACTTCGTTGCCTTCATCGATGACGACGAGACGGCGTCGCCCCGCTGGCTGGTCGAATTGATGGCGGCGGCCGATGCCACGGGCGCTGCGGCGGTGCTCGGTCCGGTGCGGGCGCATTACCGCCCCGACGCGCCGGACTGGATGCAGAAGGGCGACTTCCATTCCACCTTGCCGGTCTGGGTGCGCGGCGAGATCCGCACCGGCTACACCTGCAACGTGTTGCTCAAAATGGCCGACGCGAGCCTTCGCGGCCGACGCTTCAGCCTGGCGCGCGGCCAGACCGGCGGCGAGGACACCGAGTTCTTCGATGCTATGGTCAAGGCCGGCGGCCGCATCGCCTTTGCTCCGCAAGCCTTCGTCGACGAGGTCGTGCCGCGTGCCAGGGCCGCGTTCGACTGGCTGCGCCGCCGCCGCTTCCGCTTCGGCCAGACGCATGGCCACCTGATAGGACACGGCGCCGGCGGGTTGCGTCGCGCCGGTCAGGTCGGGCTCGCTTCGGCCAAGGCTGCCTACTGCTTCGGCATGGCTATTTTGACCGCCATCAGCCCGGTGCAGCGGAACCGCAGCGTGCTGCGCGGCATTATGCACGTTGGTGTCGTCAGCGGTTTGGTCGGCGTCCGTGAAATCCGCCAATACGGCCTCACGTCGCCAGAACAAGGGAACAAGCGTGCAGCCTGACGTCAGCTTCGTCATCGCCGCCTACAACGCCGAGGCGACTCTCGACCGCGCCATCGCCTGCGCGATCGCGCAACTCGGCGTGACCGTCGAGGTCATCGTCGTCGACGACCAGTCGAGCGACGGCACGCTGGATGTGGCGCGTGCTTATCCGCAAGATGTCGTCAAGGTGGTGGCGCTGCCCGCCAATCGCGGTCCGGGCGGCGCCCGCAATGCCGGCCTCGACCTGGCGCGCGGCCGCTGGGTGGCGGTGCTCGATTCCGACGACGCGGTCCTTCCCGGTCGCCTTGCCATGATGATCTCACGCGCCGAAGCGGCGGGCGCCCAGATTGCGGTCGACAATGTGCAGATCGTGCGCGAGGACGGCACGCCCGATGACACCATGTTCCCGGCCGGCTATCTCGAAGGCTTCCGCGAAATCTCGTTGGCCGACTACATCGCCGGCAATCTGGTCTTCGAATCGCGCTTCAATTTCGGCTATCTCAAGCCGATCTTCCAGCGCCGGTTCCTCAACGACAACAAGCTGCGCTACGACGAGAGGCTGCGCATCGGCGAGGATTACATTCTGCTCGCAAGCGCGCTGGCCAGCGGCGGCCGTTGCGTGGTCGAGCCGACCGTCGGTTATGCCTACCACATCCGCACCGGCTCGATCTCGCGCGTGCTCGAACTGCATCACGTCGAGGCGATGACGCGCGCCGATGCCCTGTTCGCGGCGGCATATCCCATGGACAGCGACGCAAAGGCGGCTTTCGCAAGGCGTGGCCGCAGCCTGCGCAAGGCGGCGTCGTTCCTGTCCCTGGTTCAGCACATCAAGGCACGCGCCCCGCTCAAGGCGATCGGCGCGGCGCTCAGGGATCCGGCCGCCATCGGGCATATGTCGATGCCGATCGCGGTTCGGCTCAGAAGGCTTGCGGCGCAAATTCGCCGTGGGCGTGGGGAGATTAAGCATGCGGGCGATTTGATAGCCGGCGACAGGTAGAAATCTTTTCTCTCAGAAGGAAGAGCAGATGCAGAAAGTCAGGAAGGCAGTCATCCCGGTGGCGGGGCTCGGAACGCGGTTCCTGCCGGCGACCAAGTCGATGCCGAAGGAGATGCTGCCCGTCGTCGACAAGCCTGTCGTGCAATATGCCGTCGACGAGGCGTTCGAAGCCGGCATCGAGCACATCGTCTTCGTCACCGGCCGCAACAAGGCGGTCATCGAGGACTATTTCGACCTGCATCCTGAACTGATCGGCACGCTGGAGCAGACCGGCAAGAAAGCGCAGCTCGAAGCGCTGGAAAGCCTGCTGCCGGAGGCCGGCGCCACCTCCTTCATCCGTCAGCAGTCGCCGCAGGGCCTCGGCCACGCCGTATGGTGCGCGCGCGAGGTGATCGGCAATGAGCCTTTCGCGCTGCTGCTTCCCGACATGGTGTCCTTCGGCGCGCGCGGCTGCCTCGCCGAGACGGTCGATCTCTATCAGCGGACCGGCGGCAATGTGATCGCCGTCGAGCGCTGCGACCCGGCCGAAACCAGCAAATACGGCATTGTCGGCCGCGGCGCCGACGTGGCATCCGGCTTCGAAGTGACGGCGATGGTCGAAAAACCCGCGCCGGCCAATGCGCCGTCGAATTTCTACATCAACGGCCGCTACGTTCTGCAGCCGGAGATCTTTGCCCTGCTCGGCAATCAGCAGCGCGGCGCCGGCAACGAAATCCAGCTCACCGACGCCATGGTGCGGCTGGCCCAAAGCCAGTCTTTCTACGCCCGGCCTTTCGACGGCCGCATGTTCGACTGCGGCTCCAAGGAGGGCTTCATCGAGGCCACCATCGCCTTCGCCCTGGCGCGCGACGACATGAAGGGCCCTGTCTTCGAGATGCTGCAGCAATTTGTCCGGTCGCATGAGCGCCGGGAAGTGGCCGCATAATGCCCATCTTTCGGGTGCATATGCGGTTTCGCGATGGCGCGACAGCCACACCAGCGCCCGGGCCTTCCGGCCCGGCGCATCCTGGCAGCAACGTTGCGCGGTCTTTTCTGGTCACGACGCCAATCTACCAAGGCCGATAGCGCCTGCAACCTGGAATTGGACCGAAAATGAACTATGCCACCTTCCCCCTCGACAAGAGGATGCCGTTGCCCAGCACCGATCCGGAAAAGGGTGAAGACTTCATCGATATCGAGCGTCTGCTTGGCATGGCCGCCCGACAGGCCAAGGTGGTGGCGGTCTGCGCCATTATCGGTCTGTGCCTGGGCGTCATCTATCTGCAGACTACGCCCAAGCAGTATACGGCGGTCGCCAGCGTTTTGATTGATGAAGGGCTGAACAAGGTCGTTGACGACATCTCGGCTGCGAGCGCCACGGTGCAAACGGACGCGACGATTCTCAGCCAGATAGAGGTTCTCAACTCGGCGCGGCTGGCGTCTGTGGTGGTCGACAAGCTGAAGCTCGATCAAAACCCGGACTTCATGAGCCCGCCGCAGTCGGCTTTGGCCAAAGGTGTGGGGTTCCTGCGCAGTATTGTCGGCTATTTCCGCGGCAGCTCGGCAAACGAGCTCCCCGGCATCGAGAATGTCGACGCCGCGACGCGCGAAGCCATGATCAAGACCGCGACCCACGATTACGCGGTTCTCATGCTGCAGACCGGGTTGATGGCGGATCGCGTCGGCCGTGCCAACGTCATCAGCATCGGTTATCAGTCGACAAATCCGGCACTCGCCACGGCCATCACCAAGGCCTACGCCGACGCCTATCTGGCCGACCAGCTCAACGCCAGCTTCGACGCCACCGAGCGCGCGGCCTTGTGGCTACAGGGCCGGCTCACGGAGTTGCGTGAGAGCTCTCAGCGGGCAGCCCTGGCCGTCGAGAAGTTCAGGGCCGAACATGGATTGTCTGCCAACAGTGACGGCCAGCTCCTGAGCGACAAGCAACTCGCCGATCTCAACGCACAGCTCATCGTCGCCCAGGCCGATACCGCCAGAGCCAGCGCCCGCTATCAGCAATACAAGGCGATCGTCGAAAGCGGTTCCGAAAGCGCCTTCAACGATTCGGCCATCGGCGCCGACCAGCCGAGCAGCTCGGTCATCATCGCGCTCAAGACCCGCTATCTGGCCATTGCCAAGCGTCTGCAGGACATCGAGACTAATTTCGGCAAGGATCACCCGCAAGCGGTCGCGCTGGCCAAGGAAAAGGCCGATGTCTCGGCGCAGATCTTCGACCAGTTGAAACAGCTCACCGAAAGCTACCGCAACGATTTCGAGGTGGCGCAGGCGCGCGAAACTGCTTTGCGCGACAAGATTTCCACCGCTGCCGGCAAGAGCTCGATCGACAACCAGTCACAGGTGAAGCTCAAGGAGCTCGATCAGCAGGCACAGGCGCTCACCACGCTCTATCAGACCTTCCTCAGCCGCTATGAGGAAGCTTCGCAGCAGCAATCCTTCCCGGTCGGCAAGGTCCGCATCATTTCCGACGCGACGATGCCGCTCGCGGCCTCCAGCCCGCGCACCTTGCGCGTGCTGGCGCTCTCGCTGGTGCTCGGCCTGATGCTTGGCGCCGGCTTCGGCGGCCTCAACGAGTTCAACGAGCGTTTCTTCAGGACGGGCGAGGACGTTCGCGACCGCGTCGGCCTGAAATTCCTCGGTTATCTGCCGACGATCGGCGGCGGCAAAGCCAAGGATACCAAAGCCGACGACCTGCCGGCCGACGGCAAGGTGGCCAGCCTCTCCGCGGCTGAGAGACGGGCGCGCATGCGCGTCAGCATCGACGCCCCGGCCTCGATGTTCGCCGAGACGCTGCGTAACGCCAAGATCGCCTTCGACGTGGTGATGGAAGACCGCAGCAGCCGGGTCATCGGCGTCATTTCGGTGCTGCCTGGGGAAGGCAAGTCAACGGTGGCCGCGAACCTGGCCGGCCTGCTCGCGGCCAACGGTGCCAAGACCTTGCTCATCGACGGCGACCTGCGCAATCCGGGCCTGAGCCGCAGCCTCGGCATGGAGGCCGAGCAGGGCCTGATGGAAGCGGTGGTCAACGGCCAGAGCTGGCAGTCCGTCGGCAAGGTCGATCGCCAGACCAAGCTGGCGATCATTCCCGCCGTGCTGCGCGGCCAATTCTCGCACACCAGCGAGCTTCTGGGCTCGGCCGGCATGCGGCGCTTCATCGAAAACGCCAAGGAGACGTTCGAATACATCATCGTCGATCTGCCGCCGCTCGGACCCGTCGTCGACGCCAAGGCCTTCGCACCGCTGGTTGACGGCTTTGTGCTGGTCACCGAATGGGGCCGCACGCCCCGCAACATGGTGCGCTCGATGCTGGAATCCGAGCCTTATATCGCCAATAAGGTGATCGGCGCAGTGCTCAACAAGGTCGATCTGAAGAAGCTGGCGAAATACGGCTCGCTCGGCGGCTCGGAAAGGTTCTTCGACCGCTATTCGAGCTACTATCTGGAAAAATCGGAGCAGCGTCCCAAGCAGGCCGCCTGAGGCGTGGTTCCGTTCGGAAAGACAGAGATCGGGGGCGGTTCAGCCTAGGAGCGTGAACCGTCCTAATCCCTCGAAGACAGCAGCCGGCCGTATTTGCCGACGATCCTGAGCGCCGTCAGTCGTCCCGTTTGAAAGGCGCCGGTGTCGATGTCGAGCCGGCGTCCGTCGAGTGACGGAACATCCACGATCGTGTGTCCGTGCACCACCCAGCGGTCGAGACGGTGCGCCGCCTGGAAGAACTCCTCGCGGATGTTGAGCAGATCGCCCTCGTCCTGCGCCTCGAGCGCCACGCCGGGACGGATGCCGGCATGCACGAAGACGAAATGCTCGGAGCAGACCATCGCCGGCAGCGTGCGCAGGAAGTCGACATGGCTGGCTGGAATGGCCTCGCGTATGCGCGCATCCGCCTGCTCGCTCGAACCGTAGAGGCTCATCAGCCGGTCAGGGTCAACGCCGTAGGAGAACAGGGTTTCGCGGCCGCCATAGCCGAGCCAGGTTTCGCGCGAGAGATGACCATCCAGATAGAGGAGCAGCGCGACTTCATGATTTCCCACGAGGCAGATGCGCTGGAAGCCCTTCGGCGGCGGCGCCATCAGATGGTCGATCACGCGCCGCGAATGCGGCCCGCGGTCGATATAGTCGCCCAGCATGATGATGATCTTGCGCCCGCTGAAGCGCTGCGCATCGACTTGGATCTTTTGCTCCAGCGCACGCAATTCGTCGTGGCAGCCATGCACGTCGCCGATTGCGTAGACGACCATGTCGCGCATGTCCATGACGAGGCGCTCGCGTGGCGCGGGTCGAGGGCGTCTCGATCGTTGGAAAAGATTCACGGATTGAGGCTCGGCTACTTGCACTGATCTGCGCCTCGATATCATGCCGAATGCAAACAATTCCACACCGGCGCGCGATCGGCAGTCGCGTCGTCAGGCGGCCTTCAACCAATAGCGGAACAGCGTGTGATCCAAGAGCAGCCGGATGCGCGGCTCGGCCTCGGTCGCGATCAGCCAGCTCACCGCGATCATGGCCGCGCCGACGACATCATGGATGAGATAGAGCGGATAGGTCATCGGCCCGATCCGCCGTCAGCCGGGCCAGGAAAGGTCGAGGCGCAGCGACAATGCCATCAGCGCGACAGCCGACAGACTGTGATAGAACATCACCATGACGGCAGCCAGGAATCGCAGTATATCGACGCCGCCGAATGTCGTCTTGTGCTGGGCCATGCGGTGCCTTCGGTATGGCCCCCCACGCAAACTTTAAAGTCTGTTGCTGCGCTGCACAATAAGCGATTGCAGTGCGGTACAAATTGGTAAATTGATCCTTAACGCGGTTCGTCTACCGGCGACTACACCCCGATGCCGCGTCCCTTCAGCGCCGCCGTGATCTCGTCCAGGATCGCCGGATCATCGATCGTCGCCGGCATGGTCCATTCCTCCTTGTCGGCGATCTTCTGCATCGTGCCGCGCAGGATCTTGCCGGAGCGGGTCTTGGGCAGCCGCTTGATCGTCACCACGGTCTTGAAGGCCGCAACCGGGCCGATCCGCTCGCGCACCAGCCCGACAACCTCACTTTCGATCGTGCCGCTATCGCGCGACACGCCGGCATTGAGCACGACGAAGCCGAGCGGCACCTGGCCCTTCATGGCATCGGCAATGCCAATGACCGCGCATTCGGCGACATCGGGATGAGCCGCCAGCACCTCTTCCATGGCGCCGGTCGAGAGCCGGTGGCCGGCGACGTTGATAATGTCATCGGTGCGGGCCATCACATAGAGGTAGCCGTCCTCGTCCATCATGCCGGCGTCAGCCGTCTTGTAGTAGCCGGGGAACTCCTCGAGGTAAGCCTGGCGGAAACGGGCGTCGGCGTTCCACAGCGTCGGCAGGCAGCCGGCGGGCAGCGGCAGCTTGACCACGACATTGCCGAGCGTGCCGCGCGCCACCTCGTGGCCGGCATCGTCGAGGATGCGAATGTCGTAGCCCGGCATCGGCACCCCGGGCGAGCCGTATTTCACCGGTAACAGCCCGAGCCCCGCCGGATTGATCGTCATCGGCGAACCGGTCTCGGTCTGCCACCAATGGTCGATGACGGGACGGTCGAGCTTCTGCTCCGCCCATTTGATCGTTTCCGGGTCGGCGCGCTCGCCGGCAAGGAACAGCGTGCGGAACTTCGACAGGTCGTATTTCGGCACGAACTCGCCCTTGGGATCCTGCCCCTTGATGGCGCGGAACGCGGTCGGCGCGGTGAACAGCGCCACCACGCCATGCTCAGAGATCACCCGCCAGTAGGTGCCGGCGTCCGGCGTGCCGATCGGCTTGCCTTCGAACAGCACGCTGGTGCAGCCATGCAGAAGCGGTCCGTAGACGATATAGGAATGGCCGACCACCCAGCCGACATCGGAAGCCGCCCAGAACACCTCGCCCGGCTTGACGCCGAACTCGTTGTCCATGGTCCATTTCAGCGCGACCATGTGGCCGCCATTGTCGCGCACGATGCCTTTCGGCTGCCCGGTCGTCCCGGAGGTGTAGATGATGTAGAGCGGGTCGGTGGCTAAAACCGGCACGCAGTCGACATTGGCGCCGGCGGCGCGTTCGCGCGCAACCGCATCGGCATAGTCGAAGTCGTAATTGTCGTGCATCTCGCAGCGCAGCTGCTCGCGCTGCAGGATGAGGCAGGCGTCCGGCTTGTGCTTCGACATCTCAATCGCCTTGTCGAGCAGCGGCTTGTAGGCGACGACGCGGCCTGGCTCCAGGCCGCAGGAGGCGGTGATGATCAGCTTCGGCTTGGCGTCGTCGATGCGGGTGGCGAGCTCGTGCGAGGCGAAGCCGCCGAACACCACCGAGTGCACGGCGCCTAGCCTCGCGCAGGCAAGCATGGCGATAGCGGCTTCCGCCACCATCGGCATATAGATGATGACGCGGTCGCCCTTGCCGATGCCGCGATGCCTCAGCACCGACGCCAACGCGACCACCTCGCGCTTTAGCTCCGTATAGGTGAATTTCCGCACCGTGCCGGTGATCGCGCTGTCGTGGATCAGCGCCAGCTGGTCGGCGCGGCCGCCCGCCACATGGCGGTCGATGGCGTTGAAGCAGGTGTTGCAGCTGGCGCCGACGAACCAGCGGCCATAAACGCCGGCTTTTGGATCGAAGACACTCTCGGCCGGCCTATACCAGTCGATCGCCTTGGCCGCCTCGGCCCAGAACCCCACGGGGTCGCGTTTCCAGTTCTCATAGACTTCGCGGTAGCGTGAGGCCATCCGCCTTCCTCCCAGGACATTCTGCCGTCTGGGAATAGCTTAGAGCAATTCCAGGAAAAAGTGTGAAACGGTTTCCGTCCGGAATTGCGTAAAAACAAGGAGATGGAGCGGTTCGCCGTTCTGTGAAGGGCGAAACGCTCCAAGTCGTTCTTGCCGGCCATGTCTTCCTACATTTTGGTCGACATCGCCGGCAAACGGCTCCGTCCGGCGCCTGCCTGACACGACGCCGTCACGGTCCGCAATATCAGCCGGCTTAAAGCGGCAGCGCCGCCAGCATCAGCCCGACGCCGCCCGCGATCAGGATGGCCGCCGCAAGCGCCTTCCGATGGCGCTCGAACGCCGTCGGAGCCCGTTCCCAATTGTAACGCATACAGATCACTCCCCAAAGCCCGGCGGACTCATAGCTTACCCAAGGGCAGGAAGGCAACCCTGGCGGCCTGGCCGACTTGACAGTGGGCGCGACTATCCATGCTCATGCCGTGGTTTTTTTGCCGCAAGACGGCCGCCGCAACGGCGCAACCTCGGCGCGAGATGATGGACAGCGCAAGGTGGGCGCGCTATTTGCTCCCGGGCGAAGGGGAGCGGGCGCATGGCTGAGATTGGTTCTGAAACGGTGCTGCGGATGGCGGACGACGCCTCCGTGCAGCATGTCGGCGATGGCGCCGTCGTGCTTTTGGCGCGCAGCGGCCAGCTTTACACCTGCAACGACACGACCGAGGCTTTTCTCGACAAGGTGAACGGCGCGCGCAACCTCACCCAGATCGTCGACCTGCTGTCGGACGAATTCGAGATCGACAAGGCAACGCTCGATCAGGATATGGCCGAATTGGCCGCCGAGCTGGTGGCTGAAGGCATCCTCGCCGACCCGGACGCGTGATGGCGGACGGACCGGCCCTGCGCGTCCTGTTTCGCGTCCATTTGTGGTTCAGCGCCCGGCTGATGCCGGTGCTGGTCGGCCGGCGCGATTTCGAAAGCGTGTTGAAACTGGCGCCGCTGCAGTCGCCCGCACCCTATCGCGACTTGCCCTGGACCTACATCGTCCATCGCGTCAAGCGGACGGTACGGCGCCCCTGGCTGATGCGCGACCGCAGATGCCTTCGGGAAGGTCTGCTCGGTTTTCGCTTTCTGCGCATGGCCGGTCTCGACCCGGAGCTGCGTTTCGGCGTCGATGCCAAGTCGATGCACGAGCCGCGCCTGTCGGCGCATTGCTGGGTGTGCCTGGATGGCAAGCCGGTGGTCAGCGACAGCCAGCCCGGCATGGTGGAGATCTACCGCCACCCGGCCAGGATGAAGGCGCCAGCCGCTTGAGCGACCAGACTTTCCGCTACAACCTCAATGGCCAGGTCATAGGCATCACCGCCGCGCATGCCGATCTGTGGCCAACCTTCGACCTGATGCTCGGCACCCTGCGCGTGAACGAGCCTGTCCCGCCCGGTTTTCGCGTCGACATCGTCGAAACGCTTGAGTTGCAGGAGAACCCCGAAGGAAAGCTGGCTTTCGATGGCGACGTGCCGCTGGACGGCCATTGCCGCATGATCGACGCCGGAAGCGTCTTCCATCTCATCTTTCCGGGTCAGCAGACGCTGTCGATCCGCGACGGCGAGCGCCGGGCCGAAATCCGTCTTCATCCAGACAGCAAGATCAAGTGGACGCTGCTGGTGATGGTGCTGGATGCAGCGCTCGATGCGGACGGCCAGCACATGCTGCACACCGCGGGTCTGACCTTGCCCGGAAAGGACGGCCTGGTTCTCATTCATGCGCCAAGCGGCACGGGCAAGTCGACGACGTCGCTCGCGCTTGCGTCGCGGGGCTTCGGCCTCTGCTCGGACGACGTCATGATCCTCAACGCAAGAGTGCAAGGCATAATGGCTTGGGGCATGCCGCGCAGGGTGAAGGTCCACCGCAACACGGCGGCAATGTTGCCCTTCGTCGCGCCTTGCCTGGGCGAAAACTGGGACGCCGAGGGCGAGCAATCCGTTTCGCTGGACCGCCTCGGCGAAATCATTCGTGTCGAAGATGTGCGCGCCAGGCCCGTCGCCGCGCTCCTGCACCTTGCACGCTCGGCAGACGCCGAGACCCGGCTGCTGCCGATGGCCAGGACAGACGCCATGGTGGCTTTGGCCACCGACAATGTAAGGACCGGCATGACCGGCCTGCTGTCGCTGCAGAAAAGGCGCATGGCGACGATCGCAGCCCTGGTGAAGGCGGTGCCGACCTTCACGCTGGAAGTCGGGGCAAGTCCCGCGGATGCGGCCGCGTTGATCCAAGCTGCGCTGCCAAGTTGACGCGCGCTCAGCCCTTCGCGCCGAAACGCCGGATGTCGAAGGATCGCTGCCTCCACCGGGCCTGACGGGGTTTCGACTGCCATCGCAGCAACAGCCGGGACAGCTTGTTGTAAGCCAGATGGACGACGCGCGCGTCGGCGCAGTCGAACTCCACCAGTCCCCATCGGCATTTCGCCGCTTCGCCACTGGGTGGTCCCAGGCGGCGGATCGGCTGGGCCAGCCGAACCAGTCTTCCATTGATCAGCACACTGACCGGAACAATCGACCCGACGATCCGGCACAGCTGCGCGACATGGTCGCTTGACGATTGCGTGCCGACGGTCAACGGGCCGTGCTCGATGCGTGCCCAGACATATGTCCCATCCGGCTGGGGCATTCCGGCTAGCCTGCCCCGGCAAAACTCAGGCGCAATATCCGCCGCGAGCACAGCCATCGCGTCGGCCAAGGCCTGGTTCACCGTTGCGGCCGAACGCCAATCCTCTGCTGCAAAGCCAACCTGCGCCAGGATATCGCCCGCATCGAAGCCGGATGTCATCTTGTGCAAAGTCACGCCGCCATGGGTTTCTTGCATCTGGTCGATAATTAGGCGGTGAATCGGATGCGGGCCGCGATAGTGCGGCAGAAGCGCGGGATGCAGGTTGAGGCCGCCCTTTGGGAACAGCTCCAGCGCGGTTCGCGGGATCAGCTTGCCGTATCCGAAACAGATCAAAAGATCGGCGCCGAGCACGCTGAGCTCCCGCCCGAGCGCATCCCAGTCATGGGGCGGGCTGAATTCGATCAGCGGGGGCATGGCGTGTCTGGGATGCGATATCAACGCAAACCGTCGCCGCAGGCGGCGGCGCAGGGTACTGAAGCTGAAGCGCTTGCCGGCACGTGGGCCCGGCACGACCACGGCAGCAATGTGGTGGCCGCCATTTGCCCAGCGCGCAAGCATGGGCGCGGTCACGGACGAAATCTCGGTGATGAATACGGCCGAGAGCGGGTTCTCCATGCCGAGCTCAGGCTGGATATGGTCGCGGCCGCGCCAGCCTCTGCACCCAGCGGAAGGCATCGCGACTGAGGCGCGAGCGCAGTTTCTCGCGGGAATTGACCCGAAGCAGCATGTTGCCGGTGATAAGCCATTTCGCCAACCGTATCGAGAGGTCCGGCTTGATGCGGTCGGCAAGCTCGATCGCGCGCGGCGCGCCGAACAGGCGTCCGGTGACGTTGAGGACTGTGGCCAGCTCGAGCTCGATGCCGGTCATGCGGGCGGCATCGAGCAGCCGCGCTTCCTCTTGAGGCGATTTCAGCGCCCGCACGCCTTGCAGCACGTCGACGCAGAGCTGCAGGCGGTGGAACTTGTGGCCGCCGGCGGCATGCACGATGGCGATGGTGAGCAGCGCGGCCGGCGTGTCGGTTTCGCCGCCGTCGATCGCCTGCAACTCGCGGAAGCCAAGCGACAGTCGTCTGCGCATGCCGGTGTCGTGCACCAGATTGCCATGCAATTCGATCAGCAGGCTGGAGTTCTCTTTCTCCAGCCATTTGAATTCCTGCAGTTCATGCGACGCGGCCTCGTCGCTGCCGAGCTCGAAGCCGCATTCGCCGATGGTCTTGTTGGCCGCCTCGATGCTGGCGGGGTCGACGAGAATGTCGATGTCGGTGAAGGGACGGTCCGTAATCTGGCTGTAAAGCTTGCGCGCGAACACCGGCCCCTTAACGATCCGGGCCGGCACGCCCTTTGCCGCCAGCGCTTTCATGATGCGGTCGCCATGGTATTGCAGCAGCATCGATTGGCCGGTCGCCATCGTCGACTCCTCGCGCAACTCCGACAGTCTCCGCTGCAGGGTTGCGTCCTGCGGCAGTCGGGCGTCACCGATCTCCCTGAGTTTGCGCAGCATGATCGGCAGCACGCCGTGGAACTCCGCATTGGCGAGCAGCGCCAGCAGGGTTGCTGCCGCAAGGCCATCGCCAATGGCGGCCGATGCCACTGGGTCGGCGAAGGTCAGCAGCAGTTTTTCATCGGCAGGCGCAAGAGAAGGCAGCATCAACCCGGACGGCGTTCGAATGATAGCAACAAGCCCATGCTTACAGAAAAGCACACTGGAAACCAGTGCGCGGCGGCAAAGCCGGCTTGTGAGTTTGACTTTCCGCGCGGATCGTCCATTCTGTGGATTGATCCGGAGGGTGTTGGAAATGACGAAGAAGAAATATGAGGCGCCGTTGCTGCGCAAGGCTGGAAAACTGTCCAGCGTGGTGGCCGTGGCGTCAAAGACGCTTTGAGGCGTCGGGCTTCGGTTTTGGCTGAAGCCGGCTACATCCCCCAGCGCAGCGCCGCCGTGTGTACCGGCGCGTCCCAAAGTGCTGACGTTTCGTCGTCCAGCATGGTCAGCGTGATCGAGCACCCCGCCATGTCGAGCGACGTCACATAGGACCCGACGAGCGAGCGGACCACCGTTACGCCCTGCCTCTCGAACATTCTGCGGGCGCTGTTGTACATCAGATAGAGCTCCATCGACGGCGTGCCGCCGAAGCCGTTGACGAACAGCAGCGACGGCCCTTTGGCGCGATCGCCGAAGTCGCCGGCAATCGCGGCGCAAACCTCCTCGGCGATGGCGTCGGCGCTCTTCAGCTTGTCGCGCCTCCGGCCGGGCTCGCCATGGATGCCGACGCCGAATTCCATCTCGGCGTCGCCTATCGCGAAGGTTGGCTTGCCGGCGGCGGGCACCGTGCCGCTGGTCAGCGCCACGCCCATCGAGCGCGTCGCGGCGTTGACGCGGTCGCCCAGCGCCTTGAGGTCGGGCAGCGGCACGCCTTGCTCGGCGGCGGCGCCGACGATCTTTTCCACCACCAGCGTGCCGGCGACGCCGCGCCGTCCGGTCGTGTAGGACGAGTTCTCGACCGCGACGTCGTCATTGGTCACCACCTGCAGCACGCGGTCCGCCATCTCGGCCGCCATGTCGAAATTCATCACATCGCCTTCGTAGTTCTTGACGATGAACAGGCAGCCGGCGCCGGTGTCGACGTCCTGGACGGCCGCGAGCATCTGGTCGGGCGTGGGCGAAGTGAAGACCTGGCCGGGGCAGGCGGCGTCCAGCATGCCGTGGCCGACAAAACCGCCATGCAGCGGCTCGTGGCCGGAGCCGCCGCCCGAGATCAGCGCCACCTTGCCCGGCTTCAACGCCCTGCGGCGGATGAATTTGCGGTCGTCGCCAAGCACGAGGATGTCGGCATGAGCCGTCGCAAAGCCATCGAGGCTTTCGGCCAGGACCGTGTCCACCGAATTGATAAATTTTTTCATGGCAGTCCTCCCGACGTCTTAGTTTACGCAATTCCGAACGGAAAACCGCTGGACACTTTTCCTGGAATTGCTCTTGCTCAGCCGCTGCCCTTGCCGGCGATGCTGGTTATTTTCTGGATGAATTCGTTGATCGCCCGGTCGAGCGCGGCGTTCTGCCTGTCGTCGCCGAAATCCGGCACGATGAGTGAGACATGGCGTGTCTTGCGCGGCCCGGAGGCCGCGGGCGCCTTGCCGGGATGCGCCTGGTGATAGGCGGCCATGAACTGGTCGCGCTCGGCCTGGCTGAAATGGCAGACCGAAAAGATCGACGGCAGATGCTTTGACGGGATCGGGATCGAATAGGCCGGACTGGAAATCTGGGTGACGAAGCTGCGGTGCTTGCCGAGCGCGTCGGCAAGACGCTGGCGCATGCCCGACGGACGCTGGTCGATCACCTGCGACAGGATCGTCTTGTAGGCGCGGATCGCCTCCTCCGAGCCTGTTTCCGATATCTTCTCGGTCCTGGCCATGCCGCGTCTACACTAGAATGTCCGCGATGGCCGCCTTGGCCATGGCGAGTTGCGCAGGGGCGACCGACAGGTCGCGCAAGCCCGCCTCCAGCAGGGCCGGGATGGCTGCCGGATCGCCGCCCGCATCGCCGCATAGGCTGACCGGAATATCTCTCTCCCGCCCAAAGGCCGTGATCGCAGCGATCAGCCGCAGCACCGCCGGGTTGCGGACGGCGTTGAGATGCGCGACCGCCGCATTGTCCCGCGCCGCCGCCATCACATATTGCGTCAGGTCGTTGGAGCCAATCGAGAGGAAGGCGACATCGGCGAAATCCTCCGGCGCCAGTGCGACGGACGGCACCTCGACCATGATGCCGAGTGGCGGCAGCCTATGCGCGACGCCCTGCGCGGCAAGCGCGGCTTGTTCTTCCGCGAACAGCGCGGCGGCTTGGCTGTACTCCTCGGGCGTGGCGATCATCGGGAACATCACCTTCAGATTGCCGTGGATGGCGGCACGCAGCAATGCCCGTATCTGCACGCGAAAAATGCCGCGCCGCTTGAGCGAAAGCCTTATGCCGCGCAGGCCGAGAAACGGGTTGGTTTCCTCGACGGTGAAACCCGGCACCGGCTTGTCGCCGCCAGCGTCGACGGTGCGGATGGTCACCGGCTTGTCGCCTGCCCATTCCAGCACCTTGCGATACGCACGGTATTGCGTCTCCTCGTCCGGCAACGTCTTGCCGAACAGGAACTCCGTGCGCATCAGGCCGACGCCGTCGCAGCTTTCGATTTCGATGCCATCAACGTCGGAAGGGTAGGCGATGTTGACCTGGACGCGCACGGCGGTGCCGGCCTTGGTCACCGCCGGCTCCGTCAGGAACGTCCGCGCAGCGCCCTGGCGGTCGGCGAAGGTGGAGGCGGACTGCCGGAAGGTCTCGATCTCGGCCGGTGAGGGCGAAAAGACGATTCCGCCGCGTTCGGCATCGAGCAGCGCGACACCGGTACGCGTTTCAGCCTCGTCGCCGATGCCGACAACCATCGGCACGCCGCGCGAGCGCGCCAGCATGGCGACATGGCTGGCGGTGCTGCCGCGCTTGAGCGCGATGCCGCCGCCCTTGCTCCAATCGGTTGCGAGGAAGCGCGTCGGCGCGATGTCGTCGCCATAAAGGATCGCGCCCGGCGGTGTCGCGGCCTCGCTGTCCTCGCTCAACGCCCGCAGCACCTGGTCGCGGATATCGCGCAAATCCGCGGCGCGGGCACGGAAATAGTCCTGGTCCGACGCTTCATAGCCGGCGATCTCGCTGTCCAGCGCCGCGCGCCAGGCGGCGTCCGCCGGCTGTCCGGAGCCGATCGCCGCCAAGGCCGGTCCGCTCAGCGCGTCGTCCTCCAGCATGGCGATGTGGAATTCGAGAATGCCGGCGGCGTCGCCATTGGCTGTTTCGACCAGCGCCGCCAGCCGGCCGACGGCCTTGCCGATTGCGCTCACCAATGCGGCTTGTTCTTCCTCGGCGCTCGCCTTGGCCTTGTAGCTGGCCGGAGACTGGTCGAGGTCGAACAGCGGGCCTTCGGCGTAGCCGGGTGAGGCGGGGATACCCTCAACCCGCATGGCTCGCATTCCTTGCGGGCCTGGCGACATTCAGATCGGTCTCAAGCGGACCGGGCATGATCCGCGTCCTCGTCGAAGTCCCGCTGCACCAGATCGACCAGCGCCTTCACCGCCTGGGTCGCGCCGTCGCCCTTGGCGCGGATATGCAGCATGGTCCCTTTCGGCGCCTTTGCCGCCATCACCTTGACGATGCTCTTGGCGTCGAACCAGGGGCCATTTGCCGCGACCGCCACTTCCACCTCGGCCGCGAACGACTTGGCAAGCTTGGTGAACTTCACCGAAGGGCGCGCATGCAGTCCCACCGCGTGGGTGATCAGGACCGTTGCTTCGGCGGATGCGGACATTCTGTCGGTTCCCGTTCGTTCACGACGGCGACAATTCATGCGCCGTCGCCACCACTTCCTTGAGCGAGGCGCCGCCGGAGGATTCGGTTGCCGCCATCACCGCGCCCTCGACGATCGGCGCGTTGCAGACGACTATTCTGTGGGAGCGCGGCTCTCCGATCATCTCGACCGCCATCTCCGAGTTGGTCTCGGCGCCGCCGAGATCGACCAGGATGGCGACGCCCGCTTCCGACCAGGCCTTGTCGATCGCGCCCATGATCGCCTCGACGCTGGTGCCGAGCCCGCCATGACCATTTCCGCCGCACCAGGCAAGCGGCACTTCGTCGCCCACCATCTGGCGCACCATATCGGCCGTGCCCTCGGCGACCAAAGGCGAATGCGACACGATGACGATACCGACATTGCTCATCAATTGCCCTCTATCGCTTCCGCGACTGCGCGCACCAGCAGCGCGGTCGAGCGCGCCCCGGCGTCCATATGCCCGATCGAGCGCTCTCCCAGGAAGGAAGCGCGCCCGCGCAGGGCCTTCATCGGCACCGTGGCCTCGGCCGCCTTGTCGGCTGCGTCAGCGATCTCGCCAGCCGTCTTGCCTTGCGCCAATGCCTCATACACCGGCTGCAGCACGTCGAGCATGGTTTTTTGTCCCGGCTGCGATTTGCCGCGCGCGGCCACCGCTTCGATCGCCTTCCCCAATGCCGCCGCCAGCCCGTTGCGATCCGGGGCAGCGGGCAGCTCCTTGCCGAGCGCTATGAACAACGTGCCGAACAAGGGGCCCGAGGCGCCGCCCACGGTCATCACCAGCTTGGTGCCGACCGCCTTCAGCGCCTCGGGCAGCGGTTTCGCCGCGAAGGCGTCGGCCTCGGCGCGCACCGCCTCGAAGCCGCGTTTCATGTTCAGCCCGTGATCGCCGTCGCCGATCGCCTGGTCGAGCGCCGTCAACTCCTCGGCATGCGCCGCGATCGTATCGGCCGCCGCCGCGATCAATCGGGAGAAATCGGCTGCGGCCATCATTTCTCCTTCATGCCGGGGCGAACAGCGCCGCCACGGCAGCGAAAACTTCGGCCACGGCGAAGGCGCCGGGATCCGCGACGTCGAGCTGCGTGCCGATATAGGCGGAACGCCCGGCCTTCGCCCTCTGCATTGCCACCGTCGCCTCCGCGCCATGTCGTGCGGCCGAAGCGGCCGCTTCCAGTCCGCGCGCGTCGAGCGCCTTCAGCGCCGGCTCCAGCGCATCGACCATGGTGCGGTCGCCGATCCTGGCGCCGCCATAGAAGGTCATCCGGTCGAGCCCGGCGAGCAGCGCCTTGGGTAAAGTTGCGCCGAAACCCAAAGTCTGTGCGGTGGCAGTAAAAAAGATCGACAGCAACACGCCACTGGAGCCGCCCATTGACGTGCCCAGCGTATCGCCGATCGCGGCGGCCGTCGCGGCGCGATCGGCGAGCGGCAGCGCATCGATACGCTCGAGAATGCTGCGCGCTCCCGTCGCCACGGTCGAGCCGGTGTCGCCGTCACCTGCCTTGGCGTCCAGCGCGTTGAGGGGTTCTTCGAGCGCGATCAGCCTTTGGCAGGCAGCTTTGATCAGCCGCTCGGCGGCTGCATCGCGGCTGGCGGGCTTTGTGGCTGGGCCGGCGGCAGGCTTGGCCATCGCGACAACGACCGGCTGACGAACCGGCTTTGCCGGCAGCCAGGCAGGCGGCCCGACGGGTGCCAGCAGCGCTGCCTCGCGTTCCGCATCCAGCTTGATCAACGACAACGAAAAGCCGTTCATGTTGAGCGCGGTCATCAGGTGCCCAGGCCCGATCGTCAGCGCCACCGCCTTTGTCAGCGACGAAGACAGCACGGCATTCGCGATCAGTGACATTTCGAGCGGCGGCACCGATCCCAGATTGTTGACCAGCAGGGCGTAGCGGCTGCCTGCATCGAGCCGCGCGGCGAGGCGCTCGGCCATGATGGCGACGAGCGAGCTGGCGCTCTGCAGCGCGATGCGCTCGACGCCCGGCTCGCCATGAATGCCGAGGCCGAGCTCGCCGTCTTCGGCGCCGAAGCGCTCCTCGTGCGCCTGTCCGGGGATCGAGCAGGAGGAAAGCGAGATGCCGAGCGAAAAGATGTCCTTGGCCGCCGCCCGCGCCGCCGCGGCAACCGACGCCAGGTCGCGACCGGCTTCGGACAGATGACCGGCGATCTTGTGCACGAACAACGTGCCGGCGACGCCGCGCGGCTGGGCGATGTCGGGCAACGCGATGTCGTCGGCTACGATCACCATCTCGACTGCAAGACCCTCGGCACGCGCCTTCTCCGCGGCCAGCCCGAAATTGAGCCGGTCGCCGGTGTAGTTCTTGACGATCAGCAGGCAGCCGGCGGGACCGGTCGTGGCGCGGATCGCCGCCAGCACCGCCTCGACGCTGGGCGAAGCGAAGATCTCGCCGGAGACGGCCGCCGTCAGCATCCCGGCCCCGACGAAGCCGGCATGCGAGGGTTCATGCCCGGCGCCGCCGCCCGAAACGATCGCCACCTTCGACTTGTCCCAGTCGGCGCGCAGCACGACCTTGATCTCGGGATAGCCGTCGAGGCGGGCCAGCGCGCCCGATCCCGCCGTGGCGAGGAAGCCGTCCAGCGCCTCGGTGACGATCGTGTCCTTGCGGTTGAAAAAGTGCTTCATGAATTTCGTCCAGTCCGTATCTGCGGTCGTCAATCGGTTTGCAAATTTGTCGCGCGAGCCGGCTACATCAATCTTTGCCCGTCCGAGCCGAAATAGAGCGGCGCCAGGTAGCGGATCGTCACCTTATCCCCTTTGGCTAAAGGCGTGTCCGGATCGGTGAGCGTCACCAGCTTCTTCGGCCCAACCGTCACATGCAGGTGGTTCTGGTCGCCCAAATGCTCGACCCAGTCGACGACCCCGTCGGCATGGCCGTTCATCGCCTTCTCGATCGCGAGATGCTCGGTGCGCGCGCCGATCGTCGTCGTTCCGGTCGGGGCGCCGCCGTCAGGCAGCAGTCCGGCCGGCAGAAGGTTGATAGCCGGCTGTCCGAGGCGCGCCGCGACATGAAGATTTGCCGGCTCAGAATAGATCGCGCGCGGCGTGCCGATCTGCACTAGCATGCCGTCGGCGAGGATGCCGATGCGGTCGGCCATGGTCATCGCTTCGATCTGGTCGTGTGTGACATAGAGCATGGTGGCGCCGAGCTCGGACTGGATGCGCTTCAGCTCGAGCCTGAGATCGGCGCGCAGCTTGGCGTCGAGCGAGGACAGCGGCTCGTCCATCAGGTAGATCGCGGGCTTCCTCACCAAGGCGCGGCCGATGGCGACGCGCTGCATCTCGCCGCCCGACAGTCTTGTCGAGCGGTTGTCCAGCTTGTGGTCGATGCGCACCATGCGCGCCACGTCCTCGACGCGTCGCCGCACAGCCTCTTCCGGAAACCGCCGCGCCGGCGAGCGCAGCGGGAAGGCGAGATTGTCGAACACCGAAAGATGCGGATAGAGCGAATATTGCTGGAAGACGAAGGCGGTGTCGCGTTCGGCCGGCGACAGCGCCGTCGCGTCGTGGCCGCCGATGTGGATCGTGCCGCTGTCCGGCCGTTCCAGTCCGGCGATCAGCCTCAGCGTCGTCGTCTTGCCGGCGCCGGTCGGCCCGAGCAGCACGACGAATTCGCCATCCTTGATCGTGAGGTCGAGATCGTCGATCGCGACGGTGTCGCCAAAGCTCTTGGTCACGCCCTGGATGTGAACGTCAGCCATGGCGCGCCTCCGCTGCCTGATCATGCATGGCGGTCCTGACCGCGCGGCCGGAGCCCTTCTCGAATAGCGACAGCCGCGCGCTGCTCAGCGTCAGCCCGACCTGTTCGCCGGGGCTGAGATGGATGCCCGCCGGCACCCTCGCCTTGATGATACCGTCTGCCGTCTCGACGGCGACGATCTGCGTGGTGCCGAGATATTCGGTGCCGTAGATCGCGCCGCGCAGCTTCGAGCCATCGTCGAAGCGGATGTGCTCGGGCCGGATGCCGAGTGCCATGTCGGCGGGTGCCACATCCTCGCGTACCTCCGGCACCGCGACCTTGGCGCCCTGCACGACGATCTCCTTCGCGCCCCTGGCGAGCCCGCCGCCGAATTTCAGGAAATTCATCGGCGGCGAGCCGATGAAATCGGCGACGAACATGGTTGCCGGCCGGTCGTAGATTTCGCGCGGCGTGCCGAACTGCTCGATGACGCCATGGTTCATCACCGCTATCTTGTCGGCCATCGACATCGCTTCCATCTGGTCATGCGTGACATAGACCGTCGTGGCATGGATGCGGTTGTGCAGCTCGCGCAGCTCATGCACCATCAGGTCGCGGAACTCGGTATCGAGGGTGCCGAGCGGCTCGTCCATGAGAAAACATTTCGGCCGCCGCACGATGGCGCGGCCGAGCGCGACGCGCTGGCGGTCGCCGCCAGCAAGGCCGGAAACGGACTTGTCGAGCAGATGGTCGATGCGCAGTAGCTTTGCTGTCTCCTCGACGCGGCTTCGGATTTCGGCCGAGGGCATGCCCTGCGCCAGCAGCGGGAAGCCGATATTTTTGCGCACATTCATGTGCGGGTAGAGCGCGAAGAGCTGGAAGACGAAGGCGATGTCGCGCTCGCGCGCCCGGCGCATGGTGACGTCCTCGCCGCCGAGCAAGATCTTGCCGCCGGTCGGCAACTCGAGACCAGCGATCATCCGCAGCGTCGTCGTCTTGCCGCAGCCGGACGGGCCGAGCATGACGAAGAACTCGCCGTCCTCGACGACGAAATTGGAATCCTGCACGGCGACGAATGCGCCGAAGGCCTTCCTCAGATTCTGAACACGGATCTCGGCCATCGTTATTCCGGGAATTTCGAGACGATGATGAACATCACCGTGCCGGCAAGCATGGTGACGAAGGAATAGGTATAGAGCGACAGCGCGAAGGGCTGGAACAGCATCAGGAAGCCGATCGCGATGATCGCGGTCGCGATGTTTTCCATCAGGCCGCGCCTTGCCCAGACGGGCCAAGAGGAGCGCTTGGAGGCAACAGAGCGGTTCATGCGTTCCTCCCTTCCTTCTCGTTCAAGGGGAGAGATGGTTGCCAGGTGGTTCCCCCACTCCGTCGCTGCTTCGCAGCGCCACCTCTCCCCCCTCCGGAGGGAGAGGAAAGGAGCCTGGCTGAATGAAGTTCGCGCCCTTCCTCTACCCCGTCGATCGGGGGAGAGGTGTCGAGCGAAGCTCGACGGAGTGGGGGTCGACTTATTCCCACACTAGTCATTTGCGCACCGCGCCGAAGGTGATGCCGCGCAAGAGTTGCTTGCGGAGCAGGATGGTGAAGACGAGGATCGGCACCAGGAAGATGGTCGTGCCGGCGGCAACCGCCGGCCAGTCCTGGCCGCCCTCGCCGATGATGGTCGGGATGAAGGGCGGCGCAGTCTGCGCCGTGCCGGAAGTGAGCAGCGCTGCGAACGCGTATTCGTTCCAGGCAAAGATCAGGCAGAAGATGGCGGTCGCGGCGATGCCGGTCGTCGCCTGCGGCAGCACGGTGCGCCAGAAGGCCTGCAGCCTGGTGTAGCCGTCGATCATCGCGGCCTCTTCATATTCGCGCGGGATCTCGTCGATGAAGCCCTTCAAGAGCCATACAGCCAGCGAGACGTTAACCGCGGTATAGAGCAGGATCATGCCGAGCGCGGTGTCGGAGAGGCCGAGCTCGCGATACATAAGGTAGATCGGAATCGCCACCGCGATCGGCGGCATGAAACGCGTCGACAGGATGAAGAACAAAAGGTCGTCGGCCAGAGGCACCTTGAAGCGCGAGAAGCCATAGGCCGAGAGCGTGCCGAGGAACACCGCGCAGAAGGTCGAGCCGAAGGCGATGATCAGCGAATTGACGAAGCGCGGCAGGAAGTTCGACGGCCCGGCGATCACCATGTTGCGCTTGCGCACGGTCTCGTCGCAGAAGCCGGTCGCCGGTCCGAGCGACTTGATGTAGTCCGGCGTCTGCCTTGTGCGGGTCGTGAACAGGTTGCAATAGCCCTCGATGCTCGGCTGGAAGACGATCTTCGGCGGATAGGCGATCGAATCAGGCGGCGTCTTGAAGCTGGTGGCGAAGATCCACAGCAGCGGCACGATCGAGATCAGCGCATAGGCTATGATGATCGTGCCGGCGATCAGCTTCGCGTTCGACGAGGGCGCGACGACGGAATGGGCGGTGGTCAGGCTCATCTCTGCTTCACCTTGTTGAGCGCCTTGACGTAGATGTTGGCCAGCCCGAACACGGCGACGAACAGGATGATGGCGAAGGCCGAGGAATAACCGGTGCGCCAGCTCTCGAAGGCCTGCCGCTTCAGCGTGATCGAGGCGACTTCCGTGGTCGAGCCGGGTCCGCCGCCGGTGAGCAGGTTGACCATGTCGAACATCTTGAAGTTCTCGATGCCGCGGAACAGCACCGCCAGCATGATGAAGGGCAGCGCCATCGGCAGCGTGATCGACCAGAACTGCCGCCAGTTGGAGGCGCGGTCGACCTCGGCCGCCTCATAGATGTATTCGGGGATGGAGCGCAGGCCGGCGAGGCAGATCAGCATCACGTAAGGCGTCCACATCCAGGTGTCGACGATGATGATCGCCCACGGCGCCAGCTCGACATTGGACAGCATCTGCACATTCGTCGGCGGAATGCCGGTGACGAATGAGACGACATAGGAAAACAGCCCGATCTGCGGCTCGTAGAGGAAGCGCCAGAAATTGCCGACCACCGCCGGCGACAACATCATCGGTACCAGGATGATGGTGGTCCAGAAGGCGTGGCCGCGAAACTTGCGGTCGATCAGCCAAGCCAGCGTGAAGCCGATGACGGTCTGCAAGAGGATCGTCCAGAACACGAAATGCGCCGTCGTCTGCATGGCGATCCAGATGTCCTGGTCGCCGAGGATGCGCTGGTAATTGGCGAGCCCAAGGTTCTTCACCGCCTCGTTCGGCCGGTTGGCGCGGAAATTGGTGAAGGAGAGATAGATCGCCCAGAACAGCGGGAAGATGTTGATGGCCAACAGCAAAAGGATCGTCGGCGAGATGAACAGCCAGGCGAGGCCCTTGTCGCTGATGCCCCGGATCTTCTTGGCCAACGGTTCCGGTGTTGCCCGGGCAACGTTGTCCGCAGTCCGATCGAGCATGGTAAGTCCTGCTTCGGTCACGGGTAAGTCTCGACTGTGGAATTTATCTGAACTGCGTCCCGTGCCAAGGGCGGCACGGGACGCGTGAATCAAGCTCGGGAGGAGCCTTACATCTTGCCGTCGTCCTGGAAGACCTGCGTCCAGTCCTTGACCAGCCCGTCCAGCGCGTCCTTGGCCGAGCCCTGGCCGGCCACGACATAGTCGTGGAAGCGCTTCTGCGAGGCCTGCAGCAGCGGCGCGTAGCTGGGTTCCGCCCAGAAGTCCTTCACGATTGCCATCGAGTCGAGGAAGGCCTGCGCATAGGGCTGGCTGGACGGGAACTTCGGGTCCTTGACCACGGAGTTCAGGCAGGAATAGCCGCCGAGCGACCACCACTTGGCCTGCACATCCTTGTTGGCGAACCACTTGATGTATTTCAGCGCCGATTCCTGCTTGTCGGAATAGGAGACCACCGAAATGCCCTGGCCGCCGAGCTGCGCGAACTGGTCGCCGTCGGGACCCTTCGGATTGACGAAGTAACCGATCTTGTCGCCGCCGACATTCTCGTCCTTCTGCAGACCGGGCCAGGTGAAGGCGAAGTTCATGTGCATCGCCACCTGGCCGGATTTGAAGGCGTCGACACCTTCGCCCATGTAGCTGTTGGAAGCGCCGGGCGGCGTGCAGCAGTCGTAGAGCGCCTTGTAGAATTCCAGCCCCTTCACCGATTTCTCGGAGTTGACGAAGCCTTCCATCTCGTAGGGCTTCTTCGGGTTCTCATATTGGAAGCCGTAGCTGTAGAGCACGTCCATGGCGCCCATGGTGATGCCTTCCGAGCCGCGCTCGGTATAGATCGAGGCGCCATAGACGGTCTTGCCGTCGATCTGCCGCTTCTGGAAGAATTCGGCGATCTGCTTCAGCTGGTCGAAGGTGGTCGGCGGGGCGAGGTCCCAGCCATACTTCTCCTTGAATTCTTTCTGCAATTCGGGTCGCGAGAACCAGTCCTTGCGATAGGTCCAGCCGACGACGTCGCCCATGGCCGGCAGGGCCCAGTAGTTCGGCGTGTTCTTCGGCCATTCCGAATAGCCGACCACGGTCGCCGGCACGAAGTCGTCCATGCTGATCTTCTCCTTGTCGAAGAAGTCGTTCAGCTTGACGTAGTGGCCGTTCTCGGCGGCGCCGCCGATCCATTGGCTGTCGCCGATGATCAGGTCGCAGAGCTTGCCGTGCGAGTTGAGCTCGTTGAGGAAGCGGTCGGCGTAGTTGGTCCATGGCACGAACTCGAATTTCATGCCTATGCCGGTTTCCTTGGTGAAGTCCTTGGACAGTTCCACGAGCGCGTTGGCCGGATCCCAGGCCGCCCAGCACAGCGTCAGGTCTTCCGCATGCGCGACGTTCGAGACGGCTGTCGACGCAAAGATCGCCGAGGCCAGTCCCAACGCCAGTTTCAAGGTCGATTTCATGCCTTACCTCCCATTTGCGAAACGCGTCCGGATGACGGTTTCAAGAGCCCTCAACCCTCGCTCCTCCGAGGGGCCCAAACACGGCGGGCGAATGCACTGCCCGATGTTTAGTAATTTGTTTAGTGATGCGCTTTTTACTAAACAACGCAAGCGAATTCGTTGCTGCGCCGCAGCATGGCGAAATGCGTCATTGAAATCATTGGGAAATGATCGCCGGATCTGGGTCCTGCTGACGTCAGCTGGCCGCGTTGGCGGGGCCCGGACCTGTCGTCACACCGGCCGGATCGGCGGAGCCGGCGGCAGGAGCGCACGTATGTCAGCGAAGGGGAAGGTCGGCTCGAAGCGGAAAGCCTCGGCCAGCGCGCCGGGTGCGCCGTTGCACTGTCCGGCGCGAAACTCGTTCTGGAGGCGCGCCCTGTGCACATAGTGCTCCGGACTCTGCGACTGGTGCGCGAGGATCGCTTTCGCCTTGATGTCCCAATGATGCGAAATCTCGACATAATGCGTCGGCGAAAAGCCTGTGCCGCCGAGCGTATCGGCATGCAGCACCGGCACCGCGAAGGATGCGGCGAGCCGCACGCCGTCGGACAAGGCGCGGTGGTCGCCGTGATAATCGGAGGGCGCATGGGTGATAGCGAGGTCGGGCTTCACCTCGCCGATCAGTGCCTTCAGCGCCGCAATGAACGCGGCATCGGCGACGAGCTGCCCGTCGGGAAAGTCGAGGAAGCGCGGCTCGACGCCGAGCAGGCCTGCCGCCGTGGTCGCTTCCTTGCGCCGCAAGCGGGCAAGCGCCTTGGGGTCGCCCGTGCCGCCCCTGGCGCCGTCCGTGGCTACGGCGAAAGTCAGTTCTGCGCCTTGCGCGGCATAGGCGGCCAGCGTACCGAACATGAATATCTCGATATCGTCGGGATGTGCCCCCAGCGCCAGTATCTTCACGTCTCTCTCCCGGAAATGGAATCGTGCCGAACGGAATCCTGCTCGCACTTCTCGCTTACGCAAACTATTCGTTCAGCGACGCCGTCATCAAGGGTCTGGGCGGGCAGTTCACCGTCTTCGAGATCGGCTTCTTCATGACCTTGTTTGCCGGCTGTTTCCTCTTCTTCACCCGGCCGAAGGAGGAGCGCTGGCGCGATTTCTGGCGCACCGGGCGGCCCTGGGCCGTGCAGGCGCGCGCTTGGGCCGGCATCGCGTCGGGCGTGCTCAGCGTCTATGCCTTCACCACCATTCCGCTGGCGGAGGTTTACGCGCTGCTCTTCCTGGCCCCGTTGCTCGTCACCGTGCTTTCGACCGTCATCCTGAAGGAGGAGGTCGGCCCCTGGCGGTGGCTTGCCGTGGTCGCGGGCTTCGCCGGTGTCATGCTGGTGGTGCGGCCGGGCTTCCGCGAATTGCATCTTGGCCATCTCGCCGCCTTCGCCAATGCCTTCGTCGCGGCGACCATCGTCATCCTGATGCGGTCGCTTGCCCAGCAGGAAAAGCGCACGACCATGTTGGGCTCGCTGATCGGCTATGGGCTGCTCTTCAACGGGGTCGGCGCGGTCGCGACGTCATTTACGCTCCCCAATCTGTGGCAATTGGGCTGGCTGGTCCTGGGCGGCCTGTTCACCGCCGGCGGCCAATTGCTGCATCTCCTGTCGGCCAAATACGCGCCCGCAAACCGCATCGCCCCGACGCATTATTCGCAGATCGTCTGGGCCGTCATCCTCGGCGCGATGTTCTTCAGGGAATATCCCGACGCGATGACGCTGGTCGGCCTTGCAGTCGTCGGAGCCTCGGGCCTCCTCACCATGGTGCGCGAGGAAGTGCGGCTTGGCACCGTGCGCTGGAACCCGTTTACGCGTGCCCGGCTTTGACCGGCATAGGCCCGACAGTTTGCACTGGGACCGCGACCGCTGATATGCGGGCGAAATGACGACGAAACCCTTGCCGGAGCTTCCGGTCACTGCCGTGCTGCCGGCGCTCGGCGAAGCGCTCTCGCGGCGCAGCAGCGCCGTGCTGGTGGCGCCGCCGGGCGCCGGCAAAACGACGCTGGTACCGCTGGCGCTGCTCGACGCGCCTTGGCTCGGCGAGGGCCGGATCGTGCTGCTCGAGCCGCGGCGGCTCGCCGCCCGCGCCGCTGCCCGCCGCATGGCCGAATTGCTGGGCGGGGAGCCCGGCGGCACGGTGGGCTACGCCATGCGCATGGAGAACCGCACCTCGGCGCGGACAAGGATCCTGGTCGTCACCGAAGGCGTGCTCTCGCGCATGATCCTCGACGATCCGGAGCTGCCCGGCGTCTCGGCGGTGATCTTCGACGAATTCCATGAACGCTCGCTGGACGGCGATTTCGGCCTGGCGCTGGCGCTCGATGTGCAGGGCGCATTGCGGCCGGACCTGCGCCTGCTGGTCATGTCGGCGACGCTCGACGGCGCGCGCGTGGCGAAGCTTTTGTCGGCAGCGCCGGTGATCGAAAGCGAGGGCCGCGCCTATCCGGTCGAGATCCGCTACGACGAGCGGCCGGCAGGCACGGCGATCGAAGACGCCATGGCCAGGGCCGTGCGCGCCGCTTTGGCCGGCGAGCCGGGCAGCGTGCTTGCCTTCCTGCCTGGACAGCGCGAGACCGAGCGCACCGCCGAGCGGCTCGCGGGCAACGTCGCGGCCGACACCGACATCGTTCCGCTCTATGGCCAGCTCGACAACAGGGCGCAGGACGCGGCGATCAGGCCGGCGCCGGCCGGCCGCCGCAAGGTGGTGCTGGCGACCTCGATCGCCGAGACCTCGATCACCATCGACGGCGTGCGCGTCGTCATCGATTCCGGCCTGTCGCGGCTGCCGCGCTATGAGCCGGCAAGCGGTCTGACCCGCCTGGAAACCGTGCGCGTCAGCAAGGCCTCGGCCGACCAGCGCGCCGGCCGCGCCGGCCGCACTCAAGCCGGCGTGGCGGTGCGCCTGTGGCGGGCCGAGCAGACAGCGTCGCTTCCCGCCTTCACGCCGCCCGAAATCCTCGAGGCCGATCTGTCCGGCCTGCTGCTCGACTGTGCCGCCTTTGGCGTCGCCGATCCGTCGAGCCTTTCGTTCCTCGATCCGCCGCCGGCGCCCGCTCTCAACGAGGCGAGGATGCTGCTCAAGGCGCTGCATGCCATCGACGATGCCGGCAGATTGACCGAGGCGGGCGCCGCCATGCGCAAGCTGGCGCTGCCGGTGCGCCTGGCGCATATGGTGGCCGAAGCGGCGAAGAGCGGCCACGCGCTCGAAGCAGCGACGCTTGCCGTGCTCTTGACCGAGCGTGGGCTGGGCGGCGACAGCGCCGATCTGGAGCGGCGTCTGATCCGGTTTCGCGGCGAGAAATCCCCTCGCGCCAATGCCGCCAGGCAGCTCGCCGCGCGTTTGGCCGGGCAGGCCGGTGGCCGCCGGGGCGGCGAGACGGCCTCTGCAGGCGCCCTTCTGATCCACGCCTGGCCGGATCGCGTGGCAAGGGCGCGCGGCGAGCGCGGCCGCTTCGTGCTGGCCAACGGCTCAGGCGCCATGGTCGATGCCGCCGATCCGCTCGCCAATGAAACCTGGCTAGTGGTCGCCGACCTGCAGGGCAAGGCGCAGAACGCCCGCATCACCGCCGCCGCTCCGGTCGGCGAAGCCGATATCCGCACCGTCCTTGCCGATCGCATCGAGACAAAGCGTGAGACGAGCTTCGACCGCGAGCGCCGCGCCGTTCGCATGCGCGAGACCGCACGGCTCGGCGCCATCACGCTTTCCGAGCGTATGTTGCCGGCGCCGTCAGGCGCCGACGCAGACCGCGCCATTCTCGACGCCCTGAAAGAGCACGGCCTGTCTCTGCTCGACTGGGGCAAGGAAGCGGAGGCGCTGCGCCAGCGGCTCGGCTGGCTGCATCTCGGCCTCGGCGCGCCCTGGCCCGACGTTTCGGACGAAGCGCTTGTCGAGGGCCTCGATGATTGGCTCCTGCCGTTTCTCTCCGGCGATGCCTCTTTCGCCGCCATCAAGCCGGCGACTTTGTCGTCGGCGCTGATGGCGCTGGTCCCGCACGACCTGCAGCGCAAGGTCGACGCGCTGGCGCCGACCCATTTCGACGCACCGTCCGGCAGTCACGTGCCGATCCGCTATGACGGCGAGTGGCCGGTGCTTTCGATCCGCGTGCAGGAACTGTTCGGCCTCGACCGTCATCCGGCGATCGCAAACGGAACCGTTCCGCTGACGCTCGAATTGCTGTCGCCGGCACACCGCCCGATCCAGACGACGCGCGATCTCCCCGGCTTCTGGCGCGGCTCCTGGACGGATGTGCGCGCCGACATGCGCGGCCGCTATCCAAAGCATGTCTGGCCGGAAAACCCGCTGCTGGCCGCCGCCACCAGCCGCGCCAAACCGCGCGGGACGTAAGCTTGCGCAGTAGCTTTGGCGGCCAGCTCGCGTTAGCGGACGGCGTAGGTGGGCGATTGGCGCAAACATCCATCACGTCGTCATCCACGGGCGAAGCACGGAGCGAAGCGACGCGCGCAGACCCGAGGATCCATTCCGCGATGTCGACGCGTTGCCACAGTTCAGAATTCCGCTCCGCTGCGCTCTACCGGTAACGGAATGATCCTCGGGTCTTCGCTCCGCTTCGCGTCGCTCCGCCCGTGGATGACGAAGGCGCGAAGCCTCGGCCAATGGCCGAGAAGACGATGAAATACCGGCTGCCAACCGATCAAGTCGCTCTTATAGGGCTACTAGCGCTTACCCTCCCGCGGCTATAATCGTAAGTCGATGACCAACATCCTGCGCGCGCCCGATTCCCAGCAAAGCCAGCGGCTGCGGCTCAACACGCTGATCCGTCTGCGCTGGCTGGCGATTGTCGGGCAGAGCCTGACCGTGCTGGTCGTCGCCTATGGCCTGAAATTCCCGCTTCCGGTGTCGATGTGCTTTGCGCTGATCGCCTGCTCGGCCTGGATGAATCTGTGGCTCACCTTCCGCTATCCGGCGGCGCATCGGCTCACCCCGCTTTCGGCCTTCGTGATCCTCACCTTCGACGGCGTCCAGCTCACCGGCCTGCTCTACATGACGGGCGGCCTGACCAATCCGTTTTGCGTGCTGCTGTCGGTGCCGGTCGTCATCTCCGCCGCTTCGCTGCCGCTGCGGTTCACGGCCATCCTTGGCGCGTTGGTCATACTGGCGGCCACGCTTCTGGTGTTCTTCCATTTGCCGCTGCCCTGGTATGAGGGCTCGCCGCTGCCGATGCCCTTCATCTATGTCGCCGGCATGTGGATGGCTGTGTTTGCCTCGATCGCCTTCACCGCCATCTATGCCTTCCGCGTCGCTGCGGAAGCGCGCCTGCTCGCCAATGCGCTGGCCGCCACCGAACTGGTGCTGCAGCGCGAGCAGCACCTTTCGGCGCTGGACGGGCTGGCGGCGGCGGCCGCGCACGAGCTGGGCACGCCCTTGGCCACCATCACCGTCGTCGCCAAGGAGATGGAAAAGGCGCTCGGCAAGGATCCGAAATATGGCGAGGACGTGAAGCTCTTGCGCTCACAAAGCGAGCGTTGCCGCGAGATACTGAAGCGGCTGACCAGCCTTTCCTCGGAAGGCGAAGCGCATCTGTCGCGCATGCCGCTCACCTCGCTGGTCGAGGAGGTGACGGCGCCGCATCGCGATTTCGGCATCTCGATCCGGCTGCGGCCCGGCGAGCGCATCGGTCCCGAGCCGGTCGGCCAGCGCAATCCCGGCGTCATCTACGGGCTCGGCAATCTGGTCGAGAATGCCGTCGATTTCGCCCGCAACGCCGTCACCGTCAGCTGGAGCTGGGACGATGAGAAGGTCATCTTCTCCATCACCGACGACGGGCCGGGATTCCCCGCCGAGATCATCGACCGCATCGGCGAGCCCTATATGTCGACGCGCCAGGGCACTGAGGCCGGCGGCGGCCTGGGGCTCGGGCTGTTCATCGCCAAGACCTTGCTGGAGCGTTCCGGCGCCACCATCGATTTCCGCAATTCGAGCGGGCTCGGCGAAGGTGCAGTGGTGCAGATCTCCTGGCCGCGCGGCCTCTTCCTCAACCAGGAACAGGCCTCGGCCACCATGTTCGACAATGCCTAGCGCAATTCCAGAAAAAGTGCGCAGCGGTTGGGCTCGGCAACTTCGCCGCAGCTTTCCGTCCGGAATTGCGAAACGGTGAGAAAGCCTTGCAATTACCGCATGGCAGCTCTGTTGCCGGCTCTAAAAATTGGACATTGCCTTTGCAGGACTGTATCTGCGTAAAAGTGAGGCATGTCGCCTAAAACTGTGCAGCGGCTTGGGGAAGACGATATGCCCGGAAACAGGGATCGGACGGGCCTTCGCCAGGGTAGGTTTCGGCGCGGCGCGCCTCAGGTCAGTGGGATGCCGATAAGATGAGCGGAGACGAAACGACTGGCGCTATGGTCGAGGGCGAGGACACCTCGCTGCTCATCGTCGAGGACGACAAGCCGTTCCTCACCCGGCTTGCCCGCGCCATGGAGACACGGGGGTTCGTGGTCGAGACGGCGGAGAGCGTGGAAGAGGCGGTCGCCAAGGCGCGCGCCCATCCGCCGGCCTATGCGGTTGTCGACATGCGGCTCGGCGACGGCAACGGCCTCGATGTCGTCGCTGCCATCCGCGAGAAGCGCGACGACGCCCGCGCCATCATCCTGACCGGCTACGGCAACATCGCCACGGCGGTGACGGCGGTGAAGCTCGGCGCCATCGACTACCTGTCCAAGCCGGCCGACGCCGACGACGTCTTCGCCGCGCTTACCCGCACCTCCGGCGAGCGCGCCGCGCCCCCGGAAAACCCGATGTCGGCCGACCGCGTGCGCTGGGAGCACATCCAGCGCGTCTACGAAATGTGCGACCGCAACGTCTCCGAGACGGCGCGCCGGTTGAACATGCATCGCCGCACCTTGCAACGGATACTGGCAAAGCGCGCGCCGCGTTAAACGAGTGTCGTCATCCTAGGGCGAAGCAGGAGCGAAGCTCCGTCGCGAAGACCCTGGGATCCATTCCGTGACCCCGGCCACAGAACGCAGCGGAGCGGAATTCTGCACCGTTGGCACCGCTCCGATGTAACGGAATGGATCCTCGGGTCTGCGCCGCGTCGCTTCGCTCCTGCTTCGCCCGTGGATGACGAAGCGACGGGCGTTTCGGCCAACTGCCGAAGCAGGCGATCTGTCAATGTGAATTCGAACGCTTGCTTCGCCAGCCGGGCTGCGCATCATACGTTATAGGTTCCGGCCGTCAGGTCGGGGTGACGGGCGGAGGGACCATGCAAGATAAGCGGCCGAAATCGATCTTGCGTGAATTCCTCGATGGCGAGGCCGCCGGCGGCATCATCCTGATGATGGCCGCAGCCCTTGCGCTGATCGTCGCCAACTCGCCTTTGGCCGAAACTTATTTCGCCGTCCTGCACGCCTATCTCGGGCCGCTCAGCGTATCGCATTGGATCAATGACGGGCTGATGGCGGTGTTCTTTCTGCTGGTTGGGCTCGAGATCAAGCGCGAGATGCTGGACGGACAGCTCTCGACCTGGCCGCGCCGCGTGCTGCCGGGCATCGCCGCCGCCGGCGGCATGGCGGTGCCGGCGCTGGTCTATGTCTTGATCAACCGCAACAATGCGGCAGCGCTCTCCGGCTGGGCGATCCCTACCGCCACCGACATCGCCTTCGCGCTCGGCGTGCTCTCGCTGCTCGGCAGCCGCGTGCCCGCGTCGCTGAAGGTCTTCCTCACCGCTCTTGCCATCATCGACGATCTCGGCGCCGTCATCATCATCGCGCTGTTCTACACCAGCGGCCTGTCGCTCGCTTATCTGGCCGCCGCCTTAATCGTCATCGCCTTGCTCGTCGTGCTCAACCGCATGCAGGCCATGAAGCTGTGGCCGTATCTCCTGCTTGGCGTCGTCTTGTGGGTGCTGGTGCTGAAATCGGGCGTGCATGCCACGCTGGCCGGCGTCGCCCTGGCGCTCACCATCCCGCTGGAGCGTTCGCCCGGTATCGGCCACGAAACAGAACATTCGCCACTGCATAGGCTGGAACACGGCCTGCACAAGCTTGTGCCGTTTCTCGTCATCCCGATCTTCGGCTTCGCCAATGCCGGCGTCTCGCTCGGCGGCCTGAGCCTTGCAGCACTGGTTGAGCCGCTGACGCTTGGCGTCGCCGCCGGCCTTGTGCTCGGCAAGCTGGTCGGCGTCTTCGGCTCGTCGGCGCTCGCGATCCGGTTTGGCCTCGCCGACCTGCCGGCCAATGCCGGCTGGTTGCACATGCTGGGCATTTCGCTGCTTTGCGGCATCGGCTTCACCATGAGCCTGTTTATCGGCCTGCTTGCCTTCGCCGGCGACCCGGCGCTGCAGGACGCAGTGAAGGTCGGCATCCTCGCCGGCTCGCTGATTGCCGCCCTCTTGGGCGCCGCCATCCTGCTCATGGCGCCGGCGGGCGGCGGAGCGGAAGAAGATCTGAACTAACCGCGAGGTTCCGGCGGCAGACCGAAGGCTGGAAACAAAGCGGGGCCGAGCGGCGGGACATAGATCGTCAGCGAGGCGATCTTGTCGCCGGCGGCTTCGAGGACATGCAGCGAATGCGGCTGCCACATGGAATTCTGGCGGCCGAGCGCGTAGACGCCCACTGCCGGCTGGGTGTTGGCGCCGATAGCCACCGCGCGATAGCCGGCAAAATTGCCCCAGACGCTGCCCAGGAAAGCGCCGATCGCCGGGCGTCCATGATACCATTCCCGCCATGGCGGCATGTGGTAGATGGCGTCCTCGCGCAGCAACTCGACGAGTCCGTCGAGATTGTCGGCCTGCCAAGCCTGCATGTAGCGTTCGAGCAGCACGCCTTCGTTCGCGTTGGGCCGCGACCGCTGCGGCGGGCGCCCCTGCGGGTAGCGTTCGCCCAGCGTCGCGCGGGCCCGCTGCAAGGCGCTGTTGATCGAAGCGATCGACCCGCCCAACAATTGCGCGGTCTCGATGGCGGACCATCCGAGCACATCGCAAAGCAGCAAGGCCGCGCGCTGCCTCGGCGGCAACAGCTGGATTGCCGCCACGAAAGCGAGCCGCACCGCCTCGCGGGCCTCATAGCGCGCTTCCGGGCCGGGCCTGTCATCGGCGATGTCGGGCAGCTCGGCGTCCGGATACGGCTCCAGCCAGGCGAGCTCCGTGGCCGGGCCGCCGGTCGCTCTGCCCTCAGAGGCCGGCCGCTCGGGTTGCTCAAGAATGCGCCGCGCCAGCGAGCGTGCCTTGATCGCATTGAGGCAGCTGTTGGTGGCGATCGCGTAGAGCCAGCCGCGCGCCGAGCCGCGTCCGTCGAATTGCGACCGCGCGCGCCACGCCTTTAGGAACGTCTCCTGGACGAGATCGTCCGCCTCGTTGAGCGAGCCCATCATCCGATAGCAATGAAGCTTCAGCGCGCGGCGATGGGCGACGGTCAGGCGCTCGAAGGCCCGCCGGTCGAGGGCCGGCTGGCCTGGCCGGCCCAAAGGCTCGATAGGGCCGGAAGCGTCAGTCATGGGAGCCCGGGGAGCTGAATTCGGCCACCATCCTGCGCGTCTCATGGCGCCGCCGCAAGGCCGCTGCCGCTTACGGTGAAGGAGCTGCCCTGCGGCTTGCCCGTCGCGAGCTGGATCACAGCCTGTCCGACATCGGCCGGCGTCTGCATGTCGCTCATGCTGGCCAGGAAGTCGGCCGGGCGGATGCCCATATAGGCCGCGATGCCTTCAATGCCGCGATCGCCGACCCCGGTGCCCGGCATGATGCGGGCCGGCGAAAGCGCCATGAAGCGCACGCCGAGGCCGAGGCGGTCCGATTCCTTCTGGCAATGGCCGGCCAGAAATATCTGCATGCGCTTGGCGCCGGCATAGCCGCCGGAATTCGGCGGACCGCCGCTGAAGGCGGCGCCGCTGGCGATCAGCAGCACACGGGTTCCAGGCTTGAGCCGGCCCTTGAGGGCTTCCCGACAGAACAGGAACGATGCCTTGACGTCCATCTCCCAGTTCGCCGAGAAGGCCTCCCAGCTTTGCTCCTGGATCGGCGCCGAAGGGGCGAGCGCGCCCGCGCAGACCACCAGCACGTCGGGTGCCAGCGCATCGAAAACTGCTTGCGGCGCGTCTTCCGCCGTCGCGTCCGCGCTAAGGGTTTTCAAGCCTGGGCGTTCCCAGGCGAGCTGCTTCAGGTCGGCGCCGCCGCGGGCGACGGCAAGCACGGTCGCTCCCGCGCCAAGCGCTGCTTCCACGATCGAGCGGCCGACACCCCGGCTGCCTCCGACCACGACGACATTCTGATTTTGCAACGGCTTCATTTGATCACCTCTTATCCAGCCGCCGGCCATCCGGACGCGCCTGTAGGTGAAGACAATCGGGATCGGCGAAAATCATCGGTGCGAGACAAAAATTCTCGCTGGCCTTGCGCTTGGGGGCCGGCCTGAGCTCGGAAGCCAGCGGTTACGCAACCAACATCCGCACGCTGCGACGACGGTCTACTCGCTCTCGCCATCCAGCGCCGGCACGGCGACGCCGGCAAGCTCGGCCGCCAAGAGCCGCGCGGCGCCTGCGCGGGCAATCCGCAACATCAGCGCCTTGCGCGTCGCTGCCGCCATGCGGTGCTCGGGCGCATCGCGCAGGATCTCCGCGCCATAGCCGTCTGAAAGGATGAAGCCGCATTCCTCAGGAAAGATGTCCTGGGGAACGCCGGGATGGGTGGCGAAGAAGAAGCGGTCGGAATGCAGCCGATAGTCCGGCCATTTGCGGTCGACCCTGAAATCCTCGATCGAGGATTTGATCTCGATGATCCAGATATCGCCCTGCCTGGTCAGCGCCACGAGATCGGCGCGCCGCCCGGTGGCCAGGGAAAGCTCCGGCAGCACATGCGCGCCCATTTCGGTGAGCAGCCGCTGCACGCCGCGCCGCACCAGCATGGCGCGCTCGGACTGGCGGCCGTCGATCAACGGGTTAAGGGGAATCGGGGAAACGAGTGGCATGGGAGGCACCATGCCAGATTTTGTTCACGGTTTGAACCCCCTGTCAGGTCGGCGATTATGACCACGGAATATGTTCCTCGACAGGGCCGGCCCTACCCGGAATAGGCGTCACATGGTAAGGACCGCTGATGCGTGTCGCGAAGTTTAATTGCATATTGATGGCAATCGCTGCTTGTCTCCCTATCGCTGCAGCGGATCCTTCCGAAATAACGCCCGCACAGTTGGTAGGGGACTACATCAACCTCTCGGTCGAAAATCCCGAACAGGCTAAGGCGCTCCTAGTGCCGGATGCGACCGCTATCATATTCGACTACGGTTTGCCTTTGGCGGAGAATTTCCCAGAGTTCGTTAAACTTCTTCCAGGATCGGGCTGTTCAAAGCCACTCATTCGGACTGAGGGAAAAGCCGCACACGCCACCAACGTTCACACAGATGCTGTCATTGTCAGAGTTGAATGGCAGTGCACCAAGCCAACGGAGTTCGTGCTAGCCTCAAACGTGTTGCGCTTCGTCGTTGCCCAGCAAAAAATAGTAGCGGCAGTATTTGAAGACCCGCCCGGCTATCCGCCCAGGTTGAACAGTGGGAACGTCAATCCAAACGGTCCCTAGCTGCAAGCCTTAGGCGTGAGCCGAGTCTCTGTTTGTAAAGTACGCATCGTCTGAGGGCAGGGGGGTATCTGGTTGACAGGCCGCTGCTCAAATCAGGCGAGCACATGAAAGGCGCATGATGAAACCCAGCAAGTTTATGATGAGAGTCGTTATGGTCGCTATGGAGCTTGCTCTAGTCTGGTTGGTTGCCCAATCCCTTTGGACGGGCCGGATTCCTTTTAAGGATGACGCTGTAGAGCGAGGCCATGACCCATTTACCTACTGGGTCGAGTTGGCCGTGATCGTGTTCGGGATGGTAACCGTGCCGCTCTGGATGATCTACCGGGAACGGCAAGGGCGCTAAGGGATGTTACTTCGACCCCAAACCGCCACCGGCTGAATGGCACCCTTACTGCTAGTCCCCCGCTCGAAATTCATCCGCCAGAAGCCTGGCCAAGTGGTCGCGGCTCAGGCTCAATGTCTCTTTCAGGAACCACAGGAAATTGCTCGGACCGTCGGTCGGCAGGCCGTTTTCTTCGGCCTGGGTGATGACCGCGCGCTGGCGCTCGATCCGCTGTTCGATCTCGCGGATATGCTGCTCGACCCGTTCGATGTCCTCTTGGATGGCCATCCCGGCAATCTCATTGTAGGTGATCGTCAAAATAGCATCAAACCAGGAACGGGTGGAGCGCAAAGCCAAGTAAATGCTTGAGCCGTGGTTCAGAGAAGATTAGCCTTGCTGGTCATGCCTCATGGCGGCAATCTCGCCATGAAAGGAATTTCCCCATGACCCGCGACCAGATGCTCGCCCACCTCCGGTCCGCCGATGCCGTCGCGCGCGAGGCGGCGGCGCATGGGCATCATCCGTTCGGCTGCGTGCTGGTCGGGCCGGACGATCGCATTTTGATGCGGCAGGGCAATCTCGACACGGTGCGCCATGCCGAGACCGAGTTGGCCCGCCGCGCCGCGGCGGCCTATGAGCCGGAGTTCCTCTGGCAATGCACGCTGGTCTCGACCTTCGAACCATGCGCCATGTGCGCCGGCACGATGTATTGGGCGAATATCGGGCGCCTGGTCTACGGGGTCGAGGAAACCAGCCTCCTGGCGCTCACCGGCGATCATGCGGAGAACCCGACCATGAACCTTGCATCGCGCGCCGTGTTCGCGTCCGGCCAGAAAAAGATCGAGGTGTTCGGCCCCTTTCCCGAAATCGCGGACGAGATGCTCGCCCCGCACCGCGATTTCTGGAAGCGCTGACAGGCCTCGGACCTCAGGCCGCGCCCGCCATGTCGTCCAGGATCGGACAGTCCGGCCGGTCGTCGCCGTGGCAGGCGTGGATCAGTGTCTGCAGCGTCGAGCGCATCGACTGCAATTCGCGTACCTTCTCCTCGATCGCCCTGACATGGGCGGCGGCGATCTCGCGCACGTCATGGCTGGCGCGGCCGCGGTCCTGATAGAGCGCCATCAGCTGCCTGCAATCGTCGATTGAGAAGCCGAGATTGCGCGCACGGCGCAGGAAGGCGAGCCGGTGGATATCGTCGCGGGAGTAATCGCGATAGCCGTTCTCGGCCCGCGCCGGGCGGATCAGCCCGATTTCCTCATAGTAGCGAATGGTCTTGGCCGGCAGGCCGGAACGCTCCGCGGCATCACCGACATTCATGGCGCTCTCCTCGCATCGCAGGCGGCTTCCCAAGTCGCCCCGTTGATTTTGCTTGATAATCCTGTAAGGCCTGTTGCGAAAATGCCGCAGTCGGGCACTTACCGGCGCGTAAGGCCTTGCATATAGGCAGTGCGCGCTTGGCAAGCAAAAGAAATGCCAGCATGAATGGTGGCAACAAAGCGGCCGACTCGTGCCGCTGGTATCGAGGCGGGGCGTCGGACCTTTTCATGCGCTTGAAGTCATTTGCAATCCTCGCCGCTCTTGCGCTGTCGACCGCGATCAGCGGGTGCAGCACCATCGGTGGGCAAATGTTCACCAACAACTATGGCGCGATGACCGATGCCGGCTATCAGCTGCCGCGCATCCCGATCGAGAAGGTCCCCGCCAGGTACCACCGCCAGGAAGTGCGGTACGACTCGTCGGAGAAGCCGGGCACCATCATCGTCGATACGCAGAATAAGTTCCTCTATTTCATCGAGGGCGACGGCATGGCGATGCGCTACGGCATCGGCGTCGGCCGCGAGGGTTTTGAATGGCACGGCACAGCCCATATCGCGCTGAAGCGCGAATGGCCGACCTGGACACCGCCCTCGCAGATGATCAAGCGCCAGCCCGAGCTCGCCAAGTTCGCCGGCGGCATGGAGCCGGGCCTGAAAAACCCGCTCGGCGCGCGCGCCATGTATCTCTTCAACAAGGGCGGCGACATGGGCTACCGCCTGCATGGCAGCCCGGAATGGTTCTCGATCGGCAAGGCGATGTCGTCGGGCTGCATCCGGCTGATGAACCAGGACATTATCGATCTTTACGACCGCACGTCGGTCGGCGCCAAGGTCATCGTGATGTGATCACGAAGGCCGAGGCCAAAAGCTTTCGCAAGCGGACCGTCTAGGCAACAACAAGACGTCCAAAAACAGAAAACCGGGCTGTTGGGGCCCGGTTTTTTGTTTTTGCGATCTTGGATCGGAATTCGCTTCGCCGCACAATGCGGCCGGCCAGTGGGTTCTCAGGCGACCTGCTCGACCTGCTGCACTTCCGGAACAAAGTGGCGAAGCAGGTTCTGGATGCCGTGCTTCAGCGTTGCCGTCGATGACGGGCAGCCGGCGCAGGCACCCTTCATGTGCAGGAACACGGTGCCGTTCTCGAAGCCGCGGAAGGTGATGTCGCCGCCGTCCTGGGCGACGGCCGGGCGCACGCGCGTGTCGAGCAGTTCCTTGATGGTCAGCACCAGCTCTTCGTCGGCCTTGTCATAGAACTCGCCGGTCTCGCCGCCTTCGCTCGCCGGAGCGGTCGAGGCCATGACCGGCGCACCGGACATGAAATGCTCCATGATGGCGCCGAGGATCGCCGGCTTCAGGTGCTGCCAGTCCGGACCATCCTTGGTCACGGTGATGAAATCATAGCCGAAGAAGACGCCGGTGACGCCCGGGATCTCGAACAGGCGGCCGGCCAGCGGCGAGGCCTCCGCCGCGGCTTCGGCGTTGCGGAAATCGGCTGTGCCTTCGCGCAGCACTTCCTTGCCCGGCAGGAATTTCAACGTCGCCGGGTTCGGCGTCGATTCGGTCTGGATGAACATGGGTATCTCCAGGCCCTTCCCGGGCCGATAGTTTGGAATAATTCTAAATAGGCTCTATCGGCTGGACATTCAAGCGAAACGCGTCGCTGGAACGGCTGGCTGGCGGAATGTTTTTCGGCTTCTATCACGAATGTCGAGGTGGATCGAGATTCAGGTCAGGCCGCCATTTGCACGCCGGCCTCACCTGAATATCGAAGCACCTCAAGCCAGGCTGTCGATCTCTTCGTCGGACAGGTTCTGCGGCACCACCGTGACGGGGATCGGGAATGCGGCTCCCCGCCCGGCGACCGCGCTGACCAGCGGCCCTGGGCCTTCCTTGCCGGCGCCGGCGGCCAGCACAAGGATGGCGATGTCCTGATCTTCCTCGATCAGTTTGTGGATTTCTTCCGTCGGCTTGCCTTCGCGCACCACCAGCTCCGGCTCGATCCCCGCATGCTGGCGCACCTTGTTGGCGTAGCCGTCGAGCGCGGCGCGGGCTGTCGCTGTGGCTTCCTCGCGCATGATCTTTTCCACGCCCAGCCAGTGCTGGAAGTCGTCCGGCTCGATGACGTAGAGCAGCACCAGCACGCCACTGGTGCTTTGCGCCCGCTTCGAGGCATAGGCGACGGCGCGCTCGCATTCGGGCGTGTCGTCGATGATCGCCAGGAACTTGCGGCGATGGCCGGCTTCGCGGCTGAGGCGTTTGGAGACCATGTCTATCTGCTCGGTATGGTTCGGTCGCAATCTGCCACTGCCACGAACCGGCGGCAAGCCGCCGGTCGGCGCGGCAATGGTCCGAGGAGGTCGCTGGATCAGTCCTGCAGAAGGCCGATAATGTCGCGCACCGTCTTCATCGTGCCCTCGGCGATTGCGCGGGCCCGGTCGCCGCCATCCTTGAGCACGGCGTCGACATAGGCGCGGTCGCCCTCGATGCGGCGCATCTCGGAAGCGATCGGCGCCAGCTTCTCCACGGCAAGATCGGCAAGCGCCGGCTTGAACACGGAAAACTGTTGCCCGCCATACTCCTTCAGCACCTCTTCCTTCGAGATTTCCGCGAGGCCGGCATAGATGCCGACGAGATTTTCCGCCTCGGGCCGGCTTTCCAGCCCGTCGATCTCGCTCGGCAAGGCCTCCGGATCGGTCTTGGCCTTGCGGATCTTCTTCGAGATCGTGTCGGCATCGTCGGTCAGGTTGATGCGCGACAGATCCGACGGGTCCGACTTCGACATCTTCTTCGAGCCATCGCGCAGGCTCATGATGCGCGCCGCCGGGCCGCCGATGACCGGTTCGGTGATCGGGAAATAGCCGTTCACCGTCTCTTCGCCGACCTGCATTTCGACGCCGACGCCAAGTGCGGCGATCTTCTCGGAGAAGTCGTTGTTGAATTTCTGGGCGATGTCGCGGGTCAGCTCCAGATGCTGCTTTTGGTCCTCGCCCACCGGCACATGGGTTGCGCGGTAGAGCAGGATGTCGGCGGCCATCAGGCTCGGATAGGCGAGCAGGCCGAGCGAGGCGTTCTCGCGGTCCTTGCCGGCCTTGTCCTTGAACTGGGTCATCCGGTACATCCAGCCGATGCGGGCCACACAGTTGAGGATCCAGGCGAGCTCGGCGTGCTGCATCACCCGCGACTGGTTGAAGACGATGTGCTTCTTGGGGTCGATGCCGGAGGCCAGGAACGCCGCGGTGATCGAGCGCGTCTGGTCGCCCAGGTCCTGATGCACGAGCTGCGCCGTCAGCGAGTGCAGGTCTACGACGCAATAGATGCAGTCGGACTGTTCCTGGAGGGCGACGAATTTCTTGATGGCGCCGAGATAGTTGCCGAGATGCAGGTTGCCGGTCGGCTGGACGCCCGAAAAGACGAGTGGCTTGAAGGCGGACATGAATTCCTCATGGCTTGTGGAGGGCCGTCTAAGCATGATTCCAAAAAGTTGCAGACTTTTTGGAGCCAATCATGCGGCTGGAAACCGCGCGCGGCGAAAGTCTTGCGACGGCGCGCTTATGGACGAAGCCCGTTGCGGGATCAAGAGGCCCGGACGAGCTGGCATGGGGCATCGGTACGTTGACATTTGCCGTGCATAGGCTACATATTTCTAACTACATAAAGGAATGTAGCCATGACCATCAACATCAACAATAAGGAAGCCGACAGGTTGACGCGCGCTTTCGCCAAAGCTGAAGGAGTCGGCATCACCGAGGCAATCGTGATCGCCATGCGCGAAGCCTTGGAGCGGCGCCGCAATCGCGAGACGCCGCTGGAAACGGCGGCACGACTGCGAGCCGAGTTTGGAATCAAGCTTAGCGAACAAGCGCGCAAACCGCTGCCGCAGTCCGTTTATGATGAACTTTCCGGCGACGACTGATGTTTGTCGACGCCGCAGCCATCGTCGCGATCCTAAGCAACGAGACGGAAGCCGAGCGATGCGCGCAGGCCGTCATGAAGGCATCGGCACCGTTCACGTCGGCGATAGCCGTTTGGGAGGCAGCGATGGCGCTCGCGCGACCAGAAAAGCTGGCGATTCCGGTCGCCAGAAGCGCGGAGATTGTAGACCGCTTTCTGGAAGAGCGGGCAATTGCCTTGCACGAGCTTCCGCCTGCATCCGAGGCAACATCCCTATCCGTCGAGGCCGCTGCGCGGTTTCGCAACAATGCTATCCGCCTAAATATGGCGGACTGCTTCCACTACGCTTGCGCCCGATACTACGCCGTTCCGATACTTTCTACGGCCAACGAATTCCGACTCACGGATCTGGAGACTGTTCCCTGACGGGCGGTAGCGCCTTGGGTGAACGACGCTTCACATTCCGCCGGAGCATCCCGAAATCGGCGCCGCCGGTGCCGAAGGCGGCGATGAAATAGAGCGCGGCGCCCCCGGCGACCAGCCCAAGCACCGTCGTCGCCTTTACCACGAGCGGCGAGCCAGGCCCAATCTGCGCGGCAAAGTGGCGCTCCGCGAAGTAAAGCGCCACGGCCATGATTACGGCGGAAAGCACCAGCCGGGGAATGCGTCGCAAGAGCGGCACGTCGCGGCCCCAATGGCCGCGCCTGATCAGCATAGCGAGCAGCATCAGCGCGTTGACCCATCCGGCCACTGCCGAAGCGACCGCAATGCCAGGCGCGCCCATCGACGGGAACAGGCTCAGCGCCGTGGCGACATTCACGACGACCGAGATGGCGGCAAAGATCATCGGCGTGCGCGTGTCCTCGCGGGCGAAATAGCCGGGCGTGAACGCCTTGATCAAAACGAAGGCGGGCAGGCCGAGGCCGAAGATCGCCAGAATCGAGGCGACGATCGGCGTCGAGTGGTTGGCGGCGAAGGCGCCGCGCTCATAGACCAGCCGCACGATCGGCTCAGACATCACCCAGAGCGCCGCGGCGGCGGGCAGCGTCATGAACAAGGTGAATTCGACCGAGCGGTTCTGCAAATTGGCCGCCTCGACCAGGTTGCCCGATTTCAGCGCCCGCGACAGTTCCGGCAACAGCACGATGGCGACGGCCACGCCTACGACGCCGAGCGGCAGCTGATAGATTCGGTCGGCATAGGCGAGCGACGACACTGCGCTGTTCTGCGCCGAAGCGATCGCCGTGCCGATCAGCTGGTTGATCTGCGTGATGCCGCCGGTGATCGCCGCCGGCAGCGCCAGGATCAGCAGCCGCTTGACGTTGGGCGTCATCTTCGGCCGGCGGAAGCCGATCGAGATGCCGGCATTACGCACCGCGATCCAGACGATGGCGAGTTGCACGATGCCTGCAGCCAGCACGCCCCAGGACAGGCCGAAACCGACATCATGCGCGTCCAGCCCGTGATACCAGGCATAGGCGAGCACTCCGATCAGGATGATGTTGAGGAAGGCGGGCGCGATCGCCGCCGCGAAATAGCGGCGCAGCGAGTTCAGCATCCCGGCCATCATGGCGCCGAGCGACATGCAGATGAGATACGGGAACATGATTATCGCAAGCCGGACAGTCGTCTCGAACTTGCCTGGAATGTCGGCAAAGCCCGGCGCCACCAGGTAGCGCACGATCAGCGGCATCGCCAGTTCCATCGCGATGGTCAGCGCCAGAAGCGCGGAGAACAGCACGCCGAACACTTCCTCCGAGAAGCGCTTGGCGCCGTCGGTGCCATGCTGCTCGATCTCCTTGGCGAACAGCGGCACGAAAGCGGCGTTGAAGGCGCCCTCGGCGAACAGCCGGCGGAAGGTGTTGGGAAACTGGAAGGCGGCGTTGAAGGCGTCCGCGACCGGTCCGGTGCCGAGCGCTGCCGCCATCAGCATCTCGCGGCCGAAGCCCAGTCCACGGCTCATCAGCGTGCCGGAGGCGACGGTGGCGAATTTCTTGACTAGGCTCATGCTGGGAACGACTGCCAGAAAAATTGCGTCAAATGGATGTCACTCGGCCGCCGCCTTGACCTTGCCGTTGCGTTCGGACGAATTGCCTTCAAGCGTATCGATCAGCCGCTTGTGGATGGTGGCGGTGCGCGTCGGGCTGTCGATCTTCTGTCCGGTCAGGTCGGTAACGTAGAACGTGTCGATGACCTTCTCGCCGAACGTCGTGATATGCGCCGAGGCGATGTCGAGCGAAAGGTCGGAGAGCGTCCCGGTGATCTCGGACAGCAGGCCCGGCCGGTCCAGTCCCTCGACCTCGATCACCGAAAAACGGTTCGACAGCGTGTTGCGGATCTCGGCGCGCGGCGGAATCCGGAACGCCTTGGCGCCGCGCTTCGGTTTGGTGCGCTTCTCGATCATCTCGGGCAGCCAGCTCTTGCCCGAAAGCACGTCCTCGATCAGCCGGCCGACGCGCTCGGCGCGGCGGCGCTCGTCCTCGTCGCGGTCGAACTCCCTGGAGATCAGTATGGAATCCAGCGCGCGGCCGTCCGAGGTGGTGAAGATCTGCGCGTCGACGATGTTGCCGCCGGCCGCGGCACATGCCCCGGCAATGATCGAAAGCAGGCGCGGATGGTCCGGCGCCAGCACGGTGATCTCCGTCACCGCCTCGAACTCATGCGTCTTGACCATGGTGGCAAGCTTCTTGCCGGCCGCATCCGCCTCGCGGATGAATTCGGCATGGCGAAGCTGGTCGGCCAGATCAACCGCCAGAAGGTAATTCTCGTAGTGCTGCGCGACATAGCGCTTGCGCTCCTTCGCGGGCCAGGCAGACAGCGCCTCGGCCAGCCGCTCGCGCGCCGCGGCCGTGCGCTCGGCGCGCGAGACTTCCGAAAAGCCGCCCGTCAGGAGCAGTTCGGTTTCGTAATAGAGCGTGCGCAGCAACTGCCCCTTCCAGCCGTTCCACACGCCCGGCCCGACGCCCCTGATGTCGCAGACGGTGAGGATCAAAAGCAGCTTCAGCCGCTCGGCCGATTGCACAATCGAGGCGAAATCCTCGATCGTCTTGCGGTCGTTGAGGTCGCGCGTCTGCGCCGTCATCGACATCACAAGATGGTTCTCGACAAGCCAGGCGACGGTCTCGGTGTCGGCGGCCGACAGCCCCATATGCGGGCAGATGCGCCGCGCGATCCTGGCGCCGGCTTCCGAATGGTCTTCGGGCCGGCCCTTGGCGATGTCGTGCAGCAGCACCGCGACATAGAGCGCCTCACGGCTCTTTCTCAGGCCAGGCATCAGCGTGTGCGACAGCGGATGCACCTTCGCGCCGTCGCCGCGCTCGATCTCGGCCAGCACGCCGATGCAGCGGATCAGATGTTCGTCCACCGTATAGTGGTGGTACATCGAGAACTGCATCATGGCGACGATCTTGCCGAAGTCCGGGATCAGTCTGCCGAGCAGCCCCGCCTCGTTCATGCGCCTGAGATTGAGCTCGGCATTGCGGTCCGATGTCAGGATGTCGAGGAACAGCCGGTTGGCCTCCTCGTCGCGCCGGAGCGACTTGTTGACGAGCCCGAGCGAGCGGGTGAGCAGCTTCAGCGCATCGGGGTGGAACTCCAGCCCGTGCTTGTCGGCGAACCAGAACAGCCTGAGCAGATTGACCGGATCGCGCTCGAAGACGCTGTCGTCGGCGATGTTGATGCGGTGATTGTCGACGATGAAGTCGGAGGTGCCGGCAAGCTTGCGCTTGCGCCGCTGGAAGGTGAGGAAGATGCGGTTGAAGCCCGGCACGTGCTTGGCCTGCTCTTCCTCGAGCGCCGCGCAGAAGATGCGGGTGAGGTCGCCGACATCCTTGGCGACGAGGAAATAGTGCTTCATGAAGCGCTCGACCGCCGACAGGCCGGGATGCGTCGTGTAGCCCAGCCGCTCGGCGATCTCGCGCTGGATGTCGAAATGCAGCCGCTCTTCCGCCTTGCCGGTAAGGAAATGCATGTGGCAGCGCACCGCCCAGAGAAAATCCTCGGCCTTCTGGAATTCGCGATATTCGGCCTCGGTGAAGACGCCCTTCTCGACCAGTTCCTCGCCGGTGCGCACGCGGTAGAAATATTTGCCGATCCAGAACAGCGTCTGCAGGTCGCGCAGGCCGCCCTTGCCGTCCTTGACATTAGGCTCGACCAGATAGCGGCTTTCGCCGGCCTTGGCGTGGCGCTCGTCGCGCTCGGCGAGCTTGGCCTGCACATATTCCGGCCCGGTCGTGCGCACCACTTCGTGATCGAAACGGGTGAGCAGTTCTTCATAGAGCTTCTGCTCGCCCCACAGGAAGCGTGCCTCGAGGATCGACGTGCGGATGGTGATGTCGCCGCGCGACAGCCTGAGGCACTCGTCGATGTTGCGGGTGGCGTGGCCGACCTTCAGCCCCATGTCCCACAGCATGTAGAGCATGTATTCGACAATCTGCTCGCCCCATGGGGTCTGCTTGTAGGGCAGCAGGAAAAGCAGGTCGATGTCGGAACCCGGCGCCAGCGTGCCGCGGCCGTAGCCGCCGACGGCAACGATCGCCATGCGCTCGGCCGCGGACCGGTTCTTGACCCGGTAGACATGGGTGGCGGTGAAATCATAGAGCGCCCGGATCAGTTCATCCATCAGATGCGACAGCCGCTCGGCGCAGGCATTGCCGCCGCCGTCCTGCTTGAGCATGGTCTCGGCGATCTTTCGCCCTTCGGCCATCCTGGGCTTGAGCAGTTGGAGGACGGCCGTGCGGACAGCCGGTCCTGAACCGTCGCCGGCGCTCGCCGCCGTCAACGCGGTCAAGTCGCGGCGCAGCGCATCGCCATCGATGATTTCGTCGAGTTTCAGGGAGATCTTTGCCATTCCGCGGCGTCTATAGCCTGTTTTCGCGGCGCTGTGTATGGGGCAGGCCGCCGCGATTGCCATCGCGCAGAAGCGTAATCCGCAATCGCCCGGCCGACTTTCGCAAAAGTCGAAACCGGCTCTTGACCTTCCAGTTACTGGAAGGACTACCTCCGCCTCAATTCGAGAATTCCGAGGTATTGCTGATGACCCATTCCGACCACCACCACCATCATGCGCATGGCGGCGGCTGCTGCTCTGCGAAGAATGTCGCGCCCGACACCGAAGCGGTGATTCGCGACCCTGTCTGCGGCATGACGGTCGATCCGGCGGCCGGCAAGCCGACGGCCGAGCATGGCGGCCGCACCTTTCATTTCTGCAGCGAGCGCTGCCGCACGAAATTCCAGGCCGAGCCCGAGGGCTATTTGACGGCCACGGACCCCGTCTGCGGCATGAGCGTCGACCGCGCGAGCGCGAAGCACTTCGTTCGCCATGAAGGGCAGGGCTTCTATTTCTGCTCCCCCGGTTGCAAGGCCAAATTCGAGGCGGAGCCGGCAAAATACCTCGCTGGCCGGCCCGAGCCGCAGCCGATGCCCAAGGGCACGCAATACACCTGCCCGATGCATCCCGAGATCATCCGCGACAAGCCCGGCTCCTGTCCGATCTGCGGCATGGCGCTGGAACCGATAGGTGTGCCGACAGGCGAGGAAGGCCCGAATCCCGAGCTCGTCGATTTCACCCGCCGGTTCTGGGTCAGCGCGGTGCTCTCCGTACCGCTCCTGATCATTGCCATGGCGCCGATGCTGGGCTTCAGCTTTGAAACCCTCATCGACGGCCGCACCAAGACCTGGATAGAGCTGGCGCTGGCGAGCCCGGTGGTGCTGTGGGCGGCGTTTCCGTTCTTCCATCGCGGCTGGGAATCGATCCTCAACCGTAGCCCGAATATGTGGACGCTGATCTCGCTGGGCGTCGGGGCCGCCTACCTCTACAGCGTGATCGCCGCCCTGTTCCCGGGCGTCTTTCCGCATCAGTTCCGCGGTCATGACGGCGCCGTCCCGGTCTATTTCGAGGCCGCCGCCGTCATCGTCGCGCTGGTCTTTCTCGGACAGGTGCTGGAACTCAAGGCCCGCGAGCGCACCGGCTCGGCCATCCGCGCCCTGCTCGACCTTGCTCCGAAGACAGCGCGGCTGATCGGCGCCGACGGCTCCGAGAAGGACGTGCCGCTCGACAGCGTCAAGTCCGGCGACCGCTTGCGCATCCGTCCCGGCGATGCCGTGCCGGTCGACGGCATCGTGCTCGAGGGTCGGTCGGCGATCGATGAATCGATGATCACGGGCGAACCGCTGCCGGTCGAGAAGACGGAAGGCGACATGCTCACCGGCGGCACGCTGAACAAGAACGGCTCGCTGGTCATGCGCGCCGAGAAGGTCGGCGCCGAGACCACGCTGTCTCGCATTGTCGAGCTGGTCGCCAAGGCGCAGCGCTCGCGGGCGCCGATCCAGGGTCTCGCCGACCGCGTGTCTTTCTATTTCGTCCCGGCCGTCGTGCTGGTGGCGGTCCTGGCCTTCATCGCCTGGTCGATCCTCGGCCCCGAGCCGAGCCTGATCTTCGCCATCGTCTCGGCGGTGTCGGTGCTGATCATCGCCTGTCCCTGCGCGCTTGGCCTCGCCACCCCGATGTCGATCATGACAGCGACCGGGCGCGGCGCGCATGCCGGCGTGCTGATCAAGGAAGCCGCGGCGCTGGAGCGCTTTGCCGCCGTCGACACGCTGATCGTCGACAAGACCGGCACGCTGACAGAGGGCAAGCCGCGGCTTACCGATGTCGTTGCCGCCGACGGCATCGACGAGAACGAGCTGCTGGGACTCGCGGCTGGGCTAGAAAAGGGCTCCGAGCATCCGCTGGCCGAGGCGATCGTCGAGGGCGCCGCCGCGCGCGGCCTGAAGCTGGCCGACGCGGTCGATTTCGAAGCCATCACCGGCAAGGGCGTTTCGGGCACGGTTTCGGGCAGGAAGGTCGCGCTCGGCAATGCGGCCATGATGACTGATCTCGGCGTCGAAACGCCGGGGGCCGATGCCGAGGCGCTGCAGGCCGACGGCAAGACGGCCATGTTCGTGGCCGTCGGCGGCAGGTTCGCCGGCATCGTCGCTGTCGCCGATCCGGTAAAGACTACGACGGCCGAGGCGATCAAGGCGCTGCACGACAAGGGGCTGCGCATCATCATGGCGACAGGCGACAACGAGCGCACGGCACGAGCGATCGCCCGCAGGCTCGGCATCGACGAGGTCCGCGCCGGGTTGCTGCCGGATGAGAAGGGCGCGCTGGTCGAGGAACTGCGTGCCAAGGGCGCCGGCGTCGCCATGGCCGGCGACGGTGTCAACGACGCGCCGGCGCTGGCCGGGGCCGATGTCGGCATCGCCATGGGCACCGGCGCCGATGTCGCGGTCGAAAGCGCCGGCATCACGCTGGTCAAGGGCGACCTCAATGGCATCGTCAGGGCACGCACGCTCGCCCAGGCGACGATCCGCAACATCCGCCAGAACCTGTTCTTTGCCTTTCTCTACAACGTGCTCGGCGTGCCGGTCGCGGCCGGCGTGCTTTATCCGCTCACCGGCACGCTGCTGTCGCCGATGCTGGCGGCGGCGGCGATGAGCCTGTCATCGGTCTCCGTGATCGGCAACGCGCTGCGGCTGAGAACGTTGAAACTCTGAGCAAATCCCCCAGATACGAAATCCAACAGAAGGAGACTTGAATGAGCCTGGCCAAGAAAATCGTGCTGCTTTTGATGGCGGCCGGAATGCTGCTCGCCGTGTTCCTCGAAAGCGTGCCGGCCTCGTCGGAGGAGATGAAGCACGACATGTCCAAGATGGCGATGGGCGCCCAGAGCCCGGCCACCGTCGGCTACGAGAAGGCGATGAAGAAGATGCACAAGGACATGACGATCAAATACACCGGCAATGCCGATGTCGATTTCGTCCGCGGCATGATCCCGCATCATCAGGGCGCCATCGACATGGCCAAGGTGGTGATCGCCAACGGCAAGGACCCGGAGATACGCAAGCTCGCTGAAGGCGTCGTCACGGCACAGGAGGCCGAGATCAAGCAGATGCAGGACTGGCTCGCTAAGCATTCGGCGAAATAGTCACTGCGGGAAATCCGGGCGGCCAGCCGGCGTCGGTCTGGATTTCCAGCCGTGGCTGTGCTGCGATCCAGCCTTACGCGGAGAAGGCCATGCCCTCGTTGATCAGAACCTTGAAGCTGCCGTCGGGCGAAATCGTCCCGGTGCTGGGCCAAGGCACCTGGAAGATGGGTGAGGATCGACGGCGCCACGCCGATGAGGTCGCGGCGCTGAAGCTTGGACTGGACCTCGGCATGACGCTGATCGACACGGCCGAAATGTATGCCGATGGGGGCGCCGAGGAGGTGGTGGCGCAAGCCATCGCCGGGCGCCGCGACGAGACCTTCCTGGTCTCCAAGGTGCTGCCCTCCAACGCCTCGCGAGCCGGCGTGAAGCGCGCCTGCGAGAGCAGCCTGAACCGCCTCGCCACCGACCGCATCGATCTCTATCTGCTGCATTGGCCGGGCAGCGTGCCGCTTTCCGAAACCGTGGAAGCGTTCGAGGCGCTAAAAACGGAAGGCAAGATCCGCCACTGGGGCGTCAGCAATTTCGACACGGACGAGATGGAGAATCTAGTCAGCCTGCCGTCCGGCGGCAATGTCCAGACTAACCAGGTGCTTTACAACCTGTCGCGGCGCGGGCTCGAATTCGACCTTGCGCCGTGGAGCCGGCAGCGCCGCATACCGCTGATGGCCTATTCGCCGGTGGAGCAGGGCGCGCTGGCCCGCAATGCGCGGCTAGAGGCGGTCGCCGCCCGCCACAACGCAACGGCCGCGCAGATCGCGCTTGCCTGGATAATGATGCAGGACGGCGTCATCGCGATCCCGAAGGCCGGCCGCCAGGAGCATGTGCGCCAGAACGCCGCCGCGCTCGACATCGCTCTGACGGCGGAAGACCTTGCCGAGCTCGATCGCGCCTTCCCGCCGCCGACGCGCAAGCGCGGCCTGGAGATGATTTAGTGGCACTGCCACAGGGATGTTGATCGGCCGGCTCTGTTGTATGGCAGGCAGCATGCGCTGAAGATTGGCCGAAACGCCCATCGCGGTCGTCATTCCAGGGCGGAGCAGCCGCGAAGCGGCGTCGCGGAGACCCTGGAATCCATTCCGTGACCTGGGCCGTGGGATGCGGCGAAGCAGAATTCTGCACCCTTGCTACGCCTCGAGGTCACGGAATGGATTCTATGGTCTGCGCGGCGTCGCTTCGCTCCTTGCTCCGCCATAGAATGACGAGGTTGCGGCGGCTTCAACCAATCCCTGGCGTTTGCGATGATTTCACGGAAATGAACGGAAAATCTAGCACCAAGACAAACGGCAACCTTTCAAAATCCCTGTCGAGGGAATAACCGAAAACCTCGCGTCGGGATGCGCGGTTGAAAGAGAGCAAGTGTTGGAACGAATTTCAGCCGGACCTCATTACGCGACCTATAAAATCGGCGACTTGACGGTCACCTCGCTGCGCGACGGTTATGTCGACATGCCCGTCCGGCGACTGCGCCAGCCGGGAGACAAGCCTTTCGGCGACGATCTGCCGCCGCAGGTGCCGCTCTTCGACGGCGCGCTCCGATTGTCGGTCAATGCCTTTGCCATCGATGACGGCGAAGACATCACGCTGATCGATACCGGATCCTCGAACGCCTGGCACCCGACGATGGGCTTTCTGCCGCAGGCGCTGAGCGAAGCGAAGATCGCCATCGATCGGATACGCACGGTCGCCTTTACCCACACCCATCTCGACCATATCCAAGGGCTCATCCTTCCGGATGGCGGGGACGGTTTCCCGCGGCTCTCCCGCTTGCTTGTCCCTCGAGCCGAGCTCGACATGTTTCGGTCGGTAGCGAGGTTGAGCCGCTTCCATGATCGAGCGCAGCCCTTGGACCCGGGCCAGCTGAATGCGAATATCGAGGCAATCGCCGCCTCGGGTCATGAAATCGGCCATACCTGCTTTCGCGTCACGAGCGGCGGCGAAATATTGTTGGTCTGGGGCGACCTCGTGCATGCTCCGTCGCTTCAGTTCGATCGGCCGGAGGTCGCGTGGGAGTTCGACGCGGATCAGGAACAGGCGCGGACAATCCGGCTGCAGATATTGGCCCTTGCCACCGACAACGGCTGGTGCGTTGCAGGAGCGCATCTCGATTCACCGGGCGTGGGCCGGATTTCCCGAACCGAGACGGGCTACCGCTTCGAACCTCTGTAGGACTGGGGCTAGGTCTTGGCCGACAGCCCGAGCCGCATGCGCAGCCGGCGCAGCGTACGGGAGAATACCCCGGCATCGTCAGCGGCACGGGCAAGGGTGAGCGCGCCCTGGATGGCGGCGACGGTTTCCTCCGCCAGTTCGACGGCTTCGGTTTTCCCATGCCCAACTCGCGCCAGCGCATCGGCGAGGTGCGCGACCCAACGGCCGAAATAGTCCCTTATCTGGCTGGCGAAGAGGTCGCGGGATGCCTCCAGTGCGAAGGCGCCGATGAGACAGACCCGGCGCCCGGAGCGGAAGTAGCTGTCCGTCGCCGCGAGCATCTGCTCGATCCCGGCCGACGGATCGCCGCCGTCGCGCAGCGGCGCAAAGACATTGTCCCCGAACCAGCCGTCGATATGGGCGATGACGGCCCTCGCCATCTCTTCCTTGCCGCCCGGAAAGAAGTGGTAAAGGCTCCCCTTGCCGAGCCCCGCCGCCTCGCCGATCAGGGCCAGGCTGGCGCCCTCATAGCCGTGCTCGCGGAAAACCTCGGCCACGATCGCCAGCAACTGGTCGTGGTCCGGAGCGATGCGCCGCATGTTTAGTGTTCTTGTTCGAGCATGATCTTTTCCAAAACCGCTACACACTTTTTGGGGTCATGCTCTAAAGCCCGAGTTCCGAAAGGCCGGGATGGTCGTCCGGCCGGCGGCCGAGCGGCCAATGATATTTCCGCTCGCGCTCCGTGATCGGCAGGTCGTTGATGCTTGCCACGCGCCGGCGCATCAGCCCGGCCAAGTCGAATTCCCAGTTCTCGTTGCCGTAGGAGCGGAACCAATGGCCGCTGTCGTCGCGCCATTCATAGGCGAAACGCACCGCGATGCGGTTTTCATTCCAGGTCCACACTTCCTTGATCAGGCGATAATCCAGCTCGCGCGCCCATTTGCGCTTGAGGAAGCCGACGATCTCGTCGCGGCCTGAGATGAATTCGGCCCGATTCCGCCAGATGCTGTCCTCGGTATAGGCGAGCGAAACACGTTCCGGGTCGCGGCTGTTCCAGGCATCCTCGGCGAGGCGCGCCTTTTGCGCCGCTGTCTCGGCCGTGAAGGGCGGCAATGGCGGACGGCTCATGAAATCTCCTGTCGGTTCCGATCGTCGATAACCGACATTGTACCGACAGGTACAATCAGTCAAGGCCACGCCTGGTTCTACTGCTTCGTTGCCAGCCCCTTCAGCCGGTAGAGCGCCTCCAGCGCCTCGCGCGGCGTCATCTCGTCCGGATTGATCGCGCCGAGCGCTTCGCCCAGCGCATCGCTTTTGGCGGGTTTCGGCGCTTCGCGTTTCACCGCCACCGAAAACAGCGGCAGGTCATCGACGAGCCGATTGGTCTTGCCCGAGACTTCGCCCTCTTCGAGCTGGTGCAGCACTTCCTTGGCGCGGGCAACGACGGCTTCCGGTAGGCCGGCGAGCCGCGCCACCTGTACGCCGTAGGAGCGGTCGGCCGCGCCCTTGCCGACCTCGTGCAGGAAGACGACGTCGCCTTCCCATTCCTTCACCCGCATGGTGACGTTGTGAAGCCGGGGGAGCTTGCCCGCCAGCGCCGTCATCTCATGGAAATGCGTGGCAAAAATCGCCCGGCAGCGGTTCTTCTCATGCAGATATTCGACCGCCGCCCAGGCGATCGACAGGCCGTCGAAAGTCGCCGTGCCGCGGCCGATCTCGTCGAGGATGACCAGCGCCCGCTCGCCGGCCTGGTTGAGGATCGCCGCCGTCTCGACCATCTCGACCATGAAGGTCGAGCGGCCGCGCGCCAGGTCGTCCGAGGCGCCGACGCGCGAGAACAGTCGGTCGACGACGCCGATATGGGCGCTTTGCGCCGGCACGAAGGAGCCGGTCTGAGCGAGTATGGCGATCAGCGCATTTTGCCTGAGGAACGTCGATTTGCCGCCCATATTCGGGCCGGTGAGCAGCCAGATCGCGCCGGCCTTGGCGCCGCCTTGGGGCGACAGGTCGCAATCATTGGCGACGAACGGGCCATCGCCGGAACGCCTGAGCGCCTGTTCGACCACCGGGTGGCGCCCGCCGGCAATTTCGAAGGCGAGGCTCGAATCCACCAGCGGCCGGCACCAGCCCTCGCTTTCGGAAAGCAATGCCAGGGCCGATGAAACATCCAGAGCCGCAAGCGCGTCGGCGCCGGCGCGGATCCGTTCGGCCTCGCCCACCACTTCCGCGGTCAGCCGGTCGAAAGCGGCGAGCTCGATGCTCAGCGCCCGGTCGGCGGCGTTGGCGATCTTCGATTCCAGCTCCGCCAGCTCGGTCGTGGTGAAGCGCATGGCGTTGGCCATGGTCTGGCGATGAATGAAGCGCGCCTTGGCGGCATCGTTGCCGGTCATGATCGAATGGTGATTGGCCGTCACCTCGATGTAATAGCCGAGCACATTGTTGTGCCGGATCTTCAGCGAGCGGATGCCGGTCTCTTCGATCAGCGAGCGCTCCAGCCCGGCGATCACCTTTCGCGATTCGTCGCGCAGCGCCCGCATCTCGTCGAGCTCGGCATTGTAGCTCGACCGCACGAAGCCGCCGTCGCGCTTGATCAGCGGCAGCTCGTCGTCGAGCGCTTCGCTGAGGTGGCGGGCAAGCGCCTCGGGCAAGGCCTTGATCGCGGCCAATGCCGCAGCGAGCTCGGCGGGCAGATCGGCCGCCGCGAACAATTCGGCGATCGCGCCGGCCGCCTCGAAGCCGGCGCGCAGCGCGCCTAGGTCGCGCGGTCCGCCGCGGTTGAGCGCCAGCCTGGACAGCGCGCGCGGCATGTCGGCGACACTTTTGAGGCTCGCCCGCAGGCCCTGGCAAAGCCGCATCTCGGAACGGAAGAACGACACCGAATCCAGCCTGGCCGCGATTGCTGTTGGATCGGTCAGCGGCGCCATCAGCCGGTCGGCGAGCAGTCGCGCGCCGCCCCCCGTCACCGTGCGGTCGATCGCCTTGAACAGCGAGCCGTCGCGGTTGCCGGACAGCGTGCGCAGCAGTTCCAGGTTGGCGCGCGTCGCCGGATCGATGAACAGCGTCGAGCCCTGCTCCTCGCGCTCGGGCCGCGACAGCGGCGGACGTTCGGCTTTTTGCGTTTTTTCGACATAGGCGATGGCGCCCGAGATCGCCGACAGCTCGGCGCGCGAGAATGTGCCGAAACTGTCCGGCGTCGCGACCTCGAAGAAGCGCGCGATGCGTCCGGTGGCTGAGGCCGAATCGAACAGCGACGGCGGCTGCGGATTGGCGACGCGGCCCAGCACGTCGAACACGGGCCTGAGCTCCGGATCATGGAAAACCGGCTCGGCGACGATCAGCTCGCGCGGGTCGACGCGGAAGATGTCGGCAAGCAGCCGCTCGACGCTCGTCTCGGCAACGCGGAAAGCGCCTGTCGAAATGTCGATCCAGGCCAGCGCGAAGCCGGCTTGGCTGGTCGCGCCCCCCTTCACGCGGCCAAGCGCCATCAGGAAGCTCGATTCCGAGGGCGCGAGCAGCTTGTCCTCGGTGATGGTGCCTGGCGTGACCAGCCGCACCACGTCGCGGCGCACCACCGATTTGGAGCCGCGTTTCTTGGCTTCGGCCGGGTCCTCGATCTGCTCGCACACGGCAACGCGAAAGCCTTGCGCGATCAGCTTCTGCAGATAGTCGTCCGCCGCATGCACCGGCACGCCGCACATCGGTATGTCATTGCCCTGGTGCTTGCCCCGCTTGGTCAAGACGATGCCGAGCGCCTGACTCGCCTTCTCCGCGTCGTCGAAGAACAGCTCGTAGAAATCGCCCATGCGGTAGAACAGCAGCGAATCCGGGTTCGCCGCCTTGATCTCGATGAATTGCTCCATCATCGGCGTGACGCCGGCCGTGACAAACGGTGCCGGTGCCGCCGTGGCGTTGTGTTCTTCCGGGGTACGCATATCCATCCCGGCACGCTAGCAGATGTGAGCGGGCGGTTTAATGCCGGCGGTTGCAAAAACGGGGGACGAGTGGGCCGTTGCCACCATCGGCAGGACGGACGCGTAGGGCGTGTTGCCTCATGCAGCCGGCCGACATATGGATCGTTCGGGGTCAGGAGAAGATAGCGGGGCGATGAAGAAGGACGGACACGAGACGTTCGAGGAGATGGTCGGCCCGGTCGGCTCGCCGCTCAGGCGGGTGCGGCTTCTTGCCACCAACCGCGCCAACCGCACCAGAACCAAAGTCAAGGCGTGGGTGCGGACACGGTTTCCCTTCATCCTGCCGACGCGCGGGCCGCTCTCCGGCCTCGACGGCGGCATCGACATACCCGTCCATATCTTCAGTCGCGATCCGTTGATCCTCTACATACCTGTCGGCGGCCGGCGCCCGCTTTACGCACTCGCTGCCCTCTGCCGGCGCATGGTGCCAGCGCGCGCGACCTTCCTTCTGATGCCGAACTGGACGCTGGAGAGGCCTACCGTCGTCGAACAGATACGCAAGGATCTCGCGTGGTTCGCCGCGGTCTGCCCCAACCATGACCTGATCTTCCTCTGCAACACAGAAGAAGAGCGCCGTCTGATTGCAGGCGTTGGCGGCACAGCGATCTTCTCCAATCACAATCTGATGATTTCGGAAGACGTCTTCCGGCCGCTGCCGGACGTGCCGGTCGAGTACGATGCCGTCTACAATGGCCGCATCTCGCACACCAAGCGGCACCACCTCGCCTTCGAGATCGAAAGACTGGTCCATGTGACGTCCTCGATTGGCGAATTGCCGCCGGCCGGCGACCGCGCCTTCATCCGCCGGCTGCAGGCGCAATCGCCGCTTCACAGCATCGCCAATCCCCTCCTTGACGGCCTGCCCGGGCGGATGCCGCCTTACGAGGTCAACCGCGTCTACAACCGGGCCGCGGTCGGGCTCTGCCTGTCGGCGGTGGAAGGGGCAATGTATTCCAGCATGGAGTATCTGCTGGCCGGCCTGCCGATCGTCTCGACGCCGAGCATCGGCGGCCGCGATGTCTATTTCGATCCGGACTATTGCCTTATCGCCGAGCCGGAGCCGGCCGCAATCCGCCGCGCGGTCGAGCGACTTCGCGACCGCGCCATCCCGCGCGAGGAGATTCGTGGCCGCACGCTGGAAAGGGTGCGGGCGCAACGGCTGGAACTGATGGCCTATCTCTCGGCGCTTAAGCAGCGCATGGGAAGCAACGATCCGCCTTTCTCCGAATGGCCGTTCGCCGGCACCTCGGGGCTGACGCGGTGGGCCCCGGTACGCGAGCACCTGCGCGAGATTGCCGCGATCTCATCGGGCAAGATTTGACAGCTTGTCTCTGCCAACGGAGGAACAAAATCGCTGGATCGCTTGGCGGTTTACAGCGGCGGCGTGTACCCTTAAGCGGGTAATTCAAAACAATGCGCCTCAAGAGCGCGAAATGGTGGGAGAAGCGTCAGCAACATGGCCAGGAAAACGGAAAGCAGCGGCCCCTCCGTCAGCCCCGAGGAGGCGCTGGAGTTCCACGCCATGGGACGGCCCGGCAAGCTGGAGATCGTCGCCACCAAGCCTATGGCGACGCAACGCGATCTGAGCCTCGCCTATTCGCCGGGCGTCGCCGTTCCCGTGCGCGCCATCGCCGAGGATCCGAGCCGCGCCTTCGACTATACGGCGCGCGGCAACATGGTCGCCGTCATCTCCAACGGCACCGCCATCCTCGGCCTCGGCAATCTCGGCGCGCTGGCCTCGAAGCCGGTGATGGAAGGCAAAGCGGTGCTGTTCAAGCGCTTCGCCGATGTCGATTCGATCGACCTCGAAGTGGCGACCGAGGACGCCGACGAGTTCATCAATTGCGTGCGCTTCCTCGGGCCGTCCTTCGGCGGCATCAATCTCGAGGATATCAAGGCGCCCGAGTGCTTCATCATCGAGCAGCGGCTGCGCGAGCTGATGGACATTCCCGTCTTCCATGACGATCAGCATGGCACGGCAATTATCTCGGCCGCCGGGCTGATCAACGCGCTGGAGATCACCGGCCGCGACATGAAGACCACAAAAATGGTCTGCAACGGCGCGGGCGCCGCCGGCATCGCCTGCATCGAATTGATGAAGGCGATGGGTTTTTCGCCGGAAAACATCATCCTGTGCGACACCAAGGGCGTGGTCTTTCAGGGCCGCACCGAAGGCATGAACCAGTGGAAGTCGGCGCATGCGGTCAAGACCGAGGCGCGCAGCCTGGCCGAAGCGCTGGACGGCGCCGACGTCTTCCTTGGCCTGTCCGCCAAGGGCGCGCTCACCACCGCCATGGTGCAGTCGATGGCCAAGAACCCGATCATCTTCGCCATGGCCAATCCCGATCCGGAGATCACGCCGGAGGAAGTGGCCGACATCCGCACCGACGCCATCATGGCCACCGGCCGCTCCGACTACCCAAACCAGGTCAACAATGTTCTGGGCTTCCCCTATATCTTCCGCGGCGCGCTGGATGTGCGCGCCACCACCATCAACGACGAGATGAAGATCGCGGCCGCCAGGGGGCTTGCCGAGCTGGCGCGCCAGGACGTGCCGGACGACGTCGCCGCCGCCTATCAGGGCAACCGGCCGAAATTCGGCCCCAACTACATCATTCCGGTGCCATTCGATCCGCGCCTGATCTCGGCGATCCCGCTGGCGGTGGCCAAGGCGGCGATGGAATCCGGCGTCGCCCGCAAGCCGATCCTCGATCTCGACCGCTATGCGCAGGAACTGTCCGCGCGCCGTGACCCGATCGCCTCGACCTTGCAGCGCATCTACGACCGTGTGCGCCGCCAGCCCAAGCGCATCGTCTTTGCCGAGGGCGAGGAGGAGCAGGTGATGCGCGCCGCCGTCTCCTATGTGAACCAGAGGCTCGGCACGGCGATCCTGCTCGGCCGCGACGACGTCATCAAGGACAATGCCCGCAATGCCGGCATCGACCTCAACAAGCCGGGCATCGAGATCATCAACGCCAGGCTGTCGCGCCGCAACGGCATCTACACCGACTATCTCTACGAGCGCATGCAGCGGAAGGGTTTCCTGTTCCGCGACTGCCAGCGGCTGATCAACAACGACCGCAACCATTTCGCCGCCTGCATGGTGGCGCTGGGCGACGCCGACGGCATCGTCACGGGTGTGACCCGCAACTATTCCACCGCGCTCGACGACGTGCGCCGCATCATTGACGCCAAGCCGGGCCACCGCGTCATCGGCGTCTCGATCGTGCTGGCGCGCGGCCGCACCGTGTTGGTCGCCGACACCGCCGTGCACGACATGCCGAACGCCGAGCAGATCGCGGACATCGCCGAGGAGGCGGCCGGTTTTGCCCGCCGCATGGGCTACGAGCCAAGGCTCGCCATGCTCGCCTATTCCACCTTCGGCCATCCGCAGGGCGAGCGTTCCGAGCGCGTGCAGGAAGCGGTGCGCATCCTCGACAAGCGCCGCGTCGATTTCGAGTATGACGGTGAGATGGCCGCCGACGTGGCGCTGAACCCGCGCGCCATGGCGCAGTATCCTTTCATTCGCCTGACGGGACCGGCCAATGTGCTGGTGATGCCGGCATTCCACTCGGCCTCGATCTCGACCAAGATGCTGCAGGAGCTCGGCGGCTCGACCGTCATCGGCCCGCTGCTGGTCGGCCTCAACAAGCCGGTGCAGATTGTGTCGCTGAATGCCAAAGACAGCGACATCGTCAATATGGCGGCAATTGCAGCTTATACGGCGGGCAACTGACGAAGGCGTTTGCTGACGAGGCGTTTGCCCACATCGCCAACGTTTGGAATTGGAAAAGGCCCGCGGCGATGCCGCGAGCCTTCCCTGAGATCGCCAGTCCGATCAGAAATTGCGCTGGAAGCGAACGATGCCGCCGACGCTGTTCTTCTTGTCGGCCTTGGTCCAGTCGACGACATTGGTGTCACCGATCCCATCGTCAAACCTGCCGAAATGGTCCCAATCAACTTCGCCTGTGATCGTGAAGCCCGGAACGATGCTGTAGGCGATGTTCGCAGCCACGGCGTAGTTCTTGTCGTCGTCAGCCGAAGCCTGGAGGTTGAACGAAGTCTTGGCGTCGAACTTGTAGGTGCCGCCACCCCAGACAGCCCAGTTGCCGCCCCACGGCTTGTAGAAGCCGCGGCCATGGGTGTTGATGGCGTTACCCGCGTCGCGGAAGTTATCGTCCGTACCGTAGCCGCCCATGATGAACAGCGTCAGTTCCTTGGTGACATTGACATCCAGGCGAACCTTGCCGGCCACTTCTTCGTAGTTGCTGTCATAGGCAACGACGCCGGTGATCGCACCCCAGTCGCCCTTATACTTCAGACCGCCGACGACATGCGGAACGTAGCTGTCGATCGTGCCTGCGATAACGCCCGTACCCGTGCCGGTAGCAAGACCTGTAACGTCCGATCCTTCTTCAAGGGAGATCACGCCCGAGAAGCCGCTGCCAGCATCGAAGTAGTAGCTGACGACATTGGTGTCCTTTATGCCGTACGGGATGGTCGTGTCCTGGATGACGTTGCCGGCATAGCCGATGAACGAGTCATAAGGCGTCTCGTCCTTGCCGACGCGCAGCCCGCCGAGCTGGATCCAAGCGAAGTTCAGCGTTGGCGTGCTCGTCGGGCCACCATTCTTGAAGTTGAAACGCGTCTCGGTATAGGTCTTCAACGTGCCGAGCTCGGTCTCCTGGCCGGTCCAAGTCTTCAGGTTAAAACGGGCGTTCTTGTTCCAGCTGTTCTGCGAGTCGCCGTCCTGAACGTCGGTGGTCTTGCGGCCGTCGAAAGTGCCGACGTCGCCGAAGCCGGCGTCATAGCGGATGTAGCCGCCGACGCGCAGGCAGGTCTCGGTGCCGGGGATGTAGAAGTAGCCGGCGCCGTAGACGTCGCAGATCTTCACGTATTCGGCCGGTTCCGGCTCGGCGACGGTGACCGCGTCGGCGGCGCGGGCGCCCGAAACTGCGATCAAAGCCGCAGCGGAGCCGAGTAGAAGGCTCTTGATGTTCATTTTCTTGAATCTCCAGTCAAAGGTTCAAGACAGGCCTGACGTGCCGTTCGGCTTTGCCACCCCCGTCCCCATCGTTGAAAAAGCGCGCGCAACGGCGCCGCTTCTTCGCCTCGGACATGGCCTAATCGTTGGCCTCACACAACAGGGATTGTGTCGGAAAGGCGGCCTTTTGAACTCTTGTGGAAGTCTTGTTGCGCAAATATCACGTCACATAAATGCAAAGATGGGACATTCTGAACAATAAGTACAATCGGAACGTAGGATAACCTGAAAAATGTGCCAAATGTGCCGATTGTTACAGTTTTATGACGGACGATTTGCCGGATAAATTTCTAAGAAAGGCGAGAAACATAGAAAAAAACGACTCCGCGAAACGGGAGTCAGGATAGAGTGCGTGCTGCGCGGATGACGTCCTCGACCATGTCTTCCCTCAGCATCTCTATGGGGATGCGGCCGTCGAGCTCGGGCGAGGGTCGGGTTAGCCAGAACCAGGCAAGCCTCGGATTGGCGATCGTCGAAAGCACGCCGCTGATCCCCGGCACCGGCCTGCCGTCGACGAACTGGGCCAATGGGAAGACATGTTTGCGGCCGCCCTTGCGCAGCGCAACGACCTCGCCGCGCCTTTGCCAGCGATGCAGCGTCGACCGCGGGATACGGAGCTTGTCCTCGAGATAGGTGGAGCCGGCGACTTCGCCGGCCCAATCCTCGATCAGCATCGACTGGAGATCCGCGGCGCGCTCGGCGATATGCGGTGCAATCGGCCTTCCTGCTTCCGGTTTCGGCGGGGTCTCGAAGCTGCGGTCGGGGAAGGTCGAATCCCTGTTCGCTATCTTTTTCGCAATTTCGCGCAGAAAATCGGAGGCAAGGCCGGTCCAATCGCCCTTGAAGGAATCGATTGCAAGGCGCTGCTCAGATGGCAGGAAGGGAAGGGCAGCGGCCACATGGCCGGCAATCTTGCCGGCTGAAGTCAGCGCCTCGGTGTCAAGCAGGACGCCCTGCTGCATCAAGGCCTGCTGCACCGCCTCGGCGACCAGGCCTGCCAATGCCTCTTGTGAAATCCCGTCGGACGAGTTCTGGAATCTGGTCATGAATCTGTCTTGCGGCCGGCGCTCCTCCCAGGCGCCGGCCGATGATGAAATTCTTATTGCGGAAAGCAAAAACTGCGGCGGCAACGAACGCCGCGGCCCGGCAGGTTGCTGGCATGCATCTTCACACCCCTGGTTTAGCGTGCCGCAATGTCAGTCGCAGTACGCCTCAGTTTGCGTGTAGGAGCGCTCTATGACAGGGGCGCGACAGAGAAGCCGGTTTTGACCCTGTTGGCGGTGACGCAACGGTACATATTGGGCAGCTTTAAAGAAGCCCCACTTGCTCGGCCTCGCGACGCAGATTCTGGCGCGGGCGCGGGCCGATCTGCTGGATCACCAGCCCGGCCGACAGCGAGCCGAGATCGCCGCAGTCCTTGAGGCTGCGGCCGGTCGTGTAACCGTAAAGGAAGCCGGCAGCGTAGAGATCGCCGGCGCCGGTCGTGTCGACCAGCTCCTTGATCTTCGTCGCCTGGATGACGACGGTCTCGTCGCCGCGCACGATGACCGAACCTTTTTCAGAACGGGTGACGGCGGCTATTCTGCAATCCTTGCGGATGGCGGCGAGCGCCTCCTCGAAGGAGGCGGTCTGGTAGAGCGACTTGATCTCGTGGCTGTTGGCAAAGACGATGTCGACGGTGCCCGAACGCATCAGCTCGAGGAACTCGTCGCGGTAGCGGTCGACGCAGAAGGAATCCGACAGCGTCATCGACACTTCTCGGCCCGCCGCATGCGCCAGCTTCGCCGTCTGCCGGATGGCCTCCTTGGCGCGCGGCGGATCCCACAGATAGCCTTCGAAATAAGTCACCTTGGCGCCGGCGGCCTTGTCGGCCTCGACATCCTCGGGGCCAAGCTCGACGCAGGCGCCGAGATAGGTGTTCATCGAACGCTCGCCGTCGGGCGTGACAAAGATCATCGAGCGCGCCGTCGGCGGTTCGCCCTTGAGCGGTGCGGTATCGAAGGCCACGCCCTGGGCGTGGATGTCATGGGTGTAGATCTCGCCCAGCGCGTCGTTCGACACCTTGCCGAAGAAGGCGGCCCGTCCGCCGAGGCTGGCGACGCCGGCCGCGGTGTTGCCGGCGCTGCCGCCGGAAGCCTCGATCGCCGGACCCATGCGGCTATAGAGCAGTTCGGCGCGCTTGGCGTCGATGAGGTTCATCGCGCCCTTGATGATGCCGTTGGTCTCGAGAAAAGCTTCGTCGCACTGCGCGATGATGTCGACAATGGCATTGCCGATGCAAAGCACGTCATATTCCGGCATCAAAATCTCCGCCAAGGGCTGCCCGGCTATCTGGCATGCCGGCCGGGCGCGGGTCTAGCGACTTGGCATTGCTTTGCCTACCCCGAAAATCGCCATTGTTTGCGAAGCGCCGGCTGCGGCAGCGTTCGTGTCGAACTGGCCCATATCGACCGCGGCCTTCACCGCTATGGTTTCGCGGCGATCGAAACATTTCCGCGCCGCCATGGGCTAGAAGCAATTCCAGGAAAAGTGAGTGGCGGTATTCCGTCAGCAATTGCGTAACAACAAAGCGGATCGTTCCCGCAATGGAAGGCGCAGAAATGTCCGAGAAGAGCGAAATGTCCACCGAGCTGGCGCTGCTTGGCGTTTTGGCGGTGCTGTGGGGCGCTTCCTACACCTTCATCAAGATCGGCGTCGAGACGATCCCGCCTGTGACCTTCATCGCCGCCCGGACCTTGATCGCCGGAGGCATTCTCTTCATCATCATCCGCTGGCGCGGCCTTGCCATGCCGGCCGATGCGGCAGTATGGCGCCGGTTCGCCTTCCAGGCCTGTCTCAACAGCGTCGTGCCGTTCACGCTGATCGCCGCCGCCGAGCGCTCGGTCGATGCCGGCCTCGCCACCATCCTCAATTCGACGTCGCCGATCTTCACCTTCCTGCTGACGGCATTGATCACGCGCCATGAGCCCGTAACGGCGCGCAAGCTGCTCGGCGTCGGCGCCGGCATCGTCGGCATCTGTCTCATCATCGGCACGCAGGCGCTTGGCGGGCTTGGCCATCAATTGTGGGCGCAGCTTGCGATCGTCATCGCGACGGTCTCCTATGCCGGCGCTGCGATCTTTGGCCGCGGCTTCAAGGGCCTCGATCCGATGATACCCGCCGCGGGTTCGATGCTTTGCGGCGCCGCCATCCTTGTGCCGCTGAGCCTGGTTGTCGACCGGCCATGGACGCTTGCGCCGTCGGGCGCATCGATCCTGGCCCTGCTCGGCCTGTCGGTCTTCTCGACGGCGCTGGCCTTCGTCATCTATTTCCGCCTCATCCACACGCTGGGCTCGGTCGGCACCACCTCGCAGGCCTATCTGCGCGTGCCGATCGGCGTCGGCATCGGCGCCGTCTTCCTCGGCGAAAGCCTCGGGCCGGCGGCCTGGCTCGGCATGGCCTTCGTCGTCGCCGGCGTCGCGGCGATGACCATTCCGGCCAGGCGGGCCAGGCTTGCGCAATAGTTGCGCCTGGCATCCAGCCTGCTTATCTGCGAAGCGTCTTTTTCGATGAGGGGTTGAAGACGCTGTGATCCTCGACGCCGCCCGCGCCGCCGCCAGCCGGTTGTTCTCTCCCGAATTCCGCTCCGTCTTTCTAAAGACGCTGGGGCTGACGCTGCTCGCTCTGCTGGCGCTCTGGGTCGGTTTGGAGAGCCTGCTCGAATGGCTGGCCTGGCCATGGCTGCAAACGCTGCTTCCGGGCCTGCCGTCCTGGGCCGGGTGGCTGGGGGCCGTCATCGCCGGCATCGTTCTGGCTGTAGGCTTGGCCTTGCTCATCGCGCCGGTGACCGCGATCGTCGCCGGCCTGTTCCTCGACGATGTCGCCGAAGTGGTCGAACGTACCGACTACCCCAACGATCCGCCCGGCCGCGCCGTGCCGGCGCTGCATTCGCTTGCGCTGGCCGTCAAATTCTTCGGCGTGGTCGTCCTCGGCAACATCGTCGCGCTGCTGCTGTTGCTGGTGCCGGGCATCAACATTGCCGCGTTCTTCATCGTCAACGGCTATCTGCTGGGCCGCGAATTCTTCGAGTTCGCCGCCATGCGGTTTCGTCCCGAGCCCGAGGCCAAGGCGTTGCGCCGCAAACATGCCGGCACGGTGTTCCTGGCCGGGCTGGTCATCGCCGTGTTCCTTGCCGTGCCGCTGCTCAACCTTCTGACGCCGCTTTTCGCCGCCGCCATGATGGTGCACCTGCACAAGGCGGTTTCGGCGCGGGAACTGCTTTAATTGGTGCCGCCGCGGAACAGCGCCTGCAGCTTGCCGAACGGCATCGCCGCCCGGGCGAAGCCGAAGGTGCCGTCCTGCTGGATTTCGCGCGCCGCCGTCTCCAGCATGCCATAGGCGAAATTGGTCAGCCACGGTCCGAGCGAGATGCGCTTGGCTCCGGCCGTGGCAAGGTCGGCGATGGTGAAGCCGGGTCGGGCCATCACATTGACCGGCCGGCTCACCGACGAGCAGATCGTGCGCACCATTTCGACGTCGCCGATGCCCGGCGCATAGAGCACGTCCGCGCCGGCTTTCTCGAAAGCCTGAAGCCGCTTGATGGTGTCGTCGAGGTCTGTCTTGCCCCACAGGAAATTCTCGGCCCGCGCGGTGAAGACGAAATCATGCTTGAGCGCCCGGGCCGCCTCGACAGCGGCAGCGACGCGCTCCGTCGCCAGCGAGAAATCGTAGATCGGATTGCCAGGGTCGCCGGTGTGGTCCTCGATCGAGCAGCCGGCGAGACCGGCGGCTTCGGCCGCGAAGATGGTTTCGGCCGCCTGTTCTGGGCTGTCCCCCTTGCCGCGCTCCAGATCGGCCGAAACCGGCAAGTCCGTCGCGGCCGTCACTTCTCGGCAATGATGGATCATGGCGTCGAAGGTCACGGCGCCGTCCGGCAGGCCGCGCGAGAAGGCGAAGCCGGCGCTGGTCGTCGCCAGCGCCTTGAAGCCGAACGAAGAAAGAAGCTTTGTCGTGCCTATGTCCCAGGGATTGGGCATGACGAAGGTGGAGGCGTGCAGATCGCGAAAAATCTTGCCCTTGTCGTCCATGGCAGGTCCTCAATCATGAGTTGGGTCGTGCGGCGAATTTATAGCGGCCGCTTGAACCGGGCAAACGAATGCTTGCGGCTCAGAAACGTTTGGCGTTTTCTGCTGACAATTTCTCGAAAGCGTCGGAATTGCTTGCGTAACGCGATCTGGCTTTATTCCAGCGATAGGTGACGGAAATGTCATGCGAGACCGCCTTGGGCGCCGGCTCCTCGCAACTCTCGCCGCTCGGCTTGGTGGCATCGGTCACCGTCACTTTGATCGCGGCGTAGGGTTTGTCGCCGCCGAGCGTCCAGAAGGACAGGTCCTGCGTGCGCTTGTAGGCGCAGACATTCTCGTCGAACGTGTTGATCTGGTCGATAGGCTCGAAGCGGTCGTCGCGGACGAGGATCAGGATCGTGCCGACATAGCCCTGGTTCGAATTGAAATGTGTGCTCATGGTGATGAGCGCGTCGTCGCCCGCACTGATCGGGAGTTTTCCTGGACCGCGAAAATAGGTGCTCCGGTCGGTTCCGACATTGACGGCGTCGAGCAGCCTCGGCTTGCCGGTGAGATCGTAGAGCGCCAGCGCGGCAAACCCTTCGGCGCTGTCCTGCGCCTGGCCGAGGTCGAGAAGCATCGCCAGCCGGTCCTTGCCGCCGGCCTTGATGGCCAGCACCGCCGCATTCGGCAGGTTGACGGCCTCGGGCGGCGATCCGCCATCGTAGCCGCCGAGGATGTCGCGCATCTCGATCGGCGCGCCGCCTGTGTAGAAGCCGTCGTCGCCGGGCTTGAGATCAGGCACGATCATTTTGGCGAGGTCGAAATAGGTGACGTCCTGGTGCCCGGGAACGGCGCTGTTCAGTTCCGGAAAGCTGACGGCCTGCGCCATCGCGGCCGCGCACACGCATGGCAGCAGCAGGCATGCAAATATGAAACGGCATAAGGTGGAAATCACCGGCCGCGCCCCCTCGGATGCGCTCACGCTAGCACGGCGCGTTGCGATGCGCAGCCGGGTGCGATCAGCGGATCGGCACGAGCCCGGCAAGGTCGCGCATATCGTCGAACAATATGCCGCCGGCCGCCGCCAGGCCATCGCGATCGGAGAGCGGATCGGCGTAATAGGAGAACACCCGCATGCCGGCGGCAATGCCGGCCTGGGTACCGGCGACGCTGTCCTCGATGACGATGCAGTCGGCCGGCGCGAAGCCCATCGTCCTTGCCGCATGCAGAAAGAGATCCGGGAACGGCTTGCCTCGGCTGACCATGGTGGACGAGAACATCGCATGCTCGAACAGCGGCAACAGCCCGGTCTGGCCCAGCGTGATGTGCATCTTCGCGACGCGCGCCGAGGAGGCGACGCAATAGGCGATGCCCGCGGCCCGCACCTTATCGATGAAGTCGCGCACATAAGGGATCGCTTCGACCCCGTTCGAAAAAAGGTCCGGCAGGCCGGCATTCCAGCGCTCGACGAAGTCGGCGCCGAGCCGCACCTCGGTCGTCTCTTCGATCTCCTTCTGCACCGAGGCCATGCTGCGGCCGGAGAAGTTCTTGCGGCAATATTCGAACGTGGTCGTAAACCCGGCGACGGTCAGCCATTCGGCGAGGCGCCTGTTGGCAAGGTTCTCAGTGTCGACCAGGACACCGTCGCAGTCGAAGATAACGAGCTTGGGGATTGCCATTCAAGCGGTGCCGGTCGACCCGAAGCCGCCTGCGCCGCGCGCCGTGCCGCCGGCCAATGCTCTTTCCTCGACCGCAACCTGGGTCACGGCCGCGAAAACGATCTGGGCAATGCGCATGCCGCGCGTCACCGAGAAATCCTCGTCGCCGAGATTGACCAGCAGCACCTTCACCTCGCCGCGATAGTCGCTGTCGACGGTGCCGGGCGTATTGAGGACGGTGAGCCCATGCTTGAAGGCAAGGCCCGAGCGCGGCCGCACCTGGCCTTCCATGCCTTCCGGGATTTCCAGGACGAGCCCGGTCGGCACCAGCGCGCGTTTTCCTGGCAGGATGAGCAGCGGCCGGTCCTCCGGCACCGCGGCGCGCAAATCCATGCCGGCGGCGCCTGAGCTCTCATAGGCAGGTAGAGGCAGGCCATCGCCATGCGGAAGCCTGACGAAACCGACGGTGGGGCCGATGACGGAGGAAGAATGGACAGCCGTGCGCATGAAATCGATCCTATCGGCGCGTGCGGCGATTCGGTCAACTCGCCCGCCATACTATCAACGGCTTTCTTTCTGGCGTGACTATGGCCTCGCGGTCTACTTTGGCGATTGGCGAAAACACTCGTCACTTCGTCATCCACGGGCGGAGCAAGGAGCGAAGCGACGCGGCGCAGACCCGAGGATCCATTCCGTGACCTCAAAGCGTCGCAACGGTGCAGAATTCTGCTCCGCCGCAGTCTCTGATCGAGGTAACGGAATGGATCCTCGGGTCTCCGCGTCCGCTTCGCTCCCGCTCCGCCCGTGGATGACGAAGTCGCGGAGGCCTCGGCCTACCTAGCGCAGTTCCACCGGTACCACCGTGGTCTCCTTGATCTCCTCCATGACGAAGGAGGCCGAGACATCCGATAGCGCCACCTTGGCGATCAGCCGCTGGTAGAGGCGGTCATAGGCTTTGACGTCGGCGACGCGGGCCCTCAGCACATAGTCGAGGTCGCCCGACATGCGGTAGACGCCGGTTATCTCGGCAAAGCCGGTCACCGCCGCGCGGAATTTCTGCAGCCAGTCCGGATCATGGTTGGAGGTGCGGACCAGGATGAAGACGGAAAGGCCCAGCCCGAGCTTGTCGGCATCGACCAGCGCGACGCGGCCGGTGATGACGCCATCTTCCTCCAGCCGCTTGACACGCCGCCAACAGGCATTGCGCGAAAGCGCCACCCGCTCCGACAGCTGGTCGACCGACAGCGTGCCGTCGCGTTGCAGCTCAGCCAGCAATCTTCGATCAATCTCATCGATTTCCGTCGCCATGTTGGGATGAATGTCCCACAAAACATCGAAAAGCAAGGACCATTTGGGACCAATGAACCAAAGCCGTATGGCACGATACTCATTATCGGGACTCATCCCGGCAGGAGGGATCACCATGACGACACGGTTTACGGCACTGTTCACGGCTCACCCGGAGAAGGTCGGCGAGACCTATTTCGGCCATATGGCTTTCGCCGCCTGGTTCTGCTCGCGCCTGTCGATGGCGGCGGGCGCCGCGCTCGTTCACGCTTTCTTGCCATTTCTGTTCGAGACTACGGCCAGCCGAATCGTTCGCGAGCTCTATGAGCGCACGCACAACAGAGGCTCGCACGCGGTGAAGGAGCCAAAGGCTCTCCTGGACCGCGCCTGATAGATGGTGGAATGCGATGTGCCGGTGGGCGGCCTATCTTGGTGAAGCGGTCTTCCTCGAAGACATCATCACCGCGCCCTGCCATTCGCTGATCGCCCAGAGTCACTGCGCCCAGGAAGCCAAGTCGCCGACCAATGGCGACGGCTTTGGTCTGGCCTGGTATGGCGACCGGCCCGAGCCTGGACTCTACCGCGACATCCTGCCGGCATGGTCCGATCCCAATCTGAAGAGCCTCTGCCGGCAGATCAAGTCGGGCCTATTCCTCGCCCACGTGCGCGCTTCGACCGGCGGCGCCACCAGCCGCATGAACTGCCACCCCTTCGTCTCCGGCCGCTGGTCGTTCATGCATAACGGCCAGATCGGCGGCTTCGAAAGGATCCGTCGCGCGCTGGAGAACACGCTCTCCGACGCGGTCTTCGATCAGCGCGAGGGCACCACCGATTCCGAGCTCTTCTTCCTCTTGATGATCGACCAGGGACTGGCGACCGACCCGCAGGGCGCGGTGTCGCGGGCAACCGGTCGCGTCATCGAAGCCTCCCGCCGGGCCGGCATCGAGCCCTCTTTGAAACTGACGGCGGCCTTTTCGGATGGCGAGGCGCTGTACGCCGTCCGCTATGCCACCGACGGCCATGCGCCGACGCTTTATACCGGCGCCTTCGCGAAGCGCGAGGGCCATTGCATCGTCTCCGAGCCCTTCGACCGCAACGGCGGCGAGTGGCAGGCGATCCCGCCATCGCGCTTCGTCACCATGACGAGGGGCGGCACCGGCATCCGTCCGTTCGCGCCGGCGGCGGCCCCGCTGGCGCTGGTCGGCTGAAGCAAGATCCAGGCTGCCGGATTCAGGCAGAGATCAGCAAAACGTAAGCGCGGCGTAAGGACACCCAGGCTTCCTCCTGTCATCCGTGGCGCTCGACGGATCGCGAATCCATTCGCGCGCCCAGAACGCATCGACAGAGGATCAAACAATGTGCAGGTGGGCAGCCTATCTCGGCGATGCGATCTTCCTCGAGGACGTCATCGCCGCACCCTCCCATTCCCTGATCGTTCAGAGCCATGGCGCGAAGGAGGCGAAATCGCCGACCAATGCCGACGGCTTCGGCGTAGCCTGGTACGGTGACCGGCCGGAACCCGGCCTTTACCGCGACGTCCTGCCGGCCTGGTCCGATACCAATCTCAGGAGCCTTGGACGCCAGATAAAATCCGGCGTGTTCCTGGCCCATGTGCGCGCCTCGACAGGCGGCGCCACCAGCCGCGCGAACTGCCATCCCTTCGTTTCGGGCCGCTGGTCGTTCATGCATAACGGCCAGATCGGCGGCTTCGAGAAGATCCGTCGCGCGCTCGAGAATTCCCTCTCCGATACGTTGTTCGACCAGATCGAAGGCAGCACGGATTCCGAACTGTTCTTTCAGCTTATGATGGGCGAAGGGCTTTCGGACGATCCCTACGGTGCGGTGTCGCGCGCCACCAGTCGCGTCCTTGAGGCTGCGCGCGGTGCCGGCATCGAACCGTCGCTGAAGCTGACGGCTGCGTTCAGCGACGGTCGGGCGCTTCACGCCGTTCGCTACGCCACCGACGAGCATGCTCCGACGCTTTATACCGGCGCCTTCGCCAAGGGAGTAGGTCGCTGCATCGTTTCCGAGCCGTTCGATCGCGACGGCCGGACCTGGCACGAGATTCCACAGTCGAGTTTCGTCACCATGACCCGCGACAGCACCAGCATCAAGCCTTTCGCGCCGGCGGCCATCCAGTTGGCTCTGGCAGGGTGAGGCAAATCGGCACTTGGCGCAATTTCGATCAAGCGCTCGCGAGCTTCGGATGCTGAATTCGGCTTGAAGCCGCGCCCTCATCCGCCATGTTCAAGGCAAAGCGCGGCAAGCAGCCGGAGTGTGCACATGGATATCGGGTTTTCCTCGACTGCCGAGCTCGCGGCAGCCATTGCCCAGCGAAAAATTTCTGCGATCGAGGCGCTCGATGCGCAGCTTGCCCAGATCGACCGGCACAACGGGGCGGTCAACGCTGTCGTCATCTTCGATCGCGAACAGGCGCGGGCACGTGCCCTGCTGGCCGATGCGGCAACGGCGCGCGGCGACACGCTCGGTCCGCTGCATGGGGTGCCGTTCACGCTGAAGGATGCGCACGAGACGGCGGGCATCAGGACCACCGTCGGCTTTCCACCCTTCGCCGACTACGCGGCCAATCAGGACAGCCCTGTGGTTGAAAGGCTTAAAGCAGCCGGGGCCATACTGGTCGGCAAGTCCAATGTCCCCACTATGCTGGGCGACTGGCAGTCCGACAATCCGCTGTTCGGGCGCACTCGCAATCCGTGGGATCCGTCGCGCACGGCGGGCGGCTCAAGCGGTGGCGCGGCCGCGGCAGTCGCGACAGGCATGACGCCGTTCGAAGTCGGCACTGACATGCAGGATTCCATACGCTTGCCCGCTGCTTTCTGCGGCGTCTATGGCCTGAAGCCGACTGAACATCGCGTGTCGCTGGCCGGCGCCTTTCCCGATCCCGGCGGCATGCCGCGCAGCGTGCGGCTGATGTCATGTGTTGGCCCGCTTGCTCGCAACACCGAGGATCTGGCGCTGATCTATCGGATCATTGCCGGACCGGACCGCGCGGACACCGACCTGGCGCCCGTGCCGGTTGAGCCGATGCCGAAACTCGAACTCAAGTCGTTGCGCATCGCCGTGGCCGAATCTTTCCCGGGCTTCCCGGTTGCCACCGAAATCCGTGTCGCCGTCGAAAGCCTGGCCGCGAAGCTGGCCTCGGCGGGCGCGGTTGTGGAGAACGCGAAATTGCCGAAGCTCGACCTGCACGACGATTTGTCCGAAGGCGGTGCATTGATCGGCATGATGTTGGAAGCCGCGCAGCCGGAACCGCCGGAGCAGCCGACGCCGGTGTCGCGCTGGTTCGCCGCGCTTGCCCGCCGCGACCGGTCGATCTTTGCCTGGGAGCGGTTCTTTGACAGCTGCGATGCCTTGCTCTGCCCGGTCGCCATGACCACGGCCTTCCCGCACTGCAAGCCGGGCAGCCCTCTCAAGGTCAACGGCAAAGAGGAGAGCTACTGGATGCTGCCGGCCTATGGCGCGGTGTTCAACTATTCCAGCCATCCGGCGCTCGCGTTCCCTTGTGGGCAGGACCGCGACGCCTTGCCGATCGGCCTTCAATTGGTCGGCAGGAAATGGTCGGAAGCGCGGCTGCTCGGCATTGCAGCCGCGATTGCGTCGCTCACCGGCGGGTTTCACCGGCCTCCTGGCTACTGAGCGAAACGCGACAGCGCGTAGGGTTCAAGCAACGCATCGCGCTCGTCGTCGAGGATTTCGCCGGCCGCAAACAGGCCTATCGCCGGCGCCAGGGTGATGCCGGAATGGGTGACGGCGACGTAGAGGCCGCCGACGCCTTCCGCGCGGCTGACGATCGGGAAACCGTCGACCGGCGTCGGACGGTAGCCGATCGTGTGGAAGTCGAATTCCAGCCCGCTGGCGTCGCGCAGCATCGCTTTCGTCGCGGCGAACAGCGCCTGCGCGGCGGCCTCCGGATTCTCGCCTGGATCGCCGCCGCCGAAATCCGAGCCGGCGATGATACGGCCGTCGGCGGTTTGGCGCATATGCAGTCTGTCGGCCAGCACCAGCCCGTTGAGCAGCTTTGGGTGCGGTCGCGAATGCACGATTAGACCGGGCGGAGTCTCGATCGGCAGCTTGATGCCTGCCGTCGCGGCGATCGCCGGAGCGCCGGCGCCCGCTGCGATCACCACCTCGTCGGCGGCGATGATCTCGCCCGAAGCGACGACGCCCGTGATCTTGCCGTTGACCAGCGCCAGCCTGTCGACGGTTCCCGTGACGACCCGCGCGCCGCGCCGTTCGGCGTCGGCCAGCAGCGCCTTCGTGGCCGCCACAGGCTCGGCCACGCCTTCCTGCGCGACATAAAGCGCAAACTCGGGAAGCTCCGCCAAATTGGGCTCGATGCGCGCCGCCTGTTCGCGCCCGACCCGTTCGATGCCATAGCCCCAGGACGAATGCTCGGCCGCATAGGCCTCGAGCCTGTCCGCGGGCAGGTCGAAGCACAGGCCGCCGCACCACGCGACCGGCAGGCCGGGCAGGTCGTTCGCCAGCCGTTTCCATTCGGCCATGGCGCGGATGCGCAGCCGGAAATAGGTTTCCGGATTGCCCCAGCTTGCATTGATCCAGGCAAAGGAATTCGGCGTGGCGACACCGCCGGCGCCGCTTTCCGAAACCACCGTCACCCGCGCGCCGGCTTTCATAAGATGCCAAGCGATCGAGGCGCCGATGATGCCAGCGCCGATGACGATGACTTGCTTTGCGCTGCTCATGCCGGACCTTTGAGAGAGATTTCCCTCTCATGCCACCGCGCCGAGCAGACCTCAAGTGAGAGCTAGACGCTGCCCGCCGCTACCGCCTGCGCCCCGGCAATCAGGCCCTTCAGCTCGTCGCAGCGCCGCATGAGCCGTGAAGAGTCGACTTTCTTCGCAATCGCGAGCGCGGTGCCGAGCTCCAGCTCAGCGCCGGAACGATCGCCCATCCTGATGAGCAGCGCCGCGAGCGACAGCCGGGCGTCAGCGACATTGATCGGCGAGCCGATCTCGTTCCAGTGCGAGCATGCGATCTGCAGCTCCCGGGCAGCCTCGGCGGGGCGCTCTTCCTGCATGAAAAGCTCCGCTTTGGCTTCCGCGGTCAGCGCCTGGATGGAGGCCATTGGCCAGCGCTGCGGCTGGGTCTCCAATTCGGCGATCACCTCCTTCGCCCGCTCGCGCCGATTGGTCCGCGCCGCCACCTTGGCGAGCGTGGCGAGGACCATGCCTCGCCGCTGCAAGGTCGGCCAGCCATTGCCCACCAGGGAACGTTCGAGAGCGCTGAAAGCGGCCTCCGCCTGCCCTTGCTCCAGTTGCAGTAGCGCAAGTCCGGGCTGCGGATCCCAGCCTGCTGCGTGCGATGCGCGGTAGGCCGTTTCGGCTTCCGTGAATTCTCCGGCCGCCAGGTGAATGTCGCCCAGCACGCGCAAGGCGTCGCCGGTCGCCCAGGGCGCGTCGAGTGCGAGCTGGTCGAGTGCCGCGCGCACAAGCGCTTCCGCCTCCTTCAGCGTGCCATGAACGCCGAGCACTTCGGCGCGATGCAGCCGGCACGAGCCCGAAAGGTCTTCCAGCCCGTGTCCCCTGCACCAATCTTCGTAGCCGAGCGTCCATTGGTTGGCGCGCGACCAGTCGCCGAAATTCCGGCAAGCCCACAGAATGTTGCAATAGAGGATCCCGCCGACGACCGGGTCGACATCGCTGGACAGGCCGAGCGCGGCGGCAAGGTCCTGATCCTCCTGCCCGGCTTTGGTTTCACCGAGACACAGCTTGAAGAAGCCGCGATAGATAAGGCCGAGCGACTCCACCACCGGATCGTCGAGGTGCCTGCCGACCGCGAAGGCTTGCTCAGCCAGCGCAAGCGCCTGTTCCGGCTCGGCTTCCGCGCCCATGATGCGCGCCCCCATCCAGCACCAGAGACCGTGCTCCCTGCTGTCGGAAGCGGTATCGATCAACTGCGCGGCGCGCTTGTGCCAGCCCTTGGCGACGGCAAGCTCGCCTCTCTCGAGATGGATCCTGGCGAGGGTGATTGCGGGGGAAGCCGCGCGCAGTCGCTCGCCGGCCACGCCGTAAGCCGTCACCGCGCGCGCCAGAAGCGGAATGGCTTCGGCCGGCCGGCCCATGCATTCCAGCGCCAGCGCCCATTCCTCGAGATCGGCCGTCAGCAGCTCGTCGGCGGCATCCGCCTGCGTGAAAGAGGCCGCGGCGTCATGCCATTTCCTCGCTGCAACGGCAGCCCGCGCCGACAGAATTGGCAGGCCGGGGATCGAGGGCCTGCCGCCCCCATCAGCCGGCGCCGGCCTGGTTTGCAAGGCGGCCGGCTGATCGAGGCAAATCCGGTAGCCGAAGCGGGGCAGGTTGCGCAGCGCCGTCTCCATGCCGCCCTGGCGAAGGATGCCGCGGGCAAGGCTCGCGACGCGCTGCAGCGAAGCCTCGGTCACCGTCACGTCGGGCCACAGCCTCTCAAGCAATTCGTCCTTGCTCAAGGCGCGCTCCTGATGGCGCAGCAGGACGGCGAAGAAATCGAAGACCAGGGGCTGCACCTCGATCTCGCTTCCGGCGAGGTGAAGGGCGCGGGACTCCTCATTGAGTTCGAAGTCGCCGAAGCAATAAATTCCCATCGGCAGCAATCCCTGTAACGGCAATAGGCAAAGGATCAGAATAAGATAAGGGCGGCGTAAGGACTGTTGGCCGCCGCTTTCGTAATTCTCCGTCTGCCTGGCGGGCCAAGCTGCAGTTTAGCTCAGCGGCCCCCGGGATGTCACGGGCACCGACCTGGTCGGGCGCCCGGTGGCATTTGAACCCAGATCAAGGAGATTATGATATGCAGAAATACATCATCGAACGCGAGATTCCCAAGGTCGGCACCTTCGAGCGCGAGCAGCTTCGCGATGCGTCCAAGGCCTCAAATGCCGTTCTGGCCGAGCTTGGCCCCGACATCCAGTGGGTCGAATCCTTCGTGGCGGACGACAAGACCTTTTGCGTCTATCTCGCCAAGGACGAGGCGATCATCCAGCGTCATGCCAAGATGAGCGGCTTCCCGGCAACGAAGATCACGCAGGTCAAGCGCCTGTTCGATCCGACGACGGCTTACGCCGCAGCCTGACGGGGAGGATCGATCGTGAAGCGCTTTGCCGAAATTGTCCTTGCCGTCGGCGCCTCCGCGCTGTTTTGCGGCACCGCGGTCGCCCACGACATGCCCGATCCGGTGCTCAACCGGTCTCGGGAGATGGCGGCCAAGTATCTCGACATCGAGGTCGCCAAGGCGGACGGCTATCGGCAACTGTTCGAATGCACGACGCATGACCAGCACGGAACGATGGGCGTCCACTTCATCCATCCCGAGCGGGCCGGCGACGGCAGGCTCGTGCTCGGCGAGCCAGATGTGCTGACCTACGAGCCGGAGGCCGATGGCTCGATGCAGCTCGTCGGCATGGAATACATCGTCTTCGAAAAGGACTGGAAGGGCAAAGGTGTACCCGAATTCCTCGGCCGCACCCTGCAGCGCAAGACGACGGTGGGAGTCCATCCGGTGGACCCGTATTACGAGCTCCATGTCTGGCACTGGCGGCACAACCCGGCCGGCATGTTCGCCGACTGGAACCCTTATGTGAGCTGCGAGCACGACCGGTCCTGACACGCGCAGCGTCTTCGGGAGGGCCTGCACGGCCCTCCCGATCCTTTCGTTCAAACAAGAGGAAGATGATCATGCCATCCCTTCGCATGGGAATGAAGCCCGTCGCCCGCTCATCCGTTAACGGGCGTTTCTTCGCGACAGCCGTCGAAATATGCCGTTCCGGCCTGCGCGTCCTCGCGCGGATGGTCCGCATTCGCAGGGATCGCGCCTGGCTGGACGAGTTGCCGGACTACCTGTTGCGCGACATCGGTATCGAACGCTTGGAAATATCGTCGGTCACCAGGTACGGCGGCAAGACCGATCGCGACGGAATGTGGAATTGAGGACCAAGGTCTTTTGCCGACGGCACGTCTCTCTGCTGCGCCGGTCGAACCGGTCTCTCCAAAACCGTCGACACGCCGGACAAGCGCTGCTAGAAGCCCGCGCCACAGACAGGATTCCAGAAATTGGCAGAAGACATCGAACAGGCGGTATCGCGCCGCCGCACCTTCGCGATCATCGCGCACCCTGACGCCGGCAAGACCACGCTCACCGAAAAGCTGCTGCTGTTCGGCGGCGCCATCCAGCTCGCCGGCGAGGTCAAGGCCAAGAAGGATCGCATCCAGACGCGGTCCGACTGGATGAAGATCGAGCGCGAGCGCGGCATCTCGGTCGTTACCTCGGTGATGACCTTCGAATATGACGACAACGTCTTCAACCTGCTCGACACGCCCGGCCACGAGGATTTCGCCGACGACACTTATCGCACGCTGTCGGCGGTGGATTCGGCGGTCATGGTCATCGACGCCGCCAAGGGCATCGAGCCGCGCACGCTGAAATTGTTCGAGGTCTGTCGGCTGCGCGACATTCCGATCATAACCTTCGTCAACAAGATGGACCGCGAGAGCCGCGATCCGTTCGAAATTCTCGACGAGATCGAGCAGAAGCTGGCGCTGGACACCGCGCCGGTCACTTGGCCGATCGGCCGCGGCAGGACCTTTTCCGGCACCTACCACCTGGCGCTGAATGCGGTGCGCAAGGGCGACGCGGAAAAGGAGCGCACGCCGGTCAACGGACCCGATTCCAACCGCGTCGCCGGCCTTTTGCCCGAAAACGAGCGCGAGGCCTTCATCGAGGAACTGGAACTCGCGCGGGAGGCTTGTCGCCCGCTCGACGTGGAAGCCTTTCGCGAAGGCCACCTGACGCCGGTCTATTTCGGCTCGGCGTTGCGCAATTACGGCGTGCGCGACCTGATCGAGGCGCTCGGCGCCTACGGCCCGCCGCCGCGCGCCCAGGAAGCCGACGAGCGAACGGTCGAGGCGACGGAGGAGAAGATGACCTCCTTCGTCTTCAAGATCCAGGCCAACATGGATCCGAACCACCGCGACCGCATCGCCTTCGTGCGCGTCTGCTCGGGCAAGCTTGAGCGCGGCATGAAGGCCAAGCTGGTGCGCACCGGCAAGCCGATGAGCCTGTCGGCGCCGCAGTTCTTCTTCGCCCGCACCCGCGTCACCGCCGACGAGGCCTTCGCCGGCGACGTCGTCGGCATCCCCAACCACGGCACCCTGCGCATCGGCGACACGCTGACCGAAGGCGAGGAGATCCTGTTCCGCGGCGTGCCGAACTTCGCGCCCGAAATCCTGCGCCGCGTGCGCCTCGGCGACGCAATGAAGGCCAAGAAGCTGAAGGAAGCGCTGCACCAGATGGCCGAGGAAGGCGTCGTGCAGCTGTTCTCGCCCGAGGACGGCTCGCCGGCGATCGTCGGCGTCGTCGGCGCGCTGCAGCTCGACGTTCTGAAGGAACGGCTGAACATCGAATACACGCTGCCGGTTGATTTCGAGATGTCGCGTTTCTCGATCTGCCGCTGGATTTCGGCCGACGACAAGGCGGAAGTCCAGCGTTTCATCGAGGCGCATCGGGGCGACATTGCCCGCGACCTCGACAACGATCCGGTCTTTCTCGCCCAGCACGCCTTCTCGCTGAACTACGAAGCCGAGCGTTGGAAAGCGATCCGCTTCACCGCGGTCAAGGATTACCAGGTGCGTGATAAGGCGGCGTGAGTGTTTTTCCCTTCCCCCTTGTGGGGGAAGGTGGCCGCGGAGCGGCCGGATGAGGGGTGTTCCAGGGAACACCGACGTCTCATTCCGCTGGAACACCCCTCATCCGTCTCGGCGCTGCGCGCCGATCCACCTTCTCCCACAAGGGGAGAAGGTAAAGGGCGCTCACCCCTTCGCCGCTTCCTCGATCTTGGCGATGTCGATCTTGCCCATCTGCATCATCGCGGACATCACGCGGCCGGCTTTCTCGCGGTCCGGATCCTGAAGCAGCCGCGGCAGTTGCTCCGGCACGACCTGCCAGGAAACCCCGAACTTGTCCTTCAGCCAGCTGCAGCGTCCCGGTTCGCCGCCTTCGGTGAGCCTGGTCCAGAAATGATCCACCTCTTCCTGCGTCTTGCAGTCGATCGACAGCGAGATCGCTTCGGTGAACTTGTATTGCGGCCCGCCGTTGAGGGCTTGGAACTGCACGCCGTCGAGCTCGAACGAGGCGACCAGCACCTGGCCTTCCTGGGGATGGCCCTTGGGCCAGCGCGTCACGCTCAGCACCTTCGAATTCTTGAAGATGGAGATGTAGTGGTTCATGGCCTCCTCGGCCTGATCGTCGAACCACAGGAAGGTGGTGATCTTCTGCATGCCTTGCTCCTCGGGCTTCATGTTGGCTTCGTCGTCAAACGGTTCGGTGGCGATTTCGTGCCATTTCGATGCCGTCTGCCTCAAGGACGCTTCAGCGAAGCGTCATCCGACAGCGGCAGCAAAAATTTCCTGAAAAGCGCAAATTTGCCGAAGCATGCTGGCGCAGCGCAAAATGGTGGTCATGCCGGAACATGGCCGCTATAACCGCTGCCGACTAAATTCGAGCGCCGCCCGCCGCGCATCGGTGTGGCCAGCCAGCAAGGACAATCGAATGCCCGCCTATCGTTCCCGCACCACCACCCATGGCCGCAACATGGCCGGCGCTCGCGGCCTCTGGCGCGCCACCGGCATGAAGGATTCGGACTTCGGTAAGCCGATCATCGCGGTGGTCAATTCCTTCACCCAGTTCGTGCCGGGCCATGTCCATCTGAAGGATCTCGGCCAGCTCGTCGCGCGCGAGATCGAGAAGGCTGGCGGCGTCGCCAAGGAGTTCAATACCATCGCGGTCGACGACGGCATCGCTATGGGTCACGACGGCATGCTCTATTCGCTGCCGTCGCGCGAGCTGATCGCCGATTCCGTCGAATATATGGTCAACGCGCATTGCGCCGACGCCATGGTCTGCATCTCCAACTGCGACAAGATCACCCCCGGCATGCTGATGGCCTCGCTGCGCCTCAATATCCCGACCGTCTTCGTTTCCGGCGGTCCGATGGAGGCCGGGAAGGTGGTGCTGGCCGGCAAGGCGCAGGCGCTCGATCTGGTCGACGCCATGGTCGCGGCCGCCGACGACACGATCTCCGATGAGGACGTCAAGGTCATCGAGCGCTCGGCCTGCCCGACCTGCGGCTCGTGTTCCGGCATGTTCACCGCCAATTCGATGAACTGCCTGACCGAGGCGCTGGGTCTGTCGCTGCCGGGCAACGGCTCGACCTTGGCCACCCATGCCGACCGCAAGCGCCTGTTCGTCGAGGCCGGCCATCTCATCGTCGATCTCGCCCAGCGCTATTACGAGCAGGACGACGAAACGGCACTGCCGCGCAGCATCGCCTCCAAGGGTGCCTTCGAGAACGCTATGGCGCTCGATATCGCCATGGGCGGTTCGACCAACACGGTGCTGCATATCCTTGCCGCCGCGCATGAAGGAGAGGTCGACTTCACCATGGAGGACATCGACCGGCTGTCGCGCAAGGTGCCGGTGCTCTGCAAGGTGGCGCCGGCCAAGTCCGACGTGCACATGGAGGACGTCCACCGCGCCGGCGGCATCATGGCCATTCTTGGCCAGCTCGACCAGGCCGGCCTGATCAACCGCGACCTGCCGACCGTCCATGCCGCCACCCTCGGCGAGGCCCTTGACCACTGGGATATTTCACGCACCTCTGCCGAAAATGTCCGCGACTTCTTCCTCGCCGCTCCCGGCGGCGTGCCGACCCAGGTCGCTTTTAGCCAGGACCGCCGCTGGGACGAGCTCGATCTCGACCGTGAGAAGGGCGTCATCCGTTCGGCCAGGACGCCGTTCTCGAAAGATGGCGGTCTTGCCGTCTTGAAGGGCAATCTGGCGCTCGACGGCTGCATCGTGAAGACTGCCGGCGTGGATGAGTCCATCCTGAAATTCACCGGCCCGGCCCGCGTCTTCGAAAGCCAGGACGCCTCGGTCAAGGCGATCCTCGGTAACGAGATCAAGGCCGGCGACATCGTCGTCATCCGCTACGAGGGACCGCGCGGCGGCCCCGGCATGCAGGAGATGCTCTACCCGACCAGCTACCTGAAGTCGAAGGGCCTCGGCAAAGCCTGCGCGCTGATCACCGACGGCCGCTTCTCCGGCGGCACGTCGGGCCTTTCCATTGGCCACGTCTCGCCGGAAGCCGCCGAAGGCGGCGCCATCGGCCTGGTCCAGGAAGGCGACACGATCGAGATCGACATACCCAACCGCAAGATCAATCTCGCCGTCAGCGAGGCCGAGCTCGATACGCGCCGCAAGGCGATGGCGGCCAAGGGCACCGATGCCTGGAAGCCGGCCGAGAAGCGCAAGCGCAAGGTGACGACGGCATTGCGTGCCTATGCGGCTTTCGCCACCAGCGCCGACAAGGGCGCGGTCAGGAAGGTGCCGGAATAAGGAGCGCTTCCCCTTCTCCCCTTGGTGGATCGGCGCGCAGCGCCGAGACGGATGAGGGGTGCTCCAGCGGAGCGAGACGCTCGCAAATTCCGACTGGATGAACACGCCACCAAGCCGGAACACCCCTCATCCGTCGCCTTCGGCGACACCTTCTCCCGCAAGGGGAGAAGGAGAGGCGCTGCGTCACGGCATCAGCTGATATTCATAAAGCTTCTGGTAGAGCCCGCCCTGCTTGAGCAGCGTCTTGTGCGGGCCGCTTTCCACTACCTTGCCCTTTTCCAGCACCACGATCGTGTCGGCCTGGTGCACGGTCGACAGCCGGTGCGCGATCACGATCGTCGTGCGCCCGACGGTAAGCTGCTGCAGCGCGTCGCGGAACAGCGCTTCCGATTCAGCATCGAGCGCGCTGGTCGCCTCGTCGAGCAGCAGGATCTCGGCGTTGCGCAGCATGGCGCGCGCGATCGAAATGCGCTGGCGCTGGCCCCCGGACAACAGCGAGCCGTTCTCGCCGACCTCCGTATCGTAACCCTTGGTCATGGCGCTGATGAAGTCATGCGCGTTGGCGGCCTTGGCGGCGGCGATCACCTCTTCGTCGGTCGCGTCCTCGCGGCCGAGGCGGATGTTGTGCATGACCGTGCCGGCAAACAGGAACGTGTCCTGGCTGACATAGGCGATCTTGCTTCTGAGCGAATCGAGCGTCGCGAACGAGATATCCTGGCCGTCGAACATCACCTTGCCGGTCTGCGGATCATACATGCGCATGATCAGGTTCAGGATCGTCGACTTGCCGCTGCCCGACGGTCCGACCAGCGCCGTCATCTTGCCGGCGTCAAGCGTCAGGTTGAATCCTTCGAACACCGGAGGGCTTTCCGGATAGGCGAAGGTGACATTGTCGAAGCGGATTTCGCCCGGACCGGGTTGCAGCGGCGTGGCGCCGGGTTTCTCGGCCAGCGTCAGCGGCCGGTCGGCGAGCTGGAACATCATGCGCACGCCGACGATGCCCGTCTCCAGCGAGATGCGGACGCGGGCCAGGCGCTTTGCCGGCTCATAGGCCAGCAGCAGCGCGGCGATGAAGGCCATGATGTTGCCCGGCATCTGGCCGCCCTGCAGCACCAGCAGGCCGCTGACCAGCACGGCGCCGGCAATCGCCAGCCCGGCCAGGGTTTCCATCACCGGGCTGGTGGCGGCTTCCAGCGTGGCGATGTTGTTGGCACGGGTTTCGACGTCCGACACCGCCTTGTGCATGCGCTTGCGCATAGCGGCTTCGAGATTGAAGGATTTGACGACCCGCACGCCGATCGCCGTTTCCTGCATCACATGCACGATCTGGCCGAGCGAGATGAATTCCATCGCCGCGATCTTGCGGACGCGTCTCAGGATGCGGTTGACGCCGTAGATCGCCACCGGTCCGACGACGAAGCAGATCAGCGACAGCGCCGGCTGTTGCCAGACCATGACCATCACCAGCACAACCAACGTCACCAGGTCTCGCACATAGGACGTGACGACGAGGTCGAGCACGCTGCGCGCCGCCTGCGCGTTGTTGGTCATGCGGGTGATCAGGTCGGAAGACGAGGTCGAATGGTAGAATTCGATGCCTTGCGCCAGGATCCGGTCATAGATCTTGCGCTGCCGGTCGGCAATGATGGCATTGCCGACGCGGCTCATGAAATAGGTCTGGACGAAAGTCGCGATGCCCTTGAGAACAAAGATCGCGGCCACACCCCCGGCAATCAGGTTGACGCGGTCTATCCGCTTATAGACCACGAACTCGTTGGTGATTTCGCGCAGGATCCAGGCGCTTGCCCCCGTCATGAGGGCGACCACCAGCATCGACAATATGGCCGCGCCATAGCCGAACTTATGGTCATGGAAGGATTCTCTTACCAGCCTCGCGATGAGGCGTTGGTTTTCCGTCGAGCGGAAGAAGCGAAACAACGGCCGATCCTATGGCTGGCTGTGAGAAATTCGGATTCGCCACAAGGGCGCGTGGCGGCTTATAGAGCGAGTTGAGGCCGGATGGAACCTTTCGCCGTCGAGGGAAAGAAAAGGCTGCGGCAGGCTGTCTTTTCGGTCACGATAGCAGCCGATTCTGGTATTGGGGACGACGACAGATGGATTTCGACTTGATCGTGCGCGGCGGCACGCTGCCGGATGGCAGGATTGCCGACATAGGGATTGCGGGCGAGACCATCGTCGCGATCGAACCAAAGCTCCAGGGTTCGGCGCCGGCCGAAATCGACGCGAGCGGCAATCTCGTCTCGCCGCCTTTCGTTGATCCGCATTTCCATATGGACGCCACGCTCTCCTACGGCATTCCGCGCATCAATGCGTCGGGCACGCTGCTCGAGGGCATCGCGCTCTGGGGCGAGATGAAGCCGCTTTTGACGCATGAGGCCGTGCGCGAGCGCGCGCTCGCCTATTGCGATTGGGCCGTCTCGATGGGCCTGCTCGCCATCCGCAGCCATGTCGATGTCTGCGACGACCGGCTGCTCGCAGTCGAAGCCCTGCTCGACGTCAAGAAAACCGTCGCGCCTTATATCGACCTGCAACTGGTCGCGTTTCCGCAGGACGGCCTCTACCGCTCGCCCAATGCTCGTGAAAACACCATCCGCGCGCTCGACATGGGCGTCGACATCGTCGGCGGCATCCCGCATTTCGAGCGCACCATGGCCGAGGGCGCCCGCTCGGTGACGGAGCTTTGCGAGATCGCGGCCAAACGCGGCCTGATGGTCGACATGCATTGCGACGAGACCGACGATCCGCTGTCACGCCATATCGAGCAGCTGGCCTATGAAACGCAGCGCCTTGGGTTGCAGGGCAGGGTGGCCGGCTCGCACCTCACATCGATGCATTCGATGGACAATTATTACGTCTCGAAGCTTTTGCCGCTCATCGCCGAGGCCGGTGTATCGGCAATCCCCAATCCGCTGATCAACATCATGCTGCAGGGGCGCCACGACACCTTCCCGAAGCGGCGCGGCCTGACCCGGGTCAAGGAGATGCAGGCGCTCGGCATCCGCGTCGGCTGGGGCCAGGATTGCGTGCTCGATCCCTGGTACTCGCTGGGCACCGCCGACATGCTCGACGTCGCCTTCATGGGCCTGCATGTCGCGCAGATGTCGAGCCCGGCCGACATGGCGCGCTGCTTCGACATGGTGACCAACGTCAACGCCGCCATCATGGGGCTCGATCATCTGGGCCTTGCCGTCGGCAAGCGGGCGAGCCTCGTCGTGCTCGATGCCGGCAATGCGATCGAGGCCGTGCGCCTGCGCCCCGAGCGCCTTTGCGTCATCGCCAGGGGCAAGGTGGCGGCTGAGCGGACGAAGCAGGAAACACGGCTGTCGATCGCGGGACGGCCAGCGCAGGTGAACCGGCGGCATAAGGCGGGCTAGAACCAGCCGATTTCCGCCGCTGGTCTTACCGATGCTCCGGATTTCCCTCGTCAAACCGGCGGCATGCGGCTAGGGAGCGGCATGGCCTTGCTCGCCCGAAATTTCACGATCAGGAACATGTTGCTCGCCGGCATCCTGTTGATGCTGGCCGGCGACTTCATGTTCGCGCTGAACGACGCGATGGGCAAATGGCTGGTCGCCTCCTTTTCAGTCGGGCAGGTGGTGCTGATCCGCTCGATCGGCGCCTTCATCGTGCTGGGCCCGATGATCGCCAACCAGGGCACGGCCAGGCTGTTTCACATGGACCGGCCGGTTTTGCAGTTCCTGCGTGTCGTGGCCACCACCGCCGATACCGGGCTTTTCTACGCCGCGGTCGTCTACCTGCCGCTGGCCGACGTGATGAGCTTCTATATGGCCGGCCCGATCTATGTCGCGGCGCTGTCGCACCTCTTGCTTGGCGAAAAGGTCGGCTGGCGGCGCTGGCTGGCAATCCTGGTCGGCTTCTGCGGCGTGCTGATCATTTTGAAGCCGTCTTCGGCCGCCTTCTCGCTGTCGTCGGCCTTCGCGCTGGTGGGCAGCATCGCCTTCGGCTTCGCCATCATCCTCGGCCGCCTCCTGCGCGGCACCAGCGACACGACCTTGGTCACCTGGCAGACGATCGGCACGCTGATCGTCGGCGGCCTGCTCACCATCGGCGCCTGGCGCACGCCGTCGGCGCTCGATTTCGGCGCCATGCTACTACTCGGCGTCGTCTCCTGCGCCGCGCATCTGATGATCACGAGGGCGCTGAAGCTGGCGCCGGCCTCGACGCTGGCGCCGCTGCACTACAGCCTGCTTCTGTGGGCGGTGGTCTTCGGACTGGCCTTCTTCGGCGACATGCCCGGCCCGCGCATTCTCGTCGGTGCCGCCATCGTCGTGCTTGCCGGCATGTTCATCTTCCATCGCCAGAAGGTGGTGGAGACCGAGGTGCCGCCGGAGAACGTGCCGAAGGGCGTGAATTAATGCATGTCGCGCAAAAGTGTGCAGCGGCTTTGCGATAACGACATGTATGAAAACAAAAGCTTGAAGGCTTGGCTTTTCCGGTGCCTAACCCGCGCGCACGGCGGCGAGATGCCGCGAAAATTCCGCGGTCTCCATCAGCGCCTTGCAGCGGGCAAAGCGACCGTCGGCATAGGCGCGGAAATCGTCGGCCGGATTGTCGTTGGCGAGCTGGATCAGTCCCCAGAGCGTCCAGAGCAGGTCGCACATCGCCTTGTAGATGACGATACGTCCGCGCGCCGCCGGCCTCGCCTCGCCGCCGAAATAGGCGCGCATCAGTTCCTCGTCCTGGGCCGCATCGAACCTGCCCTCGACCGAAAGGTCGCCGAGGTCCCACAGCGGATCGTTCATGCCGGAATATTCCCAGTCGACGATCCACATCCGCTCGCCCGTATCAAGGAAATTTTCGCACAGCGGATCGCAATGGCAGGCGGCGAGCGGGATAGGGTGCGCGGCAAGCGCGGCGCGCACCGCGCCTGCCTCGCGCACCACGTCGTGATAGCCGGCGGGCAGCGCCACGTCCTTCGTCGATAAGACCTTGAGATAGTCGTCGATCATCGCGAACAATTCGAAACGGAAGGGGAACACCGCGCCCGAAGCATGCAGCTTGCGGAAGGCGTAGCCCGCTCGCGCGGGGCTGCCCGACCGCGCCTTGAATTTCTCCGGCGACATCGTCTCGGCGCCGGCGATAAAGCGCGTCGCCATCAGGCCGGACGCCGGATCGGCATAAAGCACCTCGGGGCTGACTCCGGCCTTGGCCGCCTCGCGCGCCGCCACCGCCTCGTTGGCGCGGTTGATATATTCTTCCGTGCCCTTGCCGGGAATGCGCAGACACGCTTCGCCGGCCCGGTAGACCTTGTTGGTCAGGCCGGCCAAACGCTCCAGCGGCCCGTCATAGCCTGCCAGCGCCGGAATGGCGGCCAACGCGGCGCGCGCCTCGTCCATCGTCATCCCCTTTACCATCACACGATGTTTTACAGCGGAACGGTTCCACAGTTTTTGCCGCTTGGCTACCATTGCGCATACGAATCGGCGGCGGGAGCAGAAATGGCGGACGGCAAGCACAGCGGCTCGCTAAGCGCGGCCTACGCCGCCAAGCGGCCTGAGGAAGTGGCTGCGATCTATGACAGCTGGTCCGAGACCTATGATGCCGACATGTCGGCCGCCGGCTATCGCCACCCGACGATCTGCCTGGCGCTGCTTGCCAGGCACCTGCCGCGCGGCGCCGAACCCTTGCTCGATGCCGGCGCCGGCACTGGCCTGATCGGCGAATGGCTGGCCATCACCGGCTATCCGAAGGTCGAGGCGCTCGACATCTCGCAAGGCATGCTGGACAAGGCCGGCGCCAAGGGCGTCTACAGTGCGCTGCATCGCCTGGCGATGGGCGACGCTTTGCCCTTCGCCGACGGCGTCTATGCCGGCATTGTTTCGGCGGGCGTCTTCACTTCGGGCCATGTCGGGATCGAGGGGCTGGACGAGTTGATCCGCATCTGCCGTCCAGGCGGGATCATCGTGCTGACCGTCAAGAACACGCTGTGGCAATCAGGCTTCGCCGAGCGCATTGCCGGACTTGAGGCTCAGGGCAGGTTGAAGCGCGTCGAGGAAACGGCGCCTTATGCCTCGATGCCGGGCGAGTCCGATACCGTGCCGAGCAGGGGGCTTGTGCTGCGCGTCAACTGACCGTTTCGTCGATCAGGCCTTAATCCTTGCCCCGGCCGGATCGTACATCGGCTCGAGATGGATCTTTGCCGGCGTGCGCTCCATCGCCACGACTAGCTCATAGTCGCCCGAGGCCAGAAAATCGTCGCTGACGCCGTCGGCATTGCGCACATAGCCGTAGCCGATATTCTTGCCCACCGTGTAGCCGTAGCCGCCGCTGGTCAGGTAACCGACCGGGTCGCCATTGCGCAGGATCGTCTCGCGTCCGACCAGCACGATCTCCGGGTCGTCAACCGTGAAGCCGGCAAAGCGTTTCATCGGCGGCTTGCCGGCTGCCTTCTCCAGCGCCCGGCGTCCGACGAAGTCGGTATTCTTGCGAAGCTTCACGGCCCAGCCGAGCCCCGCCTCCTGCGGCATATCGTTCGGCGTGATGTCGGAACCCCAGGCGCGATAGCCCTTCTCCAGTCGCAGCGATTCCAGCGCCCGGTAGCCGACCGGGCGAATGCCATGCGCATTGCCCGCCGCCATCAGCGCATCGAAAACCTCGCCGGTGGCGGCGATCGGCACATGCAGCTCCCAGCCCAGTTCCCCGACATAGGTGACGCGCAGCGCCCTCACGCTATGGCCGGCAATCTGGATTTCGCGGGCATGGCCGAAGGGGAAGGCGGCGTTCGAGACATCGGCGTCCGTCACCGCCGACAGCACGTCGCGGGCGCGGGGTCCCATCAGCGACAGCGTGCCGAAATCCTCCGTGACGTCGGTCAGTCTGGCATCCAGCCCGGGGCCGATATGATCGCCGATCCAGGACAGGTCATGCGTGCGGAAGCCGGTGCCGGTGACGATGTAGAACCGGTCCTCGTCGAGCCGCGACACGGTAAGGTCTGCCTCGATGCCGCCGCGCGTGTTGAGCAGCTGCGTGTAGGTCAGCCGTCCGACCGGCTTGTCGACGTCGTTGGCGCAGATCCAGTCGAGCGCCTTCAGCGCGTCAGTGCCGGTCAGCTCGTATTTGGCGAAGGAGGACTGGTCGAAGATGCCGACCTTCTCGCGCACATGACGGTGCTCGTCGCCGACCGGGCCGAACCAGTTCTGGCGGCCCATCGAATAGACGTCCTCGGCGGCCGCGCCATCCGGCGCGAACCAGTTCGGCCGCTCCCAGCCAAGCTTGGAGCCGAACACGGCGCGATGCGTCTTCAGCCGCTCATAGAGCGGCGAGACGATGCGTGGCCGCCCGGACAGATATTCCTCGTGCGGGAAGCCGATCGCGTAGTGCTTGCCATAGGCCTCCAGCGTGCGGTCGCGGACCCAGTCGCGGTCACGGTGCAGGCCGGAGAAGCGGCGGATGTCGACCACCCACAGGTCGAGCGGCGCCTCGCCGTCGGCCACCCATTGCGCCAGCACCCAGCCGGCGCCGCCGCCGGACGCTATGCCGAAGGCGTTGAAGCCGGCGCCGACGAACATGTTGGCGCATTCGGGCGCTGCGCCGAGGATGAAGTTGCCGTCCGGCGTGAAACTCTCCGATCCGTTGATCATCTGCTTGACGCCGGCGGTTTGCAGCGCCGGAACGCGCGCGATAGCCTGGGCCATGTGCTGCTCGAAATGATCGTAGTCGTCGTCGAAGAGACGGAACTCCCAGTCGTTCGGGACATCGTCGCCGGGAAGTCCGGTTGCCCAGGCCTGCGGGTTGGGCTCATAGCCCCCCATCACCAGCCCGCCGACCTCTTCCTTGAAATAGGTGCGGCGGTCGGGGTCGCGGATTGTCGGCGCGTTGGTCGCCAGGCCCGCAATCTTTTCAGTGATGATGTACTGGTGCTTGACCGGCTGCAGCGGCACGTTGATGCCGGCCATCGCGCCGACCTGCCTTGCCCATTGTCCGGCGCAGTTCACCACCTTGTCGCAGGCGATGTCGCCCTGTGAAGTCTTCACCGCCGTGATGCGGCCGTCCTTCATCGTAAAGCCTGTGACGCGCACGCCCTCGAACAGTTTCGCGCCATGCATGCGCGCGCCCTTGGCGAGCGACTGGGCGATGTCGGAGGGGCTCGCCTGCCCATCGGTCGGCAGCCAGGAAGCGCCGACAAGGTCGCTTGTCTCCATCAGCGGCCACATGCGCTTCACTTCCGCCGGCGACAGCAGCTGCATGTCCATGCCGAAGCTTTTGGCCGTGGTCGCCAGCCGCTTGAACTCGGTCCAGCGGTCGGCATTCGTCGCCAGCCGCAGACAGCCGGTCATCTTCCAGCCGGTCGCCAGTCCCGTCTCGGCCTCCAGCCCCTTGTAGAGCTCGACCGAATATTTGAGCACGCGCGTGATCGAGGCCGAGGAGCGCAGCTGCCCGACCAGGCCGGCGGCGTGCCAGGTCGAGCCCGAGGTCAGCTTGCCCTGCTCGAGCAGCACCACGTCCGTCCTATGGTCGCGCGCCAGGTGGTAGGCAGTGGAACAGCCGATGATGCCGCCGCCGATGACGACGATTTCGGCATGGCTGGGCAAGGTCATGATCTGGTTCCGTATTTCGTCCGGTAGTTGTCCAGCGCCGCGTCGAGCCGGACGAGGTTTTCCTCGCTATAGGCGACATAGTCGATGCCGGGCGCGTCGAGATAAAGCTCGGACACCATGCTCCACATCGCTTCGCGCAGCAGCGAGGCGCATTGCATGGCGGCATGCGAGCGGCGGATTTCGCCGTCCGGCTCCTTCATGAAATAGGCGGTCATGAAGGCGAAGGATTCGTCATCGCTCAGGCCGGCGTTCGAGGCGGCGCCGGCGAGGTCGAACATTGCCGTGTTGAAGCCGGCATACTCGAAGTCGATCAGCCACAGCCGCTTGCCGTCGTCGAGGATGTTAGCTGGCAAAAGGTCGTTATGGCCGAAGACGATCGGCAGCAGTTTTTGCGCCCGCTCGAGCTCGTCCGCCAGGGCCAGATAACGTGGCAGCTCGCTCTTCTTGCGGCTGCCGCCCTCGTCCAGCGTGCGCGCATAGTCGCGTATGACGTGGAACACCCAGAACATGAAACCTGCGCCGGAGACATGCTTCGGCATCTCGCGGTGAAAGCCGCGCAGCAGCGCGGCCACGCGGCCGAGATTGGCCCGCACATCCTCTCCCAGGAGGGTCTTGGCGCCGAGAAATTCCGTCACCAGGATGCCGGGCTCGGCATAATGCACGGCCGGCGCGAAGCCCGCTGCATGCGCGGCCCGCGCGGTCATCACCTCGCGTTCGCGAAAGACATGGTGGAACGGGAAGTCCTGGCCGAAGCGCACGACATGCCGCCCGGCCGCATCGGTGACGACATAATTGGCGTTGCTGAGGCCGCCCGGCAGCGGCTCGATCTCGATGCCGCCGTTCCAGCACGGCAAGGCGCGGATGCGGTCTTCGGCACTCACAGCTTCGCTCCGGCCTCAGCCGGCCCCGCGGACAACAACGATGGAACGAAACAAAAAAGCCTCGTCGGTGCGAGACGCCAGGATCGGTATCCCGCACCGCACCGACGAGCCCCTTGGCCAGGTATGATATCCCGGCATCCGCCCCCGCGGATTCGATAAAAGCTCGCGCCTGGCTGGTTCCAGGCGATCTGGTCACTAGGTTGCGGCTCTGCCATCACCCTCCCGCGGCAGTTCCGAGCCTGTCACAAGGTCAATGTCACGCCAGCGTGGCAGCGCTGTCAATCCAAAAGCTGTGACCTTTTTTGGGTGTTTTGCCCGAAAATATAAGCGACTTCTTTCAAAGCGTCGGCAAAGCCTTAAATTCGGTCAGAATTCCCGGACACACCGATGATCCATTCGAAACGGCACGGCGAAATCCTGCGGCTCCTCAGCGAGGAGGGCACGATCACCATAGCCAGCCTCGCCGAGCGGCTCGGCGTCTCGCTGGAAACCGTGCGGCGCGACGTCAAGCCACTCGCCGATGACGGCTCGGTGCTGAAGATGCATGGTGCCGTTGGCCTTTCCTCGATGCTGGGCGAGGCGCCGTTCGAGCGGCGCATGCGCGAAAATGCCGAAGCCAAGCGCCTGATCGCCAGGATGGTCGCGGCTACGATCCGCGATGGCGAGGCGATCATGCTCGATACCGGCACGACCACCTCCTTCCTGGCGCGCGAGCTGCTCGGCCATCGCCGGCTGACGGTGGTCACCAATTCCTCCGACATTGCCCGCACGCTGGCGACGGTGAACGGCAACAAGGTCTATATGGCGGGCGGCGAGCTGCGCAGCGATTCAGGCGCGGCTTTCGGCATTTCGGCGATCGAGTTCGTCAGCCGCTTTTCGGTCGATCATGCGGTGATCTCGATCGGAGCCGTCGATGCGGCCGCCGGCCTGACCGACTATGATCTGGACGAGGCGGAGTTCGCCCGCATGGTGCTGTCGCGCGGCCAGCGCTCGCTGGTCGTCACCGATCATTCCAAGTTCGGCCGCCAGGGACTGGTCCGGGTCTGCGGCTTCGATGGCTTTTCCGAGCTTGCCACCGACCAGCCGCCGCCGCGCGACATAGCCGCCGCGCTGAGTCAGGCCGGCGCCCGGGTCAGTATCGCCGCGGCCTGACGTCGCCCAAGGGATAAGAGCCTAGCCGAACACCAGCGACTGGTGCGCCGCAACCCCGGCCATCGCGCCGCCCGACACCGCGAAGGCGATGTTGTGCATGAGGCGCGCGGCGTCTCCTGCCGCGAAGACGCCAGGCAACGATGTCTGCTGCTTGTCGTCCACGACGACCGCCTTGCCGAACGGGCCTTCGTTGAAGGCGCAGCCAAGCTGCTCGGCAAGCGGACTTGCCATCACGTTGCGCGGCGCGGTGAACAGCGCCCGCACGCTCGCGCTGCGATTGCCGTCGAGCCTGATGAGCAGACCGTCGGACCCGTTCTGCACTTCGCTCACCTTGCCCGGCTCGAACCGGATGTTGCGCTTCTCCAACGCCCTTGCCTGGTCCGCATCCGGTTCGAACAAACCGTCGGCGAACAGCGTGACATCGCCCCAGTCGGAGATCAGCTCGGCCTGGTGCAGCGACATCGGTCCAGTCGCCAGCACGCCGAGCGGCCCGCCGGCCACCTCGTAGCCGTGGCAATAAGGACAATGCAGCACCGTCTTGCCCCAATGCGCGGCCAGTCCGGGAACGTCCGGCAGGATGTCCCGGACGCCGGTGGCGAGCACCAGCCGCGTCGCGCCGAAACCCTCGCCGTCGTCCATCCGGACCTCGAAGCCGGTGTCGGTGATTGCCGCCCGCTCGGCGCGGCCCTCGATCACCGTGACGGCGGGATAGGCGAGCAGCTGTGCCCTGGCCTCGCCGAGAATGTCCGCCGGCGCCCGTCCGTCCTGGCCGAAGAAGCCGTGCGAATGTTCGGCAAATCGATTCCGCGGCTCGCCGGCATCGATCACCAGCACCTTGCGCCGCCCGCGCGCCGCATACATGGCGGCGGACAGGCCGGCAAAGCTGCCGCCGACGACGATCACATCATACTGCATGGCTGGATACTCCAATGAGGTCATAACGGCGGCGGAAATCGGCCGTCAGGTCGGCCAGCGTGATATGGCTGAGCCGCTCAGTGAGCAGCCTTTCCGCCTCCAGGCGAAAATCGTCGAGCACGGCGATCACCGCCTGCTCGACTAGGCATCCGGGACTTTCCGGTTCGGTGCTGAACGGCAACAGCGTCTCGCCGAGCGCGCCGCTGATCTCGGCCAGCGAGATCTTGTCCGGCGCGCGGCCGAGCTGCCAGCCGCCGCCATGGCCGCGCGACGAGGTGACGATGCCAGCCTCCCGCAGCCCGGCAATGGTGCGGCGCACCACAACCGGATTGGTGTGGATGAAGCCGGCAAGCTCTTCGGAGGTCAGCGCTCGCTCGGGAGCGTCGGCCATATGGACGAGGATATGCAGGGTCGAGGACAGTCGGCTGTTGCGTTTCATGTAACTTAGTTAGTTACGAATCGGAAGGTGGTCAAGTTTCGGAGCTTGCCCCACTTCCCAACGCCACGTTGGCCGGTGTTTAGTCCGGCCATGGCTTTCACCATCCGCCAATTGCAGTTCTTCGTCGCCGTTGCCGAGCAGGGCACCGTCTCGGGCGCCGCGCAGAACCTGTCGATTTCCCAGTCCTCGGTCACCGAGGCGATCAAGGAACTGGAGAGCGATCTCGGCGTCGAGCTCTTCGAGCGCCATCCACGTGGCCTCAACATCACCCACAAGGGCCACCAGTTCCTGCGCCACGCGACCAAGATCCTGGCCGACGTTTCCGACGCGCGCCGCTCTTTCTCCAGCGAGCAGGCCGCCGCTGGCGGCCGTCTGCAGCTCGGCGTCACCTCGCTGGTCGCCGGCTATGTGCTGTCCGACCTGCTCGCCCGCTACCGGCGCGCCTATCCCGGCGTCGAGGTCTCGGCAATCGAGGACAATGGCGATTATCTCGAGCACCTTTTGGTCGGCGGCAAGCTCGACATCGCCGTCATGGTGACGTCAAACCTGCGCGACCGCACGGCGCTGCAGTCGGAAATCCTGGAAGTCTCGGCCTACAGGCTGTGGATTCCGCTCAGCCACAGGCTCGCCAGCGCCGACATCATCGGGGTCAATGACATCGTCTCCGAGCCGCTGATCATGCTCACGGTCGACGAAATCGAGGAGAACACCGGCAAGCTGCTGTCGGCGATCGGCGCCAGGCCGCATGTCGCCTTCCGCACCCGCTCGGTCGAGGCAGTGCGCAGCCTGGTCGCCACCGGCGCCGGCGTGGCGCTGCTGCCCGACCTCGTCTACAGGCCCTGGTCGCTGGAAGGCGACCGCATCGAATCGCGCGACGTTTCCGGCTCGCTGCCGGTGGTCCAGGTCGGCACGGTGTGGCGTCGCGGCTCCGCCCTGCCGCAGGCGGCTCGCGATTTCATCGGCCTCGCGCAGTCGCAGCGCATGGTGCGCCAGCGGCCCTGAAAAGAGCAGTTCCAGGAAAAGTGTGGAGCGGTTGGGTTCGGCGACTTCGCCCTAGCCTTCCGTCTGGAATTGCGTCAAACAAGTATCGGTAAAACCGATATCGGCCTTCTGATAAATGAATTTGCGAAACCGGATTTTTCAAAGCACCTTTCGCTCAGGGAACAAAGCCGCGCCCTGAGAGCGCTGCTGCCCCTAGCAATGGGAGATCGACGATGAATGCATTCCTGAAGTCGTGCACGGCGCTGACTGTCGCGCTGACTTTTTCCGGTCAGGCCATGGCCCAGGTCAAGGAACTCGGCAAGGGCGAGGGCGAGGTCAACATCGTTGCCTGGCCCGGCTATATCGAGCGCGGCGAGACCGACAAGAATTACGACTGGGTGACGGCTTTCGAGAAGGAAAGCGGCTGCAAGGTCAACGTCAAGACCGCCAACACCTCGGACGAGATGGTCTCCCTGATGAACGAGGGCGGCTTCGACCTGGTCACCGCTTCGGGCGATGCTTCACTGCGCCTCGTCGCCGGCAAGCGCGTGCAGCCGATCAACACCGATCTCATCCCGAGCTGGAAGACCGTCGACGACCGGCTGAAGGACGCGCCCTGGTTCACCGTCGACAAGGTCCATTACGGCGTTCCCTACCAGTGGGGTCCGAACATCCTGATGTACAACACCGAAGTCTTCAAGGAAGCGCCCAAGAGCTGGAACGTCGTCTTTGAGGAAATGAAGCTGCCCGACGGCAAGTCGAACAAAGGTCGCGTCCAGGCCTATGACGGCCCGATCCACATCGCCGATGCCGCCAACTATCTGATGTTCCACAAGCCGGAGCTCGGCATCAAGGATCCTTACGAGCTCAACGAAGACCAGTACAAGGCGGCGCTCGAACTCTTGCGCACGCAGCGCACGCTGGTCGGCCGTTACTGGCACGATGCCGCGATCCAGGTCGACGACTTCCAGAACGAGGGCGTGGTCGCTTCCGGCTCATGGCCCTATCAGGTCAATACGCTGGTCGCCGCCAAGAAGCCGGTCGCCTCGACCGTGCCGGAAGAGGGCGTCACCGGCTGGGCCGACACCACCATGATGGAAGCCGACGCCGCCCATCCGAACTGCGCCTATATGTGGCTCGAGCATTCGCTGTCGCCGAAGGTCCAGGGCGACGTTTCGGCCTGGTTCGGCTCGCTGCCCGTCGTACCCGCCGCCTGCAAGGGCAACGAGTTGCTCGGCGACGAGGGCTGCAAGACCAACGGCTACGATAATTTCGAAAAGATCAAGTTCTGGAAGACGCCGGTGTCGAAATGCGCCAGCCAGAACGACCAGTGCGTGCCTTATTACCGCTGGGTGTCTGACTATATCGGCGTCATCGGCGGCCGGTGAGCTCCCTTGCCCTCCTCCTTGTGGGGAGGGTCGACGCGTAGCGTCGGGGTGGGGGTCAGCATGGACGTTGGCGCCTACCACCCCCACCCGCGGCTTCGCCGCGACCTCCCCATCGAGGGGAGGCAGGGCGCCGTGCGAACTCGCCTTCGTTTAACCGGCAACTGAACTGACTGGGCCCATGACCTCTGCCGTTTCCTTCAAACAAGTCTCGCGCCATTTCGGCAGCGTGCGCGCCGTCGACGCCGTCGATCTCGACATCGTGCCCGGCGAGTTCTTCGCCATGTTGGGGCCGTCCGGTTCCGGCAAGACAACGTGCCTCAGGCTGATCGCCGGCTTCGAGCAGCCGACGACAGGCTCGATCTCCATCTTCGGCGAGCGCGCCGAAGGCGTTCCGCCCTATCGCCGCAACGTCAACACCGTCTTCCAGGACTATGCGCTGTTTCCGCATTTGAATGTGCTCGACAACGTCGCCTACGGCCTGATGGTCAAGGGTGTCGGCAAGGCCGAGCGGCTGAAGGCGGCTGAGGAAGCGCTTTCGCTGGTGCGCCTGCCGGGCTACGGCGCGCGCCGTCCCGGCCAGCTCTCCGGCGGACAGCGCCAGCGCGTGGCGCTCGCCCGAGCGCTGGTCAACCAGCCCAAGGTGCTTTTGCTCGACGAGCCGCTCGGCGCGCTCGACCTCAAGCTGCGCGAGAACATGCAGGAGGAATTGAAGTCGCTGCAGAAAGTGCTTGGGATCACCTTCGTCTTCGTCACCCACGACCAGGGCGAGGCGCTGTCCATGGCCGACCGCGTCGCCGTCTTCAACGACGGCAGGATCATGCAGGTCGGCACGCCGGAGGATATCTACCAGCGGCCGAACACGCGCTTCGTCGCCGATTTCGTCGGCTCGTCCAATGTGCTGCCGCCGGATTTCGTCCAGCGCTATTCCGGCCAGCACCGTTGGGGGAGCTTGCGCCCGGAGTCGATCCGCGTTTCAGGCGCGGCAAGCGGCGACGGCGTTGCTGCCCGCCTTGTCGGCACGAATTATCTCGGCGCGACGACCAGGCTCGCGCTCGATGCCGACGGGCTGCGGCTGCATGCCATGGTGCCGGCGGGAACGGCGCTGCCGGCGGAGGGTGAAGCGGTGGTGCTGACCTTCAACCGCGACAGTCTGCATCTGATGGACGAGCCGGCATGAGGAAGGTTTGCGCGAGGCGCCCCCCTCTGGCCTGCCGGCCATCTCCCCCTCTAGGGGGGAGATCAGCAGTTTCTCGGCCTCGCCAATCCTGTCACGTTGGCAATTGGCGAAAGCGGCCGCGACATCCAATCTCCCCCCTTGAGGGGGAGATGTCCGGCAGGACAGAGAGGGGGGCGAAGGATCGCGGCCTCTCCCTTGATCCCGTTCAACACGCGGCGGCGCCATGACCATCGCCACTGTTCAATCCAACCCTACGCCCGCCATACTGCCCGGCAGCGGCGGCATGCGCGGCGCGTTCTCCGACCTCTTCTGGCGCCGCCCAAAACTCCTGCTGCTGCTCATGTTGCTGCCGCCGCTTCTCTGGCTGGGCATCGTCTATATCGGTTCGCTGTTCGCGCTGCTCCTGCAGAGCTTCTTCTCGATCGACGAGTTTTCCGGCCTCATCAACCGCGAGTTCACGCTGAAGACCTATGGCGACCTGTTCCAGGCCGCCAATCTCGACATCATCCTGCGCACGGTGACGATGGCGGCGCTGGTCACGCTTGCTTCGGCAATCATTGCTTTCCCCATCGCCTATTATGCGGCGCGCTATGCGCGCGGCCGCTGGAAGGCGCTGTTCTATCTCGGCGTCATGCTGCCGCTGTGGTCGAGCTACCTGGTCAAGATCTATGCCTGGAAGCTGATCCTCGCCAAGGAAGGCATCCTCACCTGGCTGCTCGCCAAGCTCAACCTGCTTTGGCTGCTCGACGGCTGGCTGTCGCTCCCCGTTGTCGGCGGCAACTCGCTGTCGGTCTCCTTCACCGGCACGTTCATCGTCTTCGTCTATGTCTGGCTGCCCTTCATGATCCTCCCCGTTCAGGCCGCGCTCGAGCGCGTGCCCGGCAATCTGGTCGAGGCTTCGTCCGATCTGGGCGCCTCGCCGGGACAGACCTTCCGCAACGTGCTGTTCCCGCTGGCGCTGCCCGGCATCGTCGCCGGGTCGATCTTCACCTTCTCGCTGACGCTCGGCGACTACATCATCCCGCAGATCATCGGCACCTCGCGCCTCTTCATCGGCCAGGCCGTCTATTCGCAGCAGGGCACCGCCGGCAACATTCCTTTGGCCGCCGCCTTCACCGTGGTGCCCATCGTCATCATGGGCTTCTATCTCTGGGGCGCCAAGCGCATGGGGGCTTTCGATGCGCTCTGACCGTGGTCAATCTGCTCCGCTCGGCCTGAAGATCGCCGCCGCCTGCGGCCTGCTCTTCCTGCATTTGCCGATCTTGCTGATCTTCGTCTACGCCTTCACGACGGAAGAGAAGAGTTTCGTCTGGCCCCCGCCGGGGCTCACCACGCAATGGTTCGCCGTCACCTGGAACCGGCCGGATGTCTGGGAGGCGCTGTCGCTGTCGGTCCGTGTCGCCGCCATCTCCACGGCGATCGCGCTGGTGCTCGGCACGCTCTGCGCCGCGGCCGTCTCGCAGACGCGCTTCTTCGGCCGCGAGGCCATCTCTTTGCTGGTCATCCTGCCAATCGCGCTGCCCGGCATCATCACCGGCATTGCGCTGCGCTCGGCCTTCGCGCTCGCCGACATCCCGTTCTCGTTCTGGACGATCGTGCTCGGCCACGCAACCTTCTGCGTGGTCGTCGTCTACAACAACGCCGTCGCCCGCTTCCGCCGCACGTCGGGCTCTATGATCGAGGCTTCGATGGATCTCGGCGCCGACGGTTTTCAGACCTTCCGGCATGTCGTGTTGCCGAACATCGCAACCGCGCTGCTTGCCGGCGGCATGCTCGCTTTCGCGCTGTCCTTCGACGAGGTCATCGTCACCACCTTCACCGCCGGCCAACAGCAGACCGTGCCGATCTGGATGCTGGAGGAACTGATCCGCCCGCGCCAGCGCCCGGTCACCAATGTCGTGGCCATGGTCGTCGTGCTGGTGACGCTGCTGCCGATCCTCTTTGCCTATTACCTGACCCGCGACGGCGATCAGATTGCGGGCAGTGGAAAATGAAAAACAGCGAATAGGGAGTAGCGAATAGCAAATAGCGAATAGGGAAATCGATGGCCAAACCCTACTCGCTATTCGCTACTCCCTATTCGCTCCTGTTAAGGGAGAAATCCAATGGACACCCAAATGCTGATCGGCTCGAAATTCGAGAAGGGCACCGAGGCCGAGGAGCCGATCCTCAATCCGAAAACCGGGGCGACGATCCTCAACCTGCCGGAGGCGAGCCCCGCGCAGATCGAGGCTGCCGTTAGTGCCGCCGAACGAGCGTTCGTCAGTTGGTCGCGCACCACGCCGGCGCAGCGCTCCGGCTACCTGCTCAAGATTGCCGACCGCATCGAGGCCGAAGCGAAGGAGTTCGCCGCGCTCGAGGCGCTGAACTGCGGCAAGCCGATCAATGCCGTGCTCAATGACGAGATTCCGGCGATCGTCGACTGCTACCGCTTCTTTGCCGGCGCGATACGCTCGATGCCCGGCCAGGTCGCGGGCGAATACCTGCCTGGCCACACCTCGATGGTGCGGCGCGATCCGATCGGCATCGTCGCCTCCATCGCGCCCTGGAATTATCCGCTGATGATGATGGCCTGGAAGCTGGCGCCGGCCATCGGCGGCGGCAACACGGTGGTTTTCAAGCCGTCGGAGCAGACGCCGCTGACGACGCTGAAACTGGCGAGGATCCTTTCCGAGATCCTGCCCGAAGGCGTCGTCAATGTCGTGCTCGGCCGCGGCGACAGTGTCGGCAACACGCTGATCAACCATGCCAGGGTCAACATGATCTCGATCACCGGCGATGTCGCTACCGGCAAGAAGGTGCTGCAGGCGGCCGCCAAGTCGGTCAAGCGCACGCATCTGGAGCTCGGCGGCAAGGCGCCGGTCATCGTCTTCGACGACGCCGACCTCGGCGCCGTGGTCAACGGCCTGCGCGCCTTCGGCTACTACAATGCCGGCCAGGATTGCACCGCCGCCTGTCGCATCTATGCCGGCAAGAAGATCTACGACAAGCTCGTCGCCGACCTCTCCTCCGCTGTCTCGACCATCAAATACAATCAGCCGGACGATACGGACAATGAGATCGGACCGCTGATCTCGCGTCGCCAGCGCGACCGTGTGTCGAGCTTCGTCGAGCGTGCTTCGGAACTGAAGCACATCGAGATCACCACCGGCGGCAAGCCGGGCGAGGGCTCCGGTTTTTATTACCAGCCGACCGTCGTTGCCGGCGCGCTGCAGGAAGATGAGATCGTGCGCCGCGAAGTATTTGGCCCGGTCGTTTCGGTCACTCGCTTCGCGGATGTCGACGAGGCGGTGAGCTGGGCGAACGACAGCGACTACGGCCTGGCCTCGTCGGTGTGGACCAAGGACGTCTCGCGCGCCATGGCGACCGCCGCCCGCCTGCAATATGGCTGCACCTGGATCAACACCCACTTCATGCTGACCAACGAGATGCCGCATGGCGGCCTGAAGCAATCCGGCTACGGCAAGGACATGTCGCTCTACGCACTGGAGGATTACACCGCCGTGCGGCATGTGATGGTGGCGCATGGGTAGGCTCCTTTTTACCTCTCCCCTTGTGGGAGAGGTCGGATTGCCCCGATTTGCTCTTCGCAAATCGGATGGCAATCCGGGTGAGGGGTAGCTTGGCGCCAAGCTGGAGCACCCCTCATCCGTCTCGGCGCGGCGCGCCGAGCCACCTTCTCCCACAAGGGGAGAAGGCCGGGGCGGCGCTCAGGCCACTACTCCACGATCCGGAAGATCGTCCATTTGCTGGTGCCCGACACCACATAGGGTTCCAGCTCCTTGCCCCATTTGGCATGCGCGTCGATCTTGGCGATCTTGGCGAAGAACTCCTCCAACTGGGCCAGGCTTTCGACCTGGTGGTGCGCCTCGATCGTCGCTTCGCGCGCGCCCACGGAACCGGTCATGAGCTGGAACTTCATGTCGGCGAGCCCGACCTGCGAGCCGATCTCACGCTCCCATTTGCGCATCAGCTCGAGCGCGGTCTGCTTGTGACCGAACTTGGCGTCGATCTGCCATCTTGCGCTGAACATTTTGGTTCTCCTCCCTGATTTGCGGTTGAGCCCGCGGTTGATCTATTCGTCCCAAGCCTGCACGACGGTCTGGCGTGCGATACGGCCGTTCTTCAATTCCAGCATCGCCGCGCAGAACACCTTCGTGCCGTCCGGATAGGCGCAGGCCTGGGTGAAGGCGAGGCTGTCGCCCTCGGCGATCGTGGTGTCGACCTTGTGGGTCATCGCCCGGCTGCAGATGTCGTCCCAGAAGGTGCTGATCGCCGCCCGGCCGCGGATCTCGCGCGGCTTGCTCGGCGGATTGTTGCGGTCGATCACCCGCACCAGCGCGTCGTCATTGTAAAAGCTCGACAGGAGCTTGCCGTCACGGCCTTCGATCGCCTTCTTGATCGCCGCGCCGTCCACTGTCTGTGTCTTGGTCAGCATGTCATCCTCCATGTGCCCGTCTTCTCGATCGGGCTGTTGACGAGGGAAGGACTGTCCGGCGATCATCGTCGGGCAGGGATTTCGTTCACTGCGACTTGGCCTTGACGGCCGCGAACACGTCGTCTGTCTGTTTCTTGAAGGTCGCCAGGTCGACCTGGCTGCCGTTGAGCATCGTCGACCAGTGGCGCACGATCGCCGCCATGGCCACCGCCTCCTTGATTTCCTCGTCGCTCGCGCCGTTGAGCTTGGCGGCCTCGGTGTGGAAATAGATGCAGTACTGGCAGGGAATCTGCGCGGCGACCGCAAGGCCCATCAGCTCTTTGGTCTTGCCGTCGAGCGCGGTCTTGGGGTTGAGCTGCACGCCCTTGATCTCGGCCCAGGCGCCGGCGACCGCGACGTCCGGCAAGGTCTTGAACATGTCGGGCACCGAGCCGAGGGTGGCCTGGATGTCCTTGTAGGCGGCGCTGGCCGAAGCGTCTTCGGCATGCGCCGGGGTGATGGCCAGCAATGCGCCCGCGGCGAATGCCAGCAATCCGATCTTGCGACTGAGTTTCAGCATTTCATCCTCCATTTCGCAGCGCCCTTTCGGCGACATCGCCCGGCCTGCATGGGGAGAATTGATATCGCTTGTGGCGGCCCCGGCGCTTCCCCCGAAAGCGCCATGGCTCTCATGGCCCGTCCGGGCCAGTGTGCCTCGCCGAAAATGCCGCCGCCGCCGCCCGCGACGGCAGATCGAGCTTCAATAGAATGTTGGCGACGTGCCGCTTGACCGTGTGCTCGCTGAGGCTGAGCTCGGCGGCGATCGCCGCATTGCTCTTGCCATTGGCGATCAGGTTCACCACCTCGCTCTCGCGCGCCGTCAGCGCGGGCGGCTCGGCCGGCCTGGCCCTGGGCCGGCAGGCGGGCTCCAGATGCTGCTCCGACGTCGCCAGAACCGCCGGCATGGGCTCGTCCAGCTCGTCGAGGCTGACGCGGCCGGCATCGACGAAATGCAGGCCGGACCCTGTTGCGAGATCGGCGACCAGCCGCGAGGCGAGGATGTCGCCGCGTCCGGCATGCGTGGCGAGCTGCATCGTCACCCGCGCCGTCAGCCCGACCGGCTGGCCGCGCATTTCGATCTCGCCGACATGCACGCCTTGCGCGCTCGCCACGCCGATCTGCTGCGCCGCCTCGCGCAATGCCGCGGCGCAGCGCACGGCGCGCGCCGGCCCATCGAAGCGCGACATCATCAATTCGCCATGCGTGCCGGCCGTGCGGCCGCCATGGCGGCCGACAAGAAGCCGCCAGGTTTCCTGGAAGCGCTGGCTGCGCTCGCTCCACATGCGATCGCCGAGCCTGGCCGTGTCGTAGATGCGCGTCGCCAGCAGCGCTGCCAGCACGCGCTCGGTGTCGGCCACCGCGGGCTCGCCGGTGAGGCATTCCTCGATCAGGTCGGCCACGCGATCGACATCGCCGGTCCAGATCGGATGATCGCGCCCGACTATCTCGACCAGCCGGGCATGCGGGATCTTCTTCGCCAGGAAGCGGCTGGCGTCAGGATCGACACGGACGTCGTTGCGGCGATGGATGATCAGCGTCGGCGCGCTGATCATCGCCAGGATGCCGCGCACATCGATATCGGCGTTCATGCAGGCAAGCGCCGCCGCGGCAGTCGGGCTGGCAGAAAGCCGCTCGAACCGGGCCCACCACTGGGCGAAATGCGCATCGTCCACCCGGCCAGGCGCGAAATTGGGCAAGGTGGCGCCGGTGCCCCACGACGTCTCCGCCGTCTCGATGAAGGCCTCCAGCCGCTCCGGCGGCATCACCCATTTGTGGAAATGCGCATAGCCGCCATAAAGCACCAGCGCGCGTGTCCGCTCCGGATAGGTGGCGGCGAACAGCATCGCCATCGGCGCGCCTTCCGAGGCGCCGAGGATCGCTGCCCGGCCGCTGCCGGCCGCGTCCATCACCGCGCGGACGTCGTCCATGCGGGCCTCTAAGCTCGGCAGATGACGGGCATCGACACGGTCGGAGAGCCCGGTGCCGCGCTTGTCGAACAGGATGAGCCGCGAGAAAGCCGAAAGCCGTTTCAACAGGCGGCTGTAGCCTTCGTCTTCCCAGTGCAGGTCGAGATTGGAGATGAAGCCCGGCACGAACACAAGATCGAACGCGCCTTGGCCGACCACCTGATAGGCGATCCGCACGTCCCCGCTGCGGGCATATCGCGTCTCGATCGGCCTCACGAGTTCTTCCGCCCGGCCCGACGATTTTCCGATCGTCAAACATAGCAGAGCCGCGCAGCTAGCGGCAGCTTAAATTTTAGCAGAAAGAAATGTAAGGCAGCCCGGTTGCTACGCTATTTTTGCGAAGCGGCGATATCGGCCGGGAACGCCGCAAGCCCAAGCTTCATGTCGGCCTCCGCGGGGCTGATCGGCCGCTTGATCCTGGCCGAGGCAGCGACCACGAGCTCGTCGAAATTCTCGGTGCCGGCGTCGAGCATCTCGAAGAACTGGCGCCGCATCCGCGGCTCCCAGAACTTGTTGATGTGCTCGGCAACGCCGGCAATGCCTTCCTCGCGCGGTTTCGAATGGAAGAAGGTGGCGATCTGGTTGGCCATGCGCACCAGCTTCTCCCTGGTGCTGGTGATGTGGTCTTCGTCATGCGACATGCTTGGCAACTCCGGAAGCCACCCGTTCAGGGTGGGTGAAAATATCGAAATCGTCGCCGCGAACCAGCGCCACCAGCGTCATGCCGGCGGCCTCGGCCGTGCGGATGGCAAGCGCGGTCGGCGCCGAAACCGCCATAATGATCGCGGCGCCGATGGCGGCCGTCTTCTGCACCATCTCCACCGAGACGCGCGACGTCACCACGACGGCGCCGCTCGCACCGTCGATGCCGGCCCTGGCCAGCGCGCCGGCCAGCTTGTCCAGCGCGTTGTGACGGCCGACATCCTCGCGCGCCATGACGATGCCCTTGCCTGGAACGTAGAAGCCGGCGGCATGCACTGCGCCGGTCTCTTTGTGCAGCGGCTGCTGCTTCGACAGCAGGCGGACGGCGCTTGTTATATCGTCAGATTGAAGCGTAAGTCGCGATGCACCAACGGCGTCGACCGAGCGCATCGCCTCCTCGATGGATTCGATGCCGCACAGCCCGCAGCCGACCGGCCCGGCCAGCCTGCGCCGCCGCGCCTGGAAGCGCGTGTTGGCCTTGTCCTTGAGCCGTATCTGGATGTCGATGCCGGCGCCGAGATCCTCGACCTCGATCGCCTCGATCTCTGCCGGGCCGGCAATGATGCCTTCGGTCAGCGAGAAGCCGAGCGCGAAATCCTCGAAATCGGCGGGGCTCGCCATCATCACCGCATGCGTCGTGCCGGCATAGGAGAACGCCACCGGCGTCTCTTCCGGCACCATGCGGTTCGCGGCCGCGGTGCCGCCGGCGCGATGCGCGAGGCGAGAGATCTGGGAAATGGCGGGACGTTCTTTCGTCACGAGGCGCGCCTCCCTGCACTGCCCACCCTTCGCAGCAACTCGCGCCTTTCCTCTCCCCCGTCGATTGGGGGAGAGGTGTCGAGCGAAGCTCGATGGAGTGAGGGTCGATCAGCCGTCAAGATTGAAGCTCTTGCCTCGACACACCTACTCCGCCGCCTGCAGCGGGGCGATGCGCCGGCTCTGCTTGGCCTGCTCGTTATAGTCCTTCTGCCAGTCGGTCGGGCCGTTGGATGGCGCCACCTGCACGGCGGTGACCTTGTATTCCGGACAGTTGGTCGCCCAGTCCGAGAAGTCGGTCGTGATGACGTTGGCCTGCGTGTCGGGGTGGTGGAAGGTCGTGTAGACGACACCGGGCGAGACGCGGTCGGTGATCAGCGCGCGCAGCGTGGTTTCGCCCGAACGGCTTGCCAGGCGCACCCAATCGCCTTCGTGCACGCCGCGGACTTCGGCGTCGTGCGGATGGATCTCCAGCCGGTCCTCGGCATGCCATGCGACGTTTTCGGTGCGCCTGGTCTGCGCGCCGACATTGTATTGCGACAGGATACGGCCGGTGGTCAGCAGCAGCGGATAGCGCGGACCGGTCCGCTCGTCCGTCGCCACATATTCGGTGCGGATGAACTTGCCCTTGCCGCGCACGAAGCCGTCGACATGCATGATCGGGGTGCCGAGCGGCGCCTTCTCGTTGCAGGGCCACTGCACCGAGCCGACGCGGTCGAGCAGCTCGAACGAGACGCCGGCGAAGCTCGGCGTCGTCTGGGCGATCTCGTCCATGATCTGCGAGGGATGGGTATAGTTCCAGTCGAGTCCGATGGCGCGGGCAAGCTCCTGGGTCGCTTCCCAGTCGGCATAGCGCGCCTTCGGCTCAATGACCTTGCGCACCATGTTGATGCGGCGCTCGGCATTGGTGAAGGTGCCGTCCTTCTCGAGGAAGGTCGAACCCGGCAAGAAGACGTGCGCGTAGTTCGCCGTCTCGTTGAGGAAGAGGTCGTGCACGACCACGCATTCCATCGCGGCGAGGCCGCCGGCGACATGCTTGGTGTCGGGATCGGACTGCAGGATGTCCTCGCCCTGGATGTATATGCCCTTGAACGAGCCGTCGACGGCGGCGTCCAGCATGTTGGGGATGCGCAGGCCCGGCTCATCGTCCAGCTTCACGCCCCACAGGCTCTCATAGATGTCGCGCACCGCTTCGCCCGAGATGTGGCGGTAGCCCGGCAATTCATGCGGGAACGAGCCCATGTCGCAGGAGCCCTGCACGTTGTTCTGGCCGCGCAGCGGGTTCACGCCGACGCCCGGACGGCCGATATTGCCGGTGGCCATAGCGAGGTTGGCGATGGCGATCACCGTGGTGGAGCCCTGGCTGTGCTCCGTCACGCCGAGGCCGTAATAGATCGCGCCATTGCCGCCCTTGGCATACATGCGCGCGGCACCCCGGATCAGTTCCGGATCGACGCCCGAGAGCTTGCCGACGGTTTCGGGACTGTTTTCCGGCAGGGCGACGAAGGATGCCCAGTCCTGGAACTCGGCCCAGTCGCAGCGCTCGCGGATGAAGGCCTCGTCGAACAGGCCTTCGGTGACGATGACATGTGCCAGCGCCGTCAGCACCGCCACGTTGGTGCCAGGCTTCAAGGGCAGGTGGTAGTCGGCTTCGATATGCGCCGACTTGACCATTTCGGTGCGGCGCGGATCGAGCACGATCAGCTTGGCGCCCTGGCGCAGCCGCTTCTTCAGCCGCGAGGCGAAGACGGGATGGGCGGAAGCCGGATTGGCGCCGATGATGACGGCGACATCGGTGAACTCGACCGAATCGAAATCCTGCGTGCCGGCCGATGTGCCGTAGGTCTGGCCGAGCCCGTAGCCGGTCGGCGAGTGGCAGACGCGCGCGCAGGTGTCGACATTGTTGTTGCGGAAGCCCTGCCGCACCAGCTTCTGGACGAGATAGGTCTCCTCATTCGTGCAGCGCGAGGACGTGATGCCGCCGATTGCCGTGCGTCCATACTGATACTGGATGCGGCGGAATTCCTTCGCCGTATGGGCGATCGCCTCTTCCCAGGTCACTTCGCGCCACGGATCGGTGATCTTTTCGCGGACCATCGGCGACAGGATGCGGTCCTTGTGCGTGGCATAGCCATAGGCGAAACGGCCCTTGACGCAGCTATGGCCGTGGTTCGCCTTGCCGTCCTTGTAGGGCATCATGCGGATGACCTCGTCATCCTTGACTTCGGCCTTGAACGAGCAGCCGACGCCGCAATAGGCGCAGGTGGTGACGGCCGAGCGCTCCGGCATGCCCTTCTCGAGCACGGTCTTCTCGCGCAGCGCGTCAGTCGGGCAGGCCTGCACGCAGGCGCCGCAGGACACGCATTCGGAAGCGATGAAGTCCTCATGCATGCCGGCGACCATGCGCGATTCGAAGCCGCGGCCCTCGATGGTCAGCGCGAAGGTGCCCTGCACCTCCTCGCAGGCGCGCACGCAGCGCGAGCAGACGATGCACTGTGCCGGATCATAGGTGAAATAGGGATTGGATTCGTCGCGGGCGATGTAGTCGACCGCCAGCGAGCCGTGGCCGGGCGCGACGCCGCCTTCTTCCTTGACGTGGTTGCGGCCCTCGACACCATAGCGGTTCTCGGTGAGGCCGACCGACTTCGCCACCGCGTCGAACTCGCTGGCGCCGGTTCCGGCCTTTTCGTTCCAGCCCATCGGGTGGTCGGAGACATAGAGTTCCATGACGCCGCGGCGGATGGCGTCGAGCCGGTCGGACTGCGTGCGCACCACCATGCCTTCGCCGACTGGCGTCGTGCAGGAAGCCGGCGTGCCGCCGCGCCCTTCGATCTCGACCAGGCAGACGCGGCAGGAACCGAAAGAGTCCAGCATATCGGTGGCGCAGAGCTTCGGGATCTCGACGCCGCCTTCCATGGCCGCGCGCATGATCGAGGTGCCTTCCGGCACGGTGATGCTTTGCCCGTCGACTGTCAGGGTCACCTGCTTCGTCGCTTTCGACTCCGGCGTGCCGTAGTCGATCTCTTCGATGAGTGTCGGGAAGTCGGCCTTGATGTTCATCTGCCAGCTCCTATTCAGCCGCCACGCGCGCCGGCGCGGGCTTGAAATCCTCGGGGAAATGCGTGATCGAACTCATCACCGGGTAGGGCGTGAAGCCGCCCAGCGCGCAAAGCGATCCGAACTTCATCGTGTTGCAGAGGTCGGTGACCAGAGCGAGGTTCTTCTCCGCCTCTATACCAGCTGCAACCTTGTCGAGAACCTCCACGCCGCGCGTCGAGCCGATGCGGCAGGGCGTGCACTTGCCGCAGCTTTCGATGGCGCAGAACTCCATGGCGAAGCGCGCCTGCTTCAGCATGTCGGCGGTGTCGTCGAACACGGTGATGCCGGCATGGCCGATCAGCCCGTCGCGCTTGGCGAATTCCTCGTAGTCGAACGGCGTGTCGAACAAAGCCCGCGGGAAATAGGCACCGAGCGGACCGCCGACCTGCACCGCCTTCACCGGACGCCCAGTGGACGTGCCGCCGCCGATGTCGTCGACGATCTCGCCCAGCGTCAGACCGAAAGCCGTCTCGAACAGGCCGCCATGTTTGACGTTGCCGGCGATCTGGATCGGGATCGTGCCGCGCGAGCGGCCCATGCCGAAATCCTTGTAATAGGCGGCGCCCCTGTCCATGATGATCGGCACGGAAGCCAGCGAGATGACGTTGTTGATCACCGTCGGCTTGCCGAACAAGCCTTGGATCGCGGGCAGCGGCGGCTTGGCGCGCACCACGCCGCGCTTGCCTTCGAGACTGTTCAAGAGCGAGGTTTCCTCGCCGCAGACATAGGCGCCAGCGCCGACGCGGATTTCCATGTCGAAGGCGTTGGGTGAGCCCAGCACGTTGACGCCCAGCACGCCCGCCTTGCGGGCGATAGCGACGGCCTTGTTCATCGTCGCCACCGCATGCGGATATTCCGAGCGGATATAGACGAAGCCCTTGGTCGCGCCGGTGGCGATGCCGGCGATCGCCATGCCTTCGATCAGCACGAAGGGATCGCCTTCCATGATCATGCGGTCGGCGAAAGTGGCGCTGTCGCCTTCGTCAGCGTTGCAGACGATGTATTTCTGCTCGCCCGCCGTATCCAGCACCGTCTTCCACTTGATGCCGGTCGGGAAGCCGGCGCCGCCGCGGCCGCGCAGGCCGGATTCGGTCACCTGTTTCACGATGTCCGCGGGCGCCATCGCCACTGCATTCTGCAGGCCGTTCAGGCCGCCATGCGATTTGTAGCTGTCGAGTGACAGCGGATCGATGATGCCGCAGCGCGCGAAGGTCAGCCGCGTCTGCTTGGCGAAGAAGGGGATCTTGTCGGGGGAGCCCAACCAGCGCTTATGATGGCCGCCCTTGAGGAAGCCGCTGTCGAACAGGCTCTTGACGTCGGACGGCTTGACCGGCCCGTAGGCGACGCGGCCCTCAGCCGTGGCCACCTCGACCATCGGCTCCAGGAAATAGGCGCCGCGCGAGCCGTTGCGCACGATCTTGGCTTCGACGCCGCGCTCCTTGAGCTCCTTCTCGATCGCTTTGGCGACCTTTTCTGCGCCAAGCGCCAGCGCGCCGGAATCTGCCGGGACATAGATGCGCGGGATCATGAACGTACCTCCGCGACGATCTCTTCGATCTTCTCGTCATCCAGCCGACCGATGACTTCGCCGTCGAGCATCGCCGACGGCGAGCAGGCGCAAAGCCCGAGGCAATAGACCGGCTCCAGTGTAACCGATCCGTCGCGCGTGGTCTCGTGGAAATCGATGCCCAGCAACTGCTTGATCTTGGCCGCGACGGCGTCCGAGCCCATCGATTGGCAGGCTTCCGCCTGGCAGAGCTTCAGCACGTGCCGCCCGGCGGGCTTGGCGCGGAAATCGTGATAGAAGCTGACCACGCCGTGCACCTCGGCCCGCGATAGGTTCAGCCCATCGGCGATCACCGGCAGCGCGTCTTTCGGAACATGCCCGAACTCTTCCTGTATGCTGTGCAGGATCGGCAGCAACGGGCCTTCGAGGCCCTTCATCTCGTCAATGATCGCCGCCGTGCGCGACGCGATCTCGGTACTTGCGGCCTGCATGCTCACGCAGCGCCCTCCCTGGTCGTGGCGGCCAATGTATGTCACCCCGGAATATAGAGCGGTTTCGGGGCAACGACATGCATAGGGCGCAATATCGCTAAGTCCTTACGAAATCAGAGGAAACCTCCGAAATCAATAAAGCGCTTTCGTCGCTTGATAGAAATTTTCTATCAAGCTCCATCGGCTCGCATTGTCTAACCTAGCGGTGGGCGCGGAAATCGTCCGCCAGCGCCATCGCCTCTCCCAGAAGCGCCTGCACCAGCGGCGTGTGCGGCTCGCGCGGCGCCGCCACCAGCCCGACCGTGTGGCTGGCGTCCGGCTCGACGATCGGGATGGCCCGGATGGGCTCGGAAAAGCCGAACGTTTCCGCAAGGTTGAGCGGCATGATCGACGACCATTTGCCGGTGCGGATATGCGAGAACAGCACGATCATCGAATTCGATTCCAGCGTCGGCCGCACCTGCACGCCGGCTTCCGCCAGATGCTGGTCGATGATGCGGCGGTTCTGCATATCCGGCGTCAGCAGGCAGAGCGGCAACTGGCTGATCTCCGACCATGTCACTTTGTCGCGGTCGGAATAGGGGTTTCCGACCGCGGTGATCAACTGGTAGCGCTCGTCATAGAGCGGCACGCTGGTCACGCGGCCGAGCGGCTCGTTGTCGAGATAGGTGATGCCGGCATCGACGTCGAAATTACCGAGCAGCGACAGCACTTCGATCGATGTACGCGACAGCACCGAGAAGGTGACGCCCGGATGCTTTTCGCGGAATGGCGTCGTCAGCCGCGCCACCATGGCGAGGGCCGTCGGGATCGCGGCGATGCGGATGCGCCCGGACAGGCCGTGGCGCGCCGCCCGCATCTCCTCGCGCATCGTGCGGGAGTCGCCGACGATGCGGCGCGCCCAGCCCAGCACCTGCGTGCCCTCCGGCGTCAGCCCCTGGAAGCGCGAGCCGCGCAGCACCAGCATGACGCCGAGCTGTTCCTCGAGCTGCTTGATGCCGGCCGACAAGGTCGGTTGGGTGACGCCGCACACCTCCGCGGCCCGGCCGAAATGCTCCTCCTTGGCGAGAGCGATGAAGAATTCCAGTTTGTCGATCATGCCGTCCGATCCGCCGCGGTTTGCCCAAGGGTCGGGGAAATCGCCCTGCTTCGCAAGACGCATGCGCAATCGGCCTCGTCCACATTTTTGAGCCGGCTATCTGTTTTCCCGCGCTGCGCGTGGCGTTATGTGAGATAGGTGGAAGCAGGGAGGGACGACATGCTGGGTTGGTTTCGCAAGCTGTTGCCGCGCGAGGATCGCTTCTTCGACCTGTTCGAGCGGCATTCGCGCACGGTGGTCGGCGGCGCCGAAGCCCTTGAGCAGCTTCTCCAGGGCAAGGACATCGACCGCTGGTGCCAAAAAATCATCGATCTCGAGAACGAGGCTGACGGCATCACCGCCGAGGTCCTGCTTGCCGTCAGGCGCTCCTTCATCACGCCCTTCGACCGCGGCGACATCAAGGATCTGATCCAGTCGATGGATGACGCCATCGACATGATGCACAAGACCGTCAAGACGGTGAAACTGTTCGAAGTGAGGGAATTCGATCCGCTGATGCGGGAAATGGGCGGCGTCATCGTCCAGGCGGCCCGATTGGTCGCCGAGGCGATCCCGCTGCTCGGCAAGGTGGGCGCCAACGCAGCGCGCCTCAACGCCATCGCCGAGGAGGTCATGCGCGTCGAGGGCCGCGCCGACGATCTGCACGAGCATGGCCTGAAGGATCTGTTCAAGCGTCACGGCCGCAGCGACGCCATGGCCTATCTGATCGGCTCGGAGATTTATGGCCAGCTGGAGAAGGTGGTCGACCGTTTCGAGGATGTCGCCAACGAGATCAGCGGCATCGTCATCGAGAACGTTTAGGCGATGGACGCCACGATCGCCTTTCCCCTGCTGGTCGGCCTCGTTGCCGTGGCGCTGTTCTTCGATTTCCTCAACGGCCTGCACGATGCCGCCAACTCGATCGCGACCATCGTCTCCACCCGGGTGCTCAGGCCGCATTACGCGGTGCTGTGGGCGGCTTTCTTCAATTTTATCGCCTTCCTGTTCTTCGGCCTGCATGTCGCCGAGACGGTGGGAAAAGGCATCATCGACGCCAGCATCGTCACGCCGGCGGTGATTTTTGCCGCACTCGTCGGCGCCATCGTCTGGAATATCGTCACCTGGGTCGCCGGCATTCCGTCGAGCAGCTCGCACGCGCTGATCGGCGGGCTGGTTGGCGCCGGCGTCGCCAAGGCAGGCCTGGGCGCCATCGTCTGGTCGGGGCTCGGCAAGACTGTCGCGGCCATCGTGCTCTCACCCGCGACGGGATTCGTGCTGGCGCTCGTCCTGGTACTCATCGTCTCATGGCTGTTCGTGCGGCAGACGCCATTTGCGGTCGACAACAGCTTTCGCGTGCTGCAGTTCTTTTCCGCCTCGCTCTATTCACTGGGACACGGCGGCAACGACGCGCAGAAGACCATGGGCATCATCGCCGTGCTGCTCTTTTCGCAAGGCGCGCTCGGCCCGACTTTCCATGTGCCGCTGTGGGTGGTGCTCACCTGCCAGTCGGCACTGGCGTTGGGCACGCTGCTCGGCGGCTGGCGCATCGTCCACACCATGGGATCGAAGATCACGCGGCTGAACCCGATGCAGGGTTTTTGCGCCGAGAGCGGGGGCGCCATTACGCTCTTCGCCGCCACCTGGCTCGGTGTCCCGGTTTCGACGACGCATACCATCACAGGCGCCATCATCGGCGTGGGTGCCGCCCGCCGCGTCTCCGCCGTGCGCTGGGGCATCGCCGGCAACATCGTCGTCGCCTGGGTGATCACCTTGCCGGCGACGGCGGCGATTTCGGCGTTGACCTATCTCGCCACAAGGCTGGCCGGATGACGGGTTCCGGCTCCGCCTGAGAGTGGGCGCTATTTGCCCACCAGGTTCAGGATGTTGCCGTCGGGATCCTTGAACCAGGCCACCTTCATGCCCGAGCCGACATGGATGTCGCCTTCAAGCGACAGGCCGGGCATATCATAGTGCTCGAAGGTGATGCCCTTCGACCGCAGCGATTTGACGATCGACTCGATGCGGTCGCCTACCGCCCAGGTTGCGGCCGTCGCCTTGTTGGTGCCGGCGAATTGCGAGCGATAGACATTGAGGAGCGTGTCACCGCTTTTGTAGACGATCAGCTCGCCATCCATGTCGTCCACTTGGCTGAGGCCCAGCGTGCCCTCGTAGAACGCCCTTGCCTTGGCGATGTCCTTCACCGCGAGATTGGCTGTCACATTGCTGTTTTCAAGCATGACCGTCTTCCTTCCCCGGTTGTCGTGATGGCGATGGAGATAGCGCGGGCGCACCGTTTGGCTATGACCGGGCCCGAACCTGCGCCGCGGCCGTGGCCAAATCCGACACCATCCGTCGCTTTCCGGGGCACGCCAGGCGAGCCGCTGCGCCACGGCTTGGTTCCGTCGGCAAACTGCACTATCTGGAACGCCAAACGCCGAGGAAAGATCATGACCGTTACCAAGGAATCCGTCATCGAGCGCCTGAAGACGGTGAACGGGCCGGACTTCACCGGCAACATCGTCGATCTCGGCATGGTCTCCGAGATTTTCATCGCCGATTCCAAGGTCTTCTTCTCGATCACCGTGCCCGCCGCCCGCGCCCAGGAGCTGGAGCCGTTGCGTGCCGCCGCCGAGCGCGCGGTGAAGGCTATCCCCGGCGTCGCCAGCGCGGTCGTCGCGCTGACGGCGGAGAAGAAGGGCGGCGGCATGGAAGCGCCGGTTCCGCCGCGTCAACCTTCGCAGGCTGCACCGCAGCGGCCGACTCCGCAGCCGGCGCCGCAGCGCCCCGCGCCGCATGCGCCCGCCTCGCAGCGCCATGGCAGGCGCGGCGTGCCCGGCATCGACGCCATCATCGCCGTCGCCTCCGGCAAGGGCGGCGTCGGCAAGTCGACGACCGCCGTCAACCTGGCGCTCGGCCTTGCCGCCAACGGGCTGAAGGTCGGCGTGCTCGATGCCGATATCTACGGCCCTTCCATGCCCAGGCTGCTCAACATCCACGGCCGGCCGCAGACCGTCGACGGCAAGGTGCTGAAGCCGATGCAGAATTACGGCCTCAAGGTGATGTCGATGGGCTTCCTGGTCGATGAGGAGACGCCGATGATCTGGCGCGGCCCGATGGTGATGTCGGCGCTGACGCAAATGCTGCGCGAGGTCGAATGGGGTCCGCTCGACGTGCTGGTGGTCGACATGCCGCCCGGCACCGGCGATGCCCAGCTCACCATGGCCCAGCAGGTGCCGCTCGCCGGCGCCGTCATCGTCTCGACGCCGCAGGATCTGGCGCTGATCGACGCCCGCAAGGGCCTGAACATGTTCAAGAAGGTCGACGTGCCGCTGCTCGGCATCGTCGAGAATATGAGCTACTTTCTCGCTCCCGACACCGGCAAGCGCTACGACATTTTCGGTCATGGCGGCGCGCGGCGCGAGGCCGAGCGCCTCGGCGTCACCTTCCTCGGCGAGGTGCCGCTTGAGATGGGCATCCGCGAAAGCTCGGACGCCGGCACCCCAGTCGTCGCCTCCAAGCCGGAGGGCGCCGAGGCAAAGATCTACCGCGATATCGCCAGCAAGGTCTGGGAACGGGTCCAGGAAGAGCGCGGCGCCGCTGAAGCCGCCGTGCCGAGCATCGTGTTCGAATAACGCCCCTTTCTTTGAGGGTCAGGCGCCGACCTTCTCGCCGAACGTCGAGAAGAACTGCCCTGCCAATTTCTTCGATGTCGATTGGATCAGCCGGCTGCCGAGTTGCGCGATCTTGCCGCCGACCTCGGCCTTGGCAGCGTATTTGAGCACTGTCGAGTCCGCCCCGTCGGCGGTGAGCGTCACGTCGGCGCCGCCCTTGGCGAAACCGGCAACGCCGCCCTTGCCTTCGCCCTGAATGGTGTAGGAATGCGGTGGCTTGAGGTTTTTCAGCGTGACTTCGCCGTTGAAGGTCGCCTTGATGGGGCCGATCTTGAGCACCACGGTCGCAGCCATGGCGGTGTCCGAATTCTTCTCGAGGCTCTGGCAGCCGGGAATCGCCACCCTCAGGATCTCCGGGTCGTTAAGGGCTTCCCACACTTTCCCGATGGGTGCGGCGATCCGCTCCTCGCCTTCGATCACCAAAGCCATCAAGACCTCCCGCATTGCTGATGCCGGTTGGTCGTAGCGCGCGGCCCGAAACAAGTCTATCGCACCAAAGTCCGGGTTCCGGCTGCGCCTGCCTCTTGCCTGCATGGACGCATTGTCCTATCGATTTGTCATACAAATACGGAGACCACCATGGCAGGCGCCCCTACCAAGAAAAAGAAATTTCGCTCGCAGGAGTGGTTCGACAATCCCGACAATCCGGGCATGACGGCGCTCTATCTCGAACGCTACCTCAATTATGGCCTGACGCGCGCCGAGCTGATGTCGGGCAAGCCGCTGATCGGCATCGCGCAGACCGGTTCCGACCTTTCGCCCTGCAACCGGCATCACCTCGAGCTTGCCAAGCGCGTGCGCGAGGGCATCGTCTCGATGGGCGGCATCCCATTCGAGTTCCCCTGCCATCCGATCCAGGAGACCGGCAAGCGCCCCACGGCCGCGCTCGACCGCAACCTTGCCTATCTCAGCCTAGTCGAAGTGCTCTACGGCTATCCGCTCGACGGCGTGGTGCTGACCATCGGCTGCGACAAGACGACGCCTGCCTTGCTGATGGCGGCGGCCACCGTCAACATCCCGGCGATCGCGCTTTCGGTCGGCCCGATGCTGAATGGCTGGCACAAGGGCAAGCGCACCGGTTCGGGCACCATCGTCTGGGAATCGCGCCAGCGGCTGTCGGCCGGCGAGATCGATTATGACGAGTTCATGGACATCGTCGCCTCCTCGGCGCCGTCGACCGGCTATTGCAACACCATGGGCACCGCTACCACCATGAACTCGCTCGCCGAGGCGCTCGGCATGCAACTGCCCGGCTCGGCCGCTATCCCTGCACCCTACCGCGAGCGCGGTCAGATTTCCTACGAGACGGGCAAGCGCATCGTCGAGATGGTGCATGAGGATCTGAAGCCGTCCGACATCATGACCCGCGAGGCGTTCGAGAACGCCATCGTCGTCAACTCGGCCATCGGCGGCTCGACCAACGCGCCGATCCACCTCAACGCCATCGCTCGCCATCTCGGCGTGCCGCTCGACAATGACGACTGGCAGAAGATCGGCCTCGACATCCCGCTGCTGGTCAACCTGCAGCCGACGGGCGAGTATCTCGGCGAGGACTATCACCATGCCGGCGGCGTGCCGGCAGTCGTCGCCGAACTGATGAAGGGCGGCCTGCTGCCGCATCCCGATGCCGTCACCGCCAACGGCAGGTCGATGGGCGACAATTGCCGGGATGCCGTCAACGAGAATCACGACGTCATCCGCAGCGCCGACAAGCCGCTCAAGGCCAATGCCGGCTTCATCAACCTCAAGGGCAACCTGTTCGATTCCGCCATCATGAAGACCAGCGGCATCTCGCCCGAATTCCGTGAGCGCTACCTCTCCAACCCGAACGACCCGGAGGCCTTCGAGGGCAACGCCATGGTCTTCGACGGGCCGGAGGATTACCACGCCCGCATCGACGATCCGGCGCAGGGCATCGACGAGCACACGATCCTGTTCATGCGCGGCGCCGGTCCGGTCGGCTATCCGGGCGGCGCCGAGGTGGTCAACATGCAGCCGCCTGCCTACCTGATCAAGAAGGGCATCCACGCCCTTGCCTGCATCGGTGACGGCCGCCAGTCCGGCACGTCGGGTTCTCCGTCGATCCTCAACGCCTCGCCTGAAGCTGCGATCGGCGGCGGGCTGGCGCTGCTCAAGAGCGGCGACCGCGTCCGCATCGACCTGAAAAAGGCCACGGCCAATATCCTCGTCAGCGACGAGGAGATCGCCAAGCGGCGCGCCGCGCTGCAGGCCAATGGCGGCTATCACTATCCCCAGAACCAGACGCCTTGGCAGGAGATCCAGCGCGGCATGGTCGACCAGTTCTCGGCCGGCATGGTGCTGAAACCGGCGGTGAAATACCAGGACGTCGCCCATACCAGCGGCGTGCCGCGCGACAATCACTAGGCCTATTTATTCGGCCGATCAAAAGGGGCGGCTTGCCGACGGCGAGCCGCCCTTTTCTGTTGCCCTTGTTTCATCTCCAGGGAACCCACAGATAAGCTCGACCTCGGCAGCTCACGAAGCGACAGATCATCGTGGCAAAACGGCGCTCTTCCCTCGGCTTTCTCGGCATGTTCGGCCGCTCCGGCGATCTGCGCCAGCTCGACGACGCGTTGCGTGCGGCCGACCTGCATCCGGCGCTGGTACCAGAGGGCGTGAAACTCACCATCGTCAACCTGATGAACGACCGCTGGCCCGATGAGCCGCCGGGGGACGCCTATGCATCCGTGGCGCAGCTCTGCGGCTATTGCGTCGCCGGACGCCATGTATTCGAGCAGGTCAACGGCCGCGAGCTGACATTGCAGGTCGAGCGCCGCATCGAGGCGGCGCTGGAGGCCGGCGACAGTTTCGACGCGCAGATCGTGCTGATGACGCTGCACGCCAAGCTGATCAACTCCGAGGTCGTCGAGCGCTATGCGCTGAGCGCTGAGTAGCGGTCCTAGCCGCCCATCTTGCTGCGCGGCAGCTTGATCATCTCGCCGAAGCGGGCGCGCAATTTGTCGTCGAGCAGGCGCGAGACGTGGCGCGGGAAGCGCTCGGCAAGCACGCGCTTCTTCTCCGCGATTGCCCGCGACAGGATGTCGGGCCGGCCCTTCTCGTTCCATTCCTTGGGCGAGAAACGGTCGCCGACGGCGGGATAGAAATACTCGGTCTGCATCAGCTTCAATGTCTGATCGTTGCCGAGATAGTGCCCGGGACCCTTGAGGCAGACATCGGCGATCGTGTCGATCGATAGCGCGTCGTCGGTCACCTCGATGCCGCGCACGCAGCGCAGGCAATGGCCGAGCATGTCGTTGTCGATGATCAGGCTTTCGAGGCAGAAGCCGAGCAGCGAGGCATGCATGCCCGCCGATTCATAGACCAGGTTCAGGCCGGAGAGACCCGCCATCACGTTGGTGATGCCCTTCTCGTAGCCGGCCTGGATGTCGGGCAGCTTCGAGTCCGACATGCCGGCAGCCGAGCCGCCGGGCAGGTCGTAATATTGCGCCATCTGCGCGCAGGCCGCGGTCAAGACTGCTTGCTCGGCCGAGCCGCCGGACATGGCGCCGGTCCTGAGATCGGAGACGAACGGCCAAGTGCCGAAGATCGCCGGATGTCCAGGCTTGACGGCATTGACATAGACCAGGCCCATCAGCACTTCCGCCACCGCTTGCACGACGGCGCCGGCAATGGCGGCAGGTGCCGTGGCGCCGGCCTGGCCGGCCGACAGAAGCAGGATCGGAATGCCGCCTTCGACGCAGGCCTCCAACACTCCGCAGGCGTCCTCGGCGAACTTCATCGGCGGCACGACGAAGCAGTTCGAGTTCGACACGAACGGCCGCGCCCGGAAATTCTCCTCCCCGCCGGCGATCGCATAGAGCATCTCCAGCGCCGGCTTGACGTTCTCGCGCACGGTGAACGAGGTGCCGACATGCTTGGACGTCCCCATCACGCAGGCATAGAGCGTGTTGAAGTCCATATCGAGCGGGTCAGGAATATCACGCGGCACCATGGTGCGCTGGAAGAAATGGATGTTGTCCAGCCCATCGACGAGACGGGCGGCGTCGTAGAGGTCCTGCAGCAGCGATTCGCGATATTCGCGCTTCTCGACATCGACCAGATGCACCGCCGCACCCGCCGTGCCGTAATGCACGCGTTTGCCCTGGATCAGCATGTCGTGCTTCGGATCCTGGCCATGGAGGGTGAAGTTGCGCGCCGCCTTTTTGATCGTGTCCAGCACCAAGGCGCGCGGCAGCCGAACGCGGCCGTCATCGCCATGGATGCCGCCGACCCGGGTCAGCGCCTCGATGCAGGACGGGATGGCATTGGCGAAGCCGACCGTTTCCAGCAGCGTCAGCACCGCTTCGTGGATGCGTTCGCGGTCGTTCTGGCTCAATGGGCCATAGCTGCCGCCTTCAAGCCCCGGCCGCACCGGACGGATGTCGTCGGCCAAGGGCGCTGCCCGCATCGCGCGGCGCGCTTCGCGCCCGCCGGAACGCCGCGAACGCTGGTCCGACGACGATTCCTGCTTCTCGAGAGCCACTGACATGGAAGCACTCCACCTTTTGTCTTTTTCTGCGCGGCGAACGCGGCGGTTGGTCCACCATCGGCTGCCTCGTCCCCTTCTGGCTCCGACTATGCCGCCGGCATTGGCACAGCCTATGGGCCAAGCAATCCCGTCGAATATGCCAGAGTGCTAAAGCGGCAAACATGCGCCCAAACAAAAAAAGCCGGCGCGGCGCCGGCTTTTTTCAGGAGGTCTGCGGCGATCAGGCGGCCGCGGGCCTGCGCCCGGCGGCGGTGGCAAGTTCGCGGATGCCCGGCTCGATATGCTGCAGCGAGATCGAGGAGATGCCCAAGCGCATGAAACGAGAGGGCTTTTCGCTGCGATCGAAGAACCGGTCGCCGGGTTCGATGATGACGCTGCGCGAAGCGGCCGCTTCCGCAAGGCCGCGTGAATCGGTACCGCGCGGCCCTTCCAGCCACAGCGATGTGCCGCCCGCCGAGTCGGTCGAGCGCCACTCTGGCAGGAAAGCGGAAATCGCATGGACCAGGCGCTTGCGCCGTTCGTCGAAGGCGGTGGAAAGCCTGCGCACCAGCGCCTCGTGATGGCCGAGCGACAGGAACAGCGCGACGGCGCGCTGGTTGTTCGCCGGCGGGTGCCTGAGCATGAAGCGGCGCAGCGCGCGAAGCTCGGCGATCAGCCCGGCCGAGGCCACGATGTAGCCAAGCCTGAGACCCGGAGCCAGCGTCTTCGACATCGAGCCGACATAGATCACGCGGCCGGAACGATCGAGGCTCTTCAGCGCCTGCTGCGGCGCCTCATCGAGCAGCTGGCTGTCATAGCCGTCCTCGATAATGATCTGGTTGTTGCGGTTGGCGCGCGCCAGGAGATCCTGCCGCCGCTCCGCCGACAACGGCACCATGGTCGGGCAGTGGTGGCTGGGCGTGACGAAGACGAAGCCGGAATCGCTGGGGATCGCCGAGGTCACGATGCCCGACTGGTCGACCGGAACCGGCTGGATATCGGCGCCGGCCAGCCGGAAGATCGAGCGGGCGTCAGGATAGCCCGGGTCTTCCATGGCCACCTTCGAGCCCTTGGTCATTAGCAGCGACGCAAGCATGTAAAGCGCGTTCTGCGCGCCCAGCGTCACGATGATCTCGTCCGGATTGGCGAAGATACCGCGCCGCGGCAGAAGCCTGGCCTGGATCTGTTCGATCAGCAGCGGATCGTCGCGGTCCACCATGTCGGACGCCCAGTTGCGGATCTCGAGCACCGCCAGCGCCATGCGGTTGCACTCGCGCCATTCGGCGGTCGGAAACAGCGCCGGATCGAACTGGCCGTAGACGAACGGGTAGGAGGACTTGATCCAGTTGTCGTGCTTGGCCGGCGGCGGCATGTCGCTCGCGGCGATCTGCCGGCGCGCCTTCCAGTCGATCTCGTTCTGCTGGTCGGGCGCCTTCTGGTGCGGCTTGGCGGGGGTGGCCAGCACGTCCGGGTTAACGAAATGGCCGCGTCGCTCGCGCGCCACCAGGAAGCCCTGGTCGACCAGCTGCTGGAAGGCGAGCACCACCGTGCCGCGGGCAACCCCGAGTTTTTCCGCGAGAATTCGGCACGACGGCAACGGCATCGAGGCGGCGATCTGTCGGTCGAGAATGGCCGCGACGATCGCCTGGCGGATCTGCGCCTGGAGGGTTTGGCCGGATTCAGCCGAAATCCGGAACAGGCCGGACCATATGGCCGTGTCATTGCGCTGTGGCATGGGAAATCTTCCTCGGACGGCCAGCTGTTTTCACTTGGCTGGACCAGTGGAGTGTATGGGTGGCATAAGGGGTTGCGCCAATCAATTTTTCTGATCGCTGGGATTTATGCCAGTGATCTATCAAGCGCGACGCGAAGCGTCGTCGCCGCGCGTTCAGGCGCGATGCGCAGCATCGTCGCCCCCGCGATGCGCAGCATCGTCGCGGCACTGTTCCAAGGCGCGATGCGACAGCATCGTCGCCCTCCGCCCAGCGCCCCGCCGCGAGTTCCCGCACCTCACCGTCCAACACCGCCCCTCATCAAAGCGTGAATGCGGTGCGGCAAAGCCGCGCTTGAACGAAATGGAAATCGGCTCGATAGAATGACGCGCCGACACGCGCCGGAAACATCCGGCCTGTTAAAATGGTCTAAAAACCCGCCAGGAGCCTGCCCCGTGGACCAGTCATCCTTCGACAAGCAACTTGCCGCCTTGCGCGATCAGCGCGCGGCGGCCAAGGGCTCAATGCGCGAGGCTTTCGCCGCCGATCCCAAGCGCTTCGAGACATTCTCAGCGACCGATGGCGATCTTTTGCTCGACTGGTCGAAATGTGCCGTCGACGCAGATACGATGACGATGCTGGAAAAGCTCGCGGGTGCGGCCGATCTCGCGGGACGCCGTGCCGCCATGTTCCAAGGCAAGAAGATCAACATCACCGAGAACCGCGCCGTGCTGCACACCGCGCTGCGCAACCTGACCGGCAAGAGCGTGATCGTCGACGGCCAGGACACCAAGGCCGATGTGATCGCCGTGCTCGACGCCATGGGCGCCTTCGCCGACGCCATCCGCTCCGGCAAGGCGGCCGGCGCCACCGGCAAGAAGATCACCGACATCGTCAATATCGGCATCGGCGGCTCCGATCTCGGCCCGGCGATGGTGACGCTGGCGCTCGCGCCCTACCATGACGGGCCGCGCGCGCATTACGTCTCCAATGTCGACGGCGCCCATATCCACGACACGCTGAAGGGTCTGTCTGCCGAGACGACTTTGTTCATCATCGCCTCCAAGACCTTCACCACGGTCGAGACGATGACGAATGCGCAGACGGCGCGCGATTGGGTTCAGAAGGCGTTGGGCAAGGAAGCGGTCGGCAAGCATTTCGCCGCCGTCTCGACCGCCCTCGACCTGGTGGCGAAGTTCGGCATCGAACAGGACCGCGTCTTCGGCTTCTGGGACTGGGTCGGCGGCCGCTATTCCGTCTGGAGCGCCATCGGCCTGCCGGTGATGATTTCCGTCGGTCCGCGCAACTTCCGCGCTTTCCTCGACGGCGCGCATGAGATGGACGAGCATTTCCGCTCGGCGCCGATGCAGAAGAACCTGCCGGTGCTTCTGGGGCTGATCGGCTGGTGGCATCGCGTCGTCTGCAAATATCCGGCCCGCGCCGTCATCCCTTACGACCAGCGCCTGTCGCGCCTGCCGGCCTATCTGCAGCAGCTCGACATGGAATCGAACGGCAAGAGCATCACGCTGGACGGCACTGCGGTCGCCACGCCGACCGGCCCGCTGGTCTGGGGCGAGCCCGGCACCAACGGCCAGCATGCCTTCTTCCAGCTCCTGCATCAGGGCACCGACTTTATCCCGGTCGAATTCCTCGCCGCCGCTGTCGGTCACGAGCCCGAATTGAAACACCAGCATGATCTTTTGCTCGCCAACTGCCTGGCGCAGTCGGAGGCCCTCATGAAGGGGCGCACGCTGGAAGAGGCGCGCGCCCAGATGCTGGCCAAGGGCATGAAGCCGGCCGACGTCGACCGCATCGCGCCGCACCGCGTCTTCTCGGGCGATCGCCCCTCGCTGACCATTCTCTACAGAAAGCTCGACCCGCGCACGCTCGGCCGGCTCATCGCGCTTTACGAGCACCGCGTCTTCGTCGAAGGCACGCTGTTCAACATCAATTCCTTCGACCAATGGGGCGTCGAGCTCGGCAAGGAACTGGCGACAGGCCTGCTGCCTGTCGTGGAAGGCAAGGAGACTGCCGCAAAACGCGACGCCTCGACTGCCGGGCTGGTGGGACATATCCACCAATTGCGCGGCGCGGAGTAAACGGGATTGGCGGATATCAAGGGAATATTGTTCGACAAGGACGGCACGCTTGTCGACTTCAACGCAACCTGGCTCGGCGTCGCCGACTTCATGGCGATGGATGCCGCCGAGGGCGATCGCTGGAAGGCGGATCGACTGCTCGCCGCCGCCGGCTTCGACTTCGTCACGAAGCGCTTCAAGCCGGATTCGATCTTCGCCTCCGGCTCGAACATGGACGTCGTCGAGCTCTGGTTCCCGCGTCTGTCCGAGGAGGACCAGATGCACGCCGTTTCCCGCTTCAACGAGATCACTTCGGCGCAAGGTTCGGCCATGGCGGTCGCGCTGCCGGGCGTCGTCGACTCGTTGCGGGCCTTGCACAAACGATCCTATCGCATGGGCGTCGCCACCAACGATTCGACCAGCGGCGCCGAAAAGACGCTGGCCACGCTGGGCATCGCGCAGCTCTTCGATGCCGCCTTCGGCTATGACGCTGTTGCCAACTCCAAGCCGGCGCCCGACACGGTCGTCGCTTTCTGCGACCTGACCGGGTTGAAGCCGGGCGAGATCGCCATGGTCGGCGACAACCGCCATGACCTGGAGATGGCGCGCGCCGGCGGCTGCGGCCTGGCGGTGGGCGTGCTCTCCGGCACCGGCACGCGCGACTCGCTGGCGCCGATGGCGGACGTCGTTCTGGACTCGGTCGCCGACCTGCCGGATTTTCTGACTGCGCGGGTGAACGTGCCGGCGGGCTAACCAGTCGCCGCCCAGGAAGACGCCTCAGTCAGCCATTTTCCGATGCGACTGCTTCTTGGCCCGATTGCCGCAGCTGTTCATCTCGCACCACCGTCGCGAACCGTTCTTCGTGCGATCTATGAAAAGCCAGCGGCAGTCGTGCGGCGGGCATTGTTTGAGACGCGATAGTTCGTCGCCGCGAAGCAGGTCGAGAGCCGACCACGCGATTGCCCCGGTGATGCGATTGGCGCCTAGGAAATGCAACGACACGGCGATCCAGCGAGCGCGGCGGTTCTGAGCGCTTCGGCCGCGTATTTTCTGATGGTATCGAGCGCGGCAGCGGGAGGTTCGTCGCCATGAGCGATTGCCGAGCCGGTGTCGCTTACGGCGCGGCGAAGGGCGAGAACGTCTTTGACCAAAGCTTCGTGGTCGGCCGAAGGAAGGGCGAAATCATCGTCGATCAGGCCCGTTTGCCTTGACCACGCCAGGATGTCCGCCGCCGTCGCGAGATGGTCGATTTCCCGGTCGGTGCCGCGCCGACTGATGGTGTTGGCGAGATCAAGGGCCAGGTTGCCGGCGATACGATGGGGAAGTGACATTGGCGACGGCTTTCATTTCCTCGCTGCGTTGGGGCGGTCGCGCCCAAACAACGCCAATCCTGCGGCTACCAACAACAGTGCGGCGCCGCCGATCTCGGCCGCTCCGACCTTTTCGCCGAACAGCCAAACGCCTACGGCCAGTGCAACGATGGGCGAGATGAAGGCATAGAGCCCGGCGCGGGCGGTGCCCCATTGTTCAAGCAGGCACAGATAGATCGTGTAGGCTACGATGGTTCCGAGGAGGGAGAGGAACAACAGGCTTGCCGCAGCCGGAGCGACATCGATCCTTCCTGGCAGCGTCGCCGAAACCTCGCCCAGAAGGAATGAGACGACGATCAGCGCCGCGCCGCCGAGAACGGCGTGGATCGCGGTGAGTGTCAGAGGCTTGATCGGGCCGATCAGCGGCCGCGCAATGACGCTCCCCGCGCAGTAGCACGCCGTGCCGGCCACGATAGCGGCAAGGCCCAATCCGTTTCCGGATTCCTGTTCGACAAGACGCGTCCAGAAGAGGCCAAGGAGACCTGTGCAGCCGAGCGCCAGCGCCAGGCCGTGCCGCCAAGTGGGCCGCTCTTCTCCGAGCAGGACTGCCAAGCCAAACAGAAGCACCGGAACCAGCGCGAGATTGACCAAGCCGGATAGGCCGGAGGGGACCGTTTGCATGCCCCAGAACAGCAGTCCGTAGGTTCCGGCATTCGTCAGCAGGGCCGATATGATGACTCGCATCGACCGGCCTTCCGCGAATGCCGATAGGGCTCCATGTGTCCAAAATGCCAGGATTCCCGCAGTCAGCAGATAGCGCAGCCCCGCCAGAAGAATCGGGGGGACGCCCGCATCCAGGCCGATCTTGACTGCCGCCCAGGTCAGCCCCCAGATCAGTGCCATGAGGCCGAACAGGGCGAGGTTGCTCATGACGGCAACGTCAGCGCAGATCCTGGTCGTCGACGAGGATGCGGTGGATCTCGATGCGCTCGGGCAGTTCGATCAGAAATTCGGCGTCGCGGTCCAGATGGTGGACTTTGATCGGGTCGCCCTTGGTGAAAGCGGTCATCGCCTCGATATCGGGCCAGTAAGAGATGGTCGTGAACCAGGTCTCCTCTTCCCGGTCCTCGCGAAAGAGCTGGACGCCGAGCGCAACCCGCTGAAGCGGAGGAATGCCTTCTGCCTTCAAATAGGTTTCGTAGCTGTTCGCGACGTCGCGACGGGTGCGGCCGCGCCAGATGCGTGCGATGGTTGGTTTCGTCGCCATGTTCGTCTCCTTGGGTTCTGGATTTGGCGGAGAGCCGTGCTTACGGCAGCGTTCGCGAGAGGAAGTCGCGCACCAGCCGCAGGGCTTCCTCGAAATGTGTTTCCAACAGCCAATGGCCGGCCTCGTCGAGGATGTGCAGTTCTGCATCCGGGAGGTCGCGCCGATAGGCGAGCGCTGACTGCTCGGGCATGTAGCCGTCCTGCGGTCCCCAGACGATCAGCGTCGGCGGACGGTGCTCGCGCAGATAGGATTGGTATCGCGGGAACCATTCGATGTTCTGCTCGAGCTTTTCCATCAGCCGGACCGACACCGCCTTCCGGATCGGTGTGTTCATGAGCGGCCAATGCAGCTTCCACAGATCGGGAGGAACGCGGCTGGCGACGTCCTGAGATATCTCGCCGATGAACTCCTTGCGGAATCCCTCCTCGCTGACCGCCTCCTCGAGTGGACGGTGCCTCTCTGCCGATTTGTCCACCCACCAGGCTTTGATCGTGTCGTATTTCGGCCCGAGCACGTCCTCGTAGATGTCACCGTTCTGGATGACCAGGCCCGCGATCCTGTCGGGATGCGCTATCGCGTGACGGAGGCCGATCTGAGAACCGTAATCGTGGAGCCAGAGCGCATAACGCTCCAAATGCAGCGCATCGGCAACGTCAGCGAGAACGCCGGCATAGGCATTGAAATCATAGTCGAACTCGGCGGGGTCCGGTGTGTCGCTGTAGCCGAATCCAGGCCAGTCGAAAGCTACTGTCCGCCAGCGGTCGGCCAAGCCCGGCATCAGGCGTCTGAACTGGTAAGACGAGCAGGGGTAGCCATGCGGCAAAAGAAGGACGGGAGCATCGGGCGGTCCTGCTTCTCGCAGAAATATCGTGTGGCCGCCGATCTTTGATCGACGGTGATTTGTGTCGTGGATTTCCATGACTGCTCCGTCTCTTCGTTCTATCCGTTAGAACTGGTAAAACGGGTTTAGCTGGTCCCTGTTCCGAGCTTTGCTCTCGGAACGATGAATAAGAAAGTGCTGTATGACCCGTGGCGCCCGATGTGAGGCGAGGGGCGATTGCTGGGCTCCTCAGCCACCCTTTTATCGGACAAAGGCGAACACCGCGCTGGGCCTGGGTTCGCTGCCGCCGTTTCCGCCGACATCCGGCACGTGATATTCGCCGAGCAGGCAAAGCCGTGGTCTGGGCAGCCAGGCGCGGCCGGGATCGCCGACCAGCACATCGATGCCGGCGGCTAGGCAGCGGTCGAGGAACGGGATCATCCGTTGCCCGACATCCTGCGCGTAAAAGACGTCGCCGGCGAGAACCAGGTCGACCACCGGCGGGGGGCCGTCGGTGAGGTCCTCGTCGCGTGTCTGGATGGCGACGCCGTTGGCTTGCGCATTGAGGCGGAGCGCCACGATGCCGTTGCGGTCGATCTCCGCTGCGATCACTGCGCTCGCGCCGGCTTTTGCCGCAGCGATGCCGACCAGCCCCGAGCCGGCGCCGAGGTCGAGCACGCGTTTGCCGGCTACGATCGACGGACGGTCGAGGATATAGCGTGCCAGCACGGTGCCGCCGGCCCAGGCATAGGCCCAGTAGGGCGGCTGTGGGTCAGGCCGGCTTCCGTCGCTCTCGTCTTCCGGTTCGAGCAGCCGCCGCAGTCCGCTGCCGGGATGCGCCTGGTAGAGTCGGACCTCCGGCACTGACGGCACCGGCGCCAGCCGCATGTTCGCCTTGATGAAATCCGCCGGATCGAGCCGCTTGCCTCGCTCCCATGCCTTGCCGGCGGAATAATCGCTCAAACCTGGTCCCGCAGCGCCCGCCGCAGGATCTTGCCGACCGGTGTCTTCGGCAACTCGGTGCGGAATTCGATGAATCTCGGCCGCTTGTAGCCGGTCAGGTTCTCGCGGCAATAGGCCATCAACGTCTCGACGGTGAGCGCCGGATCCTTCTTCACCACGAACAATTTAGGCACCTCGCCGGAATGCTCGTCCGGCACGCCGATGGCCGCCACTTCGAGCACGCCGGGGTGATGCGCCACCACCTCTTCCAATTCGTTCGGGTAGACGTTGAAGCCGGAGACCAGGATCATGTCCTTCTTGCGGTCGACGATCTTGGTGTAGCCGCGCTCGTCCATGAAGCCCATGTCGCCGGATTTGAAGAAGCCGTCCTTGGTCATTGCCTTGGCGGTCTCATCGGGCCGGTTCCAGTAGCCGGCCATAACCTGCGGGCCGCGGATGCAGATCTCGCCCACTTCGCCGAGCGGCACGTTGTTGCCGTCGTCGTCCCGAATGGCGATCTCGGTCGAAGGCAGCGGCAGGCCGATCGTGCCGGTGAAATCGGCCGAGCTGAACTTGTTGGCGGTCGCCACCGGCGAGGTTTCAGAGAGCCCATAGCCTTCGCTCACCGGACAGCCGGTCAGCGCCTTCCAGCGCTCCGCCACGCCCTTCTGCACCGCCATGCCGCCGCCCAGCGTCAGGATCAGCGGCTTGAAGTCGAGCTTGCGGAACTCCTCATTGTTGAGCAGCGCGTTGAACAGCGTGTTGAGGCCGGGGAAGATGTGCATCGGGTATTTCGCCAGTTCCTTGACGAAGCCCCGGATGTCGCGCGGGTTGGGGATCAGCACGTTCTGCGCGCCCTGCTGCATGCCCATCAGCGCGTTCACCGTCAGCGCGAAGATGTGATAGAGCGGCAGCGCGCAGATGAAGTTGAGATGCGCCGGCTTCGGCTTGACCGTATAGGCGTCCTCTACCCACAGCGAATTCTGCGCGACGTTCGAAAGCACGTTGCGATGCAGCAGCACAGCGCCCTTCGAGACGCCGGTGGTGCCGCCCGTATATTGCAGGAAGGCGATGTCGTCGCCAGAGACCGTGGGCGGCTTGAAGGCGATGCTCGCTCCGGTCTTGAGCACGGCGTTGAACTTGACATGGCCGGGCAGCGACCATGCCGGAACCATCTTCTTAACCCGTCGCACCACGAGGTTGACGATGGCGCCCTTGAGGCCGCCCAGCATGTCGCCCATGGCGGCGACGATGACATGCTTGACCGGCGTCCTGGCGATCACCGCCTGCAGCGTGGCGGCGAAGTTCTCGAGGATGACGATCGCCTGCGCGCCGGAATCCTTCAGCTGGTGTTCCAGCTCGCGCGGCGTGTAGAGCGGGTTGACGTTCACCACCGTATAGCCGGCGCGCAGTATGCCCATCATCGCCACCGGATATTGCAGCACGTTCGGCATCATCAGCGCCACGCGCGCGCCCTTCTCCAGGCCTCTCGCCTGCAGATAGGCGCCGAACGCGGACGACAGCCGTTCGACCTCGGCATAGGTGATCGACTTGCCCATGCATACGAAAGCCGGCCGCCCGGCGAATTGCTTGCAGGCGCCGACGAGGAACTCGCCGATGGACTTGTAGGGCAGGGCGCCGATCTCGGCCGGCATGTTCTTGGGATAGCTTTTCAGCCACGGCTTTTCCGGCAAGCCGACGGTGAGCTCGGTGATCGCCTTCGGCAGGCTCTTCGAGGCAGGCTTCGCGTTGCCCGTCGCTGGCGCCGTCTTCGCGGCGGGCGACTTCGCGGCCGCTTTTCCGGCTTTTGCCGCCGCGGGCTTGGCAGCGGCCGGCTTTGGGGCTGATTTTGCGGGTTTTGCAGTCGTCTTCGCCTTCGCTGTGGCTGCGGCCTTGGCGGTCTTGGGCGCATCGCTTGCGGCGGCGCCCTTGGCCTTTGCATTCACCGGGGCTGTCGTCTTGGCTGCTTTTGCCACCTGTCTCTCCCTGTCGCCTTCGATCTCGGCGTCCGCTTCCAGGGAAGCGTCCTCCACGCCGTCGCGGATTTCCGGGAAATCCCGCCCGCAGTCTATGTATTGCCTCTATCGGCGACGGTGCAAGCCTTGCCCCAGCGGCAGGGCGGGGAAAGATTTGCCGTCGAAATCCGATGATCCGGACACCTTCCGCAGCACGTCCGGCGGCGGGCAGATCTTCGGCAGTCGGGCCCTGTCGGCTGGTTTTAATAGGTGAGCGATCAATAAAAAAATGCCGTCGTTAATAATGTCGTGAGCAGAAAAAACTACTCATTTTTTCTGCGGTTTGAGCAAAAGCTAGATTCTTTTCCTGCTTCCCATGGGGTACGCAAACGAGGTGTTCCAAAGGCGAAGAAACGGTGCTTATATGCGCCCTTCGCGAGCCTGATAGAGGGGCTTGAGAGAACATCAGGGAGTGGTCAATGAAAAAGACAATGACTTTTGCAGCCGCGTTGCTGGCTGCAAGCGTCCTCAGCGGCATGGCCAGTGCTAAGACGCTCGTTTATTGCTCGGAAGCGTCGCCGGCCAATTTCGATCCGGGTACGACGACCGGCGGCAACGACTTCGATGCGTCTTCGCGCACCGTCTATTCCCGCCTGGTCGAATTCAAGCATGGTGGCACCGAGATCGAGCCTGGTCTGGCCGACAAGTGGGAAATCTCCGACGATGGCCTGGTCTATACTTTCCATCTGCATCCGGGCGTGAAGTTCCAGACCACCGACTATTTCAAGCCGACGCGCGACCTCAACGCCGATGACGTCGTCTTCTCCTTCGATCGCCAGTTCAACAAGCAGAATCCGTGGAACGGCGACAAGTATCTGCCGAACCTCACCTGGGACTATTACACCGGCATGGACATGCCGAAATATGTCGCCAAGTGGGAGAAGGTCGACGACCTCACCGTCAAACTGACGCTGACCGAGCCGAACGCGCCGATGCTGGCCAATCTCGGCATGGATTTCGCCTCGATCGTGTCGAAGGAATATGCCGACCAGCTCCAGAAGGACGGCAAGATGGCCGACTTCTCGACCAAGCCGGTCGGCACCGGCCCGTTCCAGTTCGTCGACTACCAGCTGGATTCGGTCATCCGCTATGCTGCCAATCCCGACTACTTCAAGGGCAAGGAAAAGATCGACGATCTCGTCTTCGCCATCACGCCTGACGCGACCGCCCGCATCCAGAAGGTGATGGCCGGCGAATGCGACGTAGCGCCCTATCCGAACCCGGCCGACATCGCCACCATCAAGACCAACAAGGACGTGACGCTGATGGATCAGGCCGGCCTGAACATCGGCTATATGAGCTACAACACCACCATCCCGCCGCTCGACAAGCCGGAAGTGCGCCATGCGCTCAATCAGGCGATCGACCGGGAGGCCCTGATAAAGTCGCTGTTCCAGGATGCCGGCGCGACGCCCGCCGAGAACCTCATCCCGCCGACCATGTGGTCGTGGAACAAGGACGTGAAGACCGACACCTACAATCCGGAAGCGGCCAAGAAGGTTCTCGCCGATGCCGGCCTGAAGGAAATCCAGCTCTGGGCTGCCGACCGCGTTCGTCCTTACAATCCGAACTTCCAGCGCGCGGCTGAGCTGATCCAGGCCGACTGGGCCAAAGTCGGCGTCAAGGCGAACATCGTCAACTACGAGTGGACGAAGTATCGCGAGGAAGGCAAGAAGAAGGACCGTCCCGGCGCCTTCCAGATCGGCTGGACCGGCGACAATGGCGATCCGGACAATTTCTTCGCCACTCTCTTCGCCTGCTCGGCCATCGGCGTCTCGAACTACTCCAGCTGGTGCGACAAGGATTTCGAGGACCTGATCCAGAAAGCCAAGAAGACCAGCGACCAGGCCGAGCGCACCAAGCTCTATGAGCAGGCGCAGGTGATCTTCGCCAAGCAAGCGCCCGCTTTCCTGCTGGCTCATAGCCAGGTTTACGCGGTCGTTCGCAATAATGTCACCGGCTTCAAGATGGACCCGCTCGGCATTCACCGTTTCGACGGCGTTGACAAGTCCGAGTAATATTGCGAACGGGGCGGCGCAACTTCCAGCGCCGCCCCGTTCCATTTGATGATGCTCCGATATCTTCTCAACAAAATCGCCCTCCTGATTCCGACCCTGGTCGGCATCACCATCTGTGCCTTCGCCTTTGTCCGGCTGCTGCCGGGCGATCCGATCCTCGCCATGGCCGGCGAGCATGGCGTCGCCCCCGCCCGCTACGAAGAGCTGAAGCAACAGTTCGGCTACAATCTGCCGATCTGGGAGCAGTATGCGCGCTATGTCGGTGAGGTCGCCACCGGCGATTTCGGCGTTTCCATCTCGTCCAAGCGCCCGGTCATCGAGGAGTTCAAGACGCTCTTCCCGGCGACGCTGGAACTGTCCTTCTTCGCCATGGTCTTCGCCATGGTGATCGGCATTCCCGCCGGCATTTTTGCCGCCGTCAAGCGCGGCTCATGGTTCGACCAGTCGCTGATGGGCACGGCCCTTGTCGGTTACTCCATGCCGATCTTCTGGTGGGGCCTGCTGCTCATCATCTTCTTCTCGGGCTATCTCGGCTGGACGCCGGTCTCGGGCCGCATCGGCCTGCAGTTCTTTTTCAAGCCGATCACCGGCTTCATGACCGTCGACAGCCTCCTCTATGGCAAGTGGGATGCATTCCGCTCCGCGCTTAGCCATCTCGTCCTGCCGGCGATCGTGCTCGGCACCATTCCGCTGGCAGTGATCGCGCGCCAGACGCGCTCGGCCATGCTCGAGGTGCTGGGCGAGGACTATGTCCGCACCGCGCGCGCCAAGGGCCTTTCGGCAGCGCGCGTCATCGGCGTGCATGCGCTTCGCAACGCGCTTATCCCGGTCGTCACCACCATCGGCCTGCAGGTCGGCACGCTGCTTGCGGGCGCCATCCTCACCGAGACCATCTTCGCCTGGCCAGGCATCGGCAAGTGGATGGTCGATTCCATCTTCAAGCGCGACTATGTCGTCGTGCAGTCGGGTCTGCTTTTGATCGCGCTCATCGTCATGGCGGTGAACCTCATCGTCGATGTGCTCTATGCCGTCATCAACCCACGCATCAGGGCGGCATAAAATGACCCAGACCGAAATCGCCCCGATGGCCGCCGGCAGCCCGGATCGGCTCACAGGCCTCAAGACCTTCTGGCACTATTTCTCCGTCAACCGCGGCGCCGTCATCGGCCTGTTCGTCTTCCTCCTTTTGGTGCTCGCCGCGCTGTTCGCGCCGCTGCTCACGCCTTATGCGCCCGACGTCCAGGACAAGACCGCGTTTCTGCGGCCCCCCGCCTGGCAGGCCGGCGGCTCGACGCAATATCTGCTCGGCACCGACCCGGTCGGCCGCGACATCCTCTCGCGCCTTCTCTACGGCGCGCGCTTCTCGCTGCTGATCGGCGCCGTGGTGGTCACGCTGGCGCTCACCGGCGGCATCACGCTCGGCCTGCTGGCCGGCTATTTCCGCGGCTGGGTCGACGTTGCGATCATGCGCGTCATGGACCTGATCCTGGCCTTTCCGTCGCTGCTCCTGGCGCTGGTGCTTGTCACCATTCTCGGCCCGGGCCTGTTCAACGCCATGCTAGCGATCGCATTGGTCCTGCAGCCGCATTTCGCCCGCCTGGTGCGTGCCGCCGTGATGGCCGAGAAGAGCCGCGAATATGTCGTGGCGGCGAAGGTCGCCGGCGCCGGCCATCTGCGGCTGATGCTCGCCACCATCCTGCCCAACTGCCTTGCGCCTTTGATCGTCCAGGGCACGCTGTCCTTCTCCAATGCTATCCTGGAAGCCGCCGCGCTCGGCTTCCTTGGCCTCGGCGCCCAGCCGCCGACGCCGGAGTGGGGCACGATGCTTGCCACGGCGCGCGAATTCATCCTGCGCGCCTGGTGGGTGGTGACCTTCCCGGGTCTCGCCATCCTCATCACCGTGCTTGCCATCAACCTTGTCGGCGACGGCCTGCGCGATGCCCTCGATCCCAAGCTCAGGAGGTCGTGATGGCGCTGCTCGACATCCAGAACCTCGTCGTCGAATTCCAGACCGCGTCCGGTCCGTTCCGCGCCGTCGACGGCGTCTCGCTCCATGTCGACGAACGCGAGGTGCTCGCCATTGTCGGCGAATCCGGCTCCGGCAAGTCGGTGTCGATGCTGGCGGTGATGGGCCTGCTTCCGTGGACGGCGACCGTCACCGCCGACCGCATGGCCTTCAACGGCCGCGATCTGTTGAAGATCGACCCGGCCGACCGCCGCAAGATCATCGGCAAGGACATTGCCATGATCTTCCAGGAGCCGGTCGCCAGCCTCAATCCCTGCTTCACCGTCGGCTTCCAGATCGAGGAAGTGCTGCGCTTCCATATGGGCATGGACAAGACCCAGCGGCGGGCGCGCGCCATTGAGCTTTTCAAGCAGGTCGGCATTCCGGAACCGGAGGAGCGGCTGAATTCCTTCCCGCACCAGATGTCGGGCGGCCAGTGCCAGCGCGTCATGATTGCCATGGCGATCGCCTGCAATCCGAAGCTGTTGATCGCCGACGAGCCGACCACTGCGCTCGACGTCACCATCCAGAAGCAGATCCTCGACCTGCTGGTCTCGCTGCAGGCCAAATACGGCATGGGCCTGATCATGATCACCCACAATATGGGCGTGGTTGCCGAAACCGCCGACCGCGTCATCGTCCAGTACAAGGGCCGGAAGATGGAAGAGGCCGACGTGCTGTCGCTCTTTGAATCGCCGAAGAGCAACTATACGCGCGCGCTGCTCTCGGCGCTGCCGGAGAACGCCGTCGGCGACCGGCTGCCGACCGTCTCCGACATGCTGTTCGAGCCCGCGCCTTCAGGAGCCGGCGCATGACCAAGGTCGTCGAAGGCAAGGACATCAAGCGCGACTACCATGTCGGCGGCGGCCTGTTCCGCGGCGCGCGCACCGTCCATGCGGTGAAGGGCGTGTCCTTCAGCGTCGAGAAGGGCAAGACGCTTGCCGTCGTCGGCGAGAGCGGCTGCGGCAAGTCCACGCTCGCCCGCATCATCACGCTGATCGATCCGGCCACTTCCGGCGAGCTCTTCATCGACGGCAACAAGGTCGACATCGCCAGGGACGGGCTCACCAAGGAAATGCGCCGCAAGGTGCAGATCGTGTTCCAGAATCCTTATGGCTCGCTCAATCCGCGCCAGAAGATCGGCGACGTGCTGGGCGAGCCGTTGCTCATCAACACCGACAAGCCTGCCGAAGAGCGGCGCGACCTGTCGATGAAGATGCTGAAGAAGGTCGGTCTCGGACCCGAGCACTACAACCGCTACCCGCATATGTTCTCGGGCGGCCAGCGCCAGCGCATCGCCATTGCCCGGGCGCTCATGCTGAACCCGAGCCTGCTGGTGCTCGACGAGCCGGTCTCGGCGCTCGACCTCTCCGTGCAGGCGCAGGTGCTGAACCTGCTTGCCGACCTGCAGGACGAGTTCCAGCTGACCTATGTCTTCATCAGCCACGACCTCTCGGTGGTCCGCTATATCGCCGACGACGTGATGGTCATGTATTTCGGCGAAGCCGTCGAATACGGCCCGCGCGACGAGGTCTTCTCCGACCCCAAGCACGCCTACACCAAGACGCTCTTCGCCGCGACGCCGCGCGCCGACATCGCCAGCATCAAGGCCCGGCTGGCGAAGAAGGCTGCTTAAGTCCGGAATTCGTCATCCATGGGCGGAGCGACGCGAAGCGTCGCGCAGACCCGAGGATCCATTCCGTCCCCTACAGGGCAGGCACAGCGGAGCAGAATTCTGCACCGCTGCAACGCGTTGAAGTCACGGAATGGATCCTCGGGTCTGCGCCGCGTCGCTTCGCTCCTTGCTCCGCCCGTGGATGACGAAGCGGAACTTGCTGCGCCCCAATTCACCTAAGAAGGCTCGGTTATTTCACGCCAACTTCGCAATAGTCGCCCGCAGCGCTTCCCCAAAGCGGTGCACCTCTTCCACCGTGTTGTAATGCACCAGCGAGGCACGAATGGCGCCGCTGTCCATCGACAGATTCAGCCGCTTCATCAGCCGCGGCGCATACATGTGGCCGTCGCGTATGCCGATCTGCATGGCGGCCATCTCCTCGACGATCCGCTGCGGCGACAGCTTGCCGATGTTGAAGCAGAAGGTCGGCACGCGCTCGGTGATGCGCGCCTCGTCAGCGACGCCGTAGATCGTGGCATTGCAATCCTTCAGCACCTTCAGCATTGCGCGCGCCAGCATCAGCTCGTAATCGCGGATGGCGTTCATGCCGGCGACGATGTTGTCGCGGCGCGAGCGGTTGTTTTCGGGAAGGAAGTTGCGGCCGATCGATTCCAGATAGCGCACCGCCGCGTCCATGCCGGAGACGTTCTCATAGATGAAGGTGCCGGCCTCGACCTTGTAGGGCGGCTCGTCGGGAATGAAGTCCTCGCGGAAGGTCGGCAGCCGCTTCAGCGTGTCGAAGCGACCCCATAGGAAACCCATATGCGGCGAGAAATTCTTGTAGCCGGAGCAGACGAGATAGTCGCACTGCCAGGCTTGCACGTCGATCAGCCCATGCGGGCCGTAATGCACGCAATCCAGCAACACTTCGGCGCCGGCCGCATGCGCGATCGTGGCCACCGAGGCGACGTCGACGATCGAGCCGATCGAATGCGCCGTCACCGTGCAGGCGACGAGGCGCGTGCGCTCCGACACCAGCGGCTTGAGGTCGTCGACATGCAAATTGCCGTCCTCGCGCATGCGCCACCATTTGAACTTGGCGCCGGCGGATTCCAGCGCCAGCCAGGTGGCGATGTTGGCATCGTGGTCCATGTCGGTGATGACGATCTCGTCGCGTCCCCCAACCGTGTCGTTGGAAAGCATCTGGCCGATGCCGAGGCTGACCAGGCGGATGAACGAGGTGGCGTTCATGCCGAAGCAGATTTCGGACGGACTGTAGGCATTGATCAGCAGTGCCACGCTTGTCCGCGCGTCGGCGACCGACTGATCGACGGTGACGCTGCGGCCATAGCGGCCGCCGCGTTGCACATTGTGCGACACCAGGTGGTTGGTCACGGCGTCGAGCACGCTTTGCGGGATCTGCGCGCCGGCGGCATTGTCGAGGAAGATGAAGTCGCCCGCCTGTTGAAGCGCCGGAAACATGGCGCGGATCTTCTCGACCGGGAACGCGGCGGCGTTGGTATTGTCGGACTGGTGCTTGTTCACGGGCAGGCTCCTGCGGGGGACTTGGACGATCGGTGGACGGGGTTCAGCGCGTCTTCTCGGTCTGGAAGCGGCGCTCGAGCAGGCTGACGAGGCGCACCATCGGCCAGAGGAAGATGAGGTAGACAAGCGCCGCGCCGATCAGCGGCGAGGGATTGGCGTAGAGCGACTGCGCATTGGTCGCTTCCTTGAGCAGCTCCGGCAGCGCCACGGTCGAGGCGAGCGAGGTGTCCTTGAACATCGAGACGCAGTTGCTGGTCATCGGCGGGATGACCACGCGGATCGCCTGCGGCAGCACGACCTTGCGCAGGGTCAGCATGAACGACAGGCCAAGCGCCTGCGCCGCCTCGAACTGGCCGCGTGGAATGCTTTCGATGCCGGAGCGAAATACCTCGGCCGAGTAAGCCGACATGATGATGGCGAAAGCCGTCACGGCGGACGCCCAGGACGACAGGCGTATGCCGAGGAAGGGCAGCGCGTAGTAGATCAGGATCAAAACCACCAGCACCGGCAAAGCGCGAAAGATGTCGGTGTAGCCGACTGCGAGCAGCCGCAGCGGCTTCGGCGCATAGAGCCGCACGAGGCTGATCGCCAGCCCCGCCGCGATACCGATGACGATGCTCATCACCCCAAGCAGGAGCGTGTTGAGAAAGCCGCGCAGCAGCGCCGGCAGGCTGGCTGCAATAACGCCGGGATTGAAGAAGGTGTCGATCAGCGACATGGGAGCGTTCCCGAACCGTTTTGCGTCCAGAGCAATTCCACGAAAAGTGCGAAACGGCTTTTCATCCGCAATTGCATCAAATCAAGGAGACAGACGCCAGAGCCAGGCACCGACACCGATTTTGCCGCACCGGCTTCGGCGATGGCAGGGCTCGTGGGTGAAAAAACGGACGTGCCGGCCTCTCGCGCCGGCACGTCCTGTTGTGTTCGTCGCCGCTCAGGCCTTGGGCAGCGGCATTTCCTTGACCGTGGAGGAGTCCGCCGGAGCATCGCTGTCGAACCACTTCTTGTGGATCGCGGCCAGCGTCCCGTCCTTCTTCATCGCCGTCAGCGCGTCGTTCAGCTTGCCGAGCAGCGGGTGGTCCTTGGTCATCATCAGGCCGTATTGCTCGCCGGTCTTGATGCGCTGCTTGACGACGAGGTCCTTCATCTTCTTGAAGGAGTATTGCATGCCGGGGATATCGCTGACGGCGGCATCGACGCGGCCGGCGCTGAGGTCGAGCAACAGGTTCTGCTGCGTGTCATAGCCCTTCACGTCGCTGAAGCCGTCGGCCTGCTGATGGTCCTTGACCCAGGTTTCGCCGGTGGAACCGGAAAGCACGCCGACGACCTTGCCCTTGAGGTCCGCCTCGGTGCTGATCGGGCTGTCGGCCTTGGTGGCGATGCCCATGTCGGAGTCATAATAGGGCTGCGTGAAGGACTGCGACTTCAGCCGCTCCTGCGTGATGGTGATCGAGGAGATGGCGACGTCAATGCGCTTGGAGGTGGTGGCGGCAAACAGCGCCTGGAACCCGAGATCGGCGATGTCGGTGGTCATGCCGATGCGCTTGGCCGCCTCGTTGACGATGTCGACCTCGAAACCCTCGAAGGTGCCGCTCTCGTTCTTGTATTCGAAAGGCGGATTGGTCGGGTAAGCGCCGACATTGAGCGCATCCGCGGCGTAAGCGGTGGCGGGGCCGGTGGCGATGCCGATAGCGGCGGCCATGAGAAGCAGGTTGCGACGAGTAAAGCTCATTTCTGTTCCCTCTGTTGTTGAACGGGCGGGTTTTCCCCGCACGGCTTTTTGCCGCCCCGCTTCCGGCAGGGCGTCAATTCATTGCGGCGGTCATGCGTTGAAGCGCCGTTTCTATCTGGCTGGTGTCGTGGCACACGCACATGCGCAGGAACGCCGCCGTCGAAGTTCCGAACAGGTGACCGGGCGCAAGCCCGACCCGCGCCGTCTCCAGAATGCGGGCGCAGGCGCGCCGCGCGTCGTTCTCGCCCTCCAGGGCGAAGAACGCATACATGCCGCCGCGCGGCTTGGTCGGCAGGATGGTGCCTGGGATTTGCACCAGCCGGTCATAGGCGAGGTCGAGGCCTATCCTGATCCGCTGCCTGATTTCCTCGACCAGCGGCTCGCCCTGGCGGATGGCGGCGACGGCGCCCGCCTGGATCGGCGCGGCGGTGCCGCTGTTGACATATTGCGTCATCGCGCCGAGCTGGTCGGCAACGCCTGACGGATGCGTCAGCCAGCCGATGCGCCAACCGGTCATCGCCCAAGCCTTCGAAAAACTGTTGACCGACAGCACCCTGTCGCCGTCCTCGGCGATCTGCAGGATGGAAGGAGCGACGTCGCCCTCGAGATAGAGTCGGCCGTAGACCTCGTCGGAGATGATCCAGATGCCGGTGCGCCTGCTGAAGTCGAGCAGCGCCTGCATCTCCTCGCGCGTCGCGGTCCAGCCGGTCGGATTGGACGGCGTCGACAGGAAGATCGCGCGGGTGCGCGCATCGCAGCTTGCAAACAATCGGTCGAGATCGAGTTGCCAGTCGCCCTTGAAGTCGAGCGAGAACGGGCGCGGCTCGCCGCCGATCAGATGGATGGCGTTGTGGATGTTGGGCCATTGCGGCGCGACATAGACGACGTTGGTGCCGGTATCGACCAGCAGTTCCAGCGCCAGATAGAGCGCCTGCATGCCGCCCGGCGTCACCGTGGTCCGCGCGATCGGGATCGAGCGGCCGTGGATGCGCGTCTGGTACTCTGAAAGCGCCTCGTTCAGCGGGCCGTGCCCGCGCATGTTGGGAACGTAGAAGGTCAGGCCTTCGTCGAAGGCGGCCTTCGCCGCGTCGCGGATGAAGGCTGGCGTCACCATATCGCCTTCGCCGTACCAGAGCGCGATGACATCGCCGAGTTCCCGCGCGCGAACCGCGAGGTTGGCGATGTTTTCGGTGTGCAGATCGCGAATCTGGGCACGCACGCCATCGAAGGCATAGCGCGCGCTGGACGATGAATGGGGCAGTATGAACGACAAGGACCGAACCCCTCTCACCCGGAACACTGCGATGGACCGGAAAAGCCCCTCCAGCCGGACAGTCGCGATCTTGATGCTATCCAAAGTACGGCGCTTTTCAAGGCGAAAGTTTTAAGCTTAAAGTTTGGCGACCTCTACCTTGCCGATATGCTCTCGCCTAGCCGGCCCCTTGCGCCAGTTCGGCACGGGCGGCGGTGCCGTTGGCCGCGGCCCCGGCACCGAGAAACATCGTGTCGCTGGCCAGCACGAAGAAACTCGCGCCGATGGCTGCCCATCGGCTGACGGTCTGGGGGCTGGCGCAAAATATGCCGGCAGTCCTGCCATGTGCGATCGTTACGCGAATGATTGTTCCGATCGCCTCGGAGAGCTTGTCCGCGCCTGCCGGGCCGATCGCGTCGATCGACACCGAGAGATCGCCAGGGCCGACGAAGACCACGTCGACGCCGTCGACCGCCGCGATCGCTTCGATATTGGCCAGTCCCTCCGATGTCTCAACCTGGACCGCGACGATCGTTCGGTTGTTGGCGGAGGCAAGATATTCGGGAATACGATAGCCATAGCCCGCGGCCCGGCCGGGACCGACACCGCGCGCGCCTTGCGGTGGATAGCGCGAGGCCTTCACCGCCATCGCGGCCTGCTCCGCTGTCGAGACGCGCGGCACGAGCACGCCTTGCGCGCCGCTGTCCAGCGCCGCCTGAATGGCTTCTGGCGCATGGCCGGGAACCCGGACCATCGCCGGCACGCGATGCACGTCGGCTGCTCGCACCATGGTCTCGATCATGTCACGCGAGATCTGCGCGTGCTCCCAGTCGATGCAGAGGAAATCGAGGCCGGACAGCGCCATGACCTCGACGGCGACCGGATGGGGAATGGCGACGAATGACCCGACGAGGTTCGTCTTGCCGATGCACTTCTGGCGGAACTCGCTCATGCCATCCCCTTTTTGAGTTGCCCAATGCATACCCGCAAATGACGGCCAGGCGAAGCTATTTCAGGCTTGAAATATTTTCACGCCAGCCTAGCGTGTGGCGTCCCGCCGCGAGTTGCCAAGATGATCAAAGCCCATCCCCTGCACGGCCCGAACAGACTGAAGCTCGGCGTCTTCTCGGCCAACGCCGATGGCGGGCTTGCCATCACCGACGTGCCGGAACGCTGGACCGCAAGCTGGCGGGATAATCTGACGGCCGCCCAGATAGCCGACCGCGCCGGCCTCGAATTCATGTTGCCGATCGCGCGCTGGCGCGGTTTCGGCGGCCGCAACAAGGTCCGCGAATTTTCCTTCGAGACCTTCACCTGGGCGGCGGCGCTCGCGGCCGTGACCGAGCAGATCGGCCTGTTCATGACGGTGCATGTGCCGCTGGTGCATCCACTCTACGCCGCCAAGGCGCTGGCGACGGTCGACCACATCAGCCAGGGCCGCGCCGGGCTCAACATCGTTTGCGGCTGGAACCCGAAGGAATTCGGCATGTTCGGCACGCCGCTGGTCGAGAAGGGCTATGACCAGGCGGCGGAATGGATTGAAATCCTCGAGCGGCTCTATGCATCGAGCGAGCCTCTCGACTACGAAGGCACTTATTATCGGCTCAAGGAGGCGGTGAGCCGGCCGGCCAGTCTCCAGGTTCCGCGGCCGGTGACGATGAATGCCGCTTTCGGCGGCCCGGGCCGGGATTTCGCCGCCGCCAGATGCGACTATCTGTTCACGACCTTTTCCGAGATGAACGATGCCGGCAAGCATGTCGCCGACATCGGTGAGCGCGCCGACAAGGCGGGCCGCGATGTCGGCGTCTATACGGTTGCGCATGTCGTCTGCCGCCCGACGGTGGAAGAGGCGCAGGCCTATTACACGCGCTACGCCGTCACGATGGCCGATCACGAAGCCGTCGATGCCCATATGGCCGGCAAGAAGGAATTCTCCCAGTCGCATGACCCGCACGCCTATGACCGCTATCGCCAGCGCTTTGCCGGCGGCGCCGGCACTTATCCATTGATCGGAACCCCTGAAAAGATTGCCGCCGATATGGTCGCCATTGCCGGGCATGGCTACCAGGGCATCGCATTGTCCTTCGTCAACTACACCCAGGAACTGCCCTATTTCTGCGACCATGTTCTGCCGCTGCTGCGGCAGGCCGGGCTTCGCCGGTAACTATTCCGGGATAACAGCCGTCGCCTGAATCTCAACCTTGGCCCGGTCCTCGACCAGCGCCACCACTTGCATCGCCGCCATCGCCGGGAAGTGTCGGCCGATCACGTCGCGATAGGCCTCGCCGATGCCCTTGAGGTTGCCGACATATTCGGCCTTGTCGGTAAAGTACCAAGTCATCGAGGTGATGTGCCGCGGCTCGCCGCCGGCTTCGGCGAGCACGGCAACGATGTTGGCGAGCGTCTGGCGCACTTGGCCGACGAAGTCGTCGGTCTCGAACCGGCATTCCGCATTCCATCCGACCTGGCCGCCGATAAAGACGAGCCGGCCATGCGCGGCCACACCATTGGCGTAGCCGATCGGTTTGGCCCAGCCTTCCGGCTGCAGGATCGTGTGCATGTCCAGTTCCCCCTGGTTCAAACTCGTTGTCACGCCCCGCCCATCACCTGCCTGGCGATGACCACCTTCTGCACGTCCGAGGCGCCCTCATAGATGCGCAATGCCCGGATCTCGCGATAGAGGCTCTCGATGATGTGTCCCTTGCGGACGCCATCGCCGCCATGCAGTTGCACCGCCTTGTCGATCACGTCCTGCGCCTTGTCGGTGGCGAAGAGCTTGGCCATCGCGGCCTCGCGCGTCACCCGCGCGGCGCCCATGTCCTTGGTCCAGGCGGCGCGGTAGATGAGGAGCGCAGCGGCGTCGACATCCAGCGCCATATCGGCGAGGTGGCCCTGCACCATCTGTAGCTCCGCCATCGGCGCACCGAACAGTTTTCGTTCGGCCGCGCGTTTAATGCTTTCGTCCAGTGCGCGGCGCGCGAAGCCGAGGGCCGCCGCGCCGACCGTCGAGCGGAACACGTCGAGCACCGACATGGCGATGCGGAAGCCGTCACCGGGCTTGCCGATCAGGCCGGAAGCCGGAATGCGCACATTATCGAAGGAGAGCCGCGCCAGAGGGTGAGGGGCGATGACCTCGAGCCGCTCGGCGACGCTGAGCCCCTTCGTCTCCGCCGGCACGACGAAAGCGGAAATCCCCTTGGCGCCGGGCGCCTCGCCGGTGCGGGCGAACACCACGTAGAGGTCGGCGATGCCGCCATTGGAGATCCAGGTCTTTTCGCCCGTGAGCAGACAGTCGCCGCCTTCGCGGACAGCGGTCATTTCCATATTGGCGACGTCCGACCCCGAGCGTGGCTCGGAGAGCGCAAAGGCGGAGATCGCTTGGCCGGCCCGCGTCTTCTCCAGCCAGCGCTGCTGGTCCGGCGTGCCGAACAGCGTGATCGCGCCGGTGCCCAGCCCCTGCATGGCGAAGGCGAAATCGGCGAGTCCGTCGTGGCGGGCAAGCGTCTCGCGCGTGATGCAGAGCGTGCGCACATCGAGCGGTCCGGGTTTGGCCGGGTCGAGCGCCGTCGGCTTCAGCCACCCGTCGCGGCCGAGCATCGCCACGAGCGCGCGGCAGGCGGCGTCGACGTCGTGGTGGTCGACGGGAAGGTTCTGTTGGCACCAGGCTTCGAGACGCTCGGCGAGTTGGCGGTGGCGATCTTCGAAGAAGGGCCACGAGAGGAAGGTGCGGTCAGGCATTTGCACCTCCGCAGTGCTTAGGGCGTTGCGCTCTACGGCGCCCCCCTCTGTCCTGCCGGACATCTCCCCCTCTAGGGGGGAGATTGGCAGTTTTGGCGTCCCGCTCAATCGTGCGGCGTTGGTGGTTGGCGAAAGCGGGGGCGACATCCGATTTCCCCCCTAGAGGGGGAGATGGCCGGCAGGCCAGAGGGGGGCGCTGTCCCGCCAACCTCTCCAAGAACACACCCATCCTCAACTCCCCTCGAACACCGGCTTTTCCTTCGCGACGAACGCCTTGTAGGCCCGCTTGAAATCGCCGGTCTGCATGCAGATCGCCTGCGCCTGCGCTTCCGCCTCGATCGCCTGGTCGAGGCCCATCGACCATTCCTGGTTGAGCTGCATCTTGGTGATGCTATGCGCGAAGGTCGGGCCGGAGACGATGCGCGCGGCCATGTCGAGCGCGTCGGGCTCCAGCGCCGCCGGTTCGACCAGCCGGTTGTAGAACCCCCAGCGCTCGCCTTCGGCGGCGCTCATGGTGCGGCCGGTGTAGAGCAGTTCGGCGGCGCGGCCCTGGCCGATGATGCGCGGCAGGATCGCGCAGGCGCCCATGTCGCAGCCGGCGAGGCCGACGCGCGTAAACAGGAAGGCGGTCTTTGCCTCCGGCGTGGCGATGCGGATGTCGGAGGCCATGGCGATGATCGCGCCGGCGCCGACCGCGACGCCGTCGACGGCCGCGATGATCGGCTTGCCGCAGTTGAGCATCGCCTTGACGAAATCGCCGGTCATGCGGGTGAAGGCGAGCAGCGCCTTCATGTCCATCTGGATCAGCGGCCCGATGATGTCGTGGACATCGCCGCCCGAGCAGAAATTGCCGCCATTGGGCAGGAACACCACGGCATCGACGTCGTCGGCATAGACGAGCTCGCGAAACGTGTCGCGCAGCTCGGCATAGCTGTCGAAGGTCAGCGGGTTCTTGCGCTCCGGCCGGTCGAGCCGAATCTTCGCGACCTTGCCTTCGACCTGCCAGAGGAAGTGCTTCGGCTTGAGCTTGGCCATGGCGCTCATTCGCGTCCCTCCCAATTGCTGCGGAACGATTTCAACATGCCGGTCAGCTGCCGCGCCTCGTCCTCGCTGACATTGCCGAGCAGCTCGCCGACCCAATTCTCATGCGCGGCGGCGATCGCGGCGAAAGACTTCGAGCCTTCCTCGGTCAGCCGTACCATCGAGGTGCGGCGGTCGCCGTTGCGGCGCGCCCGCGTCACCAGCCCTTCGGACACCAGCCGGTCGACGATGCCCGTCACATTGCCGTTCGACACCAGCAGGAAGCGCGACAGATCGCTCATCAGCATGCCTTCCGGCGAGCGGTAGAGCGCCGCCATCACGTCGAAGCGCGGCAGCGTGGTGTCGAACTCCTTCTTCAAACGCTCGCGCAGCTCCGCCTCGATGGTGCGCGATGCGCGCAGCAGGCGTATCCACAGCCGCAGCCTGTCCTTGCCCGGTCCGGCGGAAGTCGGTCCCGCTACCATGTCTCGCCCCCCGAGATCGAAATGGCCTGCCCGGTGATCGACCGCGCGGCGTCGCTGCACAGCCAAAGCACCGCCGCCGCGACTTCTTCCGGCTGGATGAAATGCCCCTGCGGGTTCGTCGCCGCAAGGCTCGCGCGCGCCTCGTCGGTGGAACGTCCGGTCTTCTCGACGATGCGCTGGACGGACTCCTCTAGCATCTCGGTTTCGACGAAGCCCGGGCACACGGCATTCACGGTGACACCGGATTTGGCGGTCTCGGCAGCCAAGGCCCGCATCAGGCCGACAACGCCGTGCTTGGCCGCGACGTAAGGTGCGACATAGGCGTAACCCTTGAGGCCTGCGGTCGAGGCAATGAAAATGATCCGGCCTGTCTTTCGCGCGAGCATTCCGGAGAGCGCCGGCTTCACGGTCAGGAAGGCGCCGGTGAGGTTGACGTCGAGCGTGCGCTGCCAGTCGGCCAGCGCGGTCTTGTGCGCCGCCGCGCTGCCCGCCATGCCGGCGTTGGCCACGACGATGTCGAAGGGTCCGCGTGCGGCTTCCGCCTTCTGGTACACGTCCGCCATGGCGGCCTCGTTCGTGACATCGGCGGTGACGGCAAAGATGCGGTCGTTTTCCTTTGTAACCTCAGCCAGCGTCGCTTCGCGCCGCCCGCATATGGTGACGGCCACACCTTCTGCCGCCAGCACTTGCGCAATGGCTTTGCCGACGCCGGAGCCGCCGCCGGTGACCAGCGCGTGCTTGCCGGCAATTTCGCGCACGGCGCTCATACTTTGAGCCCCGCAGCCGCTTCGCGCTCGGCCAGCCGGTAGATCTGGTCGCGTCCCGGCAGATAGGGATCGGGCCATTTGACGCCGCGGTCGCCGAGCGTCACCGCCGCGTGCAGCGTCCAGTAGGGATCGGCAAGATGCGGCCTTGCCAGCGCCACCAGGTCGGCGCGCCCGGCCATCAGGATCGAGTTGGCGTGGTCCGGCTCATAGATATTGCCGACCGCCATCGTCGCCATGCCGACCTCGTTGCGGATGCGGTCGGAAAACGGCGTCTGGAACATGCGGCCATAGACCGGCTTGGCGGCGATGGTGGTTTGCCCGGCCGACACGTCGCAAAGGTCGACGCCCGCTCCGTGCAGAAGTCTGGCAATCTCGACCGCATCCGAAGGCGTGACGCCTTCGATGCCCACCCAGTCATTGGCCGAGATGCGCATCGAGATCGGCTTCTCGGCCGGCCACACTGCGCGCACCGCATGGAAGATTTCCAGCGGATAGCGCATGCGGTTTTCCAGCGAGCCGCCATAGTCGTCGGTGCGGCGATTGGTCAGCGGCGTGATGAAGGCCGACAGCAGGTAGCCATGCGCGGCATGGATCTCCAGCATGTCGAAGCCGCAGCGTTCGGCCATCTCGGCCGAGGCGACGAACTGATCGCGAACCAGATCCATGTCGGCGCGGTCCATCGCCTTCGGCACCTGGTTCTTCGGCGACCATGGCACGGCCGAAGGCGCCATCACCGGCCAGTTGCCGTCCGGCAGTGGCACGTCGGTTCCTTCCCAGCCCACCCGGGTCGAACCCTTGGCGCCGGAATGGCCGATCTGGGCGCAGATCTTCGCTTCGGTCTCGGCATGGACGAAATCGACCAGCCGCGTCCACGCGACCTCATGCTCCGGTCTGTAGAAGCCAGGGCATCCGGGCGTGATGCGCCCTTCCGGGCTGACGCAGGTCATCTCGATATAGAGCAGGCCGGCGCCGCCCTTGGCGCGTTCGGCATAATGCGAAAAATGCCAATCGGTCGGGCAGCCGTCGACCGCCTTGTACTGCGCCATCGGCGAGACGACGATGCGGTTGCTGAGCGTCATGTCGCGCAGCTTGAACGGCGCGAACATCGGCGCGCGGCGTAAGCTGTTGCCGCCGGCGCCGGCCTTGCGCTGGAACCATTCTTCGGCGCCCGCGAGCCATTCGGCATCGCGCAGCCGAAGGTTCTCGTGGCTGATGCGCTGCGAGCGGGTGAGCAGCGAATAGTTGAATTGAACTGGATCTAAACCGAGATATCGTTCGACTTCTTCGAACCATTCCAACGAATTGCGCGCCGCCGATTGCAGCTTCAGCACCTCGGTGCGCCGCGCATCCTCATATTTGCGGAAGGCCGCATCGAGGTCCGGCTCGGACTCGACATAGTCGGCGAGCGCCACCGCGCTCTCCAGCGCCAGCTTGGTGCCGGAGCCGATGGAGAAATGCGCTGAAGCCGCCGCATCCCCCATAAGCGCCAGGTTCTTGTACGACCAGCGCTCGCACAGCACCCGCGGAAAATTGATCCAGGCCGAACCGCGGATGTGGTTGGCGTTGGTCATCAGCGGATGGCCGCCGAGATGCTTTGAAAAAATGCGCTCGCAGACCGCGATCGAGTCCTGCTGCGTCATCTGGCCGAACCCGAACGCAGCCCAGGTCGCTTCGCTGCATTCGACGATGAAGGTCGCGGTCTCGCTGTCGAACTGGTAGGCATGCGCCCACACCCAGCCATGCTCGGTCTTCTCGAAGATGAAGGTGAAGGCGTCGTCGAATTTCTGCGTGGTGCCCAGCCAGACGAACTTGCATTTGCGGGTGTCGATGTCCGGCTTGAAGACGTCGGCGAACGTGGCGCGGGATTTAGAGTTCAACCCGTCGGCGGCGACCACCAGGTCATGCGTTTCCATAAAGGGTTTCGGGTCGGAAACATCGGTCTCGAACATCATTTTGATGCCGAGCTCGCGGGCGCGCCGCTGCAAGAGGATCAGGAGCCGCTTGCGGCCGATGCCGCAAAAGCCATGACCTGAAGACACCGTGCGCACGCCATCATGGATGACGGCGATGTCGTCCCAATAGGCGAAATGCTTCTTGATCCAGACGGCGCTGACCGGGTCGTTCCTGGTCAGATTCTCCAGCGTCTCCGCCGACAAAACAACGCCCCATCCGAATGTGTCGTCGGCGCGGTTGCGCTCATAGACCGTCACCTCATGCGCGGCATCGCGCAGCTTGAGCGAGATGGAAAAGTAGAGGCCGGCTGGTCCGCCGCCGAGAACCGCAACCTTCATGTCTTGCGATCTCCTCTAGGGCAATTCCAGGAAAAGCGCGTAACGGTTTTCCGTCCGGAATTGCATGAAACGCTCTAAGGCATCGGGAACGCCGGCAATCCGGCGACCCAACTGTCAGTATCGCGCTGGCCGGCGATTATTTCAAGCTTAAAGTTTTATAATTGAATGATCAACGTCAGCCTGTTTGGTTAGTCACTTGGTCGGATCCTTTGGGCTCCACAGCACCGTCTCGGCGCCCTTTTCATACGCCATCCCTTCGGGGTAGCTGATCGCCTCGAGCTGCAGCCCCCACGGCGCCTGGAAATAGAGGATGGTCTGGCCCGCGGCCGGCCCTTGCTTCACCGGCAGCGGTCCCATCCGGGTCTTCACGCCCTTGGCCTCGAGATAGGTTTTCGCGGCGGCGACGTCGTCGACATAGAAGGCGATGTGGAAGCCACCGATATCGCTGTTCTTCGGCGTCAAATCCTTCTGGTCGGGCGCGGTATATTTGAACAGCTCGATGTTCGATCCATAGCCGCAGCGCACCAAGGTGATCTCCTCGATCACCGCCTTCGGATCGACACCAAGCAGGTCCTGCATGAAGGTGCCCTTGTCGTCGGCGAACGGCCCGAACGACATCGCCTTCTTGCAACCCACGACATTGGTGAAGAAGTCGACGGCCTGCTTCATGTCGGGCACGGTGATGCCGGTGTGGTCATGTCCGCGCATGCCGGGGATCGAATCCGCGGAAGCCACTCCCATTGCGCCGAACAAGGAGGCTGCGAAAACCGCCGCCTGGATTGCGTATTTCATGTCACCCTCCGTTGGCGGGCTGACTTGTCCTCGCGCACATCCGAGGCCCGCTGGTCGGCGTGCGAATCAAAAACTCACGTCATGCCGATGCCTTGGGCTGCAGCCAATCCGGATCGATCTCCGGCAGCGGAATGGCGGCGAGCAGGTCGCGCGTGTAGGTCTCCTTCGGGTTCTCGAACAGCGCGTCCGTGGCGCTGGCCTCGACGATCCTGCCTTCGCGCATCACGATGACCTGCTGGCAAAGCCGCCGGATCACCGACAAATCGTGGCTGATGAAGGCGACCGTCAGCCCCATCTCGGCCGCCAGCTTTTCCAGCAGCGTCAGGATCTGCGCCTGCGTCGAGACGTCGAGGCCGGAGACGATCTCGTCGGCCAGCACGAATTTCGGCGACAGCGCGAGCGCTCGTGCGATACCGACACGCTGACGCTGGCCGCCCGACAATTCGTGGCGGTAGCGGCTGGCAAAACTCTGCGGCAGGCCGACGCGCTGCAGGGCTTCCGCGACGCGTTCCTTCAGCCTGTCGCCAAGCCCGTTCTGCCGCAAGGGTGCGGCGATGATGTTGAAGATCGTATGCCGCGGATTGAGCGATGACATTGGATCCTGGAAGATCATCTGCAGGTCGCGGCGCAGCGGCCTGAGCTCGGTTTCCGAAAGACGGCTGATGTCGCGCCCCTCGAAGCCGATGGAACCCGCGCTGGGTTCGATCAGCCTGACCAGCGCGCGGCCGAGCGTCGACTTGCCGGAGCCGGATTCGCCGACGATGCCAGTGACAGATCCCTTTGGCAGGTCGAAGTCCAGTCCGTTGAGTATCTCGGCCAGCGGCGCGCGGCCGATCAGCGGCTTGCGCGTCATGTCGGGCAGCGCCACCTTCAGCCCGCGCACGGAAATCAGCGGCTCAGCCATGGCCGGGCCTCCAGTCCTGGTCGGCGGCGGCGATCTCTACGGCCAATCCGGCAAGCACGTTTTCGTCCACCGGCTTCAGCGAGGCGTATGGGTCGGTGTAGCGCGGTGTCGCCGCCATCAGCGCGCGCGTATAGGGGTGCTGCGGTGCCGCAAACAGCGCCTCGGTCTCGGCCTCTTCGACCACCTTGCCGGCATAGAGCACCGACACTTTCTGGCTGATCTTGGCGACGACGCCGAGATCGTGGGTGACGAACAGGATCGCCGTGCCGTGGTCGCGCTGCAGTTGCGCGATGAGCCGCAGGATCTGTTTTTGCACCGTTACATCCAGCGCCGTCGTCGGCTCGTCGGCGACGATCAGCCTGGGCTCCGCCGCGAAAGCCGCCGCGATCAGCACACGCTGACGCATGCCGCCGGACAATTCATGCGGATAGCTCTTCAGCACGCGCTCGGGGTCGCGGATCTGCACCTCGTCGAGCAGCTGCCGGATGCGCTTGTCGGCCCTCTCTGTGCTCCAGCCAAGGATGCGCACCAGCCGGTCGGTCATTTGCGGGCCGATGCGGCGCGACGGGTTGAGCGCGGTGAGCGGATCCTGCGGGATTAGCGCCGTGCGCGCGCCGATCAGGGTCCGCCGCGCCTTGGCATCGAGGCGGCCGAGGTCCTCGCCCTCGATCAGCATCTCGCCTTCGACGATGCGCACGCTCTTCGGCAGCACGCCGAGCACCGCCTTGCCGATCATCGTCTTGCCGGCGCCACTTTCGCCGACAAGCGCGCGCACCTCGCCCGGCTGGACGGCGAGCGACACGGAGCGCAGCACGCGCTGGCCGTTGGGCAGCACGGCGCTCAAACCGCGGATTTCCAGGCACGCGCTCATCGCAGCACCGGATCGAAGCGCGCCTTCAGCGCTTCGCCGAACTGGCTGAAGGAAAGCACGGTGAGGATCAGAGTGATGAGCGGGAACACCAGCACCCACCAAGCCTGGTGGATCGACAGCCGTCCCTCGGCGATGATGCTGCCCCAGGTCGGGTCGTCGGTCGAGATCGACAGATTGACGAAGGAGAGGATCGCCTCGACGATCACGGCGATGCCCATTTCGAGCGACAGCAGCGCCACCACCGACGGCAGCACATTGGGCAGCACTTCGCGCAGCATGATGCCCATGCGGCCATAGCCGGCAATGCGCGCGTTCTCGACATAATCCATGCTTGCCTGGCTCATCGCCTCGGCGCGGATCACTCGGCAGAAGCGCGTCCAGTCAATGATCGCAATCGCGAGGATGACGGAGCTCAAGCCGGTGCCCAGCACTGCTACCAGAAGGATCGCGAACAGCACCGGTGGGAATGCCATCCAGACATCGACGATGCGCGAGATGATGCGGTCGGCCCAGCCGCCGAAATAGCCGGCGATCAACCCTAGCGCGGAGCCGAGCAGGCAGGCGGACGTCGCCGCAGCGAAGGCGACGATGAAGGCGATGCGGCCGCCGAAGATCAGCCGCGACAACAGATCGCGTCCCAGGCTGTCGGTGCCCAGCCAATAGCCGGGCTCGGCCCCGTCCAGCCAGAAGGGCGGCAGGCGCTCCAGCATCAAATCCTGCGCCAGCGGGTCCTGCGGCGCGATCAATGGCGCGAAGATGGCCGCCAGCAGCGTCAGCAGCAGCCAGCCGCCGGCCAGCCACAGCCTCGGGCTCAAACCTCGCCTGGCGACACTTGCCTCATCCATGGCGCAGCCTCGGATTGAGCAGCGCATACATCATGTCGACGGTAAGGTTGATCAGCACGAAAAGCAGCGCGAACACCAGCACGATGCCCTGGATCAGCGGCAGGTCGCGGTTGATGACGGCGTCGATCGCCATGTTGCCGAGGCCTTCATAGGAAAACAGCCGCTCGACGATGACGGTGCCGCCGATAAGGAAGGTGAACTGAACGCCGACGAGCGTCAGCGTCGGCAGCGCCGCGTTCTTCAGCGCCTCGCGCAGGATCACCTGTGTCTCCGAAAAACCTTTCACGCGCGCCAGCACCACATAGTCGAGGTCGAGCACTTCCTTCAGCGACTGTTTGAGCAATTGAGCGATGATCGCTGCCAGCGGCAGCGCCAGTGCCACGGCTGGCATCAGCATGTGCTTGAGCAGGTCCCAGGTCAGGTCGAAGCGAAGCCTGAGGATGCTCTCGACCAAGTAGAACTGGGTGGCGAAGGGCAGATCGAGTTGCGGCGACACCCGGCCCGAAATGTCGAACACCGGCACCAGCACGCCGAACAGCAGGATCAGCACAAGACCCCAGAGGAAATCGGGGATGGAGAGCGTCGCGCCACTCACGATGTCGATGCCGGCCTCTATCGCCGTGCCGCGTGAGCGCGCTCCGAGGATCGCGGCGGTCGTGCCGATCGCGATCGCCATCAGCAGCGCCACGGTCGCGAGCTCCAGCGTGGCCGGCAGCCGGTTGAAGACGAGGCCGAGCACATCCTGACGCAGCGAGATCGAGGTGCCGAAATCGCCATGCAGCACGCCGCCGAGCCAGATGAAGAATTGCTGCACGATGCCCTTGTCGAGTCCATAGAGCGCGCGCAGCCGCGCAATGTCGTCATTGCTGGCGCCGGGCGGCAGCATCATCGCGATCGGATCGCCGGGGGCGACTCGGATGACGACGAAAACGACGACGGCGGCGCCGAACAGCGTCACCAGCATCGTCAGCAGACGAACGAAGAATCTTTGCAGCAGCATGCGCCCATATGCCTGGATGAAAATGCGCGCCGTCTTGCGGACGGCGCGCGTGGCAATCCAAGACCGGTGATCAGGCGGCCGGGGTCATCAGCGCCGGCAGCAGCGCGCCGGACACATGCTGCACGACATTGACCTTCTTCGAATGCACGATCGGTTGCGCATATTGGATCAGCGGCAGCACGTAGGCCTGCTCGGCGATGTACTTGTCGACGGCCTTCCAGCCGGCGATGCGCTTGGCCTCGTCCTTCTCGCCCCACAACGGGTTGATCATGTCGATCAGGTCCTGGCTGTCCCACACCGAATGCGGGCTTGGGCCATACATGGCAAATCCGGTCGAGGTGGTCGGATCGCCGATCGAGTTGCCCCAGTTGTAGAAGGCGGCCGGCGCCAGCTTGTCGGCGGCGCGCAGCTCGTAATGCTTGGCGATCTCGTAGACCTCGATATTGGCCTCGATGCCGACCTTGCGCCACATGCCGACGATCGCCTGGATCATCTCGTAATCCTTGGGCTTGAAGCCCTTGGTCGTCTGAATCGTGAACTTGACCGGCTTCTTAGGCGAATAGCCGGAAGCGGCGAGCAATTCCTTGGCCTTCTCCGGGTTGTGCTCGACCTTGATCGAGGGATCGAAGGCCGTGTATTCCGGCGTCTCCAGCGTCGCGATCGGCTGCCCGTAGCCGCGCAGCAGCCGCTTGACCAGAAGCTCCTTGTCCACCGCCATCACGGCGGCCTGGCGGACGTTCTTGTCCAGCATTGCCTCGATGTCGTTGAAGAAGATCATGCCGATGTCGGAGACGTTCTTGATTGAGCCGGCCAGTCCGTCCTTGGCGATCAGCCGGTCATATTCCTCATAGGGGATTTCGAGCGTCACCTGCGAGGAGCCGGATTCGATCTCGGCGACGCGGCTTGCGGCGTCTGTGACGAACTTGATCGTCACATTCTCGAAGGCGGGCTTCGTGCCCCAATAGTGCGGGTTGGCCTTCAGCCGCAGGAAGGCATTGCGCTCGAACTTGTCGACCATATAGGGACCGGTGCCGATCGGCGCCTTCTCGAAGCCTTCCGCGCCGACCTTCTCGTAATAGGCCTTCGGCATGATGTAGCCGGTGAGGAACGACATCCACTTGAAATAGACCGGGTCGAACTGCACGACGTCGCCGGTGATCTTGTTGCCGTCGATCCTGAAGTTGTTCACGTTCTTCCAGACGAACTGGATCGGATTGCCGGTCTTCTCGTCACCGGCCCGCTGCAGCGACCACACCACGTCCTCGGCCGTGAAGGGCGAGCCGTCATGCCATTTCACGCCGTCGCGCACCGTCATCGTCACCTTGGTGCGGTCGTCGTTCCAGCCCCATTCGGTGAGCAGGCCCGGCGTGAAGGAGAGGTCCGGCTTCTGGCCGATGATCTGATCGAACACCGACTGGTACAGGCCCTGGATGGTCGGATTGACAGCGGAGGGTCCGGTTGTCGGGTCCCATGAAGGCAGGTTGACGTTGTAGGCGATGGTGAGCTCGTCCGCCGCGTTTGCCGCCCTCGGCAGGCCAAACGTGGCGGCACCGATCGCCGCGGCGCCATATCCAAGCAAGTCACGTCTGTTGATGGTCATGGTCGTTCCCCTTGTTGGTTGTCTTTAATTTGCGCGGCGTCATCGATCCGTCTGTTCAGGCACCGGGCAACCGCACACTTCCCGTCCTGGAATTCTAGTTCCCTCCCAGCTGTTGGGCGAGCATGAAACCCGAGCCTGCGCCCGTGCCGGCGCCGGGCCATGTCGCGGCGCCGGTGAGGTAAAGGTTCGAGACCGGCGTGTTCCAGCGCGCGAAGCCGCGCGCCGGACGGAACAGGAAATTCTGCGCGAGCTGGTGGCTGCCGCAGATCTGGTCGCCGCCGACGAGGTTCGGATTCTCGCGCTCGAGGTCGAGTGGCGAGAAGATCGTGCGGCCGAGGATCTTTTTGCGCAATCCCGGCGCATAGCTCTCGACGATGTCGAGCACGCGCTCGGCATAGGCGTTCTTGACCGCATCCCAGTGCGCAGGCCCGATCTTGCCCGCGGCATCGCCAAGGATCTCCGCCGGCAGCATGCGCACCTGCACCCACAGCACATGCTTGCCTGGCGGTGCGCGCGACGGATCGACCGCCGTCGGCTGGCCGACCACGAGCACGGGCTGGTCAGGCAGCAGGCCGGCGATCGCCTGCTGGTAGACGTGCGACATGGCGTCGAGCGACGGCGCCAGATGCACATAGGCGAACTGGCGAAGTTCGGCGCCTGCGCTCCAGTCGGGCAGGTCGTCCAGTGCCAGGTGGATCATCATCGTGCCCGGCGCGTGGCGGAATGTCTTCATCGCCGCGTCGAAGCCGGCGTCGCCGGAACCGTTGGGCAGCAGCCCGCCTGCCAGCGCCTTGGGCGCGACGCCGGCAATGACCGCCTTGCTTGCGGCATGGGTTTCGCCGGATGCCAGCCGCACCCCCGTCGCCCGGCCGCCGGCCACCGTGATCTCCGACACCTCCGCACCTGTTGTGATCTTGCCGCCGGCCGCCTTCAGCATGCCGGCAAGCGCCCGGATGATGATATCGGCGCCGCCTTTGCCGAGCACCATGCCGAAACTCTGGTTGGCCATCGATTCCAGGTAAGGGAACACGGCGCCGCCGGCGATGTCGGGCGCGAAATCGAGATGCATGCCCCAGGCCGCGAGTGTCGTGCGCACATGCGGCGTCTCGAAATTTTCCTCGAGCCACGCGCGGGGCGATGACAGCAGCAATCTTCCCGTGTCGAGCGCGCCGGCCAGGCCCTTCTTGCGCCAGATGTTCCATGCGCTGCCGGCCAGCGCCCTTGCGCTCATCGGCGATCCCAGCAGGCGGAAGAGATGTTCGGCCTCGCCTGGAAAAGCGTCGACCAGCCTGCGCCATGTGGCTGCATCCGCCGCCGAGAAGGCGGCCAGCCGCGACGCCGTCTTTTCCAGGTCGTTGCTGACGCCGAACCATTTCCCATCCGGGAAGGCGCTGGCGAAACAATCGGCCACCGGCGCGAACTCCAAGCCGTGGCTTTTCAATTCATTTGCATATTTCCGGTGGAAGGCGGAGCCGGCGAAGAGGCTCAAATTCATCGCGCCGAAATCGTGCCGGAAGCCGGGAAGCGTGTACTCGGCGGTCCGCACCGCGCCGCCAATATCCCCGCTGCGCTCGAAAACCGCTATTTTCCAGCCTTTGAGCGCCAAATGCGCGGCGCATGCCAGGCTGTTATGGCCCGCCCCGACAAAGATGGCGTCGAACTCGCTCACGCCCCGCCCCAAAAATGCTTTATGCTTAAAGATAATTGCAGATGCATATGTTTTCGTCTAGTAGGTATATTAAGGGCCGCAACGAGCCTTGAAGGTCACGAACAAGAGGGAACAAAAGACCATGGACACGCAAGAACTCCTCGGCGAGGTCGCCGGCCAGCTGCTCTCGGGCGCCATCAAGGTGGTCGACCTGACGGCGCCGCTCGGGCCGAACACGCCGCTGATCAAGCTGCCGCCGGAACTCGCCGTCGACACGCCGAAGGTCGAAATCCACGAGATCTCCAAATACGACAAGAACGGCCCGTGGTGGGCCTGGAACTGGCTGAAGCTCGGCGAGCATTCGGGCACGCATTTCGACGCGCCGCAGCACTGGATCACCGGCAAGGACTATCCGGACGGTGCCACCGACACCATTCCGGCGCAGAATTTCATCGGCCCGGTCAACGTCATCGACTGCTCGAAGGAAGCGGCCGCGGACCACGACTTCCTGCTCACCGTCGATCACATCAAGGCCTGGGAAGCCAAGCACGGCGCCATCAACCCCGGCGAGTGGGTTGTGATGCGCACCGACTGGTACAAGCGCAACGGCTCGGAAGCCGAGTTCCTCAATGCCAACGAGACCGGCCCGCACACGCCGGGCCCGACGGCCGAGGCCATCCAGTTCCTGATCGCCAAGGACATCAAAGGCTGGGGCTCGGAAACGATCGGTACCGACGCCGGCAAGGCCGGCGGCATGGAGCCGCCATTCCCGGCCCACACGCTGATGCACAAGGCCAACCGTTACGGACTCGCCAGCCTCTGCAACCTCGACCAGCTGCCGCCGAAGGGTGCGATCCTGATCGCCGCCCCGCTCAAGATCGAGCACGGCACCGGCAGCCCGATCCGGGCATTGGCGCTGGTGCCGGGCAAATAGGCGAGGCGACGGTCTTCGGGAGAAGATCATGCTTGCGGGCGATGGAGTGATCGGGACGTTGGGACGACCGTTCTGTAGCGCTAGCGCTCTACGGCGCCCCCCTCTGTCCTGCCGGACATCTCCCCCTCCCGGGGGGAGATTGGCAGCTTTGGCGCCCCGCTCAATCCTGCATCGTAGACAATTGGCGAAAGCCGCGATGACGGCTGATCTCCCCCCTAGAGGGGGAGATGTCCGGCAGGACAGAGGGGGGCGCGAAGGAACGCCGTCCTGCGCGATTGACTTCCCATCATCCGCGAGCCTCCAATGACCGCCTCCGATCACATCATCGTCGGCAGCGGCATCAACGCCCTGGTCTGCGCGGCGATGCTGGGCGCCAAGGGCGCCAAGGTGCTCGTGCTCGAGCGCAACGATCGTATCGGCGGCTGCATGCGCACCGACGAGACCACGGCGCCTGGCTTCGTCCATGATGTGATGGCCACAACCTTCGTGCTGTTCATCACCTCGCCGGCCTTTGCCGCGCTCGGCAAGGACCTTGCGCGGCATGGGCTGGAGTTCTGCCATACCGCCACGCCGACAGGCGTGATCACGCCTGACGGCAGCCATGCCGTGCTCACCACCGACCGTGCCGCCAACATCGCGGCGCTGAACCGGATCGCCTCCGGCGACGGCGACCGCCATGGCACCGATGTCGGCGACATCCAACGCAATGCCGGTCTTCTCTTCGGCCTGCTCGGCGGCGCGCTCTGGTCCTACCCGACGACCAAGCTCATCGCCGGCGAGGCCTGGCGGCGAGGCCCGCGCAACCTTGCCGCCTTCATGGGCGAGGCGCTGGTGCCCGCGCGCGGCTGGCTGGAAACGACTTACAGTTCCGACCTCGTCCGCGCGCTATGGGCACCCTGGGTGTTGCATGCCGGGCTTGGACCGGAAGACGCCTTCTCCGGCCAGATCGCCAAGGTCATCGCCTTCGCGCTGGAGGCCGCCGGGGCGCCGATCGTCAAGGGCGGCGCGAAAAACCTGCTCGCCGCCTTCGAGGCGCTGATCAGGGAACGCGGCGGCGAGATCCGCGTCAACGCCGACGTCGCCTCGATCGTCCAGACCGGCGGCCGCGCCAGCGGCGTGCGGCTCGCCTCCGGCGAGACGTTGAACGCCGAGAAAAGCGTCATCTGCTCGGTCACGCCGACGCAGCTCTACGGTCGCCTGCTCGGCGACGCGGCTCCAAAGCGCGACGTCGAAGCGACGCGCGTCTATCGCTACGGCAAGGGCAATTTCCAGATCCATTACGCGCTGGACAAGCCGCCCGCCTGGCGCGGCGAGGGCCTCGACAAGGTCGCGCTGCTGCATCTGACGCCGGGTTTGGATGGCGTGTCGAAGGCCTGCAACGAGGCGGTGCGCGGCCTGCTGCCCGAAGTGCCGACCATCTGCGTCGGCCAGCCGCATGCGCTCGACCCGTCGCGCTGCCCCGATGGCAAGGCGATCCTATGGCTGCAACTGCCTGAGGTGCCGCGCCACCTCAAGGGCGATGCCGCTGGCAAGCTCGATGTCTCGCCCGACGGCCGCTGGACCGAGGCGCTGCGCGAGGCCTATGCCGACCGCGTCGAGGCGATCCTCGCCAACCACATCGACGGCTTCCGCGAGACGGTCATTGCGCGTCGCGCCTATTCGCCGGCCGACCTCGAAGCCATGAACATCAACCTTGTTGGCGGCGATCCCTATGGTGGCTCGTCGACCATCGACCAGTCCTTCCTGTGGCGGCCATTCAAGGCGAGCCGCAACCACGAGACCGGCATCAAGGGCCTCTATCATATCGGCGCCTCGACCCATCCAGGCGCCGGCCTGGGCGGCGGCTCCGGCTTTCTGCTGGCGGGAAGGCTGTGATGGAACAGAAGCTCGCCGAAAAGCGCCAGCGCATCTCGACCCTCGGCCAGATCGGCCTGCAGCAATTCGCGCCCTATCTGATGAACCGCATCATGGGCCGCTACAACGCCACTTTGCGCGACGACTTCCGCAAGCAGGGCCTGACCATCCCGCAGGTACGAACGCTCGCCGTGCTCTCGGTCGCCGACGGCGTCACCGTCAACGATCTCTCGGTCTATACGGTCATCGAGCAGTCGACCTTGAGCCGCACGCTCGACTCGCTGGAAGGCCAGGGCCTGGTGCGGCGCGAGCAGGGCGTCACCGACAGCCGCATCCGCCATGTTTTTCTTACCGATGACGGGCGAGCGCTGTTCACCCGCGCCTGGCCCGCAATGCATGACGCTTTCGAAGCCATGTTCGACGGTATCGACGATGCCGAATACGCCGCGCTGATCGCGACGCTGCAAAAAATGCTGAAGAACATCCGCAAGCACGAGATCTAGATGTACGCGCCGCCCCATGGAAGGCGGCAACGGAAGGAGGCGGAGATGGCCGAACGGTCTTTTGCCAAGGAAGTCGAAAAGCTGAGATTAGGGGCCGGCGAGGAATTCGCCGGCGAGGGCATCCTCGCCATCACCAAGGCGCTCTTGCAATGCGGCGTCGGCTATGTCGGCGGCTACCAGGGCGCGCCGATCAGCCATCTGATGGACGTGCTGGCAGACGCGCAAGACATTCTGGGCGAGCTCGGCGTGCATTTCGAGGCGAGCGCTTCTGAAGCGACCGCCACCGCCATGCTGGCCGCCTCCGTGCATTATCCGATCCGCGGTGCCGCCACCTTCAAGTCGACGGTCGGCACCAACGTCGCTTCCGACGCGCTGGCGAACCTGGCGTCCGGCGGCGTCACCGGCGGCGCGCTAATCATCGTCGGCGAGGACTATGGCGAGGGCTCCTCGATCATGCAGGAGCGCAGCCATGCCTTCGCCATGAAGAGCCAGGTCTGGCTGCTCGACCCGCGCCCGAACCTGCCATCGATCGTCAAGGCGGTCGAGGATGGCTTCGAGCTGTCGGAGGTGTCCAACACGCCGGTGATGCTGCAGGTGCGTATCCGCTGCTGCCACGTCCACGGCCACTTCATCGCCAAGGACAACAAGCGCCCGCCAATGTCGGTCGCCGATGCGCTTGCCGCGCCGCGCCGCGACACCGGCCGCATCGTGCTGCCGCCCGCCTCCTTCCTGCATGAGAAGGAAAAGGTCGCCAAGCGCTGGCCGGCGGCTGTCGATTTCATCAAAAACCGCAAGATCAACGAGATCTTCGGCTCGGACCATGGCTCGGTCGGCATCGTCATGCAGGGCGGCATGTATAATTCTGTCATCCGGGCGCTGCAGCGGCTCGGCCTTGCCGACACCTATGGCGAGACCGACGTGCCGCTTTACGTGCTGAACGCCGTCTACCCGCTGGTCGACGACGAGCTCCTCGCCTTCTGCGAAGGCAAGCAGGCGGTGCTGGTCGTCGAGGAAGGCCAGCCCAATTATATCGAGCAGGCCTTTGCCGCGATGCTGCACAAGGCCGGGCGCGGCACGAAGCTGGTCGGCAAGGAGCATCTGCCGATGGCCGGCGAATATACCGGCCAGGTGATGCTCGACGGCATCGGCTCCTTCCTGCGCACCAATGCCCCGCATCTGCTGCCGGGCGAGGTGCGCGCGCCGAACAAGGCGGGCGAGGGCGTCGACACGGCCGACCTCATCAATGTCGTTCCCGGACGGCCTCCGGGCTTCTGCATCGGCTGTCCCGAGCGGCCGATCTTCGCGGCGACGAAGCTGGTCGAGCAGGAGCTCGGCAAGCATCACATCGCCTCCGATATCGGCTGCCATCTGTTCTCGATCATGCCGCCCTTCGAGCTTGGCGCCACCACCATGGGCTACGGGCTCGGGCCGGCCTCGGCCTCCGCCTTCAATTCGCCGGAGGCAAAACGCCGCTCGATCTCCTTCGTCGGCGATGGCGGCTTCTGGCACAACGGCCTGACCTCCTCGATCGGCAATGCGGTGTTCAACAAGAATGACGGCGTCATCGTCATCGTCGACAATTTCTACTCGGCCGCCACCGGCGGCCAGGATATCCTGTCCTCGCGCGCAAACAACCGCACCAAGTCGACCAAGCATCCGATCGACGAAGCGGTGAAGGGCATGGGCGTCAAATGGCTGCGCCACATCGACCGCACCTATGATGTCGGCAAGATGCAAGCCGCGCTGCGCGAGGCGCTGACCACCGAGGAGAAGGGTCCGAAGGTCATCGTCGCCTCGTCGGAATGCATGCTCAACCGCCAGCGCCGCGAGAAGCCGCTGGTCGACAAGGCGATCAAGGGCGGCGAGCGCGTGGTCAAGCCGAAATTCGGCGTCGACGAGGACATCTGCACGGGCGACCATGCCTGCATGCGGCTGTCCGGCTGCCCGTCACTGTCGGTGAAGTCGCTCGACGATCCGCTGCGCGACGATCCGGTCGCCTCGATCGACCAGAACTGCGTCGGCTGCGGCAATTGTGGCGAGGTGGCGGATGCGGCCGTGCTCTGCCCATCCTTCTACCGTGCCGATGTCGTCCACAATCCCGGCCGCTGGGACCGTTTCCTGGAAAGCGCGCGCCGCGCCGCGATCGGCCTTCTGCAGCGCCGCCGGGAGAGCCGCCGCTTGATGTTTACCGATGCTTGACCAGGCTTCTCCCCTGCGCCCGAAGGCGGGCGCCTCTGACGACGAGCGGGTGATAAAGCTCGCCGTGCTCGCCGTCGGCGGCCAGGGCGGCGGCGTGCTCGCCGACTGGATCACCGACGTCGCCGAGCGCAACGGCTATATCGCCCAATCGACCTCGGTGGCCGGCGTCGCCCAGCGCACCGGCGCCACGATCTATTACATCGAGATGGCCCGCGACACCGGCCGGCTGCCGGTTTTCGCGCTGTCGCCCTCGCAAGGCGACGTCGATATCCTGATCGCCGCCGAGCTGATGGAAGCCGGCCGCGCCATCATCCGCGGTTTCGTCACGCCCGAGCGCACGACGCTGATCACGTCCTCGCACCGCATCGCCGCCGTCTCGGAAAAGATCGAGCCTGGCGACGGCCGCGCCTCGTCGGAAAAAGTGCACGCGACGGCACAAGCGGCGGCCAGGCGCTTCATCGCCTTCGACATGGAAAAGATTGCCGCCGACAACGGCACCATGATCTCGGCCAGCCTGCTTGGCGCGCTGGCCGGCTCCGATGCGCTGCCCTTCACCCGCGAAAGCTACGAGCAGGCGATCGGCGCCGGCGGCCGTGGCGTCAAGCCGAGCCTCGCCGCCTTCGGCGCGGCCTACGACCGCGCGCGCGGGATCGCGGCAGCGGCGGCCGGCGAAAAGGCGGCGGCGGAACCCGCCGTTGCCCAGTCCAAGACAACGGGGAGGGTCAGCGGACCAGAAACCCTGTTTAAGGGCTGGCAGGCCCTTGTCGCTCGCGTGGCATTGCTCCCGGAGCCCGTGCGCGACATGGCCGAGCGCGGGCTGAAGAAGGTCGTCGAGTACCAGGACATCGCCTATGGCGGCGAATATCTCGATCGCCTGGATAAGGCCATCGCGCTGGACAATGCGGAGCGCGGCTACGCGCTGTCGATCGCCGCGGCAAAGCATCTCGCCAACGCCATGTGCTACGACGACATGATCCGCGTTGCGGATTTGAAGACACGCTCGACGCGAGACAGGCGAGTGCGCAAGGAGGTCGGCGTCAAGCAAGGTTCGGTCCTGCAGGTCACCGAATATTTCCATCCGCGCATCGAGGAATTCTGCGGCACCCTGCCGGCTGGGCTCGGAAGCTATATCGAGAACCACCCAAACCTCGCCGCCTTTCTGGACCGCCGCATCAATCGCGGCCGCCACATCCGCACCGACAGTTTCACCGGCTTCGCCATGCTGTGGTTCATCGGCGGCCTGCGCCGCTGGCGCCGCCGCCTGCTGCGCCACAGGATAGAGGTCGAGCATCTCGAACGCTGGTACGGCCTGGCGCTCGGCTATATGCAGCAGGATTATGCGCTTGCCACCGAAATCCTGAACTGCCGCCGCCTGATCAAGGGCTACAGCGACACCCATGCCCGCGCCCAGTCGAAATTCGACCGCGTGCTGTCGGCGCTGCCGATGCTCAAAGGCCGCGAAGACGCCGCCGACTGGATCCGCCGCCTGCGCGAGGCAGCGCTGAAGGACGAAAAGGGCGACATGCTGGACGGCGCGCTGAAGACAGTGGCGACGCTCAACGAAGACGCCGCACGCTAACGAAGACGTGATCCATCGCGCTCCGACGGAATTCGACCGTGTCCCCCGTTTCACGGAGGTAGGGACGAATTACGGAGACAACGCATGTTCGCAAAATACTTTCTGCCTCTCGCGATGGCCGCCGGCACGTTGCTGCTATCCAGTGTGGGCTCGCAAGCCATGCCGATGGCCAAGCCAGGTGCTTCGCCGCTGCCCATCGAAACCGTCGGCTGGCGCTGCGGTCCCGGCTGGCACGTGAACCGCTGGGGCAGATGCGTGCCGAACGGCCGCCGGTTCATCCGGCCGATGCGCCATTGGCATCCCGGCTTTTGGGCGCATCACCGCTGGCACCCCGGCTATTGGAGCTGGTGATCGCTCTCGGATCGCCGTTGATGCCCGCGCTGGCAACGGCGCGGGCGGTTTGGCTAAGGTCCCACGCACAGGTTCGAAACCTCCGCGCCAGCGTTGGTGATTGGCCGAGGCTCCTCAGCCTCGTCATCCACGGGCGGAGCAAGGAGCGAAGCGACGCAGCGCAGACCCGAGGATCCATTCCGTGACGTTCAGGCGTTGCCACGGTTCAGAATTCTGCTCCGCAGCACCCACGATCAAAGTCACGGAATGGATCCTCGGGTCTCCGCGTCCGCTTCGCTCCCGCTCCGCCCGTGGATGACGAACTGACTGGCGCCGCCAGCCTATCGCTGACCGGCAAACTCACGACTCACGCCACCAGGTCCCGCATCGGCTTCACCGCCGCCGACTCCGGAAACACCTTGTCGCCTAGCACTGCCGCCGACAGCCCGAACTGGTCGGCCAGCAGCCCCTTCAGCACTGCACGCACATCGCTGGTCGGCGCCAGGTCGCGGCCTTCGTAGAGCTGCGCCGGCTTCAGCCCCGGCCAGTCGGCGATGACGCGGCCGCCCTTGATCGCGCCGCCGGCGAGCAGCACCACCGTGCCGGTGCCATGGTCGGTGCCGACCGTGCCGTTGATGCGCGCCGTGCGGCCGAACTCGGTGATGGCGACGACCGCGGTGTCGCGCCAATGCTCGCCGAGCCCCTTCTCGAACTCCTCGAACGCCCCGTCGAGGCCGCCGAGCAGATTGGCGAGCCGCCCTGTGGCGCCGCCTTCGTTGACATGGGTGTCCCAGCCGTCGAAGGCGAGCGCCGCGATGCGCGGTCCGTCGTCGGCAGCCATCAGCCGCGCCGCGCCTTGCGCCGACTGCCGCATGCCGGCGGCATTGTCGAGGCCGCCCTTACGCTTCATCGTCGTGCCGTCGAGCTGGTCGCCCAGCGCCATGCGGTCGGCGTCGAGCCCTTTCTGAAGCGCGGCCGCCAGCGCAGGATCGCGATGGTTGTAGAGATCGAGCACACGCTCCGCCAGCGCATCGCCAGGCGTCGGCAGCGCCTGCGGCGCCCAGCCGAGCACGGGCGCGGCGCCACGGATCACCAGCGGCGTCGAGGGCCCGACCGCCAGCCCGCCGGCTTTCGCAATCCTGTCGCCCGCCGGCAGGCTGGCCAACGCCCGGTTGAGCCAGCCGGTGGTGGCGTTGCCAGGGCCGGGCAGGCCGCTTTCCAGCACGTCCTGGCCGTCGAAATGCGAGCGGTCGCGGTAGCCGGTCGCGGCCGCGTGCACGATGGCCGCCCGGCCTGCCTTGAACAGGCGCGCAAACACCGGCATTGCCGGGTTGACGGCGAAGAAACCGTCGAGCGGCAATGCCGGGTTGGCGCCTGAGAGCGAAAGCGCGATATCGCCATGCAGGCCGGCATAGTCCGGATCGCCGACCGGCCCGACCGTCGACAGCCCGTCCAGCGCGCCGCGCAGCACGACGACGATCAGGCGCGGGTCGCGATTGTCGGCTGCGCGCGCGAAGCGCGGCAGATAGGCCCAGGCAAACAGCGCGCCGCCGCTCATCAGCACCGCGCGCCGGGACAGGCTGGGGGTTTCGCAAAGAAGGCTCATGGCCGCATCTCCATCACTGTTACCGGCGCTGGAATTACCGGCGCTGAAATTCCGGCGCCATCAACAGCAGCGCCAGGCCTTGCTGCTTGGACTCCGCGCGCGAAATCGCCTGCCGCGTCTCGGCCGAGACGGATGTGCCGATCAGCGACGCCAGCATCTCGTCTGGATCGCCGATATCGTCCGCCTGCTTCGCCGCCTGCCAGGCGATGTCCAGTCGCGTCTTGAGGCCCTCGGCGGAAACCCATGCGTCCGTCCGGTCGGGAAAGCCGTTCGGCCCCGGCGGTCGCCACAGCGGTTCGCCGAGCACGCTCAGCCAGCGAAGCGATCGTTGCGGTTCGTTGCCGGCGGTGGTGCCCACCGCCCGGCGCAACGCCACGACATAGTCTAGTGGCGAGCGCAGCTTCGTGAGCGGCGTCGACCAGGCTTCTGGCATGTCGACCAGCGCCAACGCGATCGCTCGCAGGTCGCCGTCGGTCTTGGTGAAGACCGTGGCCAGGCGGGCGACCGCCGCTTCGGGCGGATCGTCCGCGATGAAATGGCGGGCAAGCTTGCTGGCGATGTGCCGCGCGGTGGCCGGGTGGCGGGCAATGTCGTTGAGCGCGGCCTCCGCCTGGCCCATGCCGCCATCGGGATAGGTCTTGCCGAGCAGCACCACCTGGCCCGGCTGATGCGCATTGGCGTTGAAGACGAAGCTTCCCGGCTCGCCCAGCCGCCCCTCGCGGCCGGCCATCGTCCAGCCGGTCAGCATGTTCGCGAAACTGGTGACGTCGGCCTGGGCATAGCCGCTGCCGACGCCCATCGTGTGTAATTCCAGGATCTCGCGGGCGAGGTTCTCGTTGAGGCCGCGTCCGCGTCGCTTGCCGGCGCGGGAATCGGGGCCGATGGACTGCCGGTTGTCGAGATAGAACAGCATGGCCGGATGGTGCTCGACGGCCAAAAGCATGTCGGCGAAGCGGCCGAGCACGAAGGGGCGGATCGCCTCGCGCTCGAAGGCGCCGGCGCATGCCCGCACGACGGGTGCCTTGGCGACGGAAACGCAGAAATGGTTCGACCAGAAGCCGACCAGGCGCTCCACGAAGCCGGGCGCCGCAGTGAGCGCCTTGTCGAACCGGGCCTGCGCTTCGTCGCGATAGATATCGGCCTCGACACGCGGCACCGCGGGTTTGGCTTTTGCCATGGCCGGGCCGGCTGGATCATCCGTTGCCATCGGCTGCATGACGGCGGCCGCCGCCTCGGCGCGCGCCGCCTTGCGCTCCATGGCTGCCGCCATGCTGGCCTGGATCGCCGCAGTGCTGTCCAGCAACCCGGCATTCCGTGGGTCGTCGGGGGAAATGAGCGCGATGTCCTGCTGCTTGAGCTCGGCCTCGAGGTAGCCGCGCGGATCGGCGGCGATCTTGCCAAACTCGTCGCCGGGTTTCGCGCCGAGGCCGAAGCGGTTGAGCGCCACCAGGGCGGGGTCCGGCGAGGCGGAATTTGCAAACGGTGCGGCCAACAAAGCCTCCGTTGAACCCGGCGCCGATCGCGTCGGTTTCATGGATCATCGGGGATCCTCACGATGCCGGCCGCAGCACCGGCATCGCGAAGGATTGTTACCAGCGGCGCCAGTGGTGCCAGCGATGGTAGGGATGCCAGACGGGGCCGATATAGACGCGCGGTCCGCCCCAGTAGTAATAGCCGGGATAGATCACGCGGCGATTGGGCACGCAGCGGCCCCAGTGGTTAGGATGCCAGCCCGGGCCGCAGCCCCAGGCGACGTGCTCGACAAGCGCCGGTGAGGGCGTAACCGGTGCGATCGGCATCGCAGAGGCGGCGCTTGCGGCGGCCGTTCCGCCGAGGGCGAGGGCAGCCGCGATCGAATATTTTGTCAGACTGTTCATGCGATACTCCCGAAAGCTTCGAGGTTGAAGAGAACCTGCCGCCAAAGGCGGTCGCAGGCCTGTCCCTCTTCCCTTGAACGGAGCGTGCTCGCCGTTTCCGTCGCCGCCTATGGCGATTTTTTTGCAGGCGGCGGTTGCCGGCCGGCGCGTCGCAACAAGGCGTCCGCCAGCAGCCGGCGGTCCTCCGGCGAGCCTGATGCGGCGAATTCGATGATGCGTTGCTCGATCCGGGTGCGCACGGTGACATCGGCATTGCGCGCGCGCTCCAGGGCGGCGGCAAGCGCGTTGGTGTCGAGAGCCGGCTGTTGCAGAAGGTTTGCCGCCTCGCGCCGCGCGGCCTGTCCGTCGAGGATCACGTCCCGCGACTCCCGGCGCACCTCGCGTAACGCCTGGCGGAAGACCTTGCGGTCGGCGGCAGGCAACCTACCGCCGGCCGATTCCAGCGAATAGCCCGGATTGGACTTGCCGATCAGCCAGCCGGCGCCGCCGGCCACCGCGCCGATCAGAAAAACATTCAGCACCAGCGATGCCGCGACAAGACGGGGGTTCATAGATCTTCCTCGTAAGGATCGGCGTCGGGACCGGCATCGCCGAACGACGTCGCATTGGCATCCATCACATAGTGGTCGGGCTGGATATCCGGGTTGACGACGGTCACCAGCGCCAGGCCGGCCACGGCGCCGGCCAGCCCGACACCCGCAAGCCCGAAGCCCAGCCACCAGAACTGTCGGCGGCGGCTCTGCCTGACCTCGGCCGCTGCCCGGGCGACAATGGCGCGATGGAGCGCCGGGCTGGGTGCTTCGACCCGATGCCGGTCGAGCATGGCGTCGAGCCTGCCGGCGCGCGCCAGGATAGCTCGGCCCTCGTTGGTGTCGGCAAACCGCATCGCGGCTGCCTGTTCGCCCGGCGGCCAGCGGTGCAAGGCGCCGCCATAGGCATCTGCCAGCGCAGCGAAGCGCCCGGCATCCATCCGCCCCTTCGTTCTCTTCTCAGCCATCCCGTTCCCCCTTCCGCCATCCCGACCTGGCCCCCCACGTCCTTGCCCGCAACGCCGGCAATGCCTTTGCTGTCTCAGTCATCGCCATCGTCTCCAATGAGCATGGCATGCAAGGAGCGCCGGCCTCGCGCGAGCAGGCTTTCCAGCGCATCGACGCTGACCTGCATGGCGCCGGCGGCCTCGATGTTGGACAGCTCCTGATAATACACCAGCACGATGGCCTCGCGCTGGCGTGGCGCGATCCGCTGCAGCGCTTGGTTGACCCTGCGCTCTTCGTCGCCCGGCATGACATCGGGAAGCGGCGCCTCGTCCGCCACCTCCGGCAGCTCGTCCGTCGTCCATTCGCTCCGGCGCCGCAGCCGGTCGTAGCAGAGGTTGAGCGCGACGCGGTGAATCCAGGTGTCGAAGCGTGCGTGCCCCTGGCGCCAGCCCGAGGCATGGCGCCAGATGCGCACGAAAGTCTCCTGGGCGACGTCCTCTGCTTCCGCCGGGTCGCCAAGCATCCTGGCGGCCAGGGCCAGGATGCGCGGCAGCTTGCGCGCCACCATCGCCTGCACCGCGGCGGTGTCGCCGGTGCCGATGCGGCGTACCAGTTCCTCGTCCGGATCGGCGCCCATCACGTCGGGCGCTCGCGGCTGTCATTGTGCGGCATAGCCTCTTGGTCATTGCTCCTGATTGGGAGCGGTTTTATGGCCCGGCCTCTCGTCGGCGCCGAGCACGCCGTCGCTATTCTTGTCGAGCCTGGCGAAGCGCTCGGCGAGAAAGGCGTCGAGCTCGCCCCTGTCGACGAAACCGTCCTTGTTGGCGTCGATGCGCGCGAAGGATTTGGCCGGATCGCCCTTGGCCTTGCGCGCGGTCTGGAAAGCGGTCCATTCGGTGAGGCTGACCTTGCCGTCATTGTCTGTGTCGGCCCGCATGAACGCCCTTTCCCGGCGCGCCTCGAACTTTTCCAGCGTCAGGCCGGATTTGCGTTGGTCAGACTTGGCGGCCGGAGTCGGGCTGCTCGGCGCCGTCTGGGCCGGGGCAGGGGGCGGCGTCGTTGTCTGGGCGACCGCGGCCGCGGTCTGCAGGCCAAGGGCAACGACGAATATGGTGGGGCGGATCATGCTCTCGTCTCCGGTTGGGCGCGGCCATTGGCGGCCACGCTTCAACCGTTGAACGCGAGACAGAGCAAAATCCGTCGGTCTTTTTCGACCGGACACCAACCTACCGGATCCGGCGCAGCCGGATCGAAGGATTGCTAAGGACAGGAGTCGACGGCTATCTCGGCTGGTCGACCGCCACCAACTGGTCCTGCTTGAAACCTGCATGTTGCGGCGTCCAGACGTCGCCCTCGCGGTTGAACCAGTGGCACAGATACGTGCCGGAAGCCGCCCCGTCGCTGACAGTCATTTCGGGGCCTCCGGACTTCAGCCTGACGACGTCTCCGGTCTTGAAACTATTGGGCATTTCGACCTCCCATGCTGACAAAGGGAGTTTCCCACCAACAGCTGTTCCCGACAATGGCCGAGATGCGCCGATCACGCGGTGCAGGGGGAAGGCGTGAGAATGACGCCGCTTGTGAGACACGCCGGGTAGCACCGTAGGCGTGGCCGGATCATCTCGAGGTTCTGGAGCTGAAGCGAGCGGCCCGATCGCTCCTTGGGTTCAATCGGTGTCGCGCAGTGGGGCCGGCGGCTGTGCCGATTGGCTGTCTTCTGCAGCCGGGCGGACGGTCATGGACTTTTCATCGGGCCACAATGCTTGTGCCTTCATCACCGCCGCCAAAAGATTGTCTGCTTCAAGGCTTCCGATTTTGGTTAGAAGCGGTCTGCTGCCCCCTGCTCTGAAATCGACGTGATAGACCGTCCAACTCCTCATTGCATTTCCGACAGATTGCGTCTTGGCATGGGCACGCGGATTGAAGCCCGGCTCGCTTTTGTGGTTAGGATTTTGAGGTCCGCAAGCCGGGCATGCACCGACCGATAGGGCGGGGGGCTTGGGGTTATCAGCCGGTGCGATCGCGAGACTGTCTGATTTGCCCGCCAGCCCACAATCGACCGAGGTCCATCCTGCCGAACGCATTGGTCCGAAAGGACCAAAGATATAGCCCCTTATTCCGTTGGGGCAGGTTGCCCCCGCCGGTGACTTTTTGTCATCCGCCGATGGCCCATGGTTCACGGCAGACCGCTCAAGCGCTCGGCCTCCGCTAATGCGCCTGGGCAGAGATGGCGGCCACCGGCGAATCGCGGGACGTGAACCGCTGGACCTCACAGGCCCAGCATTTCGCCGGAGCCTGTGAGGAAGATCCGCCCTAGCCCCCGTTAGCAGGTGCCGGTGCCGGTTTGGCGGGAGCGGCGGGCTTGGAGACGGACGGTGCGGACGGCGCCTCAACCTTGGGCGTGTTCACGCTAACGTTCACATCCTTACCTCCGCCCCCATTTATGTTTATCGCCCCCGTGAAGAATAGTAGGGCAACAACTGCGATGATGCCAAGGATTATCGCAACGGCTGTTCCGCCACCACCAGAGTTTACGACTGTAGGGCCGTCAGACATGGCTTTTCTCCTTTTCTTGAGTTCTCACTCGGAAGAAAAGAGAACTTTGTGGTATTTGTTCCGCACTCGGGCCACGGTCTTAAAGTACATACGACCGAAGTCCATTGACTGGAATGCCCAGACGGTTGTCGCCGAGCTGTGACAGAATGAAAAAACCCGCCGGCCGAAGCCAGCGGGTGAAGGTGGTTGGGCTCGGCCCCGCCAGGACCGAGCGCCCTATCATGTGCACACGGCCGAACTGGTCGCGCCTACAAATGTTAGGGCTAAAGGAAATTCCGAAGCACGGTCTAGGCGAGCAGGGAGAAAGTTAGCTGATCAGACGGTGAAGTTCGCGGTCGCTCAGGTCTACAGCCTTCGGCATCAGGTGTTTCTGTGCGGTTTCTGTACAAATCCGGCGAGGCGATCGGCTAAGTTATTGGAATTTTGGTGCCGCTTGCGTGACTCGAACACGCGACCCCATCATTACGAATGATGTGCTCTACCAACTGAGCTAAAGCGGCCCGGGAAGCGCTGAGCTTCCAGAATGGGCTGGGTGATAGACTCAACCGCTCGCTAATTCAAGATGGGCAGCGGTGAATTCCGGTCTCGCCGGCGGCAATTCCGATCTACGGTTACCGCGCGACGGGCGCCGGCGTGGCCCGCGGCGGCGTGCGGGTAAGCGGTCCTTCGCATCTGGCTGGCCGGCGCGGCTGCAGCCGCGGTGACGAAAAATGTTGATTCTTCAACAAAAAATGCCGAAATGGCTTTGGCCGGCAAGGCAGCCGCTCGCCGTTGATCGATTGGTCGTCTGCGGCTGACGACCAGACAACCGTGAGCGAACGCGCAGAGGGAGCTCGCTTGGACCCCATCGAGAAAGCGATCCGCAATGCCTTCGAGAAAGGCAATGCCGAGGACCGGGCGTTCCGCGAGAGGGTCTATCGATCCGCTTTTGCCGCGCTCGACCGCGTCCTGCAGGCCAATCCGAACGTCACGGTCGAGGCCGCCATCAGCCGCCGCAAGGCGGTCCAGGCCAAGATCACCGAGATCGAATCGGAGTTCCTGCCGGCCGTGCCAGAGGTGACGCTGCCGCCGGAAAGCGTCGCGCCCGCCGGCAATGGCGCACCGGCCCCCCGCGTCGAAGCGCCGTCCGAATCGGCCGCGCCGTCTGTCGACGCGCCGCTGCCGCCGTCGCAAACCGCGCCCTCGCCCTCGATCACCGTCGACGGCCCGGTCCAGCCCGATGCTTCGGACCGGCCGCGTGCGCGTGTGCTGCCGCGCGTGCCCGACATCATGCCCGACGAGACGGGGCTTCCCGATGCGCCCTCGCTCGATGATTCGCCGGGCGCTCCGGTCGGCAATGGCGCCCAGGTCGCGCCCGACCGCGACGAGCGGCGCATCAGGGGCCGGCGCTTGCCGCTCACCGCGGTCTTCGTCGTCGCGACATTGCTCGCGGCCGCCGGCATCGGCCTCTATTTCGCCAAGCAGACCGGTGTCTTCAAGACGGCGGCCGAGCTCAACACCGGCCCGCCGGAGCCGGCGCCGGCGCTGGACGACGAGGACTCCTCGCAGCCGACCGAGCCAGGCTCGCCGCAGAAACCGGGCGAAGCCGACCAGTCGAAGAACTGGATCAACGTCTTCTCGCCCGCCGACCCGACCCATGTCAGCGCGCCGTCCGACGCCGCCGCCGAGGTGATGAAGGACGATACCGGCCAGTTCCTGCGCATCCGCTCGGGCGCGTCCGGTTCGGCCATCGCCTTCGATGTCGGCCAGGGCGTGCTGGAGAAGCTTGCCGGCAAGCATGCCATGTTCGACATCGTTGCCCGTTCGGAAGAAGGCAAGGAGACGCAAATATCGATCGACTGCAATTTCGGCGATCTCGGCGATTGCGGCCGCAAGCGCTACGCGGTCGGCCACGAGCGCAACGAATATCTGTTCGACGTGCAGTTCCCGAACAAGCATCCGGGCGCCGCCGGCACGATCGCCGTCAATTCCGATTTCGACCAGAAGGGCAAGTCGGTGGATATCTACGAGATACGCGTCTCGATAGCGCAGTGATCGCGCCGCTCTATCCGCCAACGCAGGCGCTGCACCCCACCCGCGCCTTCGGCGCGACCTCCCCATCAAGGGGGGGTAGAAGGTCGCGCCACCCCCTACCTCCCCTTGATGGGAAGGTCGGCGCGAAGCGCCGGGTGGGGTGAGGCGCCGGCGCTCGATCTTTAGCTATCCAGCAATGCCTGCAGCGTCTCGATGCGGTCGGCTTCCGCCGCCGGCTTGTCCCAACGCAGCCGTGAGATGCGGGGGAAGCGCATCGCGACGCCCGATTTGTGGCGGGTCGAGCGGTTGAGGCCTTCGAACGCCACCTCCAGTACCAGGCCGTTCCTGCGGTCGGCGCGCACCGAGCGCACCGGCCCGAAACGCTCGATCGTATTGTCGCGCACATATTTGTCGATCTCTCTCAGCTCCTCGTCGGTGAAGCCGAAATAGGCCTTGCCGACCGGTACCAGCTCTTCCGAGCCCTCCGGGCCGGACCAGACGCCGAATGTGTAGTCGGAATAGAAACTGGAACGCTTGCCGTGGCCGCGCTGCGCATACATAAGCACCGCGTCGATGGTGTGCGGGTCGCGCTTCCACTTGAACCACGGGCCTTTCGGCCGGCCGGCAAGATAGGACGAATCCCAGCGCTTCAGCATCACCCCTTCGATGATCGGATGCGGCGGCGCCTGGCGCAGCCGCTCCAGCGTCTCCCAGTCGGAAAACGCGACCAGCGGCGAGAGATCGAAGCGGCTGGGGTCGAGGGTTTTGACGAAAGCCTCGAGCCGCTTGCGGCGCTCGGCGAAAGACAGCGCGCGCAGGTCCTCGCCGTCGATCTGCAGCGCGTCGTAGCAGCGCATGAAGGCCGGATATTGCTGCTGGATCTTTGGCGACACGCTCTTGCGGTTCAGTCGCTGCTGCAGGTCGGAGAAGGTTCCGGTCGCCTCGCGCGGGTCGCCGACCAAAAGCTCGCCGTCCAGCGCCGCCTCGAAATTCATCGCGGCGGCAAGGTCCGGGAAGGCGCCGGACACGTCGTCGCCGGTGCGCGAATAAAGCCGGCGCACCCCGCCTTCGCACACCGCCTGCACGCGTATGCCGTCCCACTTCCATTCCGCCGCATAATCGGCCGGGTCGAGCTTTTCGAGGTCGCCGTCGTCGACGGCATTGGACAGCATCACCGGACGGAACAGCGCCAGCGCGGCGCTCGTCGGCTTTTCCGCCCGGCCCTCGAGCCAAGCGAACAGCTCGGTGTAAGGTGGCGCCAGCCCGTGCCAGAGCTCCTCGATCTCAGCGACGTCGACTTGGCCAAGGTCGGCCAGCGCCTGCTTGGCGAGCCGCGCCGACACGCCGATGCGCAAGCCCCCGGTGACCAGCTTGATGATGGCGAAGCGCGCCGAGATGCTGGCGTCGTCGAGCAGCCGTGACAGAACCTTCGGCCCGTCGGAGCGGCTCGCCGCCTGCAGTCTGCCGACCACCTCGGCAAGCGTCGGCACATGATTGGGGATGTGGCCTTGCGGTTGCGGCCAGACCAGTGACACGGTCTCGGCGAGGTCGCCGACATAGTCGTAGGAATAGCCGAACAGTACCGGATCCATGCGCTCGACCACCAGCGCGCGCAGCATCGCCGGCTTCACCGCCGCGATCGAGAGATCGCCGGTGATCGCCGCCAGCGCCAGACCGCGATCGGGATCCTCGACGCTGCGGAAATAATCGGTCAGCAGCGTCAGCTTGCCGTTGCGCGACGGCGTCAGCACGAGGCGGTCGAGGAGCTCGGCGAAGCGGTTCATGGGCGTTTGCGCTGCGCCAATTGCGAAAGCTGGCGCGAGGCCCCCCTCTCTGGCCTGCCGGCCATCTCCCCCTCAAGGGGGGAGATTGGACGGCGCGTCCGCTTTCGCGAATCTTCGGCGCCGGTAGAGATGCGCCGGCGTTCAAGCTGCCAATCTCCCCCCTTGAGGGGGAGATGTCCGGCAGGACAGAGGGGGGCGCCGTAGAGCGCGGCGGTGGCGATTTCCCTATGCGCGTACGCCATCAATCGCCCTCATCCTCATACCCCACGAGATGCAGCGGCCGCGCCGCGATGCCCTCCAGCTCGCACCAGCGCACCAGCGCCTCCTCGCGGCCATGCGTGACCCAGATTTCCTCCGCGCCGGTTTCCTTGATCGTGATGATCAGCTCGTCCCAATCGGCATGGTCGGAAATGATCAGCGGCAGCTCGACGCCGCCTTGCTTGGCGCGCTGGCGGATGCGCATCCAGCCCGAGGCGAAGCAGGAGATCGGGTCGGGAAAACGCCGCGCCCAGCGGTCGGCGAAGGCCGACGGCGGGCCGACGACGATCGCGCCGGCGAAATCGGCCTTGCCGCGGCTTTCCACCGTCGCCGGCTCGAGCTGCCCAAGATCGATGCCCTGGCTCTGATAATATTCGCTGAGCTTCGCCAGCGCGCCATGGATATAGATCGGCCTGTCGTAGCCGGCGTCGCGCAACAGCCGCATCACGCGCTGCGCCTTGCCGAGCGCATAGGCGCCGATCAGATGCGAGCGTTCGGGAAATTGCGCCGCCGATCTGAGCACGCGCGCGATCTCCTCATGGTCCGGCGGATGGCGAAACACCGGCAGGCCGAAGGTCGCCTCGGTGATGAAGACATCGCATCGGATAGGCTCGAACGGCAGGCAGGTGGCGTCCTTCTGACGCTTGTAGTCGCCGGAGGCGACGATGCGCATGCCCGCATGCTCGACGCAGATCTGCGCCGAGCCTAGCACATGCCCGGCCGGATGGAAGGTGACGGCGACGCCGTTGATGTCGATCGTCTGACCGAAAGCAGCCGCCTGTGTCGTTCCGGCGAAATCCTCGCCGTAACGTAGCCCCATGATGTCGAGCGTCTCTTGCGTGGCCAGCACCGAGCGGTGGCCGGAGCGCGCATGGTCGGAATGGCCATGCGTGATCAGCGCCCGCCCGACGGGCCGCACCGGATCGATGAAGAAATCGCCGGGCGGGCAGTAGAGGCCCTCCGGCTGGGGCTTGAGCAGGTCGCTGGCGTGCATGGCTTTGAACATAGTGGCTAAATTTGCCTCGGGAAGCCTGTTGCAAGAGACTGCTGACTCGTCCTACAGCCCCTTGCCGGCTCCGCCTCGCCGGTGGGATTCTTCAAAAGATGAAACCGCTCCAGGCCTCCTCGGGCGATTTGAACGCCGATCGTCGCGCCGATTTCGCCGAGACGCTGCTCGCCTCGGGCGAGCCGGCGCAGGCGGCCGAGCTTCTGCTTGGCGCGCTGGAACTGGCGCCGCAATGGGCGGCGGGCTGGTTTCGCCTCGGCGAGATGCAGGAGGGGGCAGGCCTGCTCGACCAAGCCGCGCAGGCCTGGGCCATGGCGCTGAAGCTCGAGCCCGCGGACCGCCTTGGCGCCGCGCTGAAGCTTCAACTGATCGGCAAGGCGCCCGCCGCCGAGGCGCCGCCCAGCGCCTTTGTCGAGACCCTGTTCGATCACTATGCCGACAGTTTCGAGGATTCGCTTGTCGGCAAGCTCGGCTACGGGCTGCCGGATTTTCTCTGGCGCGCCATAAGCAAGGCACGGCCCGGCCGGTTCCGGCTGGCCCTCGACTTCGGCTGCGGCACCGGCCTGATGGGCGAGAGGCTGCGCCCGTTCGCCGACCGGCTGGAGGGCTACGACATCTCGGCCGGCATGCTGAGGAAGGCGAAGGCCAAGGGCATCTACGACCGGCTGGCCAAGGCCGACCTCCAGCATTTCTCTTACACAGGCGCCAAGGCCGACCTCGTTGTCGCGGCCGACGTGTTCATCTATCTGGGCGCGCTCGAACGCATTGTCGGCGCGGTCGCGAACATGCTTGCCGAGGGCGGCCTGTTCGCCTTTTCGGTCGAGACGCTTGCCAGCGACGGCGATTTCGCCCTTTTGCCGTCACGGCGCTATGCCCATTCCGAGGCCTATGCGCGGCGCGTGCTTCGCGCCAACGGGCTTGCAGTCCTGTCGCTGGAAAGCACGGTTATCCGGCACGACCGGCGGGATCCGGTCGCGGGCCTGGCCATTGTGGCTGGGCTTCCCGCTGCAGCCGCCGAGGTGGGGAATCCGGCAACGGCATGAGGTCGACCTTGCTGCGAAAAAGCCTGAATGGCATGGTCCCGGTTGCGCGGGGCGGATACCGAGTCTTTGTTTTTGCGCAATTCCGGACGGAAAACCACGAGGCACTTTTCCTGGAATTGCCCTAGGGAGATATCCATGCGCTGGACCATGGTTGCGTTGGCGTCTTGCCTGACGGTCTCCGGCTGTGTCGGCGGCACGTCGATGGCCGAGCGTCAGGACGAGGATGTCCAATCCTCATTGCAATACGACGATGTGCCTTGCGATCAGTTGCTGGCGCAGCGCAATCAACTGGCGCGGCAGAACAATCTGCCCGTCACTGCCAAGCCGGGCTTCTCCAATCCGGCCATGGGCTTCGGCCCGTTCATGCCGGACATGCGCTCCAAGGCGCAGCGCGCCAGCAACAAGGCGAGCGGCGAGATCGACGCCATGAACCGCTCGATCGAACGCCGCGACTGCGGTAAGCCGAAGAAGAAGGAGACGCTCGGGCTGCCCGGCTCGAAACCTTCCTGAGCGTTCGATTCGATATTCCGTTTGACGCTCGGCTGGACCGACGAGCGTTTGATCGCGCTTCAAAGACCGCCCGATGAACCTCTCAGACCTCGGCGAGCGCATCTGCATCCTGGGCCCGTCCAATAGCGGCAAGTCCACCCTTGCCGACGCTATAGCGCGCAAGCGCGGCCTGGAAGCCGTTCACCTCGATCAGCTCTTTCATCTGCCCAATACGGATTGGGAGCAGCGTCCGAGGGCCGAATTCATTGCCCTGCACGATGCTGCGATAGCCGGCGAGCGCTGGGTGATGGACGGGAACTATTCGGGTTGCATGCCGCAGCGACTTCGGCGGGCGACAGGCTTGATTCTGCTGGATATCTCCACGGCCGCGAGTCTTCTGCGCTATTTAAGGCGAACGCTGTTCGAGAAGGACAGACTCGGCGCTCTGGAAGGCGGGCGCGACAGCATCAAATGGGACATGATCCACCACATCGCCGTGGTGACGCCGCGAAACCGCAAGCGATACCAAGCGATGTTTGAAGAGCTTGAGCTGCCGAAGTTGCGGCTGTCTTCGCTGCGGTCGATCAAGCAGTGCTTCGATGCTTGTGATTTGACCCTGAACTAATGGCACTGCACAGGGATTTTGGCAGGCGGCATGCGTTGGAGATTGGCCGAAACGCCTATCGCGATCGTCATTCCAGGGCGAAGCAGGAGCGAAGCTCCGTCGCGAAGACCCTGGAATCCATGCCGTTACCTTCGTCAAGGTGTGCAACGGAGCAAAATTCTGCACCGTGGCGGCGCTTCGAAGCCACGGCATGGATTCCAGGGTCTGCGCGCGTCGCTTTCGCTCCTTGCTCCGCCCTAGAATGACGAGGTTGGGCGGCTTCAACCAATCCTCGGAGTTTGCGCCGATTTCACGGGAATGAACGGAAAATCTTGCGCCAAGACAAACGGCAACCTTTCAAATCCCTGTGTCGGGAGAACTAATACCCCGCCTTGCGGTCGACCAGGTTCTCGAGCTTCTCGCCGCGCTCGAAGGCGGCCATCTGGCGAAGCATGATCGGCACCAGATGCGCCGGGTCCGACGTCGCCGCCGCATGCGGCGTGACGAACACTTTCGGATGACTCCACAGCGGGCTGGTCTTCGGCAGCGGTTCGACCTCGAACACGTCGAGGCTCGCTTCCTTCAGCGTGCCGTCGTCCAGCGCGCGCAAAATGTCGGCGTCCTTCTGCAGGCGTCCGCGCCCGGCATTGATCAGCACGGCGCCGCCGAGCCCGTTGCGCCGGCGCAGTTCCTTGAGCAGTCCGTAATTGACGATGCCCTGGGTCTGCGGCGTGAGCGGCAAGAGCACAACCAGGATGTCAGTGGCATTGAGGAAGGGGATCAGCCCCGCCTCGCCGGCATAGGTCGAAACGCCCTTCATCCCCCGCTCGCTGCGCGACCATCCGTTGACGGCGAAACCGAGCGACAACAACGCCGAAGCCGCGGCGCGGCCAAGACTGCCAAGCCCCATGATGCCGACGGAGACGTCGCCCGCCACCCGTTGCGGCGGCTCGTGCCAGATCTTCTTTTGCTGCTGGGCCCGGTAAAGCGACGCCTGGCGATGGTGGTCGAGCACGCGCCAGACAACATATTCGACCATGTGCTGGGTAAGATTGTCGGCGACGATCTTGACGATCGGCACGTCGGGCAGGCCGGGATCGGCAAAGACATGGTCGACACCGGCGCCGATCGAGAAGATGGCACGCAGATTGGGCAGCGACTTGAGAAGGTTGGGCTTCTGCTTCCACACCACCGCATAGGTGATCGACGGATCGTCGGCGCCGTTCGGCTCCAGCACGACCTCGCGCTCGGCCGACAGCAGCTCATGCCAGCGCTGCGGGTGGATGCCCGTGAGGACAAGCAGGATTTTGCCTTTTTCCATTCTCGGATTTTTTCCCTGTTTCGCCGGTGCGGAACCGGCTACTCGCTGACCACGCCGGTCGGCGCGGTCTCGATCTTGAAGGCCGCCGCCATCAGCGCCCGCGTATAATCGGTTTGCGGGCTGCTGAAAATCTGCTCGGAAGGTCCCGCCTCGACGATCCGGCCATTGCGCATGACGATGACATCATTGGCAAGGGCGCGGACGACCTTGAGGTCGTGGCTGATGAAGAGGTAAGCGAGATTGTGCTTGGCCTGCAGGCTGCGCAAAAGGTCGACCACCTGCGCCTGCACGCTCATGTCGAGTGCGGAGGTCGGCTCGTCGAGCATGACGAAGCGCGGGTTGAGCACCATGGCGCGGGCTATGGCGACGCGCTGGCGTTGGCCGCCGGAGAATTCATGCGGATAGCGGTGGCGCGTTTCGGGATCGAGGCCGACCTCCTTCAGCACGGCGACCACCTTGTCGTCGCGCTGGTCGGCCGAGAGCTTCGGCTCGTGGATCTTCAGCCCTTCCTCGATGATCTCGGAGACCGACAGGCGCGGGCTGAGCGATCCGAACGGATCCTGGAAGACGATCTGCAATTCGCGCCGCAGCGGCCGCATGGCGCCGAAGGACAGCTGGTTGATGTCGCGTCCGTTGAAATTGATCGTACCGGTCGAGGAGATCATCCGCGCGAGCGCCAGGCCCAGCGTCGTCTTGCCCGAGCCGGATTCGCCGACGACGCCAAGGGTCTGGCCGGCCCGCACTGTGACGTCGATGCCGTCCACGGCCTTCACATGGTCGACCGTGGTGCGGAAGAAGCCTTTCTTGATCGGGAACCAGACCTTGATGTCCTTGCCGGTCATGACGGATTTGGCGCCCGGGTCGGTTGTGGGCGGCTTGCCCTTCGGCTCGGCCGCGAGCAGATGCTTTGTATAGTCATGCCGCGGATTGGCGAAGATTTCCCTGGTCGGGCCGCTCTCCACGATCTTGCCCTTGGTCATGACGCAGACGCGGTCGGCGATCCTGCGCACGATGCCGAGATCATGCGTGATGAACAGCAGCGACATGCCCTTGCGGGCTTTGAGCTCCGCCAGCAGTTCCAGGATCTGCGCCTGCACGGTGACGTCGAGCGCGGTCGTCGGCTCGTCGGCGATCAGAAGCTCCGGCTCGTTGGCCAGAGCCATGGCGATCATGACGCGCTGGCGCTGCCCGCCGGAGAGCTGGTGCGGATAGGCGTCGAGGCGTTTCTGCGGATCGCGGATGCCGACCTCGGTGAGCAGCTCCAGCGTGCGCGCGCGGGCGGCTTGATCGCGCAGGCCCTGATGCAATTGCAGCACCTCGACGATCTGCTGCTCGATCGTGTGCAGCGGGTTGAGCGAGGTCATCGGCTCCTGGAAGATCATGGTGATCTTGTTGCCGCGCACGCCGCGCAACGCCTTCTCGTCCATGGCGAGCAGGTTGGCCCCGCTGAACAGGATCCTGCCCGACGGATGGCTGGCGGCGGGATAGGGCAGGAGCTTCAGCACCGACAGCGCCGAGACCGATTTGCCCGAGCCGGATTCGCCCACCAGGGCCAGCGTCTCGCCCTTGGCGATGTCGAATGAGATATGGTCGACGGCGATCGATTGCTCGCCGCCTTGCGCGAAGGCGACGCTCAGGTCTTGGACGGAAAGCAGGGCTTGGCTCATTTGAACGTCTTGCGCGGATCGAAGGCGTCACGCGTCGCCTCGCCGATGAAGACCAGCAGCGACAGCATCAGCGAGATCACGATGAAGCCGGAGATGCCGAGCCAGGGGGCGTTGAGGTTGCGCTGCGCCTGTTTCAGCAATTCGCCGAGCGAGGCCGAGCCCGGCGGCAGGCCGAAGCCGAGATAGTCGAGCGAGGTCAGCGTCGAGATCGAGCCCGAGAGCAGGAAGGGCAGGAAGGTCAGCGTCGCCACCATGGCGTTCGGCAACAGGTGGCGGAACATGATGGTGAGGTTCGGCACGCCCAGCGCGCGCGCCGCGTTGACATATTCGAAGTTGCGGGCGCGCAGGAATTCTGCCCGCACCACGCCGACCAGCGCCACCCATGAAAACAACAGCATCAGGCCGAGCAGGATGAAGAAGCCGGGCGGCAGGATGGCCGAGATGATGAGCAGCAGATAGAGAACCGGGATCGCCGACCAGATCTCGATGAAACGCTGGAAGAGAAGGTCGGTCCAGCCGCCGAAATAGCCTTGCACCGCGCCCGCCGCGACGCCGATCAGCGACGAGCCGAGCGTCAGGATCAGGCCGAACAGAACCGAGATGCGGAAGCCATAGAGCACCCGCGCCAGCACGTCGCGGGCCTGGTCGTCCGTGCCCAGCCAGTTCCAGTTGCCGACGGTGCAGTTGGCGTCGGCCTCGCCTTGCGGATACTGGCTGCAGCGCGTCTTCTTGTCGTAAAGCCAGGACGGCTTTGCCGGCGCCGGTTCCGGAATGGCGTTGTTGACCGTCTGATAGGAATAACGGACCGGCGGCCAGATCATCCAGCCATTGGAGTTGATCTCGTCCTGGATCACCGGATCGCGATAGTCGGTGACGGCGTAGAAACCGCCGAACTTCTCCTCCGGATAGGCGACCAGGACCGGAAACAGGATCTCGCCCTTGTAGGAGGCGACGATCGGCTTGTCGTTGGCGATCAGCTCTGAGAACAGCGACAGCACGAACAGGAACAGGAAGATCCAGAGCGACCAGTAGCCGCGCCGGTTGGCTTTGAAATTCTGCAGCCGCCGCTGGTTGAGCGGCGACAGAAATGGCCTGCGAGGCCGCGCCGGCGCGCTTTCGATCGCCGCCTCGGCCATCAGATGTCTCTCCGCTCGAAGTCGATGCGCGGATCGACCCAGGTGTAGATCAGGTCGGACAAAAGGCCAACGAACAGGCCAAGCAGCGAGAAGATGTAGAGGGTGGCGAATACCACCGGATAGTCGCGGTCGATCACCGACTTGAAGCCGAGCAGGCCGAGGCCGTCGAGCGAGAAGATGTTCTCGATCAGCAGCGAGCCGGTGAAGAAGGCCGAGATGAAGGCGCTGGGAAAGCCCGCGATCACGATCAGCATGGCGTTGCGGAAGACGTGGCCGTAGAGCACTTTGCGCTCCGACAGGCCCTTGGCGCGCGCCGTCACGACATATTGCTTGCGGATTTCCTCGAGGAAGGAGTTCTTGGTGAGCAGGGTGGTCGTGGCGAAGGCCGACAGCACGAGCGCCGTCAGCGGCAGCGTCATGTGCCAGAAATAGTCGGCGATCTTGCCCGGCCAGGACAGCTGATCCCAATTGTCCGAAACGATGCCGCGCAGCGGAAACCAGTCCCAGAACGAACCGCCCGCGAACAGCACCATGAGCATGATGCCGAACAGGAAGCCGGGAATGGCATAGCCGACGATGACGACGCCGCTGGTCCATACGTCGAAGGTCGAGCCATCCTTCACCGCCTTGCGGATGCCGAGCGGGATCGAGATCAGGTAGGACAGAAGCGTGATCCACAGGCCGATGGAGATGGAGACGGGCATCTTCTCCAGGATCAGGTTCAGCACCGAGATATCGCGGAAATAGCTGTCGCCGAAATCGAAGCGGATATAGTTCCACAGCATCATGCCGAACCGCTCGAGTGGCGGCTTGTCGAAGCCGAACTGCTTTTCCAGCTTCTTGATGAATTCGGGATCGAGCCCCTGCGCGCCGCGATATTTCGAGCCGACATCGCCGGCCACGTCGAAATTGCCGCCGCCGCCTGCGTCGCCGCCACCGCTGCCGAGGCGATCGTTGCCGCCCTGATTGGTCAGCCGGGCAATCACCTGCTCGACCGGGCCGCCCGGCGCGAACTGGATGACCGCGAAGGAGATCGCCATGATGCCGAACAGCGTCGGGATCATCAGAAGAATGCGGCGCAGGATATAGGCGCCCATCAGGCGACGGGCCCCGCGCGAACAGTGATGTCAGGCTTTGCCAATCTTTGCCGCCTTGCCCTTGTCGAACCACCACAGCGCCTCGACCGGAAAGCCGAAATCGGGTTTCTGTTCGGGAAAGCCGAACATGTCCCAATAGGCGCTTCGGTGATTCGCCAGATACCAACTTGGAATCCAATCGCGCCGCGCGCGCAAGGCCCGGTCCAACGCACGCATGGCGGTGCTCAGGCTTTCACGATCCTTGGCGGCGCCGACGGCATCGATCAGCGCATCGATTGCCGGGCTTGCAACGCCCGACAGGTTGCGTGAACCCGATACTGAGGCGCTGCGCGAATGGAAGAAAATTTCCAGATCGTCGCGGGTCGGCGTGGCGCTGAAATTGAAGGCGGCCGAGAGCAGGTCGAAATCGAATGTCGATTGCCTGAGCTGGTACTGCGCTGAATCCACCAGGCGGATCGAGGCATCGATGCCGATGGCCTTCATGTTGGCGACCCAGGGCGAATAGACTTGCACGAAGGTCTCGTCGTCGACCAGGAATTCGGCGGTCAGCCGCCCGCCTTTGTCGTTGAGCACGAAATCGCCGGAGCGTTTCCAGCCGGCCTCGGCGAGCAGCTTCAGCGCAGCGCTCAATTGCTTGCGGTCACGCCCGGACCCGTCCGATGGCGGTTGCGTCACCGCCTCGCCAAAGGTCTCCGGCGGCAACTGGTCGCGCAGCGGCTCAAGCAGCGCCAGTTCCTGCGGTGTTGGCATGCCAGAGGCGCGGAAGTCGGATTTCTCGAAGCAGGATTGCGAGCGCTGGTAGGAACCGTAGAAGAAGTTGCGCCGCGTCCATTCGAAATCGAAGCAGAGCGCGATCGCCTGCCGCACGCGCGGATCCTTGAATTGCTCCCGCCGCTGGTTAACCGCCGTGGCCTGCATGGAAGGCGTGGTTTCGGCGGGGAATTCATGCTTGATCACCTTGCCGCCGGTGAAGGCCGGAAAGTCGTAGGCCGTCGCCCAGACACGCGAGGTGAACTCCTCGCGGTAGAGGATCTCGCCCTTCTTGAAGGCCTCGAAGCCGGCCGTGCGATCCTGGTAGAATTCGATACGGATACGCCCGAAATTGTTCTGGCCGCGGTTGACCGGCAGGTCGTTGCCCCAATAGTCGGGCACGCGCTCATATTCGATCCAGGCGCCCGCCGACCAGCGCCCGACCTTATAGGCGCTTGAGCCGAGCGGCGGATTGAGCTGCGAGGAATCGAACGGGTTGGCCGTAAAGAAGGCCTTCGAAAGGATCGGGAACCCGACCACATTGAGGATGGTGCGGGCCGACTGCTTGCCGGAGAATTTGAGCTCGACCGTGTGGGTATCCTTCGCCACCGCGTCATCCAGATGTGTCAGCGACAGCGCGTAGTCCGGATGCCCTTTGTCCTTCAACAGCTTGAAGGTGAAGGCGACATCGTCGGCGGTGAGCGGCGTGCCGTCATGGAAGCGTGCCTGCGGGCGCAGCGAGAAGGTGAAGCTGTTGCGGTCGTCCGAGAGCGTGACACCGTCGGCGATCAGTCCGTAAACCGCGTCCGGCTCGTCCAGCGCCCGCACCATCAGCGAATCGAAGCACATTTCCATACGCTGCGGGGAATCGCCCTTGGGGACGAAGGAATTCAGCGTGTTGAAGGTCTGCGGGCTCTCGTTGGCGCCCCAGTTCGGCGGCGAGAAGTTGAAGGTGCCGCCTTGCGGCGCATCGACATTCACATAGTCGAAATGCGTGAAGTCGGGTTTGTATTTCAGGTCGCCGAAGGCCGACAGGCCGTGCAGCTTGACGCCGGTAGGCGTCTCGGCAAAGGCCCGGCCAGGCAGCAGCGCCGCGGCAGCGGCTGCGGCGCCGAGCGCCAGGAAGTCGCGGCGAGGGAGCAAAGTCCGCCGCTCCATCAATTGAGACCCTTGTATTTGGCGGCCAGCGCCTTTTCCTTCACCGGGTCGATCCACCAGGAATCGATATCGGCGCCGCGGTAGCTGGGCTGCTTATCCGGCATGCCGAATTTATTCCAGTAGGCGTACCAGACAGCGGTGCGATGGTACTGCGGCAGGACGTAGAAGTTCCACAAGAGCACCCGGTCAAGGGCGTGGGTGGCGGCGATAAGATCGGCGCGGTCGCTGGCAAAAACGATCCGATCTATCAGGGCGTCTACGACCGGGTCCTTAATGCCCATCAGGTTACGCGAGCCTGGGGCGTCTGCTGCCTTCGAACTCCAGAATTCGCGTTGCTCGTTGCCGGGCGATTCAGATTGCTGAAGCACCGTCGTTACCATATCGAACTCGAAGTGGTTGATCCGGTTGATGTACTGGGTCTGGTCGATGATGCGTAGGGTCGCGTCGATCCCTATTTTGCGCAGGTTAGCGATGTAAGGGCTGGAGATGACTTGGTCGGTGTCGTTCGAACCGAGTATCTCGAACTTAAGCGGCTCGCCGGACTTTGTGTTGATCATCTTGCCGCCCTTGATCTGCCAGCCGGCCTGAGCAAGGAGATCAACGGCCCGCTTAAGATGTTTCCGCTCCGCTTGCGGTGAGTCATAGACAGGTAGCTTGAACTCCTGAGTGAACAATTCGGGCGGCAGCTTGTCGCGATATTTTTCCAGGATTTCCAGTTCCTTGCCTTGCGGCAGGCCGCTCGACGCCAGTTCGGTGCCTTGGAAATAGCTCGACGTTCTGGTGTTGAAGCCAAAAAACAGCGTCCTGTTCATCGTCTCGAAATCGAAGGGCTGGGTCAGCGCCTCACGCACCCGACGATCTTGGAAAAGTGCTCGCCGCTGGTTGAACACGAAGCCCTGCATGGGCTGCGCATGTTCGCTTTCGAAGGTCTTCTTGATCACGTCGCCGCCCTTGAAGGCCGGAAAGTCATAGGCCGTTGCCCATTTGCGCGAACTCATTTCGCGGTGGATGTCGTCGAGCCCCCCCTTGGTGAAGGCCTGCCAGGCAGCGTTGTCGTCGAGGATGTAGGTAAAGCGCTGGGTGTCGAAATTCTCGCGCCCGATCTTGACCGGCAGCTTGGCGCCCCAATAGTCCGGCACGCGCTGCCAGACGATTTCCGAGCCTGGCTTGAAGCTGGCAATCTTGTAGGCCGCGGAGCCCAGTGGCGGCTCGAGCGTCGGCCTTGTGATGTCGCGCTTCTTGCCGCTGGCGTCCGTGCCTTCCCACCAGTGCTTCGGCAAGACGACGAGATCGCCGAGGATCTTGGGCAGCTCGCGGTTGCCCTTCTGGTTGAAATGGAACTCGACCTCGCGGTCCGAGACCGCGACCGCCTCGGTCACATTCTCGAAATAGCGATTGTATCTTGGGCTGTTGGCTTTGAGCACCTGGAACGACCAGATCACGTCGTCGACCGTGATCGGCTGGCCGTCATGCCATTTGGCGCGTGGATCGAGCCGGTAGGTCGCCGTCGAATAGTCGGCGGGATACTTGAAGGCATCGGCAATCAGCGGGTGGCTGACGCTGCCTTCGTCGGTCGCCTGGTCCATCAGCGTGTCGTAGAGCAGGCCGCCGCCAAACTCGGCGAAGCCGCCGGCAGGCGATCCTTGCACGATGTATGGGTTGAAGCTGTCAAACGTGCCGACGGCGACGGCGTTATAGGTGCCGCCCTTCGGCGCATCTGGATTGACGTAGTCGTAATGCTGAAAATTCTCGCCATACTTTGAAGGTCCGATCAGCGACGATGTCGTGCGCCATTCATCGGCGAAGCCGGCCTGCAGGCTGGCGGCGAAGGCAAGCGCGAATGCCGATGCGAAAAGCGTGCGGAAGCGGCCAACCTTCATGCGTTCTCCTCGTCGCGAACTCCAGAGCGGTTCATCGTTTCCCGGAAACCGCTCTATCGCTTTGTTTCGACGCAATTCCGGACGGAAACCCGGTTCCCGCTTTCGTGGAATTGCTCTGTCCACCCGCAATCTAGATCATTTGACGCGGGTGGAAACCGCAAGTGCCGCCTTTGTCGCGGTCCATGCAGCTTTCCTAACAGAAAAGCCGGGACGAACCCGGCTTTTCCAAGGAAGTCTCTATGACGAATTGTTTATTGAGCGGGCGCGGCGGGCTTGGCCGGAGCGGTTCCCTCGGCCGGCTTGGCCGGCGCAGCGCCTTCGGCGGGCTTCGCGGGTGCGGCACCTTCCGCCGGCTTGGTGCCTTCGGCAGGCTTGGCTTCGGCCGAAGCGCCCGGCTGCGGCAGCGGCTTCGGATTGTCCGACAGCGTGCGCAGATAGGCGATCACATTGGCGCGATCTTCATCCTTCGGCAGGCCGGCGAAGCCCATCGCCGTGCCCTTCACGAACTTCTTCGGCGAGGTGATGAAGTGGTTGAGATTGTCGTAAGTCCAGTGCTCCTGGCCGCCCTTGGAGAAATCCTTCATGCCGGCCGAATAGGCGAAGCCTTCATGCTCGGCGACGGGGCGGTCGACGATGTCCCAAAGGTCCGGACCGACCTTGTTCGGGCCGCCTTTTTCGCCGGAATGGCAGGCCTGGCATTTCTTGAAGATCGCTGCGCCCGCCTCGACATTGGCGGTGGCGAGCAGGTCGGCGATCGGCTTGGCTTCCGCCGCGGGAGCAGCCGGACCGCCTTCGGTCGGTTCCTGCGCTTCGATGGCGAAGCCGGGCTTTTCGGGCGTCGGCGAGGCGAACAGCCCGTCCGAGACGAGGCCTATGGAAAAGACGATGAAGCAGGTTCCAAGAAATCCGCCGAGCAGCTTGTTCACTTCGTTGGAATCCATACGCCCCTTGCTCCCTTTTCCGGCGGACCGTCCCGTCCACTCCGTCCGTCGGTATCGCGAACTGCCCTGAAAGGCCAGTCAAACCGCGCGGAAACTAGGTCTTTTGCTCTGGCGTTGCAACACCTATAAGGGCGCTTCCAGTGAGACCTTTTGCCACTTTTCCATCCGCTTTTTTCGGCCGCCCTGAAATCCGATGTCGACCTTGATCCTGATCCCCGCCCGCATGGCCTCCACGCGCCTGCCGGGCAAGCCGCTGGCCGACATTGCGGGCGTGCCGATGATCGTCCATGTCGCCCGGCGCGGAGCCGAGGCCGGGCTTGGCCGCGTGGTGGTGGCGACCGACACGGAAGCGGTCGCGCAGGCCGTGCGGGCGCATGGTTTCGAGGCTGTCATGACCCGCGCGGATCACGAATCGGGCTCCGACCGCATCTTCGAGGCGCTGACGGCGCTCGACCCCGAAAGGCGGGTGCAAACGATCGTCAACGTCCAGGGCGATCTGCCGACCATCGACCCCGAAATCATCGGCGCGTCGCTGCGGCCGTTTGAGGACAAATCGGTCGATATCGCCACGCTCGGCGTCGAGATCGTGCGCGACGAGGAGAAGACCAACCCCAATGTCGTCAAGATCGTCGGCTCGCCGCTGTCGTCGACACGGCTGAAAGCGCTCTACTTCACCCGCGCCACCGCGCCCTGGGGCGAGGGGCCGCTCTACCATCATATCGGCCTCTATGCCTATCGGCGCGCCGCGCTGGAACGTTTCGTCGCGCTGAAGCCGTCGCCGCTGGAGCGTCGCGAGCGGCTGGAGCAGCTGCGCGCGCTGGAAGCCGGCATGCGCATTGACGCCGAGATCGTCCATTCCGTGCCGCTCGGCGTCGACACGCCGCATGATCTCGAGCGGGCAAGACAGATCCTTTCAAATTGAGATATCGGCATGGCTGACAAGACCAACAGAATTTCCTTCCAGGGCGAGCCCGGCGCCAATTCCGACACGGCCTGCCGCAACATGTTCCCGTCGATGGAGCCGTTGCCGTGCCCGACCTTCGAGGATGCCTTCAACGCGGTCGAGACCGGCAAGGCCGAGCTCGCCATGATCCCGATCGAGAACACGATCGCCGGGCGCGTCGCCGACATCCACCACCTCTTGCCGGAATCGAAGCTGCACATCGTCGGCGAATATTTCCTGCCGATCCATTTCCAGCTCATGGTGCTGCCGGGCGTGAAGCGCGAAGAGATCAGGACCGTCCACAGCCATATCCACGCGCTCGGCCAGTGCCGCAAATATATCCGCAAGAACGGCTGGAAGCCGGTGGTCGCCGGCGACACGGCGGGTTCGGCCAAGATGGTGTCGGAGGTGAAGGACCGCACCATGGCCGCGCTGGCGCCGGCTTTAGCCGCCGAGCTCTATGGGCTCGACATCGTCGAGAAGAATGTCGAGGACACCGACTCCAACGTCACCCGCTTCGTCGTGCTGACCAAGAACAAGCAATGGGCGGAGCGCCCCGCGCCGGACGCCAAGATGATGACCACCTTCATCTTCCGTGTCCGCAACGTGCCGGCCGCGCTCTATAAGGCCATGGGCGGCTTCGCCACCAACGGCATCAACATGACCAAGTTGGAGAGCTACCAGCTTGGTGCCTTCACCGCGACGCTGTTCTACGCCGACATCGAGGGCCACCCGGACGATCCGCTGGTCAAGCTGGCGCTGGACGAGCTGCGCTTCTTCTCGCGCGAGATGCGCATCCTCGGCGTCTATCCGGCCAGCACCTCGCGCGAGCAGTGGAAGGTCGCGGACTGAACGGTCTTCGGTCCGTAAGCTGACGGTTCAAAGGGCACGACTGCCCTTCGGGGATTGGCGGAGGCATGCGTGCTTCGTCATCCACGGGCGAAGCAAGGAGCGAAGCGACGCGCGCAGACCCGAGGATCCATTCCGTTACGCCGGAGCGCCGCCCACCAGTCCAGAATTCTGCTCCGCTGCACCCTTCCGCCGAGGTCACGACATGGATTCCAGGGTCTCGCTTCGCTATCCCTGGAATGGCGATGTCACGGGCGTTCCGGCTATTCTCGGACTCCGCCACTCAACCATTCTCAGCCGAACCCCAACGGCACGTAGTCGATCTCCATGAACTTCTCGACCTCGGGCACCCAGCGGTCGCGCACGAAGGCGACATGGTCGGGGTGCTCGTTGTAGCGCGTGTAGGCCGCCTGGTCGGCGAATTCCATCGAGAAGCCGAACTGGTAGTCGTTCTTCGGGCTCACCTGCCGCAACTGCTCGAAATGCGTGACGCCCTTGATCCCGGTCAGGATCTTCTTCGCATCGTGGAGGAAGCGCTTCGTCTCCAGCGATTGCAGCGGATGCTTCAGCGTGAACACGACGGTGTGGCGGATCATGTCTCGGCTCCTATTCGCTGTCGACCCAGGCGCGGATGAGGTGATGGGCGATCGCCCCTTTCGGCGGTGTAATCAAGCCGTCGGCATGCTGCCTGTCCAGCATGGAGCGCACCTCGTCGCGGAAGAACCAGCGGCAGTCCTCCAGCTCGTTGAGGTCGGCCTGGATATCCTCGTTAAGGGGCTCGCCGAAACAACCAATCATCAGCGAATAGGGGAACGGCCAGGGTTGGCTGGCGTGGTAGACGACGCGGCCGAGCCGGATGCCGGCCTCTTCGAGCGTCTCGCGCCGTACCGCCGCCTCGATTGTCTCGCCCGGCTCGATGAAGCCTGCAAGCGCCGAATACATGCCCGGCGCGAAATGCCTGCCGCGCCCCAATAGGCATTTCTCGCGCGTCACCGTCAGCATGATTGCCACCGGATCGGTGCGCGGGAAATGGTCGGTGCCGCAGGCAGGGCAATGGCGCCGGTAGCCGCCGGCGCGCATCTCCGAGCGGTTGCCGCATTTGGAGCAGAAGGCATGGCTTACGTGCCAGGCAAGCAGCGCCGCGCCTTGCGCCAGCGCGCCGGCCGCCGCCTCGTCGACCAGCCCTTGCATATAGACGGAACGATAGTCGATCGCCTTGATCGTCTCGGGCAGCTTTTCCGGCTCGATGCCGGCGGGCACGGCCAGCACCGGCCCGCTGTCGGAGAAGCCGAGCAGCACGCCGCGATCGAGTGCGGCTTCGAAAGCTCCACTCTCATCCGTCCTGAACCAGGGGTCGAACGTGCCATCCTCGAGCTTGAGATAGAGCCGGCCCGCATGCATCAACATCAGCCGCGCGGCTTGGTCGGCCAGCGCTTTTTCGACCGCATCATCGGCGCGGTTCTCGGACTGCCGATCGATGCGGTTGCCGGCGAAACCGACGAATTGGCTGGGCTCGCGCAAGGGCGCGTCGAACAGGCGGAAGCTCATGGAAACTCGGGTGGGCTCGATGTGCGGATGGACACTGGTCAGCTTATAGCGCCGCCTTGATCGTTTCGGCAAACCGCCTGATATCGGAGCGCTGGTAGGGCTCGCGTATGCCATAGCCCCAAACCGGTCCCGGCCAGCCGGGATCGCCCTCCGAGCGGGCGACGACGTGAACATGCAACTGCCGCACGATGTTGCCGAGCGCGCCAGTGTTGATCTTGGTGCATCCGGTCACCCGCTTCAGCGCCTGCGCCACCATATTGGTCTCGAAGGTCAGCATCGCCTGGTCGAGCGGCGTCAGGTCGTGAATTTCCTCCACGCCCGGCCGCTGCGGCACCAGAACCAGCCATGGCCAGCGGCGGTCGTTCATCAGCCTGAGCTCGCAAAGGCCAAGCCACAAAAGCTGCTCGCTGTCCGCCTCCAGCCGGGCGTCCAGCGTGAATCCGGCCTCGAGGCCCGGCAGCATGAGCGTTTCCTTCGCTTTTGTTGCAAGCATTTTCCAAACCAGGAACGCTAGAGCGGCGGCAGGGTGGCTGCAAGCGATTCATTGACCGCCATTATCGATTTGAAGGACTTTCCGCCTTCGATGCGGTTGCGGGTTCCGGCTCGGCCCTTGCATTTCGCTGCCGAATTGCCGATATGGAGCGCGGGAGGTTGGTGGTGGACGATCCACTCGCCAACCGGGTCAGGTCCGGAAGGAAGCAGCCCTAACGAGCCCGGAACGGGTCATTGTTCCAGCCTCCCACCTCTTCGCCTTTCTCCCGCGACATTGACGGCGCCAAGCCGTGCGGGTGAGACTATGCGCAGGAATCGGCCGCCTTCCGTCGCGGTCCTGGGAGCTTTTGACGGCGAATGAGCGAAGCCGGAAATTTGGGGCCACAAAGCCTGGAGACTGGCAAGGCCGCCGCTTATCGCGTCCTGGCGCGCAAATACCGCCCTTCGAATTTCTCCGAGCTGATCGGCCAGGAGCCGATGGTTCGCACGCTGACCAACGCCTTTGCCACCGGCCGCATCGCCCAGGCCTGGATGCTGACCGGCGTGCGCGGTGTCGGCAAGACGACGACCGCGCGCATCCTGGCGCGGGCCCTGAACTACAAAACCGCGACCGTCGACCAGCCCTCCGTCGATCTTTCGATCCTCGGCGAGCATTGCCAGGCGATCATGGAAGGCCGCCATGTCGACGTCATCGAGATGGACGCCGCCTCCCATACCGGCATCGACGACATCAGGGACATCATCGACCGGGTGCGCTACGCACCGGTCTCGGCGCGCTACAAGGTCTACATCATCGACGAAGTGCACATGCTCTCCACCCAGGCCTTCAACGGCCTGCTGAAGACGCTGGAAGAGCCGCCGCCGCACGTCAAATTCATCTTCGCCACCACCGAGATACGCAAGGTTCCGATAACGGTCCTGTCGCGTTGCCAGCGCTTCGATCTCCGCCGCATCGATGCCGGCGCGCTTGTCGGGCATCTGTCCTCGATCGCGGCCAGGGAAGGTATTACCGTCGACGACGAGGCGCTGGCGATGATCGCGCGGGCCGCCGAAGGCTCGGCGCGCGATTCGCTTTCCATCCTCGACCAGGCGATCGCCCATGGCAGCGGCACGGTCAGCGCCGAGGCGGTGCGAGCCATGCTCGGCCTTGCCGACCGCGCCCGCATCATCGACCTGTTCGAGCATGTCATGAAGGGCGATGTCGCAGCGGCCTTGGCCGAATTCCGCGCGCAATACGACACCGGCGCCGATCCGGCCGCCGTGCTTACCGATCTTGCCGAGTTCAACCACCTCGTCACCCGCCTGCGCTTCGTGCCGGCGGCAGCCGACGATGCTTCGCTTTCCGAGGATGAGCGCCGGCGCGGCGCCGAATTCGCCGGCACGCTTTCGGTGCGCGTGTTGTCGCGGACCTGGCAGATGCTGCTCAAGGGTATTCCTGAGGTGCAGTCTTCCAACCGCCCGGTCAGCGCCGGCGAAATGGTGTTGATCCGCCTGGCGCATGCCGCCGACCTGCCGACGCTGGACGAGGCGCTGAAATCGCTGGAAGGTGCGGCCCCGCAGTCGAATGCCGCGCCGCGCGCCAACGGAGCACCCGCGGGGTCCGGCAATGGCAGCGCAACTGCTGTCGCGCAGACCCGGGTGCCAGCTTCCCCCGGCGGCGCGCAGACGATGCGCCTGGTCGAGGCGCAGCCTGTGCCGGAGACCTTCGTTCCCGCGCCGGAGCCGGTCGCCGAGGCGCCTGTCGTTCCAGTGAAATCGCTGGCCGACATCGTTGCGCTTGCCGACGCCAATCGCGACATGGCCTTCAAGGTGCTGCTGAAACGCTGCGTGCGGCCGGTTCGCATCGAGCCCGGCCGGCTCGACGTTGCCTTGACTAACGACGCGCCGAAGATGCTGCTCAACGACCTCACCGCCAAGCTGCGCGCCTGGACCGGGCGCAACTGGCTGGTGTCGCTGTCGAAGGAAGAAGGCGGCCAGACATTGGCCGAGATGGAGACGACGAAGCGCGAGAATGCCTTCTCCGACGCCAAGAGCGATCCCGTAGTCGCGGCCATTCTCGCCCGTTTCCCTGGCGCCAAGATCATCGATGTGCGCATCCCGGACGTGCCGGAAGTGGATGAAGCCGAGGCCGACCTGCCGGTCGAGCCGGCGGCCGATGACGACGAGACCTGAAACATTTTTAGAGGACCAACCGATGAAAGATCTTCTCGGCCTGATGGGCAAGGCGAAGGAAATGCAGGCCAAGTTCCAGGCCATGCAGGACGAGATCGCCACGCTTGAAGCCACCGGCCAGGCCGGCGGCGGTCTGGTCAGCATCACGCTGACCGGCAAGTTCGAAATGAAGGCGCTGAAGATCGATCCGTCTTTGATCAAGGCGGACGAAGCCGAGATCCTCGAGGACCTGATCCTTGCCGCCCACAATGACGCCAAAAATAAGGTCGAGCAGGTGATGCAGGAGAAGACCAAGGCACTCACGGCAGGCTTGCCGATCCCGCCCGGAATGAAATTGCCGTTCTGAGGCGGTGTCCGCCAGTTAATTGATTATGAACGGAAATTGAGTCCGGGCTGCAATATTAACCATTTGCCGGCAATGTTCACGGGCTCATTTCGCGGCATTCATAAAGTTTTACCCAAGTCCAGAAGTTGCTAACCTTCTAGCCATCTTTTTGCCTGAAAGAGTCTCATTCTTGCCACATCTCGGGGCGGGCTGGCATCTGGACATGAGGCTTTTTTGGTGATCGCGACGCGATGGAAGACGCCGCTGCTGCTTATCGGCATCGTCACTTCCCCCTTGCTCCTGGCCGGTTGCAGCCAGACCACTTCCTCCCATGGCATGTCGGCGTCGGGTCTGACCGACGCCCTTACGCCGAGCTTCCTCAGCTCGCGCTCCTACACGATGAAGGACAAGGAATGCCTGCAAAGGGCGATGTTCTTCGAGTCCAACCGGTCGAGCCGTGACGGCATGATCGCCGTCGGCACGGTCGTGATGAACCGGCTGCGCTCGGGCCAGCATGGCAACACCATCTGCGAGGTCGTCGGCGAGAGGGGCCAGTTCGCGCCCGGCGTGCTGACGCGGCCGATGAACTCCAGGGCGCTGCCCGACGTCGAGGAAGCCGCGAACGCGGTGCTGAAAGGCGAGCGCAAGGCCAAGCTCAAGAACACGATGTATTTCCACACCGCCGGCCTGCGCTTCCCTTACAAGAACATGCATTACACCATGGTGGCCGGCGGCAACGCCTTCTATGAGAAGCGCGGCCGCAACTGGCAGCCGCTGCCGGACGAGCCGATGGTCGCCATGGCCTCCGACAAACAGCAGAAAATCGACCCTGCCGCCCCCGTTCTGGTGGCTTCCGCCGAGCCGGTGGTCAAGACGATCGTACGCCCCGATCCGGCCAAGCAGGCCGCGATGAATGCGGCCGAACCAACGCTTCCGGCCAAGGCGGCAATCGTTCCGGCCGAAGCGACCTATGTGACGGCTGCTGCTGCTCCTTCGCAGAAATCCGGCCGCCTCGCGCAGAAGCCGATGGTCGTGGCGATGCAGGAGCCGATGGCCGAGCCGGACGCCTCGCGTTTCGGCGGCACGCTCAAGGGCCGCTACGTCTCTTCGGTGCCCAGCGCGCCGCAGGAAGCGTCGATGGGCTTCCAGTCGACACCTGAGAACACCGACGCCATCGGCGCGATGATCGCCAGCCAGGATCGGCCGCTCGAAACCAACTGAGCCCGATTTCATCCAATACAGGGCCCGCCATGGCGCCATGGCGGGCCCTGTGCCCTCGCTGGCTGTTCCAAACCGCTCTGAAAATCCTGGATCAGTCCACCGTTTCCAGAAGCGGCGAACTGATCCATCTTTTCCCTTGCACGCAGTTAGGGACGGAAAACCGCTTCGCACTTTTCCTGGAATTGCTCTAGATCAGGGCGATGTCGAAGAGAATCGCCGGTCCGGAAATCGAACGCCTGATCCAGCTCCTGGCCAAGGTGCCGGGGCTAGGGCCGCGTTCGGCGCGGCGCGCCGCGCTTCATCTCATCAAGAAGAAGGAACAGCTGCTCGAGCCCCTGGCTGCCGCCATGAGCGAAGCGGTCGACAAGGTGCGCATCTGCTCGACCTGCGGCAATGTCGATACCGCCGATCCTTGCATGATCTGCACCGACCCACGCCGCGACGCCGGCACGCTGATCGTCGTCGAAGACGTCTCGGACCTCTGGGCGCTGGAGCGCGCGGCGGCGATGAACGTGCGCTACCATGTGATCGGCGGCACGCTGTCGCCGCTCGACGGTATCGGTCCCGACCAGCTCAACATCCGCTCGCTGGTCGACCGCGTTGCCGGCGGCGAGGTGAAGGAAGTCATCCTCGCCGTCAATGCGACCGTCGAGGGGCAGACGACGGCGCATTACTTGACCGATCAGTTATCGGGCTCTGATGTGAAGGTGACGCGGCTCGCGCATGGCGTGCCGGTCGGCGGCGAGCTCGATTACCTCGACGAAGGCACGCTGGCCGCGGCGCTGCGGTCGAGGACGGCGTTTTGAGGGGATTGGAGAGGGCGCGCGTGACAGATGTTATTCCTCGAGATGCTGCGCTCCGTCACACCCCCCTCTGCCCTGCCGGGCATCTCCCCCGCAAGGGGGGAGATTGGCAGTTTCTTTGCCGGCGCTTTTATCCCCACGTCGGCAATTGGCGAAAGCCTGCGCGACATCTGATCTCCCCCCTTGCGGGGGAGATGTCCGGCAGGACAGAGGGGGGTGTGAAGGAACGCCAGCATTTCAGGCTGGCTATTCTTTCCTTCCTAGCGACGTTTCTCGCTCTTCTCCTCACCACCCCCACCCAAGCCGCCCCCATCGACGACCAGTTCCAGGCCTGGCTTCAAACCGACCTCTGGCCCGAAGCCAAGTCCAAAGGCATCTCCAAGAAGACCTTCGACGCGGCCTTCCTCGGCGTGAAGCCGAACCTGAAACTGCCCGATCTCGTCCTGCCCGGCGAGAAGCCGACGACGCCTGAGAAGCAGCATCAGGCCGAGTTCGGCCCGCCGGCCAGCTACTTCGCCGAGAAGGTCGTTCGGGCCGTCACCTCTGGCGGAAGGACGCGCGAGAGCGCCAATGCCCGGACGCTCGGGTTGATCGAGAAGCGCTATGGCGTTCCGGGCGAGATCGTGCTGGCGATCTGGGGCCGCGAGACCGGATTCGGCGCGGCCAAGATGCCTTACGATGCCTTCGAGGTGCTGGGCACCAAGGCGTTCATGTCGACCAAGAAGGATTTCTTCCGCACCGAGGTGCTGGCGGCGCTCGAAATCGTCCAGCGCGGGCTGGCGCCGGTCAATGCGATGAAATCGTCCTGGGCCGGCGCGCTCGGCCAGCCGCAATTCATGCCGACCTCCTTCTTGAAGCATGCCGTCGATTTCGACGGCGACGGCCGGCCCGATATCTGGAATTCGACGCCCGATGTGCTCGCCTCGATCGCCAACTACCTCGTCCATTATGGCTGGGTGAGGGGGCGCGGCTGGGGGGCCGAGGTGACGGTGCCGGCAAATGTGTCGTGCATGCTCGAAGGACCCGACCGGGGCAAGAGGATCTCCGATTGGGTGGCGATGGGCATCAGGCGCGTCGACGGCAAGGCATTTGCGGCGAGCGAATTGAAGGCCGAGGGCTTGCTGCTGATGCCGGCCGGGCGCAGCGGTCCGGCCTTCGTCGTGACGCCGAACTTCTATGTGCTGAAGCAATACAACAACAGCGATCTCTACGGCCTGTTCATCGGTCATGCCGCCGATCGCATCGCCAAGGGCGACGCCGCCTTTGTCGGCGGCTGGGGCGCGGTCGGCGATCTCCACCGCTCCGATATCGCCGCCCTGCAGCGGGCGCTGGAGGCCAAGGGCTACGATGTCGGCAGCGCCGACGGCCTGCCCGGCTTCAAAACCCGTCGCTCCATCGGCATCTGGCAGGCAAAGAACGGCAAGCCCGCCACCTGCTTTCCCGATGCGGGCCTAGTCGCGCAGTTGAAATAGCGGCTGCCTCGCAAGGGATGGACCTGATAATTTTTTGCGGATTGGCGGCTTCAATTAGCCGGCGCATGGGTCGACTCATACGGCTCGACTGGTCCCCCAATATAGCGTCTCGCAAAATGTCCGTTGCCGGTTCGAGAACCGCTGAATAGGGTGTTGACCAACTGGACAAAAAACACGACGGTAAGCGGTCAAAGCCGCAGCGGCCTTGCAAAGAACAATACAGCCCTGAGCCGGGAACTCAGGTCAACAAAACAGGGAACGATCACTATGATGCTGGAAAAGTTTGCTCTCCGCTCGCGCGCCTTGCTTGCAGGCGCCGCGCTGTCCGCGCTGCTCGTCGCGCCCGCTTTCGCGGTCACGCCCGCCGATACGCTGGTCGAGGGCTTTGCCATCGACGACATCATCTCGATGGATCCGGGCGAAGCGTTCGAGCTGTCGACGGCCGAGGTCACCGGCAACACCTATGATCTCCTGGTCCGCCTCGATCTCAGCGACACCTCCAAGGTCAAGCCCGATCTCGCCGAGAGCTGGACCGTTTCCGATGATGGCCTGACCTATACGTTCAAGCTGAAGCCCGGCATGAAATTCGCGTCCGGCAATCCGATTACCGCGGCCGACGTCGCCTATTCCTTCGAACGCGCCATCAAGCTCGACAAGAGCCCAGCCTTCATTATCAACCAATTCGGCATCACCGGCGACAACGTCACCGAAAAGGCCAAGGCCGTCGACGACACCACCTTCCAGTTCGTGGTCGACAAGGCCTATGCGCCGAGCTTCGTGCTCAACTGCCTGTCGGCCACCGTTGCTTCGGTCGTCGATGCGAAGCTGGTCAAGGAGCATGTCGCCGCCGTCACGCCGAGCGCCGACTACAAATGGGACAATGATTTCGGCAATGCCTGGCTGAAGACCGGCTATGCCGGCTCGGGCCCATACAAGCTGCGCGAATGGCGCGCCAACGAGGCCGTCGTGCTGGAGCGCAACGACAATTACAATGGCGAGAAAGCCAAGCTCGCCCGCGTCATCTATCGCAACATGAAGGAAAGCTCGGCGCAGCGCTTGGCGCTCGAAGCCGGCGATATCGACGTTGCCCGCAATCTCGAGCCGAACGATCTCGACGCCATTGCCAAGAACGCCGACCTCACCACCACCAGCGCGCCGAAGGGGACTGTTTTCTACATCAGCCTCAACCAGAAGAACCCGACGCTCGCCAAACCCGAGGTTCGGCAGGCGTTCAAATATCTGGTCGATTACGACGCGTTGAGCACCACCATTCTCAAGGGCATCGGCGAGATCCATCAGTCCTTCCTGCCCAAGGGCGACCTCGGTGCCATCGATGATAACCCGTTCAAGCTCGACGTCGCCAAAGCCAAGGAATTGCTTGCCAAGGCCGGCCTGCCGGACGGCTTCAAGGTGACCATGGACGTGCGCACTGGACAGCCGACCACCGGCATGGCGGAATCGATCCAGCAGACGCTCGGCCAGGCCGGCATCAAGCTGGAGATCATTCCGGGCGATGGTAAGCAGACGCTGACCAAATATCGGGCCCGCAACCACGACATCTATATCGGCAACTGGGGCCAGGACTATTTCGATCCGAACTCCAACGCCCAGACTTTTGCCTCCAACCCGGACAATTCCGACAACGCCAAGATCAAGACGCTGGCCTGGCGCAATGCCTGGGACATTCCGGACCTGACCAAGGAAACCGAGGCGGCATTGCTGGAGAAGGATGCGGCCAAGCGCGCCGATATGTACAAGGACCTGCAGCAGAAGATCATGGACACCAGTCCCTTCGTCATCATCCACCAGCAGCTGGAAGTGGCGGGGCTACGCAAGAAGCTTCAGGGCTTCAAGCTCGGCCCGAGCTTCGATACCAATTTCGTCTGGGCGGTGTCGAAGCAGTAACCCCGGGCGCCACGCGTGAGCGTAGCTGAAAACCAGGCGGCCGGGCGCGGTAGCGCCCGCGCCGTCGCCATCCTATCGTCGCTCGGCCGTTTTCTGGTCGTCGCGGTGACGACCTATCTTGGTCTGCTCGCGGTGACCTTCTTCATCGGCCGGGTCATCCCGATCGATCCGGTGCTGGCCGTTCTCGGCGACCGGGCGCCGACGGCCGTCGTCGAGCGCACGCGCCGCGAAATGGGCCTCGATCTGCCCTGGATCGAGCAGTTCTATATCTACGTCAAAGCGGCGCTGAGGGGCGACTTCGGCACGTCGGTGCTGACCACCAATCCGGTGATGACCGATATCCGCCGCGTTTTCCCGGCGACCATCGAGCTGGCGACGCTGGGCACGATCATCGGCGCCGTCATCGGCGTGCCGCTCGGCGTGCTGGCCGCCGTCAAGCGTGGCAGCATCATCGACCAGATCGCCCGCATCGTCGGCCTCATCGGCTATTCCGTGCCGATCTTCTGGCTGGGGCTCCTCGGGCTGGTGCTGTTCTACGCCAAGCTGCAGTGGATCGCCTTTCCGGCGCGGCTCGATGTCGTCTACGAATACACGTTCACGCCGATCACCGGCTTCTACCTGCTCGATGCCGCGATCCAGGGGCAGTGGGACGTCTTCTACGACGCCTGGCGCCACATCGTCCTGCCGGCTTCGCTGCTCGGCTACCTGTCGCTTGCCTATATCAGCCGCATGACGCGTTCCTTCATGCTGAACGAGCTGGCGCAGGAATATATCGTCGCGGCCCGTGCGAAAGGCCTGTCGGAGACGCGCATCATCTGGGGCCACGCGCTGCGCAACGCCGCTGTGCCGATGGTGACGGTGATCGCGCTTTCCTACGCCAACCTGCTCGAAGGTTCGGTGCTGACCGAGACCGTCTTCTCTTGGCCGGGCATCGGCCTCTACATCACCAACTCGCTGCAGAACGCCGACATGAACGCCGTGCTCGGCGGCACCATTGCCATCGGCTCGGTCTTCATCGCCATCAATCTTTTCTCCGATCTGCTCTACCGGCTGCTCGATCCAAGGACGAAGACCGGATGATCGGAGCTATTGCCGTTTTGGGCTTGGCCGCGGCCAGCCACCCCCGCTCCGGCCCTTCGGGCCGCCTCTCTTCGTGCCCGGGGGAGAGGAAAAGCTGGTCGCATGCCAGGCGCCTTTCTTCTCCCCCGTCGAACGGGGGAGAGGTGGTCTGCGAAGCAGACCGGAGTGGGGGTCGACTATTTCAGGAGGCATTGTCATGACCGCCGCCGACGCCGGCGCCTTCTCCCGTCGCGCATGGCTGCTGAGCGACCGACCGGCCTCGCGCCTGCAGGCGAGGCTCGGCCGCGCCTATGTCGCCTGGCGCCGCTTCTCCGCCAATCGCTTGGCGCTGGTCGGCATGCTGATTATCATCGCGCTGCTGGTGGTCGCCGCCCTTGCCGATGTGCTGGCACCGTATTCGCCGACCGTTGGCGATCTCAAGAACGCCCGCCTGCTGCCGCCCGGCGCCGCGCACTGGTTCGGCACCGACGACCTCGGCCGCGACATCTATTCACGCATCGTCTATGGCTCACGCTGGACGCTTTATGTGGTGATCCTCGTCGCCATCATCGCCGCGCCCATCGGCCTTCTGGTCGGCACGATCGCCGGTTATGCCGGCGGCTGGACCGACACGATCCTGATGCGCATCACCGACATCTTCCTCGCCTTTCCCAAGCTGGTTCTGGCGCTGGCTTTCGTTGCCGCGCTCGGCCCCGGCATCGAGAACGCCGTGCTGGCGATCGCCATCACCTCATGGCCGCCCTACGCGCGCATCGCGCGCGCCGAGACGCTGACGGTGCGCAATTCCGACTACATCAAGGCGGTGCAGCTGATGGGCGCCTCGCCCTTCCGCATCGTGCTGCGCCACATCATGCCGCTCTGCATCTCCTCGCTGATCATCCGCGTCACGCTCGACATGGCGGGCATCATCCTGACCGCCGCCGGCCTTGGCTTCCTCGGCCTCGGCGCGCAGCCGCCGCTGCCCGAATGGGGCGCGATGATCGCGTCCGGCCGCCGCTTCATCCTCGACCAGTGGTGGGTCGCCGCAGCCCCAGGTGCCGCCATCCTCATCGTCAGCCTCGGCTTCAACCTGCTCGGCGACGGCCTGCGCGACGCGCTCGACCCCCGGAGTGGCGACCAATGAGCGACACGCTTCTCCAGGTCGACGATCTGCGCGTCACCTTCCCGACCCGCACCGGCCTCGTGCAGGCGGTGCGCGGCGTCTCCTTCTCGCTCGGTCGCGAGCGGTTGGGCATCGTCGGCGAAAGCGGCTCCGGCAAATCGCAGACCGGCCGCGCCATCATGGGGCTGACCCCGCCGCAGGCTGAGGTTTCGGCGACGAAACTCGCTTTCGACGGCATGGATCTGCTTTCCATATCGCCGCGTGAGCGCCGGGCGCTGCGTGGAAACCGCATCGCCATGATCCTGCAGGATCCGAAATATTCGCTCGATCCGGTCATGACCATCGGCCGCCAGATCGTCGAGACGCTGCGCACGCATGAGAAGGTCGGAAAGACCGAAGCGCGCGAACGGGCGCTGGCGATGCTGCAGGCGGTGCAGATCCGCGACCCGGCCCGCGTCTTCGACCTTTACCCGCATGAGGTCTCGGGCGGCATGGGCCAGCGCGCCATGATTGCCATGATGCTGGTCACCGGACCCGAATTGATGATCGCCGACGAGCCGACCTCGGCGCTCGACGTCACCGTGCAGCTCGACGTGCTCAATATCCTCGACAAGCTCGTCGCCGAGCGCGGCATGGGGCTGATCTTCATCTCGCACGATCTGCGCTTGGTCTCCTCCTTCTGCGACCGCGTCGTCGTTATGTATGCCGGCAAGGTGGTCGAGCAGATCAAGGCTTCGGAGCTGCGCGACGCTCAGCACCCTTACACGCGCGGCCTGCTCAACTGCATGCCCAGAATCGGCTTCGAGCGCCATCCGCTGCCAGTGCTCGACCGCAAGCCGGAGTGGGCGGCATGACGGCTTCCATCACTGTCGAAGGGCTGCAAGTGGTCTTCGACCGGTTTCGCGCGCTGAAGGGCGTCAGCCTCGAAGTCAGGGAAGGCGAATCCTACGGCCTCGTCGGCGAAAGCGGTTCCGGCAAGTCGACGCTGCTGAGAGCCATCACCGGTCTCGCGCCGGTTTCTTCCGGCACCATTACCGTCAACGGCAAGACGCTCGGCAAAACTCGCGACAAGGCGTTCTATCGCGAGGTGCAGATGGTCTTTCAGGATCCTTACGGCTCGCTGCATCCGCGTCAGACCGTCGACCGCCTGCTGCAGGAGCCTCTGGCCATCCACGGCATTGCCGACGGCGAGAAGCGCATCGAGCGCGCGCTGGACGAGGTAGGGCTTGGCAAGGGCTTCCGCTTTCGTTACGCGCACCAGCTGTCCGGCGGCCAACGCCAGCGCGTCGCCATTGCGCGTGCGCTGATCCTCGAACCTTCGATCCTGTTGCTCGACGAGCCGACTTCGGCGCTCGATGCCTCGGTGCAGGCGGAAGTGCTGAACCTGCTGGAAGAGGTGCGGCGGCGCCGCAAGCTCACCTTCCTGATGGTCAGCCACGACCTCGCCATCATCACCCATATGTGCGAGCGGCTGATGGTGATGCAGAATGGCGAGGCCGTGGAGACGCTGACAGCGAGCCAGCTGATCGGCCATCGCGTCAGCGAGGATTATACGCGCAATCTGTTGAGGGCCAGCGAAGGGTTTGTGAGGGTTTAGCTCGCAATTGCCAAGCCGCGTCCCTGCCCAGGTGTACCGGGAGGCTTTATCTGAGGCAGGCCCAATTGACTGGACCGCGTGCTGACTTGAGCAAAACGTGAAATAAGGTCAGAAGGGATTTCAACGGCATCAAACGAGAACGGGCCTAGTCTCGATGAGGGATGGCCCGATTGAGGGACGATATGAAGAATTCAGCCATTTCCGAACGCAAGAACCAGTCGATCTCGCGCGGCGTCGGCATGACGACACAGATCTACGCCGATCGCGCCGAGAATTCGGAAATCTGGGATGTCGAAGGCCGCCGCTATATCGACTTCTCGTCCGGCATCGCCGTCGTCAACACCGGCCATCGCCACCCGAAGGTGATCGAGGCCGTCAAGGCGCAACTTGACCGCTTCACCCACACCTGCCACCAAGTCGTACCCTATGAAAGCTACGTGCATCTCGCCGAGCGCCTGAACGGCCTGCTGCCCGGCAAGTTCGACAAGAAGACCGTGTTCGTCACCACCGGCGCCGAGGCGGTCGAGAACGCAATCAAGATCGCCCGCAACGCCACCGGCCGTCAGGCGGTCATCGCCTTTTCAGGCGGCTTTCATGGCCGCACCTTCATGGGCATGGCGCTGACCGGCAAGGTCGTGCCCTACAAGGTCGGCTTCGGCGCCATGCCCGCCGATGTCTTCCACGCCCCGTTCCCGGTGGCGCTGCACGGTGTCTCAGTCGCCGATTCGCTTGCCGCGCTCGACAAGCTGTTCAAGGCCGATGTCGATCCGGGCCGCGTTGCAGCCATCATCGTCGAGCCGGTTCAGGGCGAGGGCGGCTTCTACGAGGCGCCGCGCGATTTCATGGCCGCACTGCGCAAGATCTGCGATCAGCACGGCATCCTGCTGGTCGCCGACGAAGTGCAGACCGGCTTTGCCCGTACCGGCAAGATGTTCGCCATGGATCATCATGACGTGGCGCCCGACCTCACCACCATGGCCAAAAGCCTCGCCGGCGGCTTCCCGCTGTCGGCCGTCACCGGCCGCGCCGAGATCATGGACGCGCCCGGCCCCGGCGGGCTCGGCGGCACCTATGGCGGCAGCCCGATCGGCGTTGCCGCCGCGCACGCAGTGCTCGACGTCATCGAGGAGGAAAAGCTCTGCGACCGCGCCAATGCGCTGGGCGCGCGGCTGAAGCAGCGGCTGGTATCGATCCGCGAGGACGTGCCGGAGATCGTCGACATCCGCGGTCCGGGCTTCATGAATGCCGTCGAGTTCAACGATGTGAAGAAGGGGCTGCCCTCGGCCGAGTTCGCCAATGCGGTCAGGCTGAAGGCGCTGGACAAGGGCCTCATCCTGCTCACCTGCGGCGTCTATGGCAACGTCATCCGCTTCCTGTCGCCGATCACCATCCAGGACGGCGTCATGACCGAGGCGCTGGATATCCTGGAAACCTCGATCCGCGAGGCGCAGGCCGCCTGAGGATGGTGCGGTGCTCTTCTGACGGTCTGCGCCGGCGCGCAAGCCGTCAGGAGCCCGGATTTTGTAACCAGGATGGGATATCCATCTTGGCGTGAAGCACGCGCCACACATCGATGTGGTCTGCCTGTTCAATATAGAAGATCAAATATGGATGACGCTTGAGCGGCAGGCTGCGTAGGCCGGGCAACCCAACTTCATAACTATATCTCAGAGAGCCTGATGCCGGGTGGCTGGCTATTAACTTGTAGGCATTCTGAAGGTCCTCGACATAGCCTAACGCCACGTGCTAACCAGCTTCACGTGCATAATAATCGACAGCGTCCTCGATATCGCGCAGAGCAAGCCTTCGAGGAATAATTGGCTTGGTGGCCACTAACTTATTGGCCCTGCGCTCGTTTCCTCAACGCTGCGAAATAGTCGTCGTCAACGGGCTCACTCGGCGCGGACGACGCGCCCTCTAGGAGCAAGCGGCGCAAAAGTTGACGATCCTGATCCTGGCGGATCAATTCACGCACATATTCGCTGCTCGTGCCATAGCCTCGATCAGTCACTTGCTGATCGACAAAATTCTTCAAGCTGTCCGGCAGTGAAATGTTCATCGTGCTCATTCAGCCACTTTATGATCTATGGCAAAAATTGGCAATCTCTACGCGCCTCGCCCTTGCCGGTTCGTCCCGACTGAAGGCCGCAAGCGCCGCCTTCAGCGCATCCGGCCCGCCTGCCACCGTTTGCGGCGTCGGCGAGAAGCCGGCGCCGAGCATCTTGCGGCCAAGCATGTGGTCGGCCGGGCGGTTGACGGATTCGATACCGAGCAGCCGGTTGCCCGCATAGTGGTAGATCGAGAACTTGTTCTCGGCGAGATCGCCCAGCACGACATGGTGATCGCCGCCTTGGGTCAGGCCCACCATCTGCAGCTTCATGTCGCCGATATCCGACCAGAACCACGGCACGGCCGAGAAGGGCTCGCCATGGCCGAGGACGGTGCGTGCGGCAAGCCGCGCCTGGTCGGTGGCGTTCTGCACCGATTCCAGCCGCACGTCGCCGCCGGTGAACCAATGCCGGTAGGAGGCCGCGTCGCCGATGGCGAGGATTTCGGGAACAGAGCTTTGCATATGCTGGTCGACGCGGATGCCGTTGCCGGTTGCCAGGCCGGCGGCTTCAGCCAGTTCGACATTGGGCACCACGCCGATGCCGATGATCACCATCTGCGCCGGCAGGCGTTCGCCGCCCGACGTGATCGCGGCCGCGACGCGGCCGCCTTCGCCTTCCAGGCGGGCAATGGTGGTGCCGGTCAGGATGCGCACGCCGATCGCTTCCAGGCGCTGGCGCACATGCGCGGCGATGACCGGCGCCACGGCGCGGCCGAGCAGCCGGTCGACCGCCTCGACGACGGTGACGTTGCGGCCGGCCGCTCTCAGCGTCGCCGCGATCTCCAGGCCGATGAAGCCGCCGCCGAGAATGACCACGTCCTCGCTTTGCGCGCTGAGCTCGCGGATCAGGCGCGCATCGGCCAGCGAGCGTAGCGAGATCACGCCGGCAAGGCCGGCGCCGTCGAGCTTGAGCAGGCGCGGCCGCGAGCCGGTGGCAAGCACCAGCCGGTCGAAGGCAAGCGTTCCACCGCCTGCGACATTCAGCCGGCTCGCGCGGGCATCGATGCCGTCGATGCGCACTCCCGGCCGGTAATCAATGTTGTTGCCGGTGTAGAAGGTTTCGCCGCGCAAGGGCTGCGGCTTGGCCTCGGCGTCCTTGATGAAGGTCTTGGACAACGGCGGCTTGTGATAGGGCAGGTCCTGCTCGTCGCCGACCAGGACAACCGGCCCTTCATAGGCCTCTTCGCGCAGGCTGGCGGCGGCCTGCACGCCGGCATGGCCCGCACCGACAATCACAACCCCGTTGGTCATCGCAATCCTTTTTGGTCAGCAAATCTAGGCTCTTGCGCCAGGTGGCGATTGTCTGCCGCCGCCGCAAGAGCCGCGCATCGGGTCGCACCCAGAATGGCTGTCTGTCAATCGGGCCCAGCGAGGCAATACCGAGCTTAAAGTTGACATTTGTAGTTTAGAATAATTCTAAACTGTTGTTTCAATTGTATATTTTCTACCTCACCAGTTGACTCCCGGCCTCTCCATCGCTTTATGGAGAGCTGCGCGCAAAGCGTATCCCTTTGATGTCTGGGCCTTGAACCCTTTCGATTGGAGGCAAGTGGGTGTCTTTTTATCGCGAACCGCACATCGACGCGGCCACCATTTTTCCCGGCATGATTATGCCTAGGCGCGGGTGGGCGCCTTTTATTGAATTTCCAAAGAACTGGAGAAGGATGATGACGGCACGTAATGGCGGCAGGCTGGCTGCGATCTGCGCCACGGCTGCGCTGACGGCGGCGGTGTTCGTGTTGCCGGCGAAAGCCGAAACGGACGCCAAGGCGGTGATCAAGACCTATGCCGACATCGCTTTAGCCAAATACGAGGATTCTCTGACCACTGCGCAGGCGCTGGATAAGGCGGTGGATGCGCTCATTGCCAGCCCCTCGGCAGACACGCTGAACGCCGCGCGCGAGGCCTGGAAGGCGGCGCGCATTCCTTACCAGCAGACAGAAGTCTACCGCTTCGGCAACAAGATCGTCGACGACTGGGAAGGCAAGGTGAATTCGTGGCCGCTGGATGAGGGCCTGATCGACTATGTCGCCAAGAGCTATGGCACCGAGTCGGACGAAAACGCGCTCTATACGGCCAATGTCATCGCCAACAAGGAAATCGAGATCAACGGCAAGAAGGTCGATGCCTCGAAGCTAACGCCCGAGTTCTTGTCCGGCACGCTGCAGGAGGCCGGCGGCGTCGAAGCCAATGTCGCGACCGGCTATCACGCCATCGAATTCCTGCTCTGGGGCCAGGACCTGCATGGCACCGGGCCGGGCGCCGGCGAGCGGCCCTTTACCGACTACGACCTCAAGAACTGCACAGGCGGCAATTGCGATCGCCGCGCCGAATATCTGAGATCGGCGACCGATCTACTGGTGTCCGACCTGCAGGAAATGGTCGGCAACTGGAAGGAAGACGGCGCCGCGCGCAAGAACCTCACCGAGGGCGATGCGAATGCCGCCATCTCCACCATCTTCACCGGCATGGGCTCGCTCTCCTATGGCGAGCTCGCCGGCGAGCGCATGAAGCTCGGCCTGTTGCTGCACGACCCGGAAGAGGAGCACGACTGCTTTTCCGACAACACCTACATCTCGCATCTCTATGACGCGGTCGGCATCCGCGACGCCTACCATGCCAGCTACAAGCGGCTCGACGGCTCCGTGGTCTCGGGTCCGTCGGTGTCCGACATGGTGAAGGCCGCCGATCCGGCGATCGACAAGGAGCTGTCGGGCAAACTCGACACCACCGTCGCCAAGATGGAGGCCATCCAGGCGCGTGCCCTTGCCGGCGAGGCCTATGACCAGCAGATCGCCGAGGGCAACACGGAAGGCAACGCCACGGTGCAGGCGGCGATCGACGCCCTCATCGACCAGACCAAGTCGATCGAGCGCGCCGTCGGCTCGCTCAAGCTGAACGAGATTGCTTTCGAGGGCTCCGACAGCCTCGACGCGCCCGACAAGGTGTTCAAGTAAGATCGGGCATGGTCCCAATAACCGGTCTTTGGACAAGATCGCGCCCAATTGAGAAACCAGCCAAGCGGCGCCGGAACGGCGCCGTCAGCCAGAGCAAGTAGATGCTGATCTGCCATTGCAACATCATCACCGAAAAGGAGATCGAGCAGACGATCGTCGGCCTGCTGGATCAGGATCCGTGGCAGCTGATCGTGCCCGCGAAGGTCTATCATGCGATGGCCAAGCGGGGCCGCTGTTGCGGCTGTTTCCCAAATGTGGTGGAAACGATCATTCGGGTCACCGAGAATTACCACGCCCGCTCGGACACGGAGGGCGCGGACATCGTTTCACACCTGGATCGCGTGCGAGGCTTGCGCGGCCAATATGGGAGCAGAAGCCATGAAAGGCGAACCGCAGGTCATCGAGCGGCTTAACGACGCTCTGTTTCTCGAGCTTGGAGCCGTCAACCAGTATTGGGTGCATTATCGTCTGCTCGAGGATTGGGGCTACACCAAGCTGGCCAAGAAGGAGCGGGCGGAATCGATCGAGGAAATGCATCACGCCGACCGGCTGATCGCGCGCATCATCTTCCTCGAGGGCCATCCCAACCTGCAGTCCGTCGCGCCGTTGCGCATCGGCCAGAACGTCAAGGAAGTGCTCGAATCCGATCTGGCCGGCGAATATGACGCGCGCACCGCCTACAAGCGCTCGCGCGAGATCTGCCAGGACGAAGGCGATTTCGTTTCGATGAAGCTGTTCGAGGATCTCTTGACAGACGAAGAAGGACATATCGATTTCCTGGAAACGCAGCTCGACCTGCTTGCCTCGATCGGCGAGGAAAAATACGGCCAACTCAATGCCGACTCGGCCAACGAGGCGGAGTAAGGACATGCGGGAATGCGGCGCCCCGTAGATTTTTCGCGCCGCGCGTGGCGGGCCGAGATTCACGGCTTGCCGTCCCAGACGACCCCGCGATATCGCATCGGTCGCGGGGCGTCGCTTTTGCTGGCGATCATGCTTTCCGCATCCGCTTTAGCCGATCAGCCCGCCGCTCTGCCGACGAGCCGCACCGACCTGACGCCGAAGGACCAGGCGCGGGTTCTGGCGGTCACCAGGCCGACAACCGATTTCACCAGGCCCGAGCCGTTCGAGCTGATGCAGGGTGGCGCCGGCACGTCGCGCAAGGACGCCAACCGAGATGCCTTCTCGCAATCCTCCGCCAATATCACCTTCGAGGAAGAAGGAACCTTCAAGCTCGGCAACGCGCTGTTTCGCAAGAACTGGGTGTCGTCGCCGTCCTCGACCCAGGCTTCGGACGGGCTCGGCCCGCTGTTCAACGAGCGCGCCTGTCAGAACTGCCACCTGAAGGATGGCCGCGGGCGTCCTCCGGAAGGCGATGCCGGATCGACATCGATGTTCCTGAGACTCGCGCGCGATGCCGATAGCGCCGAGGAAAGGGCCGCGCTCACCGATCATAAGCTGCTGAACTTTCCCGATCCTGTCTATGGCGCGCAACTGCAGGACCTTGCGGTTCCCGGACTCAGGGGCGAGGGCCGGATGCGCGTCGATTATCAGGAGCAAAAGGTGACGCTCGGCGACGGTGCCGTCGTTTCACTGCGCAAGCCGAGCTATACGATCGAAAATCTCGGCTACGGTCCGCTCGATCCGCGCACCACGCTGTCGCCGCGCCTGACGCCGCCGATGATCGGGCTGGGCCTGATCGAGCAGATCGCGCCGGCCGATATCCTCGCCAATGCCGATCCGGACGATCGCAACAGTGACGGCATTTCGGGCCGGCCGAACATCGTGCGCGACGAGCTGAGCGGCGCGGTGACCTTGGGCCGCTTCGGCTGGAAGGCGCAGACCGCCTTGATCCGCCAGCAAACGGCCGATGCCTTTGCCGGCGATATCGGCATCTCGACGCCCGAAGTGCGGAAACCCTGGGGCGATTGCACCGAGGCGCAGACGGATTGCCTGGCCATGCCAAACGGGGTGCAGCAACGCCTTGGCACGGCCGAGGCGCCGCCGCCGGTGATGGACCTCGTCACCTTCTATTCGCAGAACCTGGCCGTGCCGGCGCGGCGCGATATCGGCAAGCCTGATGTGCTTGCCGGCAAAAAGCAGTTCTACGACATGGGCTGCATTGCCTGCCACGCGCCGAAATTCGTCACCATGCGCGGCACGCCCGACAAGGCGCAGGCCTTCCAACTGATCTGGCCCTATTCCGACTTCCTGCTGCACGACATGGGCGAAGGCCTTGCCGATGGGCAACGCGTCGGCCAAGCGAGCGGCAGCGAGTGGCGCACCCCGCCGCTCTGGGGCATCGGGCTTACCGCGACGGTCAACGGCAATGCTTTCTATCTGCATGACGGCCGCGCCCGCACGCTTGCCGAGGCGATCCTGTGGCATGGCGGCGAGGGCCAGAAGGCGCGCGACCGCTTTGTCGGCGCCGCCGCGGCCGATCGCGACGCGCTGATCAAATTCCTGGAGTCCCTATGATGTCGAACGCGTCGCTCTGATGTCGAAACGCATGGCCCTTGCTCTTCCGTTCCTTCTGGCCGCCGTGATGCCGGCATCAGCCGCGGTCAAGGCTTCCGATGTCATCGGCCGCGCGATCGATGGCTTCGTCCGCCCCGCCTATGCCAGCCTCGATGAGCATGCGGCGGGCCTGACCAAGGCGATGCACCAGCTTTGCGAAGCGCCGTCCAAGGAGAAGCTCGAAGCGGCTCGCGCGGCGTTTTCAGGCACGGTCGAGGCCTGGTCGGTAGCCGAGATCATCGCCTTCGGACCGATCAAGGAGAACAACCGGCTGGAACGCATGCTGTATTGGCCGGACCGCAAGAGCATCGGCCTGAGGCAAGTGCAGGCCACGCTCGCATCCAAGGACCCATCAGCCACCGATCCGGCGCAACTGGCGCAAAAGAGCGTCGCTATGCAGGGCCTCGGGACCCTCGAATATGTGCTTTACGGCGACGGCGCCGAAACGCTTGCCGGGAAAGACGATCCTTACCGCTGCGCCTATGGCGCGGCGGTTGCCGGCAATATCGAAACGATGGCGGGCGAGGTGCGCGACGCCTGGCAAAAGCCCGACGGCTTTGCGTCGCTCTGGGCCAATCCGGGGCCGAAGAACCCGCTCTACCGCGACGGCAACGAAGCGGTGACGGAACTGGTCGGCGTCTTCATCAACGAGCTGGAAATGATCCGCGACGTGCGGCTCAAGGGATTTCTCGGCGCGAAACCCGATGCCGACAAGCCGAAGCAGGCGATCTACTGGCGCTCGCAGAACACGACGGCCTCGCTCGCCGGAAATCTCTCGGGCATCGACCAGCTGTTTCATGCCTCCAGGCTCGGCGACGCTCTGCCTGCCGACGCGCAATGGATAGCCGAGTCCATCCACATCCAGCTCGCCAACGGCGTGACAACCGCGAAATCCGTTGCCCGTCCGATCGACAAGGCGCTCGCCGACCCCGCGCTGCGCGACAAGCTCGAGCATTTCGCGCTGATCACCTCCAGCCTGTCGACCTTGATCGGCACCAGGTTGACCGCAGAATTCGGCCTGACCGCCGGCTTCTCCTCGCTGGACGGGGATTGATGCCGTGAGAACCGCCCTCATCGACCGCCGCGATTTCCTGCGGGCAGCGGGCGCGGGTTTCGCAGCCGCGATGGCGCCGCGCGCATGGGCTGACACGCTTGCCGCGGATGCGGTGTTCGCCACGGCCTTCGTCAAGCGCGACGGCAGCTTCGGCGCCGCCGTGCTCTCCGAGGCGGGGAAAATCCTGCATACGGTCGATCTGCCGGATCGCGGCCACGACGTCACTTTCGATCCGGTGTCGAAGCGCTCGGTGGTCTTCGCCCGCCAGCCCGGCACCTTCGCGGTGGTCTTCGACCATGCCGGCCGCGACAAGCCGCTGACCATCGCCAGCATCGCCGGCCGGCATTTCTTCGGCCATGGCGTGTTCTCGCCCGACGGCGCTCTGCTCTACGCTACGGAGAACGACTTCGACAACGCGGCAGGTGTCGTAGGCGTCTACGATGCGCGGGCGAAATTCAATCGCGTCGGCGAGTTCCCGACCTACGGCATGGGGCCGCATGAGCTGCTCCTGCTTGGCGATGGCCGCACTTTAGCCGTCGCCAATGGCGGCATCGAGACCCATCCCGATTTCGGTCGCGCCGAACTCAACATCGCGACGATGAAGCCCTCCTACACACTGGTCGACCGGATCACCGGCGACCTTATCGAAAAGCACGAATTGCCGCCGGCGCTGCATCAGCTTTCGATCCGCCACATGGATCGCGACCAGGCGGGCACCGTCTGGTTCGGCTGCCAGTATCGCGGGCCGGCGACCGACCGACCGGCATTGGTCGGCCGCGCCGCGCGCGGCAGGGAGCTCGAGCTCCTGGAAATGCCGCAGGACGTGCTCTCGGGCTTCCACAATTATATCGGCTCGGTCGCCGCCAATGGCGCAACGGGCACGGTCGCCGTCACCTCGCCGGAGGGCAATTCGCTGGCCGTCATCGATGCCGCCAGCGGACGCGTGGTCACGACAAGAGCGCTGGTCGAGGTCTGCGGCGTCGCGCCCGACGGCGCCGGCTTCATGGCGACGACCGGCGCCGGCGAAATCGTCAGTGGCGCCGGCGCCACCCGTTCAGAGCCGGACTATGTCTGGGACAACCACATGCTGCGCATTGTCGCGACGGCGTGATCGCGGCGCGTAGAAGCGAAGCCGCTTAACATTTCTCCGCCCTGGCCCTTGCGGCGGTGGCCTATGCCGGGCAGAGGGAATTGTGTTTCGATCCAGTTCGTTAACCGGCCTATGAAACTGCCCGTATGAAGCTGCTTGCCATCGACTGCGCCGCCAATCTCTGCGCCGCCTGTGTCTATGACGCGGGCGCGGGGAAGGAGCTTGGCCGCGAAGTGCGCGACCTAGGCAAGGGGCATGCCGAGCATCTGATGGCCGTCATCGAGACGGCCTTGAAAGCCGGCGGCGTCGGCTACCCTGATCTCAACGCCGTCGCCGTCTCGATCGGACCCGGCTCGTTCACCGGCCTACGCGTCGGCGTCTCGACCGCGCGCGGCCTGGCGCTGGCGTTGAAAATCCCGGCGATCGGCGTGACGACGCTGGAAGCCTTGGCGGCGGAGGGTGCGAAAGCTTTTCCCGGGCGCGCGGTGCTTGCCGCGCTCGATGCCGGCCGCGACGAAATCCACGCGGCGCTCTTTGACGAAGCGTTAGCAGGGGCTTACGGACCTTCGGTGACCACGCTTTCCGAGGCGGCGATCATGGCCAACGGCGCCGATGCCGTCCTTGTCGGCACCGCTGCGCCACAGATTGCCGCAGCGGCGGGCCGTGCCTTCGACACCGGTCCGGTCGCCGCCACTGCCGACATCGCGACCTATGCCAAGCTGGCCTCGATCAGGGAGCCGGGCGAAAAGCCCAAGCCGCTCTATCTGCGCAGCGCCGACGCCAAGCCTCAGGCGGGCTTCATTCTTCCAAGGCAGGCGCCCAAGGGTCCGAAGGCAGACCATGATCCCAAAAAGTGGGACCCGGTTTTTGGAAAAGATCATGGCCCAAAGAGAAAAGGCTCCTGATGCGCATACCGTTCTTTCAGCCGCGCCGCAGGGACTATGCGCTGGAGCCGCTGACGGTTGCCGACAGCGCCGCCGTCTCGGAGCTGCATCGCGAGGATTTCGTGCGGCCCTGGACCGATGGCGAGTTCGCAGCGCTGCTCGAGCAGGACACGGTGTTCGGCTACGCCGCACGCGAGACAGGGCAGGGATCGAAACCTCCGGTTGGCTTCGTGCTGGCACGGCTCGCAGCCGGCGAGGGTGAGATCCTGACCGTGGCCGTCGCCCGTAGCCATCGCCGCCGAGGCCTTGGCTGGCAATTGATGGATGCGGTGCTGCGCGAGCTTCATGCGCAGCGCGCCGAAGCGCTCTTCCTCGAGGTCGACGAGACCAATGCGCCGGCGATCGCGCTTTATCGCAGGCTCGGCTTCATCCAGGTCGGTCACCGCCCGAACTATTACCGTTCGACCGAGCACGGTCCGACCGGCGCGCTTGTCATGCGCCGCGATCTTCGCTAGCCAGTCCGCGCGATAGGGCGGAGCGAATGATCAAGAAATTGCGGATTTTCCTGGCGCTCTTCTATGTCGTCGTCTGTTCACTGGTGCTGGTGCCGCTGCAGATCCTGTCGATGAAGACGGGACTCTGGCCCGAGATCTTCATCCTGAAAATCTGGCACCGCATGATCCTGAGGGCGCTGGGCATGCGGGTGCATGTGAAGGGCGCGCTGGCCAGGGAACGTCCGCTGCTGATCGCGGCCAACCATATCTCCTGGACCGACATCATGGTGCTCGGCTCCTTTGTCGATGTGAAGTTCATCGCCAGGGCCGACATGGAAGGCTGGCCGCTGATCGGCATGCTGTCCAAGTTGCAGCGCACCGTCTACATCGAGCGCGAGCGCAAGCGCACCTCCGGCGACCAGGCGAGTGAGATCGCCAGGCGCATGACCAAGGGCGACGCCATGGTGCTGTTCGCCGAAGGTTCGACCGGGGACGGCAACCTTGTGCTGCCGTTCAAGAGCACGCTTTTCGGCGCCGCCTCGATGGCGATTTCGGAAGGTGCGGCGGACCAGGTCTTCATCCAGCCCGTGGCGATCGCCTATACGCGCCTGCATGGCATGCCGATGGGCCGCCGCCATCGGCCGATGTCCGCCTGGATCGGCGATCAGGATTTGATGCCGCACCTGAGAACCCTGCTTGCCGAAGGCGCGATCGATGCCGAGGTGCATTTCGGCGAGCCTGTGCCGTTCTCCAAGGGCTCGAACCGCAAGGAAACGGCACGGCTGATGGAAGCCAGGGTGCGCGAGATGATGCAGGCCGTCCTCGCCGATCCGGCCAAGAGCCGGTAGCCGATGCATTTTGCCCAAAGTGCGTAGCGGTTTTGGGATAACGACATACATAAAGAAAAAAGGCCTGAAGCGGGTCCTGTCGGGACGACCTGCTTCAGGCAGATTCGTCTGTTTTTTGTCACGGAAAGGCGCTAGAAGCCGCCCGATGGATTTGAACACGATTGAAAGCCACGGCATCGGCGCTGCCGCCGAGCACTCGGCCGGCACGGACCGGGCGGCGAAAAAGGTCTTCGTCAAGACCTATGGCTGCCAGATGAATGTCTACGATTCCCAGCGCATGACCGATGCGCTGGCGGCCGACGGCTATGTCGCCACCGACGCCGTCGAGAATGCGGATCTTGTGCTGCTCAACACCTGCCATATCCGCGAAAAGGCGGCGGAAAAGGTCTATTCCGAGCTTGGCCGCATTCGCGACATGAAGGCCGAACGCGCCGAGGCTGGCCGCGAGCTCCTGATCGGTGTCGCCGGCTGCGTGGCGCAAGCCGAGGGCGCCGAGATCATCCGCCGCTCGCCAGCGGTCGATCTGGTCATCGGCCCGCAGACCTATCACCGGCTGCCCGACGTCCTGGCGAGGGTCCGTGCCGGCGAAAAGATCGTCGAGACCGAATACGCCGTCGAGGACAAGTTCGAGCATCTGCCGCAGCCGAAGCGCGCCGAGCTTGCCAGGCGCGGCGTCACCGCTTTCCTGACGGTGCAGGAAGGTTGCGACAAGTTCTGCACCTTCTGCGTGGTGCCTTACACGCGCGGCTCCGAGGTTTCGCGCCCGGTGGCGCAGATCGTCGCCGAGGCCGAGCGCCTCGCCGAGGCCGGCGTGCGCGAGGTGACGCTGCTCGGCCAAAACGTCAATGCCTGGCACGGCATCGGCGAAAATGACGAGGAATGGGGTCTTGGCCGCCTGCTGTTTCGTCTGGCGGAAATCCCCGGCCTGGCGCGGCTGCGCTACACCACCAGCCATCCGCGCGACATGGACGACGAATTGATCGCCGCGCATCGGGACCTGCCGGCGCTGATGCCCTATCTGCATCTGCCGGTACAGTCGGGCTCCGACCGGATTTTGAAGGCGATGAACCGGCGCCATACAGCGCGCGACTATCTGGCGCTCATCGAGCGCATTCGCGCCGCCCGCGCCGATATTGCCATGTCCGGCGACTTCATCGTCGGCTTCCCCGGCGAGACGGATGAGGATTTCGAAGCGACACTGAAATTGGTGCGCGAGGTGAACTATGCCTCGGCCTTCTCGTTCAAATATTCGCCGCGCCCCGGCACACCGGGCGCCGAAATGGATGGCCATGTCTCGGAAGCGGTGAAGGACGAGCGTCTGCAGGCTCTGCAGGCTCTGCTTCTCAGGCAGCAGCAGGATTTCGGCTTGAGCCTGGTCGGCAGGACCATCGGCACGCTGATCGAGAAGCCTGGCCGGCAGGCAGGGCAGAAAGTTGGCCGTTCGCCCTGGCTGCAGCCCGTTATTGTTGACGACAAGGCCGGCGGAATCGGTGACATTATCGACGTACGAATCACAAGGACCGGCTACAATAGCCTGTTCGCCGAACTGGCCTGACGGGCCTCGGCAGATGAGGAGAGACGGTTGAGCGCTGCTGAACTGAAGAATCCGCCCCCGAACCAGGCGTCCGGGGCTTCCGACATGGCGCACATCGTACTGACCTTCGACAACAACAAGCTTGCCAGCGCCCTTTACGGTCAGTTCGACGAGAATCTGGCCCGGCTCGAGCAGAAGCTCGGCGTGGATATCCGTTCGCGCGGCAACCAGCTTGCGATCAAAGGCTCGGCTCCGGCCGCCGAGCAGGCGCGCCGGGCGCTGGATACGCTCTACGGCATCCTGCAGAAGGGCGTCGACATCGGCCAGTCGGATGTCGACGGCGCCGTGCGCATGGCGATTGCCGCCGACGACCAGCTGACGCTGCCCACGTTGGAGCGCAAGGGCAAGGTTTCGGCCGCCCAGATCGCGACGCGCAAGAAGACGATCTATGCCCGGTCGCTGACGCAAGACGCCTATATGCGGGCGCTGGAGCGCTCGGAAATGGTCTTCGGCATCGGCCCGGCCGGCACCGGCAAGACCTATCTGGCGGTCGCGCATGCGGCCATGCTGCTCGAACGCGGCATGGTTGAGCGCATCGTGCTGTCGCGCCCGGCCGTCGAGGCCGGCGAGCGGCTGGGCTTCCTGCCCGGCGACATGAAGGAGAAGGTCGACCCCTATCTGCGGCCACTCTACGACGCGCTCTACGACATGATGCCGGCCGACAAGGTCGAGCGCGCGATCGCCGCCGAAGTCATCGAGATCGCGCCATTGGCCTTCATGCGCGGCCGCACGCTGGCGCATGCGGCGGTGATCCTCGACGAGGCGCAGAACACCACGCCGATGCAGATGAAGATGTTCCTGACCCGTCTCGGCGAGAACTCGCGCATGATCGTCACCGGCGATCCGACCCAGATCGACCTGCCGCCCAACACCAAGTCGGGGCTGGTCGAGGCGCTGCGCATCCTCGACGGCGTGCCGGGCATCGTCACGGTCCGCTTCAACGAAGGCGACGTGGTGCGCCACCCGCTGGTCGCCGAGATCGTCAAGGCTTATGACCGCGACGGCAAGCTGGCGCGAGGCCTCGGCGCCGAAAGCTGATCAAAAGGCCGCATGGCTGCAGACAACAAATCCTCTGCCGGAATCCCGGTCGACATCGATATTTTCATCGAGGCCGGCGCTTGGCCCGCGGAAGCCGAGTTGACGCGTCTGGTCGAGCGCGCAGTTGCGGCCGCTTTTGCCGAGACCGGCGCGGGCGGCGCTTCCGAGCTCAGCGTCGTTTTTTCCGACGATGCCCATATCCAGGCGCTCAATGCCGAATGGCGCGGCAAGGACAAGCCGACCAACGTCTTGTCTTTCCCGGCTTTTTCGTTTTCGAAAGGCGGCAAGCTGCCGCCGATGCTGGGCGATATCGTGCTGGCTTCCGAGACGGTATCTCGCGAGGCGGCACTGGAAGACAAGCCGGTTGCGAACCATATCACCCATCTTGTTATCCATGGCCTGCTGCATCTTTTGGGCCATGATCATGAGACCGACGCCGAGGCCGAGGAGATGGAAGCGATCGAGCGCGCGGCGCTTGCGAGACTTGCCATTCCCGATCCCTACGCGTAACAAAAAAGCTCAATTGACCCGATGGCGATGAACGACACACCAGAAACTGCCGCCCGTCCGGACGCCGGCAGTGCTGCCAAGTCTTCCGAAAAGACGGAAGAGGGCTCAAGTCCGAGTATTCCGACCGGCAGCGCGGCCGCTGAGCCGACGCATGCCGGTCCTTCCCTTGTCGACCGTGTGCTTGGCCTGTTCCGGCACCGCAACGGCACCAGCCTGCGCGAGGAAATCGCCGGCGCGCTTGCCGAAACGGCGACCGATGCCGGCGCCTTCTCGCCCGGCGAACGCGCCATGCTCAACAACATCCTGCGCCTGCGCGAAGTCCGGGTGGAGGACGTCATGGTGCCGCGCGCCGACATCGAGGCGGTCGAGATCAACACGACGCTTGGCGATCTGCTTGGGCTGTTCGAGCAGTCCGGCCATTCGCGCATGCCGGTCTATTCCGAGACATTGGACGATCCGCGCGGCATGGTCCACATCCGCGACGTACTCGCCCACATCACCAAGGTCGCCCGCGTCAAGAAGGGCCGCACCAGAGCGAAGGCGCCGGTGTCGACCGCGCTCGACCTTGCTCAGGTCGATCTCGCGCGCACCATCGGCGATCTCAGCCTGATCCGTCCGGTTCTGTTCGTGCCGCCCTCGATGCTTGCCTCCGACCTGATGGGGCGCATGCAGACGACCCGCACGCAGATGGCGCTGGTCATCGACGAGTATGGCGGCACCGACGGCCTCGCCTCGCTGGAGGATATCGTCGAGATGGTGGTCGGCGACATCGAGGACGAGCATGACGACGACGAGCCGATGATCACGCAGACCGGCGACGGCGTCTTCGTCGTCGACGGCAAAGCCGAGATCGACGAGGTCGCCAAGATGATCGGCGAGGATTTCGCCGCCGGCGAGCATGGCGAATATGTCGACACAATCGGCGGCATGATCTTCAACACGCTCGGCCGCGTCCCCGCTCGCGGCGAAGTGGTGCAGGCTATCCCAGGTTTCGAGTTCCACGTGCTCGACGCCGACCCGCGCCGCGTCAAGCGCGTGCGCATCGTGCAGAGCCAGAAAGGCGAGCGTCGCCGCCGCGCCGCGCGCACCGAGCAGGCCTGACACCGTCGCGACATGCCCGTCGACGATCCTTTCAAGCATGCCGTTCTCGGCTCAGGCGTCTTCTATAAAGATCCGCGCGCCGCATTGACCTGGCTGCAGGCGGCCTTCGGCTTCGAGCCAAGCATGGTGGTGAGCGACGCCGACGGCCGGCTTGTCCATGCCGAAATGCGTTTCGGCGACGGCTACATCATCGTCGATTGCGAATGGGCCGAGCATGTCGCCAGCCCGGCCTCGGTCGGCGGCAAGAACACCCAGGCCGTCTATATCCGGCTGCGGCAGGATCTCGACGCTCATTGCGAAAAGGCACGTGCGGCCGGCGCGGAAATTCTTCAGGGACCGACGGATCATTTCTACGGCGAGCGCCAATACCGCGCCCGCGATCCCGAGGGTCATGTCTGGACGTTCAGCCAGACCGTGCGCGTTGTCCCGAAGGACGAGGCCGAGCGGCTGAGCGGCTGCGGATCGAGGGCTGGCACAACTGAGCATTTTGCACCCAACCGGAATCGCTTGGCGTTGCAGAAATGCGGCTAAGGCAAAGAGCTATGGCGGGATACCGATATAGCGCGACGGCGCATCAGGCTGCGCTTATCTGGGTTTGGATCGGGCGGTGCAGCCTGTTAAACCTCTAGCTCCCTGATTCGCGCGACTTGGGACGCTTGATGCAGCGCTTTGCCGGCCGGATAATTCTGCTGTGGGGGTGGCGGCGGGCTCTGGTTGCGTTTGCCGCCGGAGCGCTGGCGGTGCTTGCCCAGGCGCCTTATGATTTCTTCGCCGTCTGCTTCGTTTCGTTCCCGGTCCTTGTCTGGCTGCTCGACGGCGCCACCGGCGAGGCGTCAGATGGCTGGTTGAGGCGCCTGAGGCCGGCCTTCGCCGCTGGCTGGTGGTTCGGCTTCGGCTATTTCCTGGCCGGTCTTTGGTGGATCGGCCAGGCATTGCTGGTCGAGGCCGACAGCTTCGCGTGGGCCTTGCCCTTCGCCGTTGTCGGCATCCCGTTCGCGCTCGCTTTCTTCTATGGCTTTGCCACCGTTGTAGCGCGGCTGTTCTGGAGCAGCGATATCGGTCGTATCGCGGCGTTAGCCTTCGGCTTCGGGCTCGCGGAATGGCTGCGCGATTTCCTCTTCACCGGCTTCCCGTGGAATGCCGTCGGCTATGCCGCAATGCCGGTGCCGCTCCTGATGCAGAGCGTATCGGTGACCGGCATGATCGGCATGAATGCGCTTGCGGTCTTTGTCTTTTCGCTTCCTGCGCTCCTCGCCGCGCGCCACCATCTCAAGCTCGGCCTCGCCTTGTTCGTGATCCTCGTCGCCGCCCATGTCGGCTTCGGCTATGTCAGGCTTGCGGCACCGGTCGAATCGAGCCGCGCGATCGACGTTCGCATCGTCCAGCCGGCGGTCGATCTCAGCGAGAAGTGGGATGCCTCGGTGCGCGACCGCATCTTCGCGACTTTGCTGGGGATATCGGGGAAAGCGCCGGAACAGGGCCATGCCAAGCCGCAGCTTATCCTGTGGCCGGAGACATCGGTGCCGTTCCTTTTCACCGAGCGTCCGGACGCGCTGACGGCGCTGGGCGACATGCTGGCCGACGGTCAGATGTTGATTGCCGGTGTCGTGCGCGAAGAAGGCGGATCGGCCAATGCCGGCAGCCGCTACTACAATTCCGTCGTAGCGATCAACGACAAGGGCGAGATCGTCGATGCCGTCGACAAGGTGCATCTGGTGCCGTTCGGCGAATATCTGCCCTTCGCCGACTTGTTCGAACGCTTGGGCATAGGCCAACTCGTTGCCGGGCCGATGAATTTCGCCGCCGGCAACGAACGCCATCCGATCGGCGTTCCGGGCGGCCTGCGTGCCGCTCCGTTCATCTGCTACGAGGTGATTTTTCCCGATCTCGTCGCTGCTGACGCTGCATCCGCCGACTTGATTGTAAACGTCACCAACGACGCATGGTTCGGCGACACGCCAGGCCCGTATCAACACTTCAGGCAGGCGCAGATTCGCGCAGCGGAGAATGGAATGCCTCTGTTGCGCGCGGCTAACAATGGCATATCGGCCGTCGTCGATTCGCGCGGGCGCATTGTCGATGCGCTTGCCGTCGACGCGCGCGGCGCTATCGACGCGCATGTGCCCGTTTCTGGGCGCTCCCTCCTGCCCGCCGAACAGCGACGCATTAACGGATTGCTGATCATGTTGCTGTTTGCGCTGATTGCCTTCACATTGAATGTAAGGCAGCGGCTACGGGTGAATTGACAGTCGGCACATTAGAAACTCATACTGTAACGCCTAAAATTTTCTCGAAGTCGGTTGGAGGGTTCTGTTGGGGCAGGTGGCTCCGGCTTCATATGGGCGGAACAAATAGAAAAAGCCGGAAAAATTCGGCGAGGAAAAAATGACAGAAGAGAACAAGAAGAAGCCGAATCCGATCGACATCCATGTCGGGAGCCGCATCCGGCTGCGTCGCAATATGCTTGGAATGAGCCAGGAAAAGCTGGGTGAAAATCTCGGCATCACCTTTCAGCAGATCCAGAAGTACGAGAAGGGCACAAACAGGGTTGGCGCCAGCCGCCTGCAGGCGATCGCCTCCATCCTGAGCGTTCCTGTCGCCTTCTTCTTCGAGGATGCCCCGGGCGAGGAGCCCGCCGGCGGCACCAGGGGATTTGCCGAAGACTCCTCGATGGCGTTCGCCATCGAATTCTGCGGCAGTCCCGAGGGTCTCCAGCTCAACCGGGCCTTCGTCAAGATCGGTGACGTTAAGGTGCGCCGCAGGATCATCGATCTGGTGAAGGCACTTTCCGCCGAGGACGCCGATTGATTCGCCTGATGCCGCCGGCGGTTTCATGCCGTCGGTGGCATAGCCGACCTTGCCTACATTCATGCCAGATCCGTCGCGCCGCTTGACGAGCGGCGCCCGGCACCGCTAACACGTGGCGCGCCAAAATCGGCAGCTTGCCGATCTTTTCAAGAGGGGACACCCGTGACGCGGCAGAACTATCTCTTCACCTCGGAATCCGTCTCCGAGGGTCATCCCGACAAAGTCTGTGACCGTATCTCCGACGAGATCGTCGATCTGGTCTATCGCGAAGCCAAGAAGACGGGCATGGATCCGTGGAAGGTGCGCGTTGCCTGCGAGACGCTGGCCACCACCAACCGCGTCGTCATCGCCGGCGAGGTCCGCGTCCCGGACACGCTTTTGAAGAAGGACAAGGCGGGCAACGTCCTCAAGGACGCGTCCGGCCACCCTGTGGTCAACCCGGCCAAGTTCAAGTCGGTTGCCCGCAAGGCGATCCGCGAGATCGGTTACGAGCAGTCCGGCTTCCACTGGAAGACCGCCAAGATCGACGTGCTGCTGCATGGCCAGTCGCCCGACATCGGCCAGGGCGTCGACAATGCCGCCGACCGCCAGGGCGAGGAAGGGGCCGGCGACCAGGGCATCATGTTCGGCTACGCCTGCCGCGAGACGCCCGACCTGATGCCGGCACCGATCTATTACAGCCACAAGATTCTCGAACTGCTGGCAGCGGCACGTCATGAAGGCAGTGGCGAGGCAGGCAAGCTCGGCCCGGACGCCAAGAGCCAGGTCACCGTGCGCTATGCCGACGGCAAGGCGGCGGAAGTCACGCAGATCGTGCTCTCCACCCAGCATCTCGATGCGAACTGGGACTCCAAGAAGGTCCGCAAGGTGGTCGAGCCCTATATCCGCGAGGCGCTTGGCGACTTGAAGATCGCCGAGGACTGCAACTGGTACATCAACCCGACCGGCAAATTTGTCATCGGCGGGCCTGACGGCGATGCCGGCCTCACCGGCCGCAAGATCATCGTCGACACCTATGGTGGCGCAGCCCCCCACGGCGGCGGCGCCTTCTCGGGCAAGGACACCACCAAGGTCGACCGTTCGGCCGCCTATGCGGCGCGCTATCTTGCCAAGAACGTGGTGGCGGCCAAGCTTGCCGACCGCTGCACCATCCAGCTCTCCTACGCCATCGGCGTCGCCCAGCCGCTGTCGGTCTATGTCGACCTGCACGGCACCGGCAAGGTGGACGAAGCGAAGCTCGAGGATGCGCTGCGCAAGGTGATGGACCTGTCGCCGTCGGGCATTCGCCGTCATCTCGACCTCAACAAGCCGATCTATGCAAAAACCTCGTCCTACGGCCATTTCGGTCGCAAGGCCGGTCGCGACGGCTCCTTCTCCTGGGAAAAGACCGATCTTGCCAAGGCGCTCAAGGACGCCGTCGCCGCCTGACGCCAGCGGACGCAAAGGATAGGCCGAGCCGGGCGACCGAAGGATTCTTCGGTCGCCGGCACGGCAAGACTATACGCCCGCAGCAGGCGATCGCCCTCGAAAGCGGCCTGCGCCGATACCGGATCGACCTGACGGCGCAAGCGCCGGCCGATCTCAGGACCTTGTTCAAGGCACCGGTCTCGACGCTGCAGCTGGAAATCGGTTTCGGTGGCGGCGAGCATCTCCTGCATCGCGCGACGGAAGCGCTGGCAACCGGTTTCATCGGCGTCGAGCCCTTCGTCAACGGCATGGCCAAGATGATGACGGCGCTTGCCAAGGCGCCGCTTGCCAATCTCAGGGTTTATGACGACGACGCCACGCGCCTGCTCGACTGGCTGCCGGAAGCCTCGCTCGACGGCATCGACTTGCTTTATCCCGATCCGTGGCCGAAGAAGAAGCACTGGAAGCGGCGTTTTGTCGGCGCCGCCAATCTCGACCGCTTTGCCCGGGTGCTGAAAGCCGGCGGCAGGTTCCGCTTCGCTTCCGACATCGACAGCTATGTGAACTGGACGCTGCTTGCCTGCCGCGAACACGGCGCCTTCGCATGGCAGGCCGAGGACGCTTCCGGCTGGCACCAGCCCTATGACGGCTGGCCAGGCACCCGCTACGAGGCCAAGGCCATCCGCGAAGGACGGCGGCCGGCCTATCTGGCCTTTATCCGAAAATAGAAAGGTCGGGCGGGCTTCTGTATTGCATATAGCGCTACAGATCGTATTGCGGGGCAGGACAGTCATGGCCGCCTCGGTTGAAGGTAAGGAATACCCGATCTCAATTCGCCTGCCGGAAGCGGACGTGGCGATGATTGATCGTGCCGCCACTCTGCGCGGCCGATCCCGCGCGGATTTCGTGCGCGATGCTGCCGTGCGCGCGGCCGAGGATATGCTGATGGACGACCGTCTTGTCCGCATGATCCCGGAAGGGTTCGCGGAGTTCATGGAGGTCCTGTCGGCCCCGGCCGCGCCGGTTCCGGACATGGTGGAATTGGCAAAGCGGTCGGCGCCTTGGGAAGCTGGTTATACGACGAAGCGCTGCGTCGCCGCTCCGCCTCACGACGTGCGGAATTGACGAACCACTTTGGTTCTACCACATTCACAATGAACCAGAATGGAGACACGATGATGAGCGCCTTCACCGTACGGCTTCCGGATGAGACTGTGGCCAAGCTGGACCAACTGGCTGAAAAGGTGGATCGCTCTCGTTCCTACGTCGCCGCTCAAGCGATCGAAGACTATGTCGCCAGGGAAGAATGGCAGCTTGCCGAGATCGAGGCCGGCCTTGACGAAGCCGATCGAGGAGAATTCGCACGCGAGAAGGACTTGGCCGGCGTCATAGCGAAATACGTCAAGCCCGAACGATGAAGCGGACCCGCTGGACCCAGCGCGCCGTGCGTCGTCTCGACCAGGTTGGCGCTTTCATCGAAAAGGACAATCCAACGGCCGCGGCACGAGTGGTTGCCGGTATCGTTTCCTGTGCGGACAATCTCGCCGAGCAACCCGCCATGGGGCGGGTCGGGCGGGTGAAAGGGACACGAGAACTGGTCCTCGCTGATGTCCCATACATAATTCCCTACCGTGTTATCGGCGAGGAGATCGAGATACTCACCGTGATGCATGCGGCCCAACGATGGCCGCGCCAGTTGTAGACACCACCGCTGGCCTGTGCCTGAAGGCTTGAAACGCCGGCGGCAATCGTCTATATCAACTTCAAATTCTTGGTCGGTATGACGAAGAGTGGGTCCACCCGGTCCCGCTCTTTTTTGTTACCTGCCGGCCGGAAGCAAAAAGCGACAGGGATCTGATGACTGCAGCGGCAAGCGAGGCCGACGACCGTATCATCCGCGAAAGCGGTATCGATGCGCGCATTGCGCTGATCGTGCAGCCGGTGCTCAAGGCCATCGGCTTCCGGCTCGTGCGGGTGCAGTTGACCGGCCAGAACGGGCTGACGCTGCAGATCATGGCCGAACGCGAGGACGGCACCATGACCGTCGAGGATTGCGAAGAGGTCAGCCGCGCCGTGTCGCCGGCGCTCGATGTCGATGATCCGATCGAAAAGGCGTATCATTTGGAAGTTTCCTCGCCAGGCATCGACCGGCCGCTGGTGCGCAAGTCGGATTTCACCGCCTGGACCGGCCATCTGGTCAAGCTGGAGACATCGGTTCTTGTCGGCGACCGCAAACGCTTCAAAGGCAAGATCGCCGAGGCGGATGCCGATGGCATCCTGATCGAGCGCGACAAGGCGGCCTATGGCGAAGAGCCGACGGTGCGCGTGCCTTACGACGCGATCGCCGAGGCCCGGCTGGTGCTGACCGACGATCTCATCCGCGATGCCCTGTCGAAGGACAACCGGGCGCGCAAGGAAGCCAGGAAGCGCCGTGGCGAAGCGGAAGACGCCGCCGACGGCGAGGAAAATGAAACCGAACAGGAAAGTTGATTGAGTAGCCGGGCCGTATGCCCGGCGCGAAATCGGGAGAAAGACAATGGTTGTAAGCGCCAACAGGCTTGAACTGCTGCAGATCGCCGACGCGGTCGCGCGTGAAAAGTCGATCGACAAGCAGATCGTCATCGCCGCCATGGCCGATGCCATCCAAAAGGCAGCGCGCTCTCGTTACGGCCAGGAGACCAACATCCGCGCCGACATCAACCCGAACACCGGCGAGATGAAGCTGCAGCGGCTGATGGAAGTGGTCGAGAAGGTCGAGGACTACGCGACGCAGATCGCGCTTTCCACGGCGCGCGAGCGCAACCCCGACGCCCAGATCGGCGACTTCATCGCCGAGCAGCTGCCGCCCATGGATTTCGGCCGCATCGCCGCGCAGTCGGCCAAGCAGGTCATCGTGCAGAAGGTGCGTGAGGCCGAGCGCGATCGCCAGTATGACGAGTACAAGGATCGCATCGGCGAGATCGTCAACGGCACCGTCAAGCGCGTCGAGTACGGCAATGTCATCGTCGATCTCGGCCGAGGCGAGGCGATCATCCGCCGCGATGAGCTGATCCCGCGCGAGAACTATAAATATGGCGACCGCGTGCGGGCCTATGTCTATGACGTGCGCCGCGAGCAGCGCGGCCCGCAGATCTTCCTGTCGCGTACGCATCCGCAGTTCATGGCCAAGCTGTTCACCATGGAAGTGCCGGAAATCTACGACGGCATCATCGAGATCAAGTCGGTCGCCCGCGATCCGGGCTCGCGCGCCAAGATCGCCGTTATCTCGCGCGATTCCTCGATCGATCCGGTCGGCGCCTGCGTCGGCATGCGCGGCAGCCGCGTCCAGGCCGTGGTCGGCGAATTGCAGGGCGAGAAGATCGACATCATTCCCTGGTCGCCATCGGCCGCGTCCTTCATCGTCAACGCGCTGCAGCCGGCCGAGGTCGCCAAGGTGGTGCTCGACGAGGACGCCGAGCGCATCGAGGTGGTGGTACCGGACGACCAGCTGTCGCTGGCCATCGGCCGCCGCGGCCAGAACGTGCGCCTTGCCTCGCAGCTCACCGGCTGGGACATCGACATCCTGACCGAGCAGGAAGAAAGCGAGCGTCGCCAGAAGGAATTCGTCGAGCGTTCGGCGCTCTTCATGGAAGCGCTCGACGTCGACGAGATGGTCGGCCAGGTGCTTGCCTCCGAAGGCTTCACCAGCGTCGAGGAAGTCGCTTATGTCGACTCTGGCGAAATTTCCTCGATCGATGGCTTCGACGAGGACACCGCTTTGGAAATCCAGACCCGCGCCCGCGAATATCTGGAGAAGATCGAGGCCGAGCACGATGAAAAGCGCAAGGCGCTGGGCGTGAAGGACGAACTGCGCGACATTCCCGGCATCACCACCGCCATGATGGTGACGCTCGGCGAGGACGGCGTGAAGACGGTCGAGGACTTCGCCGGCTATGCCGCCGACGATCTGATCGGCTGGAAAGAGCGCAAGGACGGCGAGACCAAGGTCTATCCGGGCGTGCTCGCCAGCCACGGCGTCTCGCGCGCGGAGGCGGAGCAGATGGTGCTCGCCGCCCGCAAGCAGGCCGGCTGGATCACCGAGGAAGAACTCGCTGCCGAAGAGGCAGCGGCCGACGAAACCGTCGGTGCGTGAGGTGACCACCAATCGCAAAGCCCGTGGACGAGATGAACGATCGCACTTGCATCGTTACGCGCAGGCAGGCCGAAGCGGATGAACTGATCCGCTTCGTCGTCGGTCCGGATTCGGTCGTCGTTCCGGACATCAAGAGAAATCTGCCCGGCCGCGGTTGCTGGGTTACTGCCGATCGCCTACATATCGAGAAGGCAGCGGCCAAGAACCTGTTTGCCCGTGCCTTCAAGGCGCAGGTGACCGTTCCGGCCGATCTCGGCGGCATGGTCGACGGGCTGCTCTCCAGATCCGCTCTGGGCATGCTTGGCCTTGCTCGCAAGGCTGGCGCCGTCGTCCTTGGCGCTGCCAAGGTCGAAGGTGCGGTGCGCGACGGGCTGGCGCTTCTAGTGCTGCATGCGACCGAGGCTTCGGACGACGGTGTCCGCAAGATCAGTCAGGCGCGGCGGGCAACCGTCCATCTCGGCGGACCGGCCATCCTTGCCTACAAACTTTTCCCCGAAGCCGAGTTGAGCTTGGCATTGGGGGGTACAAATGTGATACATGCTGCCGTTCTCGCGCAGGACGCGGGACAGGCGGTTGAGAAGCGCGTAGTTGCGCTCGACCGATATCGGGGCGGTACCCCGAACGATCTGGCAATGCTTGCGGCCGTTGCTGACGAAGATGATGCCGCAGAGGATATGGAATGAGCGATACGAAATCGGGCGACGACAAGACGTTGAGCGTGACGCCGAAGAAGACCTTGACGCTGAAGCGCCCCGGCCTCGAGCAGGGCACCGTGCGCCAGAATTTCTCGCATGGCCGCACCAAGTCGGTCGTGGTCGAGACCAAGAAGCGCAAGTTCTCGCTGCCCGGCGACAAGCCGGAACCGGTGGCTGCGTCCGTCTTCACGCCGAAGCCCGCCGTTGCCGCCGCGCCTGTCGTGCAGGAAGCGCCGAAGGCGCCGCCTCCGCCGCCGGAGCGTTCCGGCATGGTCCTGAACGAGCTCTCGCGCGGCGAGATGGAAGCGCGCCGCAAGGCGCTGGAAGGCTCCAAGGCCCGCGAGGCCGAGGATCGCTTGCGCGCTCAGGAAGATGCCAAGCGCCGCGCCGAGGAAGAGGAACGCCGCAAGCGCGAGCGCGACGAATCCGCGCGCCGTCAGGCCGAGGAGGAGGTACGCCTGCAGACTGAGGCCGAGGCCCGCCGGCGCGCCGAGGAAGAGGCTCGCCGCCGCGCGCCGCTGGCTGCGGATGTCGCCACCGCTGACGACGAGGAGGAGGCCAAGCCGAGGCGTACCGGTGCCGGTGCCGCGAGTGCGCCACCGCGCCGTCTTGCGACGCCGGAAGTGGCAAGGCCTGCCAAGCCGACAAAGGGCGAGGAAGATCGCCGCCGCGGCAAGCTGACGCTGAACTCGGCGCTGTCGGATGACGACGCACGCGCCCGTTCGCTATCGTCGATGCGTCGCCGCCAGGAAAAATTCAAACGCGCGCTTCACAATGAGCCGCGCGAGAAAGTCATGCGCGAAGTGATCCTGCCCGAAACCATCACCATCCAGGAACTGGCGCAACGCATGTCCGAGCGCGCCGTGGACGTGGTCAAGTTCTTCATGAAGCAGGGCCAGATCCTCAAGCCGGGCGACGTCATCGACGCCGACACGGCCGAACTGGTCGCCTCCGAATTCGGCCACACGGTCCGCCGCGTCGCCGAATCCGACATCGAGGAAGGCCTGTTCAACATCGCCGACCGCCCGGAAGACCTTGTGTCGCGTCCGCCGGTCGTGACGATCATGGGCCATGTCGACCACGGCAAGACCTCGCTGCTCGACGCGATCCGCAACGCCAATGTCGTCTCCGGCGAGGCCGGCGGCATCACCCAGCATATCGGTGCCTACCAGATCGAGAAGAACGGTCAGAAGATCACCTTCATCGACACGCCCGGCCACGCGGCCTTTACGGCCATGCGCGCCCGTGGCGCGCAGGTTACCGACATCGCGGTGTTGGTGGTGGCGGCCGACGACAGCGTGATGCCGCAGACGATCGAATCGATCAATCACGCCAAGGCGGCCGGCGTGCCGATCATCGTGGCCATCAACAAGATCGACAAGCGCGATGCCGACCCGCAGAAGGTGCGGACCGAACTGCTGCGCCACGAAGTGTTCGTGGAATCGATGGGCGGTGAGGTGTTGGACGTCGAGGTTTCGGCGACCAAGGGCATCAATCTCGACAAGCTCTTGGAAGCGATCCTGCTGCAGTCCGAAGTCCTCGACCTCAAGGCCAATCCCGACCGCACCGCCGAAGGCGCGGTCATCGAGGCGCAGCTGGACAAGGGACGCGGTCCCGTCGCCACCGTGCTGGTGCAGACCGGCACGCTGATGCCGGGCGACATCATCGTCGCCGGCAACGAGTGGGGCCGTGTGCGCGCGCTCGTCAACGATCGCGGCGAGCATGTGCCGGAAGCGCCGCCGGCAATGCCGGTCGAGGTGCTTGGCCTCCAGGGCACGCCGCAGGCGGGCGACCGCTTCGCCGTCGTCAACAACGAGGCGCGCGCCCGTGAGATCACCGAATACCGCCAGCGCCTGGCGCGCGACAAGGCGGTGGCCAAGCATGCCGGCCAGCGCGGCTCGCTCGAGCAGATGATGTCGCAGCTGCAGACGAGCGGATTGAAGGAATTCCCGCTGGTCATCAAGGGCGACGTGCAGGGTTCGATCGAGGCGATCAATGCCGCGCTTGAAAAGCTCGGCAATGACGAGGTGCGCGCGCGCATCGTCCATGCCGGCGCCGGCGGCATCACTGAAAGCGATGTCTCGCTCGCCGAGACGTCCGGAGCGGCGATCATCGGCTTCAACGTCCGCGCCAATGCGCAGGCGCGTGCTGCCGCGGCCGCGGCCGGCATCGAGATCCGCTACTACTCGATCATCTACAACCTCGTCGATGACGTGAAGGCAGCGCTTTCCGGCATGCTTTCGCCGGAGCGGCGCGAGACCTTCATCGGCAATGCCGAGATCCTCGAGATCTTCGACATCTCCAAGGTCGGCAAGATCGCCGGCTGCCGTGTCACCGAAGGCAAGGTCGAGCGTGGCGCGGGTGTTCGCCTAATCCGCGACAACGTCGTGATCCACGAAGGCACGCTGAAGACGCTGAAGCGCTTCAAGGACGAGGTTGCGGAAGTGCCGGGCGGCCAGGAATGCGGCATGGCCTTCCAGAACTACGAGGACATGCGTGTCGGCGACGTCATCGAGTGCTTCCGCGTCGAGATGGTAACCAGAACGCTCTAATTCGGGTATACTTGCCGAATAATAAAGGGCGGCGGCCGAAAGGCTGCCGCCCAGATCCCTCATGCATGTTGAGACATGTGGCGCGGTCCCATCCCGCGCTTCACGATTTCAGGACCAGAGAAAATGCCCCGTTCGACACCGTCAGGCCCCTCCCAGCGCATGCTGCGCGTCGGCGAGCAGGTGCGTCACGCCCTGTCCGAAACCTTGCAGCGCGGCGAGATCATCGATCCGGTGATCGAGAACAGCGTCGTCTCTGTGTCCGAGGTGCGCATGTCGCCCGATCTCAAGATTGCCACCGCCTTCGTCTCGCCGCTTGGCGCAGGCGACGATAGCGCCGTGATCGAGGCGCTCAACAGGCACGCGAAATTCATCCGCGGCCGCGTCTCCGGCGCGCTCAGGCAGATGAAGTACATGCCGGAGTTTCGCTTTAGGCTCGACACTTCCTTCGACAATTTCGCGAAGATCAATGAACTGCTGAAATCGCCCGAAGTCGCGCGCGATCTCGGTGACGACAAGAACAACGACAAGGACGAGGAATAGGTGGCGCGTCGCGGTAAGAAGAAGGGGCGGCCGGTCTCCGGTTGGGTGGTGCTGGACAAGCCGGTCGGCATGGGCTCGACCGAGGCGGTTTCCAAGATCAAATGGCTGTTTCAGGCTGAGAAGGCCGGCCATGCCGGCACGCTCGATCCGCTGGCTTCCGGCATGTTGCCGATCGCGCTCGGCGAGGCGACCAAGACCGTTCCCTATGTGCAGGACGGCGCCAAGGTCTACCGCTTCACCGTCGCCTGGGGCGAAGAGCGCTCGACCGACGACCTCGAAGGCCCGGTGACCAACAATTCCGACCGTCGGCCGGACGAGGCGGAGGTGAGGGCGCTGCTGCCGAAATACACCGGCGTCATCATGCAGACGCCGCCGCAATTCTCGGCCATCAAGATCGCCGGCGAACGCGCCTATGACCTTGCCCGTGAAGGCGAGACGGTCGAGATACCCGCGCGGGAAATTGAAATCGGCCGCCTCGACATTGTCGAACATGGTGCCGACAAGACTGTCTTCGAGGTCGAATGCGGCAAGGGCACCTATGTGCGCTCGCTGGCCCGCGACATGGGCCGCGATCTCGGCTGCTTCGGCCACATCGCCGAATTGCGCCGCGTCGAGGTCGAGCCGTTCACGCCGGAGGATTTCGTCACTGTCGCCGAGCTGGAAGCGGCTCGCTTTGGCGAAAAGGATGACGACAAATCCGATGAAATGGACGCCCCGGTCGATTTCAGCGCCATAGATGCGCTGCTTGTCGAAACAGCGGCGGCGCTCGACTGCCTGCCGCAGGTCGCGGTCAGCGACGACGCGGCGACGAAGATCCGCCTCGGCAATCCCGTCATCATTCGCGGCCGCGACGCGCCGGTCGAGGCCGAGGAGGCCTGTGCTACCGCGCGCGGCAAGCTCGTCGCCATCGGCGCCATCGAGCAGGGCATGTTCAAGCCCAAGCGGGTCTTTGTCGGGTGAATCCGGCTTAGTGCATGTCGCCCAAAAGTGCGCAACGGTTTTGGGATAACGACATGCATCAACACAAGACTTAAAGCGCGTCGACTCAATCCGTCTCAGCGTGACGCGCCTTAAGTGTTTGTTATTACGCAATTCCGGACGGGAAACCGGTGCGCACTTTTGCTGGAATTGCTCTAATCTGGGCCGAATGCTGAGTCCCGAGGATATCTCATGGCCAAGGCTGATGCAGGCAAGAAGCGGGAACCGCTGAAAACCCGCCGGCCGCCGGTTGGGGCGTCGCCAGGCACGCTTATCGCCGATCCGGCGGCGCGGCGCAGCGAGCTGCGGCTGACGCTGATCTCGCCCGAGAAATACAAAACAATCGACAATGCCTCGATCGACGATCTCAACGCGCATTGCGAGAAATGGCCTGTCGTCTGGCTGGATTGCACCGGACTTGCCAATATCCCGCTGATCGAGGAGATCGGCCGCATCTTCAGCCTGCATCCGCTGGCTCTGGAGGACGTCGTCAACACCGGACAGCGGCCCAAGGTGGATTTCTTCGAGGATCATGCCTTCGTCGTCATGCGCATGATCGACGATGTCACCTCACATCGCTACGAGCAGATTGGGTTGTTCTTCGGCGGCAATTTCGTCGTCACGTTCCAGGAGCGCGAAGGCGATCCGTTCGATCCGGTGCGCAAGCGCATTGCGGCCGCGATGCCCAACCGCCTGCGCTCGCGCGGGGCCGACTATCTTGCCTATGCGCTGATCGATGCCATCGTCGACAGCTATTTCCCACCGATCGAGGCGGCGAGCGAATTGGTCGACGGCATCGAGGACGAGATGCTGAATAAGCCGCACAAGCACCAGATGCGGCAGCTGCATGAATTGCGGCGCGACGCCAACGTGCTCAAAGGCGTGCTGTGGCCGATGCGCGACACGCTGGCGACGCTGATCCGCAACGACGTGGCCTTCGTGAAGGCGGAGACCAAGATCTTCTTCAACGACACGCTCGACCATTCGCTGCGTCTGATCGAGCTGGTCGAGAACCAGCGCGACATGCTCACCGGCCTGATCGAGATGCATGTCTCGCTGACCCAGGCCCGCACCAACGACGTCATTTCCTATTTGACGATCGTCTCGGTGATCTTCATGCCGCTGACCTTCCTGGTCGGCGTCTGGGGGATGAATTTCGATCCGCAAAGCTCGCCCTGGAACATGCCGGAGCTGAAAGCCTATTACGGTTATCCGGTGGCAATTCTGTTCATGGCGCTTGTCGCCGCCGGACTGATCTTCTTCTTCAAATGGAAGAAGTGGCTATAGCCGCTGAACCCTTTGTTTTCGTGGCAAGACCTGCGACAAGCCGGCTTGACATTTGGGCTGGTGTTTATTCCGGAATTGGACTATATGCGCCGCAGCTTCGCGCCCTGACGCGTCGCTTGCACTGGCCCCTGCTGGACGACATCCCGGCTGTGGGCGTCCCGTTTCCTCCAACAGATAAGGAAAAGCACGATGTCGATTACTGCCGACCGCAAGAAGGAATTGATGACCGAATTCGCAACCGCCAAGGGCGACACCGGATCCCCGGAAGTCCAGGTTGCCATTCTTTCCGAGCGCATCAAGAACCTGACCGAGCACTTCAAGGACCACAAGAAGGATAACCATTCCCGCCGTGGCCTGCTTGCTCTGGTCTCCCAGCGCCGCAGCCTGCTTGACTACCTCAAGCGCAAGGATGACGGGCGCTATCAGACGCTGATCGACAAGCTCGGTCTGCGTCGCTGACGAATTGACCGGCGGGTCTTCCTCGGAGGGCCCGCCGGTCGCGCATTGGCGCATCGGTCGATCCGGTGCGATAATGCCGGAGCGCGACGCGCTCTAGAAATTCGCATTCGCGCAGGGCGCGTTCCGGAAACAGCGGTTTCCGGCGTCATGCGCAAAAGCCGGCCGATCGGTCGGCCAAAACGGTTCCGGACGCGCAGAGGGCCATTCGGAACCGCCCCATGGACGGTCATGGGGCAGGATTGCAGGATGCTCGCTCGGCTTATGAGCCGGACCTACGAGCCTCCCGTTGTCTTGCCCGTGGCTGCCCGAAGGAAGCCAGGAAAGGGAGAACCCGTGACCGTTAGGACGGCGCGGCCCTTTCCGCATATGAAGGACAAGACATGTTCAATCAACACAAAGTGGAAATCGAATGGGGCGGCCGTCCGCTCATCCTGGAAACAGGCAAGATCGCGCGCCAGGCTGACGGCGCGGTGCTCGCCACCTATGGCGAGACCGTCGTTCTCGCCACCGTCGTTTCGATGAAGGAGCCGAAGCCCGGCCTCGATTTCTTCCCGCTTACCGTCAACTACCAGGAAAAGACCTACGCCGCCGGCAAGATCCCGGGCGGCTACTTCAAGCGTGAGGGCCGCCCGAGCGAAAAGGAAACGCTGGTTTCCCGCCTGATCGACCGCCCGATCCGCCCGCTTTTCGCGGACGGCTACAAGAACGACACCCAGATCGTCGTCACCGTCGTCCAGCACGACCTCGAGAACGATCCCGATATTCTCTCGATCGTGGCCACCTCCGCTGCGCTCACGCTTTCCGGTGTGCCGTTCATGGGCCCGATCGGCGGCGCCCGCGTCGGCTACATCAACGGCGAATATGTGCTCAATCCGCACATCGACGAAATGCAGGAATCCAAGCTCGACCTCGTCGTCGCCGGCACCGGCGACGCCGTGCTTATGGTCGAATCCGAGGCCAAGGAACTCTCCGAGGAACTGATGCTCGGTGCCGTCGTGTTCGGCCACAAGAGCTTCCAGCCTGTGATCGACGCGATCATCAAGCTGGCCGAGGTCGCCGCCAAGGAGCCGCGCGACTTCACCGCGCCGGATTACTCAGCGCTTGAAGCCGAGATGCTGAAGATCGTCGGCGACGAGCTTCGCGAGGCCTACAAGATCACCGACAAGCAGAAGCGCTATGCCGCCGTCGACGCCGTCAAGTCGAAGGTCAAGGCCGCGTTTGCGCCGGCCGAAGGCGAAGAGGCCAAATACACCTCCGAGCAGATCGGCTCGGTGTTCAAGGAACTCCAGGCCAAGGTCGTGCGCTGGAACATCCTCGACACCGGCTCGCGCATTGACGGCCGCGACCTGAAGACGGTCCGCAAGATCGTCTCCGAAGTCGGCGTCCTGGCGCGCACCCATGGTTCGGCGCTGTTCACACGCGGCGAAACCCAGGCTCTGGTCGTTGCCACGCTCGGCACCGGCGAGGACGAGCAGTATGTCGATTCGCTGACCGGCATGTACAAGGAGAAGTTCCTCCTTCACTACAACTTCCCGCCCTATTCCGTTGGCGAGACGGGCCGCATGGGTTCGCCGGGCCGCCGCGAGATCGGCCATGGCAAGCTCGCCTGGCGCGCCATCCGGCCGATGCTGCCCAGCGCGGACCAGTTCCCCTACACGCTGCGCGTCGTTTCGGAGATCACCGAGTCCAACGGCTCGTCCTCGATGGCGACCGTCTGCGGCACCTCGCTGGCGCTGATGGATGCCGGCGTGCCGCTGGCAAAGCCGGTCGCCGGCATCGCCATGGGCCTGATCAAGGAAGGCGAGCGCTTTGCGGTGCTCTCCGACATCCTCGGTGACGAGGACCACCTCGGCGACATGGACTTCAAGGTCGCCGGCACCGCCAACGGCGTCACCTCGCTGCAGATGGACATCAAGATCGATGGCATCACCGAGGAGATCATGGGCATCGCCCTGGCCCAGGCCAAGGACGGCCGCCTGCATATCCTCGGCGAGATGGCGCATGCGCTGTCCGGCGCCCGCGCCGAGCTCGGCGAATTCGCGCCGCGCATCGAGGTCATGCATATCCCGACCGACAAGATCCGCGACGTCATCGGTTCCGGCGGCAAGGTGATCCGCGAGATCGTCGAGAAGACCGGCGCCAAGATCAACATCGAGGACGACGGCACGGTCAAGATTGCTTCGGCGAACGCCAAGGAGATCGAGGCGGCGAAGAAGTGGATTCACACAATCGTCGCCGAGCCGGAAGTCGGCGAGATCTATGAAGGCACCGTCGTCAAGACGGCCGACTTCGGCGCGTTCGTCAATTTCTTCGGCCCGCGCGACGGTCTCGTCCATATCTCGCAACTCGCCAATGAGCGAGTCGCCAAGACCTCGGACGTCGTCAAGGAAGGCGACAAGGTTTGGGTCAAGTTGATGGGCTTCGACGAGCGCGGCAAGGTCCGCCTGTCGATGAAGGTCGTCGACCAGGCGACCGGCAAGGAAATCGTCCAGGACAAGAAGAAGTCGGACGGCGAGGAAGACGCCGCCTGATCGGTTTGACCGGATAATTTAAGACGGGCGCGCCGCGAGGTCGCGCCCGTTTTTGTTTCAGGGCAGTTCCAGGAAAGCGGCAACCGTTTCCGTCCGGAATTGCGTCGGGCAAAGGTCCTACGGAGCAGGTGAATGGCCGCGGAGCCGCTGAAGACGCTGTTCTACCCGTTCGAGGCCGAGGCGCTGCCTCTGCCGCGAAAGGATGCCCGCGTCCTGTTTCTCGGCGCCGAGCCCGGCTTCCGCTTGCCTGCCGGCTTTGAGGCGGCGCTGCACCTCGTGCAAGGCTTTCGGCCACATTTTCGAACGCTGCAGGCGTCCGGCTACGCGGTCACGCCGCGCGCCGAGGATACCGGCTTCGACCTGGCGTTGGTGCTTGCGGGCCGTCATCGCGGCCAGAACGAGCAGCGTGTCGCCGAGGCGATAGAGCGCGTCCAGCCGGGCGGGCTGGTCGTCGTTGCCGGCGGCAAGGAGGACGGCATCGACAGCCTGCGCAAACGGATCAACGCCCTGGTGCCGCTCGAAGGCCATTTGCCGAAGCATCACGGCGTTGCCTTCTGGTTCAAGCGAGCCGGCGCGGAGACAGCCGCGACGCTGCGCGCCGGCAACCCCGATTTGATCATCGAAGGCGGTTTCAAGACCAGGCCTGGCATGTTCTCCTTCGATCGGATCGATGCCGGTTCGAAACTGCTGGCCGCGAACCTGCCTGACGATCTCAAAGGCAACGTCGCTGATTTCTGCGCCGGCTGGGGTTATCTGGCGGTGGAAGTCCTGCAGCGCTCACAAGGCCTCACCGCACTCGATCTCTACGAAGCGGATTTTGAGGCCCTGGAAGCAGCCAGGTTGAACGTCCAGGGCGGCGCCATCGAGCCGCGTTTCTTCTGGACCGATCTGCTCACCGAGGCGGTCGAACGGCGCTACGACGCGATCGTCATGAACCCACCCTTTCACCGCGGCCGCGCGTCCGAGCCGGAGATCGGTTCCGGCATGATCCGCGCCGCGTCGAAGGCGTTGAAACCGGGCGGCCGCCTGTTCATGGTCGCCAACCGCCAGCTTCCTTACGAACAGGCGCTCTCGGCGGCCTTCGCCAGCCATGCCGAGATCGCCCGCGACGGCATGTTCAAGGTGTTTTCGGCGCGCCGCTGAAGCAATCAAGGAAAAGCGTGCAGCGGGGTGGATTCGGCGCCTTCGCCGTACCTTGGATCCACAATTGCGGCGGGAAGAATACTTGTTCTATTGTACGCTGACGATGCGGGCCGGCTCGTGCATGCCGAAGGCGGACCGCGCTTCGCCAAGCTCGACCTTGAGCGGCGCCGGCCGGCCGAACAGATAGCCCTGCACAACCTCGCAGCCGGCCGCTCGGAGCAGGGTGGCTTGGTTCTCGGTCTCTACGCCTTCGGCGATGATGCCCACGCCCAGCGCCCGTGACAGGCCGACAATGGTCGACACGATCGCGCCGGAGCTGGAATCGGTGTCGATGCGGCTGACGAAGGAACGGTCGATCTTCAGCTTGCCGAAGGAGAAATCGATCAGGTAGCTCAAATTGGAATAGCCCGTGCCGAAGTCGTCGACGGCCACGGAGATACCCATCCCGGCAAGCTGTTCCAGGATGGCTGCGGCGCGGTCGCGGTCCTGCATCATCGCCGTCTCGGTGACCTCGAGCTCCAGCCGCGAGGGCTTGATGCCGGTCGATTCCATCACCTCCCGCACGATGCCGATGAAATCCCTGGTCATGAACTGGACAGGCGAGATGTTGACGGCGACGAAGCATTCCTCCGGCAGGTACCGGGCGTCGCTGCAGGCCTTGCGCAGCACCCACTCGCCGATCGGATTGATCATGCCGGTTTCCTCGGCGATCGGAATGAATTCCATCGGCGGGATCATGCCGCGCTCCGGGTGCTTCCAGCGGATCAGCGCCTCATAACCGACGATGCGGCCGCTCGGCAGGTCGAGCTGCGGCTGGTAGTGAAGGCTGAAGTCGCCTCGATCGAAAGCGGTCTTCAGCTCCGACTCGATCCATTGCCGATAGTCCGCAACGCGGCCCATGTCGGCGTGGAAGACAGACCAGTTGCCGATGCCGCTGGCGCGCGCGTTCTGCAGCGCCAGGTTCGAGCGGCGCAGGACCAGGACCGGGTCGACGCCGTCCTTTGGCATCGCCACGATGCCGACCGACAGGCTGACCGACTGCAGATGCGTCTGCAGCTGATAGGGCTCCATCATCTCGTTGATGAGCTTCTCGATCAGCCGCTCGATCGAGCCCCTGATCTGGCGGTCCGGCAAAAGCACCGCAAATTCGCCGGCGCCGATACGGCCGATCACCGCATCCTCCGGCATAGTCTCCGTCAGCCTGCTGGTGAAGGCGCAGATCAGTTCGTCGCCCTGGCTGTAGCCGATGGCGTCGTTGATCTGCTTGAAGCGGTCGATATCGATGTCGATCAGGAATACCGGCTCGCCGGTTCGGATCGTCCCGGAGGCGGCCTCGGCTATCTTGCCGACCATGGCCTGGCGCGACAAAAGGCCGGTCAGCTTGTCGAAATGGGTTTCCTTGAAGACATAGGCCGCGGATTCGTCGACCCCGGCAAAGAACGAGAGTGCTGCTCCGCCGGCGGCAAGGGCGCAGAGAGCGGCAATGACGCCCGCCATCGTTTCGGCCGGCATGCCGGCCATGCCGTCGCCGAAGCCGAACCTCAGCCCCCACAGTCCAAGGATGAAACTGCCCATGCCCGAGCTGGCGATGGTGATCAGCCGGAACAGCGGAGTCCGTTTGGGATTGCTGACTGCAGGCATGCATTGTCCCCAGATTGCGGGGCCTTATAGCGGATATCTCCTTAAAATGAGTTTCCGCCGATGAATCCAATTTTACTGGAGCGCTACTGTCGCCGCCGCAGACTATTCCCGCGTGCCGTCGTTCTGCTTCAATTCCTCCAGTGCCGGCATCGAAACGATGTGATAGCCGGAATCGACATAGTGGATTTCACCGGTGACGCCAGACGACAGATCGGAAAGCAGGTAAAGCGCCGAGCCGCCGACTTCGTCGATGGTCACGGTGCGCCGCAAAGGCGAATTGCGCTGCTGGTAGGAGAACATGTGGCGGGCATCGGACACGCCGGAGCCGGCCAGCGTCCGAACCGGCCCGGCCGAGATGCCGTTCACCCTGATGCCGCGCGGGCCGTAGTCGTTGGCCAGGTAGCGCACGCTGGCTTCCAGCCCGGCCTTGGCGACGCCCATGACGTTGTAGTTCGGCATCACCCTGACCGAGCCGGCATAGGTGAGCGTGATCATCGAGCCGCCATTGCCCATCAACGCGGCGGCGTTGCGGGCGATCTCGGTGAAAGAATAGCAGGAGATCACCATGGTGCGCACGAAGTTGTCGCGGCTGGTGTCGGCATAAAGGCCCTTCAGCTCGTTCTTGTCGGAAAAGCCGATGGCGTGCACCACGAAATCCAGCCCGCCCCAGGCCTTGCCGAGGGTCTCGAAGGTCGCGGTGACCGAGGCGCTGTCCTCGACATCGCAGGGCACGATCAGCGAGGCCCCCACTTTCTCGGCCAGCGGCTTGACCCGCCGCCCGAAGGCGTCGCCCTGATAGGTGAAAGCGAGCTCGGCCCCATGTTCCGACAGCTTCTTGGCGATGCCCCAGGCAATCGAATGGTCGTTGGCAACACCCATGACAAGCCCGCGCTTGCCCTTCATCAACCCTTCCATGCCTGGCAATCCTTATGAAAAACGCTGGTCTTATGCGGAATAGCGCTGGAAAATCAGCGTTGCGTTGGTGCCGCCGAAACCGAAGGAGTTGGACAGGACGGTGTCGATCCTGGCGTCGTCGATACGCTTGCGCACGATCGGCATGCCCGCGAATTCCGGATCGAGCTCCTCGATATGGGCGCTCTCGCCGATGAAACCGCCCTGCATCATCAGGATCGAATAGATCGATTCCTGCACGCCGGCCGCGCCCAGCGAATGGCCGGTGAGCGATTTGGTCGAGGTAATGTAAGGCATCTTGTCGCCGAACACCTCGCGGATGGCGCCCATTTCCTTGGAATCGCCGACCGGCGTCGAGGTGCCGTGGGTGTTGATGTAGTCAACCGGCGAAGACACCGTGGCAAGCGCCTGGCGCATGCAGCGGATCGCGCCTTCCCCCGAAGGTGCGACCATGTCGTAGCCGTCGGAAGTCGCGCCGTAGCCGACGACCTCGGCGTAGATCTTGGCGCCGCGCGCCTTGGCGTGCTCCAGTTCCTCCAGCACCAGCACGCCGGCGCCGCCGGCGATGACGAAACCGTCGCGGTTGACGTCATAGGCGCGCGAAGCGGCCGATGCGTTGTCGTTGAACTTCGACGACATGGCGCCCATGGCGTCGAACAGGTCAGACATGGTCCAGTCGAGGTCCTCGTGGCCGCCGGCAAACATCATGTCCTGCTTGCCCCACTGGATGAGCTCATAGGCATTGCCTATGCAATGCGCGGAGGTCGAGCAGGCCGACGAGATCGAATAATTGACGCCGTGGATCTTGAACCATGTGGCCAAGGTGGCCGACGCCGTCGATGACATGGCTTTCGGCACGGCGAACGGGCCGATGCGCTTGGGGCTGTTGTTCTTGATCGTGGTTTCGGCCGCTTCGACGATGGTGCGGGTCGAAGGCCCGCCGGAACCCATCACGATGCCGGTCCGCTCATTGGTGATGTCGCCTTCGCTTAAGCCGGCATCGGCGATCGCCTGGTCCATGGCGACGTGATTCCAGGCGGCGCCTTGGCTCAGGAAGCGCATGGCGCGGCGGTCGATCATCGGGGTGGGATCGAGCGTCGGCGCGCCCCAGACCTGGCAGCGGAAGCCGTGTTCGGCGAAGGAATTGGAAAAGCTGATGCCTGATTTTGCATCGTAAAGCGAGCTCTGCACCTCATTGGCATTGTTGCCGATCGAGGACACAATGCCGAGCCCTGTCACTACGACCCGTCTCATTCGCAACTCCTTCCCGCGTATTCGGGCGAAAGACCTAACCGGCTTCGCCCTTGATCATACGCAAACAAACTGACGTGGCATCCGTTGGCTACGCGGGCGCCGTGGCGGAAAACGGTCAGGCGGCCGGCTGCTTGGACAGGCCGACCTTCAGATCCGTAGCCGCATATATGGGTTCGCCATCCGCCTTGAGCCACCCATCGGCGATGCCGAGCACCAGGCGGCCGCGCATCACGCGCTTGAAGTCGATGCCATATTCGACCTTCTTCACCGACGGCGTCACCATGCCCTTGAACTTCACCTCGCCCGTCGAAAGCGCCATGCCTTTGCCCGGTTCGCCCAGCCAGCCGAGATAGAAGCCGGTCAACTGCCACATGGCGTCGAGGCCGAGGCAGCCCGGCATGATCGGGTTGCCGATGAAGTGGCAGGCGAAGAACCACAGGTCCGGCTTGATGTCGAACTCGGCGCGGATGAAGCCCTTGTCGAAGGCGCCCCCGGTCTCGCTGATCTCGGTGATGCGGTCGAACATCAGCATCGGCGGGTAGGGCAGCTGGGCATTGCCCGGGCCGAACAGCTCGCCGCGAGCGCAGGCAAGCAGTTCCTCGTAATCGTAGCTGGACTTTTGATCCGCCATCAAATTTCTGTCCCCGTGTTCTTTCGCGGGCGGCAGGTCGCCCTTCTCGTTGGTTTCCTAACACACTCTGTTTGCGGCCGGAAACCGGCGTTTGCGCTTAACCCGTGCGCCTGCCCGGGTCAATGCGCGCTATTGATCGCATTCGGACTACAGAATATATGTCGGCTGATGTCCGGTTTTGGCTTTTGACGTCTTTTTGCCATTCTGGACCTGTTGGTGGGCTGGGCAGCAAAGCTTCGACGCGAAGAGATGGATTCGGGCTACAGGAAGGAAAATGTCGCTGTGGACAAGCGGGTTCGCGAAGCCGGCCTGAGGCCGACGCGCCAGCGCATTGCGCTGGCCGACCTGCTTTTCGCCAAGGGCGACCGCCACCTTTCGGCCGAGGAACTGCACGAAGAGGCGATCGCCGCCGGCGTGCCGGTTTCGCTGGCGACGGTCTATAACGCGCTCCACCAGTTCACCCAGGCCGGACTGCTGCGCATCCTGGCGGTCGAAGGCTCGAAAACCTATTTCGACACCAACACCTCCGACCACCATCACTTCTACGTCGAGGGCGAGAACCGGATTTTCGATATCGAGAGCGGACCGGTGACCGTCTCCAACCTGCCGGCGCCTCCGGAAGGCATGGAGATCGCCAATGTGGACATCGTCGTGAGGCTTCGCCCGAAGCGCGGCAACTGATCCCGTGCGGCCCGTCGATTTGATTGTCCGGTTTGAATGGGCCACCGTCGCCGCGTTGGCTATCGTTTGCTATGCGATCTCCGGTTTTTCCTGGTGGCTGTTTGCGCTGCTCATCCTTGCGCCGGACCTGTCGATGCTGGGCTATCTCGCCGGGCCAAGCGTCGGCGCCGTCACCTACAACGCCTTGCATATCCTGATTGCCCCGCTCGTGCTTCTGCTTGCGGGCGCGTTGTTCGCCGGCCCGATCACGACCGCCGTGGCGCTCATCTGGATCGCGCACATCGCCATCGACCGTGCCCTCGGCTACGGCCTCAAGCTGCCCACCGGTTTTCAGGATACGCATCTCGGCCGCATCGGCCGCCAGCAGGACGGTGTGTCCAGTTAGGCTGTGTTGAGATTCAGGTCAGGCCAAGTCGAGAATGGCGGTTTTCGAGAACCGGAGCGGAGCGTACTTAAAGTACGTGAGCACCGGAAGCGCAGAAAGCCGGCATTCGCAGACCGGCCTTACCTGAATATCGACACAGCCTAGTTCTTGACCTTCTCGCCGGGATAGGCGCCCCACACCTGCGACTGCGCCATCCAGCCGGTATGGCCGTCGAAGGTCATCTCGCACCATTGGCCGTCGCATTTCTTGATCGAGCCGATCACGCCCGGCTCGATGATGGCGATGACACCCGCATCCTTGTCGGGCTCGTCGAGAAGGTTGATTCGCCCGCCCTTGCCGCGCTGCCAGGGCGCAACGATCGCGGTGCGGCGGCCGGAGAGCAGCGACTGGTTGATCCAGCCTTCCGAGCCGTCGGCATCGCGCACGCGGCGCCATGTGTCGAATTCCTGGATGACTTCCATCGGCAGGCCGGCCTTCAGATACATCCAGTTGACGGAATAGTTGGCGCCGGGGCCGACGCGCGAGTTGACCCGGGCCGGCTTGAGGCTGACGAAACGCGGCAGCGGCAGCCCGCTCGGGCCAAGCGTTATGGTTTGCGCCGGCGCGGCCGCGCTTTGCGCGAATGCCTGCGGCGCGCAAAGCAGGGCGCCAAGAATGGCTGCACTGAAGGCCAGGCGAAGCGACGCGAAACCAGACACTTTCGTTCCTTTCGGCGCCGGTCCGTGCGGATGAGCGCCCCTTTTTCTTTGTCTTCGGCGGCACCGCTTGTTACAGGAGTGGACTGATGCCGCGACTGGCTACAAGTTTCGCCGGTCTTGGTTAAAGAGGTCTCAACGAGATCGGTTTCGAGAGCATGATCCCGAAAAGTGGGAACCGGTTTTCGGAAAAGATCATGCTCCTACAAAGAGTAGGATCAGGATGACGATTCGACGAAACGTCATCCTGATCGAAGAAGCTTCGGGGATAAAATGGCAGGCAAAAAACGGCCCCTCGTCGTCATCACGCGCAAGCTGCCCGATCCGGTCGAAACGCGCATGCGCGAGCTGTTCGACGCGAGGTTGAATGTCGAGGACCGGCCGATGACGCAGCCGGAGCTGGTCGCGGCAGTCAAGGAAGCCGATGTGCTGGTCCCCACCATCACCGACCATATCGATGCCGCGCTGATCGCCCAGGCCGGCGAGAACCTCAAGCTAATCGCGAATTTCGGCAACGGCGTCGACAAGATCGACGTCGCGGCGGCCGCCAAGAAGGGCATCACCGTCACCAACACGCCGAACGTGCTCACCGAAGACACCGCCGACATGACCATGGCGCTGATGCTCGCCGTGCCGCGCAGGCTGGCCGAAGGCGCCAATGTGCTGACGGGTGACAAGAAATGGGCCGGCTGGTCGCCAACCTGGATGCTCGGCCGGCGCATCTGGGGCAAACGTCTCGGCATCGTCGGCATGGGCCGTATCGGCACGGCGGTCGCCAGGCGGGCCAAGGCCTTCGGCCTGTCGATCCACTACCACAATCGGCACCGCGTGCTGCCGGCGGTCGAGGAGGAGCTGGAGGCGACCTACTGGGAAAGCCTCGACCAGATGCTGGCCCGCATGGACATCATCTCGGTCAACTGCCCGTCGACGCCGGCGACGTTCCACCTTTTGTCCGGCCGCCGCCTCGCGCTGATGCAGCCTTCGGCCTATATCGTCAACACCGCGCGCGGCGACATCATCGACGAGGAATCGCTGATCAAGCTCATCCATGACGGCAAGATCGCCGGAGCCGGCCTTGACGTCTACGAGCACGAGCCGGCGCTGAACAGCAAGCTCTTGAAGCTCGCCGCCAAGGGCAAGGTGGTGCTTTTGCCGCATATGGGCTCGGCCACGCTCGAGGGCCGCATTGACATGGGCGAGAAGGTGATCATCAACATCCGTGCCTTTTTCGACGGCCACCGACCGCCGGACCGCGTGCTGCCGCTCAGGACCTGAAAAAGCTTTAGACGGCGGCGGTCACTGCGCCGTCCGAAGCGACCGTGACGGCGGCTCCGCGGTAGCTCTCGAACGCGCTGCGTTCGAGCCTCACCGCCATCGGCGTTTCCCAGCCCATCTCACGGGCTACGATCAGGCCGAGCAGCAGGATGGCGTCCGGCTCGTGCAGCACCAGGGCGGCCGGCGCGCGGCCGTTGTTGACGAGCTCCATCAGCACCGCCGAAGCGGATGACGAGCCGATCGTGCCCGGCAGGAACAGAACCCGGCCGGCGATGACTTCGCCATGCTGCGGGTGGCGAACGTCGGCGATACGCCCGGTCCTGGGGTCGACGCCGCCCCAGAAGCTGATCGGCGCCGTCAGCACCAGCGCGTCGCCTTCGCCCGCCTTGCCCGGCACCAGGATTTCGGCCCTCGCGCTCATGCCGCGATATCCGTGAAGACCGGCTTGCCGAGGACCGCGCTTTCGACGCAGTCGGCGAGCGAGGCGTAGAGCACCGCATAGCCGGTGTTGCCCGGCGCGTAATGCGCGAACTTGCCCGAATTGGTCATCAAAACGCCGCCGGCGAGGTCCGGCATGATCGGCGTCACCACCACGCAGGTGTCGGCGACGATGACGACGCCGCTGGCTTCGAGCCGCTTCCGCTGGCCGTCCTGCTCCAGCAGGGCAAGCGCATGGCGGCCGGTGCAGGCGTAGATAGGCACCGCGAGCCGCCGTCCGGCGATCAGCCGCTCCAGGTTGTCGAACTCGGCGTGCGACAGGTGCGGGCTGCCGATCGCCACCGCATCGATGGTCTTGGTCGCGGCCGCGGTCGACAGGCCGGCACGGGCCGTCGCCACCATGGCGGGTGTCACCCGGATCACCGCTTCCGGCTCCGGCCCGGCCAGAATGGCTTCGACGTCGGGAGCCTCGGGCGTCACGCCGGCAACGTGGAACAGGCCGACCGCGCCGGACGATGCGGCCGCCGCGCCGAAGGCTTTCAGCGCGTCTTCGCCGGGATTATCCGTCACGCCGGTAACGACGGCGATGGCGTTGCCCACCTCGCGGCCATAGAGGCTGCCCAACACCGGCCAGGCGATCTCCGAGGCAAGGAAGGACGGCGACAGGCCCGAGACATCGAAAATGAGCCGCGCGCGGCGGTTCTCCGTCCGATGCAGGCCGTAGTCAGGCGCTCTGGCAGTGATGGCGCAGGCAATGTCCAGGAAATCGCCATAGCGATTGGTGCGCGCGCCCAGCACCGAATTGCAGAAGACGACCGCGTTGGACTCCCCCCAGGCGACGTCGCTGCCGAGCGCGGGCCTGTGTCCGGCCTGGTAGGGGGCGCAGGTCCAGCTCTGCTCGCAGCCCAGCTTGCCATAGGCCTCCATCATCCGCCGCGCCATGCCGCGCTGCGGCTCCTCGAGGCGGATGCGCGAGCAACCCATCAGGTCGAGCGCCCCGACATTGAGCGTCGAGCGCACCGCGACCTTCGCACCGCCTTCGACCAGTTTTTCAGCGAACAGCGTGCCGGAATCGCCGTGATACAGAGCGCCATCGATATGCGTGGAGGCGATCGGGATCAGTCGCGGCGCGCCGAGCAGGCGAGCGCTTTCGGCGACGATGCGCATCGCCATGCCCGCGCCGTCCCGGCCGGCGGCGATCGCCCGTTCTTCCGGGCTGAGGACCAGGCTCAAGACAGCACCTTGCGCATGGTGATGGAGGTCGGCCTGTCATAGCCCGCATGCGCCGTGCGCTCGGTCTCGCGGAAGCCGAGCTGGGTGAAGGCTGCATGGTTTGCGGTCAGTTCGATACGGGTCTGCAGCTCGATGGCGTCCATGCCGCGCTTGCGGGCAAAATCCTCCACCGCCCGCATCAGCCGGGTTCCGATGCCTTGGCCCTGCAGCCGTGGCTCGACCGCGAGCTTGCCAACATAGAAGTCCCGCGCCCGTTCCAGGGCGAAGACGCAGCCGACGATGCGGCCGTTCTCGACGGCCAGAAACCCCGTCTCCCGCTTCGCCTTCGCGGCAAGCGCCTCGGCGGTCAAAAGATGCGCCGAGGAGGGCGGGTCGATGACGCCGTCCATATAGGCGAAGGCGCGCCGGATCAGCGCGAGCAGGTCGTCCCACCGATCGAAATCCGCTGGAAGGCCGGTTATGGAGATGCCGACGTCCTGGTCCATGCGCTCAGACGGCCTTGTAGCGGATGGTGTCGAAGCGGGCCGTGAGCCCGTCATAGAGCAGCAGCCGGCCGATCAGCGGCTCGCCTATGCCAGCGATCAGCTTGATCGCCTCCATCGCCTCCAGCGTGCCGATGACGCCCGTCAGCGCGCCGACGATGCCGGCGACGGCGCAGGACGGCACCAGCCCTTCGGGCGGGGCTTCCGGAAACAGGTCGCGATAGCTTGGATTGCGCTTGCCGTCGGCGCCAGCCTCGAACGGCTTCAGCACCGTCACCGAGCCGTCGAAGCGCCCGACGGCCGCCGTGACGAGGGGTTTCTTCTCGCCCGCGCAGGCATCGGCGACGGCGTAGCGCGTTTCAAAATTGTCGGAGCCGTCGACGACGATATCGTAGCGGGCGACGAGGGCAGGGGCATTCTCCTCCGTCAACCTCAGGCGGTGCGATTCCACCGTGACGTTGGGATTGATGCGCATGATCGCTTCCCGTGCGCTGTCGGTCTTGGCCATGCCGACCCTGTCGCTGCCATGGATCACCTGCCGTTGCAGGTTGGACAAGGAGACGGTGTCGTCATCGACGATGCCGAGCGTGCCGACGCCGGCGGCGGCAAGATATTCGAGCACCGGCGCGCCGAGCCCGCCGGCACCGATCACCAGCACCCGTGCCCGTTTCAGCTTCTGCTGGCCCGGCCCGCCGATCTCCGGCAGCACGATATGGCGAGCGTAGCGTTCGAGCTCTTCGTCGGTGAGGGCGGCGTCGGTCATGGCTGGACCATATCGCCGTGGCGAGGCCTTGTCAGTAAGCGCAAGGCGCGGCCTTGTCGCATATACGCAGGTGCAGAACTCGCTTCAAAGGTCAGCCGGTCGGCTCGACGTTGCCGTGCTCGACGGTCAGGAACTGCGCGCGGCCGGCAAGGCTGGAGAATAGGGCGGCATCGGTGCCGGTCATGAAGGCCTGGCAGTTCAGCTCTTCCAGGATGGAAAACAGCGCCGCGCGCCGGCCCGCGTCGAGATGCGCGGCGATCTCGTCCAGCAGAAGGATCGGCGTCAGGCCCGACATCTCGCCGGTCAGCCTGGCATGCGACAGCACGATGCCGACCAGCAGCGCCTTCTGCTCGCCGGTCGAACAAAGCTCGGCCGGCATCGACTTCGGCCGGTGCCGCACCACGAGATCGGAACGATGCGGGCCGTCCAGCGTGCGGCCGGCGGCACGATCGCGCTCGCGGCCATTGGCAAGCGCGCGGCGGAAGCGCTCCTCGACATCGACGGCCGGCGCGGCGGCGACCTCGCTCTCCAGGTCGCCGGCAAGGCTGATGTCAGCCTGCGGAAACGGTCCGCTGCCAGGCAATCTGTCGATCATGGCGGCAAGCAGCCTTATCAGCTCGGCCCGCGCCGCGGCGATCGCCACCCCGGTCTCGGCCATCTGCGTCTCGATCGCGTCGAACCAGGCGCCGTCGCGGGAGCCTTCGGTAAGCAGGCGGTTACGGCCGCGCATGGCTTTCTCATAGTCGAGCGCGCGCTGGCCATGCCCGGGATCGATCGCCAGCACCAGCCGGTCGAGGAAGCGGCGGCGGTCCGCCGCCGGCCCTGGAAACAGCCCGTCCATCGCCGGCGTCAGCCACACGACCCGCAGCCATTCCAGCATATCCTCGGCCGATCGCGCCGGCGCGCCGTTGATCCGTACCTTCCTGCCGCCTTCGCCGGCGGCGTCTCCGCCGGAAATTCCGGTGCCGATCTCGACCTGGCCTCCCGGCCCCTCAATGCGCGCATGCAAGGCGAAGCCGCCATCGCCGCCTTCGCGCGCCACATCGCCATAGGGCGCGCGGCGCAGGCCGCGGCCGGGCGTCAGGAACGAGATCGCTTCCAAGAGATTGGTCTTGCCGGCGCCATTGTCGCCTGACAGCACCACCGCGCCGGGCGCGAGCTCGAGCGACAGCGTCGCGTAATTGCGAAAATTCGTAAGTACAAGCTTACTTACATAGCTCTGCTGCCGAAGCTGTTTCGCATCCGAGTTCACGGCGACACATCAGGTCCGTCAGAGCAATTCCAGGAAAAGTGCACAGCGGTTTTCCGTCCGGAATTGCGAAAGACAAAGGCGCAATTCCGGGAAAAGTGCACAGCGGTTTTCCGTCCGGAATTGCGTCAAGGTGACTGAGCCTAGACCCGCATCGGCATCAGCACGTAGAGCGCGGTCTCGTCGGCCATGTCGTGGATCAGCGTCGGCGAGCCGGCATCGGCCAGCATGAATTTCGCCTCCGTGCCAGTGAGCTGGGCCGCGACGTCGAGCAGATATTTGGCGTTGAAGCCGATCTCGATCGGGTCCGACGAGTAGTCGGCCGCCAGTTCCTCGGTGGCGCTGCCCGAATCCGGATTGTTGACTGCGAGCGTCACCTGGCCGTCATTGATCGAAAGCTTCACCGCCCGGCCGCGTTCGGAGGAAATGGTCGAAACGCGGTCTACCGCCGCAGCGAAGCTCTGCCGGTCGATGATCAGCTTCTTGTCGTTGCCGGTCGGAATGACGCGCTGATAATCGGGGAAGGTGCCGTCGATCAGCTTCGAGGTCAAAACGACGCTGCCGATGGTAAAGCGGATCTTGGTGTCCGACAGCTCCGTGGTCACCGCCACGTCGGGATCGTCGACCAGCTTCTGCAGCTCGCTCACCGTCTTGCGCGGAATGATGATGCCGGGCATGCCTTCGGAGCCTGCCGGCGCGTCGATCTCGGCCCGCGCCAGGCGGTGCCCGTCGGTCGCCACCGAGCGCAGCTTCAATTTGCCGCCGACCTCATGCGTGTGCAGGAAGATGCCGTTGAGATAATAGCGCGTCTCTTCGGTGGAGATGGCGAATTGCGTCTTGTCGATCAGCCCTTTGAGCGCCGCCGATTCCAGCCGGAAGATATGCGAGAACGAACCGGCCGAAAGCTCCGGGAAGTCGGATTGCGGCAGGCACTGCAGGCGGAAGCTCGAACGACCGGAGGTGACGGTCATCGCGTTGCCGTCCTCGTCCGTCTTCAGCATCACCTCCGCGCCGTCGGAAAGCTTGCGCACGATGTCGTAGAGCAGATGCGCCGGCACCGTCGTCGCGCCGCCGCGCTCGACTTTGGCGGGCGTCGCCTCCGTCACTTCGAGGTCGAGGTCGGTCGCCTTCATCTCGAGGCTGGCGCCCTCGGCGCTGAGCAGCACGTTGGACAGGATCGGTATGGTGTTGCGCCGCTCGACCACGCGGTGGACGTGGTTGAGGGACTTCAAGAGATTTGACCGTTCCAGGATAACACGCATGACGAAACAGGCTCGCTTCAAGAATGAACAGGTCACCGGCAGGCGGCATCCCGTGAAAGCTCTGAAAGGCTTTCAGAATCTCCGTAAGCTGACAGTAAAAAGCCTGCAAACGCAAGCCCGCGGCGCCGGTTCCGACCGGCGGCGCGGGCTTTCTGGGGATAAAGCCGGCGAAGCGTGCCGCCGGCTGTTTGTGCGCTCCTTCAGGCCTGGTCGTTGATCAGCCTTCTGAGCAGTTCCAGTTCCTGCGCCAGCGTGTTGTCCCCGCCCGAAAGGTCCTCGATCTTGCGCACGGCATGCAGCACGGTCGTGTGGTCGCGGCCGCCGAACCGCCGCCCGATCTCCGGCAATGAGCGCGGTGTCATCACTTTCGACAGATACATCGCAACTTGCCGCGGCTTGACGATCGTGCGCGTGCGCCGATTGGACAGAAGCTCGGTCTTCGACACGTTGTAGTGGCGCGCCACGATGCGCTGGATGTCCTCGATGCGCACCCGCTTCGGCTCGCCGGAGCGGTAGATGTGGCCGAGGATCTCGTCGATGCGGTCGATGGTGATCTGCGGCTCGAAGGACTGGCGGAACAGAAGCTGGTTGAAGGCGCCTTCGAGCTCGCGCCCGCTGCCGGTCACCGTGCGCGCGACATGCTCCAGGATCTCGTCCGAGATGTCGAGCGAGGTGTCATCGGTCTTGGTACTGGCGCGGCGCAGTTTCAGCATGCCTAGCCGCATGGCGAAATCCGGCGCCGACATCTCCAGCGCCACGCCGCCATTGAGGCGCGAACGCACGCGCGGCTCCAGCGATTCCAGTTCCGAGGGCGGCCGGTCGGCCGCGACCACCACCTGCTTGGCGCTGTCGAGCAGCATATTGATGAGGTGGCAGAATTCGTGCTGGATCGACTTGCCCTGCAAGAACTGCATGTCGTCGATGATCAAGAGATCGATATCGCGCAGCTGCTCCTTCAGCGTCAGCGCGTTGTTGTCGCGGATCGCGGTGGCGAAGCGCCACATGAAATATTCCGCCGTCAGGTAGACGACGCGCGACTTCGGGTTTTGCCGCAGCGATTCCGCGGCGATCGCTTGCAGGAGGTGCGTCTTGCCGAGCCCGACGGTCGCGTGCAGGAAAAGCGGGTTGAAACGTACCGCGCTGGACTGCGATTCCGCCACCGCCCTGGCCGCTGCGAAGGCCACCCTGTTCGACGGCCCTTCGATGAAGGAGGAGAATGTGTAACGCGGGTCAAGCGGCGACCCCAGCACATTGTGGCGGAACTCCGGTTCCGCTGACACGCCCTGGCGGGGCGCCGGCGCCCGTTGCTCCACACGCCCGGCGCTCGCGGTGCCGTTGGCAAGCGCGGTGTGCGTCTGCTTGGTCATCTTGCGCGCCGGCGCGATCTCGGGCTCGACAGGATTGCGCCCCTGGCGCGTTGCGGTGCGCACGACGATCTCGATCTTGAGGACGTCCGCATCCTCATGCCGCCACAGCTCCGCGATAAGCTCGAGGTAATGGCCGTTGATCCAGGACCGCAGGAAGGCTGTAGGCACGGAGATGCGAACGACGCCGCGGGAAGCCTCGGCGACCTTCATGCGACCGAACCAGCTCGAATAGACCTCGGCTCCAAGACGCGCCTTCAGCTGGGCCTTGACCCGTTCGAACTTCTGTTCCGCGTCGCTGGATACCGCCACGTCGCCCCCTCCGACAAAAGTTGCTGGAAATGGGAGCTCGCCCGCTATCTCCCTTTCAATGCCGCTCTGCATGATCAAAGTCCCTTTGTCTTCTCGTACCCTTTTTCCGCCGGGGATGCGCCTCCTGCATCCTTGGTCCGGCGACCCTCATTCAGCCGCGATGCCATTGCCGCCGCCGGCAACGATCGTCGCAACTCGCGCAAGGGACCAGCTGCCGGCTCCGCACGCCGGCCACCGACAAAGACAAGTCAATACCTCACCCTCCGGCGAAAACGCCGGCGAGACATCGACTGCCATGTACAATTACGCCAGTCCCCTACCCGCACCGAAGAGACAAACCAAGCCGTACGCGGAATTGCTCCACGTCATGAATTCCGCCATTTTGTGCTGGCCGATTCAGGCTGGGTCAGGGGCTAGAGCCCGTCCCTTCGATGGATGGACATTACCGAAATCGCTGTGGATAGGGCAAGGCCACATCTAACGGTTTTTTAACGAATCTGGTTACCGGACGGGGCTTGAAATCGGGAGCTGCGCCGGCACGTTTTGACAAAGCCATTGTGATTCAAACCCTTTTCCGGCGAATATGAAAAAGGCGGCCCGAAACGAAATAATCTGAAATAATTGTCTTGACAGCTACTTCTCCCCCGTCGCTCGACCTTGAGCTGAACAAGCTGTGGACGACCGGCTGTAAGTCTCTGAAAAAACTTCGGATTTTTTGCCAGGCAAATTTAGGCAGTTGCCGCGGGGAGGGCGTTCCGCTGTCAGCGGCGTTGAATATGCCGGCAAAACATTACTGGCGTTGGAATCACGTCGCGAGCGTTGCTCTCGAGCAATTTTTTTAAGTACTTGCCGGCAAACGAAAAAAACCCGGTCTATGCGACCGGGTTCAACATCGATGGAGTAAGGATTAAGTCGGTCAGGCCGACAGCGTCTTGACCCGCTGGGCCAGCCGCGAAACCTTGCGGGAAGCCGTGTTCTTGTGAACGACGCCCTTGGTGGCGGCGCGCATCAATTCAGGCTCCGCCGCCTTGAAGGCTGCCACCGCCGCGGCCTTGTCGCCGGCGGCCAGCGCCTCTTCGACCTGGCGCACATAGGTGCGGACACGCGAGCGACGGTTCTTGTTGATCGCCGCGCGGCGGGCGATCTTGCGCGTTGCCTTTTTGGCCGAAGACGTGTTGGCCATGATGCCTCTCTTCCGATCTGGTGGGCGCCAGCGGGTGCCGCAGGGCGCAAAAAACAAACGGGCAGCCACAGGCCGCCTCGGTTGGTGCGGCTTATAGTTCAGCTTTTCCGGCGCGTCAACGCCACTTGGCGGTCTTTTTGGAGACTGAAAGCGCATCACGTCGTGACCCGGCCTTCAGTCATTGGGCAAGGTGCCCTAGAGCCGGACGATTTCAGGTCGAGTCGACCTGAAATCATCCGGCTCTAAATCAAAGAGAGAGCATGATGTCGTCCGAAAACCGCTCCACACTTTTCGGCATCATGCTCTAGCGGTTGGTGAAATTCGGCTTCCGCTTCTCCACAAACGCGGCCATGCCTTCCTTCTGATCGTCGAGCGCGAACAGCGAATGGAACAGGCGGCGCTCGAAGCGCAGCCCTTCGGCGAGCGTCGTCTCGTAGGCGCGGTTGACCGCCTCCTTGGTCATCATGACCGACGGCAGCGAGAACTCGGCGATCTTGGCCGCCGCCTTCAGCGCCTCCTCGGCGAGCTCGGCGACCGGCACCACCCGCGAGACAAGTCCGCTGCGCTCGGCTTCGGCGGCGTCCATCATCCGCCCGGTCAGGCACATGTCCATTGCCTTCGACTTGCCGACGAATCGGGTCAGCCGCTGCGAGCCGCCCATGCCCGGCATGACGCCGAGCGTGATTTCGGGCTGGCCGAACTTGGCGTTGTCGCCGGCGATGATGAAATCGCACATCATGGCCAATTCGCAGCCGCCGCCGAGCGCATAGCCCGCGACCGCCGCGATGATGGGCTTGCGCGTGCGCGTGAATTCCTCCCAGCCGACGAAGAAGTCCTGCGTGTAGGCGTCGGCGAAAGACATCGCCTGCATTTCCTTGATGTCGGCGCCGGCGGCAAACGCCTTCTCCGAGCCTGTAAGCACCATCGCGCCGATCTCGGGATCGGCATCGAACGCGCTCGCCGCCGCCACGACCTCCGCAAGGACCTGCGAATTCAGTGCATTGAGCGCCTTGGGCCGGTTCAGCGTGATCAGCCCGACCTTGCCGCGTGTTTCCACGATAACAGTTTCATAGGCCATGGTTCGCTTCCTTCCGCGGCAGTGGGACGATCGATACGTTCCTAGCTTACCGCTGACAGGTCCGGCAATAGAAGGTCGAGCGGCCGCTTTGCACGATGCGCTCGATGTGGCCGCGGCAGCCCGGCTTGGGGCATGGCTCTCCCTCGCGATCGTAGACCGCGAAGGAATGCTGGAAATAGCCGAGCGACCCGTCGGCTTGGACATAGTCGCGCAGCGAGGAGCCGCCGGCGGCGATCGCATCGGCGATGACCGAGCGGATCGCTTCGGCAAGGCGCGCGCTTTGCTCTTTCGCCTTCTTGGCCGACCCGGCGATGGTGCCGGCTTCGCGCAGCGGCGAGAGGCCGGCGCGCCACAAGGCCTCAGCCACGTATATATTGCCGAGTCCGGCGATCAGCCGCTGGTCGAGCAGCGCTGCCTTGAGCGGCGATCTGCGACCCTTCAACAGCGAGGCGAGCAGGGGACCGTCGAGCGCGTTGCCAGTTGGCTCGATGCCGAGCCCCGCCAGCATCGGATGCGTGTCCGGCGCTCCTTCGGCAAACAGCATGAAGCCGAAGCGGCGCGGGTCGTTGAAGATGACGCGGGAGCGCTCGTCCCTCGGAGAGACGACGTCGAACACGACATGGTCGTGCGCCGCGCTTTTCGGTCGCTCGTGGTGGAAGGCGCCGGGGACGTCGCTGCTTTCCGCGGCTTCGATCCGGAACGACCCCGACATGCCGAGATGGCAGATGAGAACCGGACCGTTTTCGATATGCATCGTCAGGTATTTGGCGCGCCGGCCAAGCGCCGTAACGGTCTTGCCGGCAAGCCGTTCCGAAAAGCGTTCGGGGAAAGGAAAGCGAAGGTCGGGCCTGCGCGCCTTGACCTTGACGAGCCGCGCCCCTTCCAGGACCGGCTGCAGCCCGCGCCGGACGGTCTCGACTTCGGGCAGCTCAGGCATGGCCGCCTATCATCGCAAGGAACGATGTTCCGTGGCGACCGGCAGCCAGGCCGAGGTGGTCCGCGACGGTTTCGCCGATATCGGCGAAGGTCGGCCTGAGCCCGATGTCGCCGCCCGTCAGTCCCGGCCCGATACCGATCACCGGAATGCGTTCGCGCGTATGGTCGGTGCCGCGCCAGGTCGGATCGTTGCCATGATCGGCCGTGAGGATAAGCAGGTCGCCAGGCCTAATCCGCGACAGCGCCTCCGGCAGCCGGCGGTCGAACGCTTCGAGCGCTCCGGCATAGCCGGCGACGTCGCGCCGGTGACCGAACTCGGTATCGAAATCGACAAAATTGGCAAAAACCAGGTCGCCGTCGCCGGCATCGTCCATCGCGCCGAGCGCCTTGTCGAACATTGCCATGTTGCCGCCGGCCTTGCGCACTTCCGAAATGCCGCGATGAGCGAAGATATCGCCGATCTTGCCGACGGCGATGACCTTGTTGCCGCGCCCGGTCAGCCGGTCGAGCAGGGTCGGCTCCGGCGGCGGCACCGCATAGTCGCGGCGATTGTGGGTGCGCTGGAACGTGGCCGGCGTCTCGCCCACGAATGGCCGAGCGATCACCCGCCCGATCTTGAGCGGCTCGACCAGCCGACGCACCGTGAGGCAAAGCTCATAAAGCCGCTCCAGGCCGAAATGCGTCTCATGCGCGGCGATCTGCAGCACGGAATCGACCGACGTGTAGCAGATCGGCTTGCCGGTGCGGATATGCTCTTCGCCGAGCCGCTCGATGATCTCGGTTCCGGGTGCATGGCAGTTGCCTAGGATACCCGGCAGCTTGCCCTCGCGGATGATGGCGTCGGTCAGGTCGGCCGGAAAGGCGGGCACCGTATCGGGGAAATAGCCCCAATCGAAACGTACCGGCAGGCCGGCGATCTCCCAGTGGCCGGAGGGCGTGTCCTTGCCGCTCGACACTTCCTGTGCGGCTCCATGAAAGACCGAGGCGACCGGCGGCGCGTCGATACCGGTTTTCAGTCCCGTCGCGGTTTGCGCCGCCCGGCCAAGTCCGAGCGACATCATGTTGGGCACGGCGAGCGGCCCTTTGCGCAAACCTTGCCGATCGGCACGACCATCGGCGCAAGCCTGAAAAATATGCCTGAACGTGTCGGCGCCGGTATCGCCATAGCGTTCGGCGTCGGCCGCGCCGCCGATGCCGAAAGAATCGAGAACGAACAGGAACGCGCGCGCCATGGGTATCTTTATTGTGAGCCTTGATCGCCAGACATAAGGTTCCCCGGCGGCGTTGGCAAATCGGAAACCAAACCGCAACGGCTTGGCGCCATAGTTGCGGCGAGGCGCGGATGCGGGGCGGGAGCGTGGCAGGTATGGCAAGGCGCGGCAAAACCGCGACAAGGCAAGCCGTGAAGATGTGCGCGGCCGCTCTCGCGGCCTTAGGTGCCGCCTCCTCGCCGGCACGCGCCGACTGGCGTGGCGACATCGGCACGTTCCGCATCGGCATCGTTGCCGAACCAGGCGGCGGCAACACCGTCCCGGGGCTCGCGCGCCTGACCGACGCCTATGCCAATGCGCTCGGCATGACGGTCGAGTTCGTCGTTGCGCGCGACTACGCGGCGCTGATCGAGGCGCAGGCGAGCGGGCGCGTGCAATATGCGATCTATTCCGCTCTCGCCTATGCCACGGCCTCGGAGCGCTGCGGCTGCGTCGAGCCGCTGGTGGCGCCGGTCGATACCGACGGCGCCGTCGGCATCCGTTCCGTCCTGGTGACGCGCGACGGCCGGCTTGCGGACCTTGCCGCCATGGCTTCGCACCGGATCGCGATAGCGCCAGCCGAAAACGTCGGCGGCGCGCTGCTGCCGCTGGCGGCGCTGCGGGCCGAAGGCGTCAAGATCGCGCGGGACTCGCCCTTCCTGCAGCGCGCCGCTTCGGCCACAACGGCCGAGACAATGCTCGCCGGCGGCGAAGCGGACGCCCTGTTCGGCTGGGAACCGGCCGATACCGATGGCCGGTCCACCCGTTCCGAGGGCACCGTCGCGCGGCTGGAGGCTGCCGGCATCCCCGGGGCGTCGCTTCGGGTGTTGTGGACCTCAGGCCTCTTGCGCTACGGCCCGCACGCCGTCCGCAACGATCTCGATCCCGAGGCAAAGCGCCGGCTGACGGTCTTCCTAACCAATCTCAAGTCCCAGACGCCCGACATATACGATCTGCTGGAGGCGGCGCATTCCGGTGGCTTCGTGCCGGCGGCGTCCAAGGATTACGCTATGGCCACGGCCATTGTGCGGCACGCATCCGACGGCCGAGACTGACCGTCAGCAATCGCTGCAGGGGATCGTTGGGCTCCGGCGAGGCCGGAGATAGTAGGTCTCGCTCATATTTATGTGGCTGAAGGTCGACAACAGTCCAAGCGCCTTCTGCTGGTTGTTGTTCTCACTCCAGGCGATGACGGGCACATAGCCGAGGTCGCTTTCCACGCGGACCAGGAAAGTGTTGCGGATTTTCAGCGTCGAAGGGACGGTCGTGGTGTCGCCGGGACTGGCATCGACGCTGTAGGTGTTGCCCACCAGCTTGCGCGACCACGCCACCTTCACTGTTGGCGATGCCTCGTCGGATATCTGTATGCCGGTGATGATGATCGTCGGATCCGAGCGATTGTAGGGCCGAAGCGTCGATATGCCGATCTTCATCATTGCATCGAGGTTAGCCTTCACGACGGCCTGCTGCTGCGTGACGAGGTCCGCGACCATGCTGCCGATGCGGCTGACCTTCTTGCCGGTCTCGATGGCCTGCGAGGCCTCCATCGTGATGAAATACATGATCAGGAGCACCGGCACGATGAACGCGAACTCGATCGCCGCGATGCCGCGGCGATCGCGGCAAAACTGCTTCACCTTCGCCGAAATGCCCCGGAGTGCCCCCGCACTATGCATATCGTCCTCCACGCCGCGGCTTAGCCGTCGAGCAGTCTCAATTGTCGTCGAACGGCTCGTTCTGCCAGGTCACCGATGCGAAATGCAGTGTGTTGCCGTCTTTCAGATTGGCCATCGACTTGGCCAGGAAATCGGTCATCACCGGCCATTTGTAAAACACCCGCAACATGTTGATGGACTCCGCCAGTCCGGGCGACACCGTGAAATTCATCGAGTTGGTGCCTTGCACCAGCACGATATCGCCATTGACGATCTTGAAGCCCGCCGTGGCGGCGTCGGCGAAACTCGGATATTCGCGCAGATCCACCAGCAATCCCGGGCAGTCCTTGGCCACCATGATCTCAAGCCTGCTGCAGATCAGCTGCTTGATGGAGGCTTCGGTGACGTTCGTCTTCTGCAACTGCCCGGTCCGCAGCTGGCGGGCGACATCGTCGGCGACGTTGGCCATCACCTCCTGGCCGGCGAACGAAATGCAGCTCTCGAGGATGGCGAAGACGAGAAGCGCGAACGGGATGGCGAGCATCGCGAATTCCATAGCCGTGCTGCCGCGCCTGTCGCTGAAGAAGCCGGGGCGGACTTTGACCCGCGTCTTGCTGTCCATGCCGCCGCCGGATGTGGCATCCTTGCTCATATTGCTTTCCTGCCGATCCCCTTGGCGGTACCGGCGGTAAGGTTAGCGATAACCCATTGAGTTCCGGTTTTGATGATCGTTAAATTCGTCGGGCAAGCTTTAAGCCGTCTTTAATGCCCGTGGGTTCGCGCCCTCGCAGAGCTCAGTGCCCGGCGCTCATTTCGGCTTCGGAAGTTTTCTCGGCCTCGCTCTTGAACGCGCTCTCGCAATAGGGCGTGCAGGACATGGTCTGAACTTCGGCGCGTCGGTAGATGCGCACCGAGGAGGCGGCTTGTCGCACGACGGTCACCTGTTCGTCGATGATCGGGCTGCCTTCCGAGTCGAGCACGACCAGATTGGTGACACCGAAGCCCTTGCCGGTGAGAACGATGGTCGAGGCGTCCTGCACGGAGGCGTCGGCGATTGCCGGGTTGCCGATGACGACCGTGTCGGCCCCGCGTGACAATTTGACGATCTTGGCCTGGTTCATGGTGACTTCAATACCGGCGCCGGCCCTGGCCGGCATGACCAAGGCAGCAGTTGCCAGCAGCGCGGCGACTGGAAACAGCAATCTCGACAATGTCATTGAAGCGCTCCCGGCAGGCAGATTCTTCAACGGAACATGAACGAGATTGGTGAAGTAACGGTTAAACCGGGCCCGCCATGATTAAGGATCGCCTGCACGATGCGCCATGCGTCCATGGCGCTTACTGTTTTAGGAATATTGCACAAGCGCCGGTTTCTCGGGAACTCGGACCTCTGGCGATGTTTAGGCCACGGTTAACCACGCAGTGCGTTCGCCATCGGAAAGGAATCGGTAAGGCTGTTTATTAAGCCGATCGAAACGGCTTCTCCCTAGATTTGCGCCATCCGATCAACCCGGAAGAGAAGTTGACGGTAGTGCTGTAACACGTGGAGTAGGAGCTCTCGAATGTCTAATCTCATCGCACGTTTCGTGAAGGACGAATCCGGCGCGACCGCCATCGAATACGGTCTGATCGCCGCTCTCATCGCGCTTGCCATCATGGTTGGTGCTACCCAGCTCGGCGGCGCGCTGAACGCCAAGTTCGCCAACATCGCCGCCACCCTCAACGGCGCCACTGCTCCGTAATAAGGCTGCGTATCGCGCCTTTTCGACAGAAAGAAAAAGGGCCGCCGGCTGGCGGCCCTTTTTTATGCAGTCGGCCGATTTGATCGTCCGGCCTCATCGATCGTTAATCCAGCGCGCCTAGGATGACGCTGAAACATGCCACAGGCAGGCCGCATCCATGCTTGAAGCCGTGATCTTCGTCGTTTTTCCTTTCTGCATGCTTTTTGCTGCGATCTCGGACACGCTGTCGATGACGATCGCCAACCGCGTTCCCGTGCTGTTGGTGGCGACATTCGCGCTTGTTGCGCCGCTCGCCGGTATGGACTGGGCAACCTATGGCTGGCATTTCGCCGCCGGCGCCCTTGTGCTTGCCACGACCTTCGGCCTTTTTGCGCTCGGCGGCATGGGCGGCGGCGACGCCAAGCTTCTGGCCGCGACCGCTCTGTGGATGGGCCTCAACATCAACCTGGTCGGCTATCTGGTGACGTCGGCTTTCATCGGCGGCCTGCTTACCCTCGCTATCCTTGCCTACCGGAAATCGCCGCTCGTCACGTACACCGGCCACAGCCGATTTCTGCGCCATTTCGCGGACGAGAATGTTGGCATCCCATATGGCATAGCGCTTGGCGCCGGCGGACTGATCACTTTCCCGGATTCGCCGCTGATGGTCTGGGCGCTGGAGAGGCTCACGACATAGGTCCGGCGATCTCGATGTCGGCAATCCCAATGGCCGCCTTTTATCAGAATCGGAAGGCGGCCCCGGCCGCTTTTTCTGTTAACGGCGCACCGTTCAATCCAATTTGAGTAAACCTTAAATTAATCACGATCGTAAGCATTACATTAACCTTGTTTTGACGATTGCAGCTGCAAAGTCCGGCCTGGTGAGGTGGTTTGCCATGAGGCGAAGGGTTTCGGACGAATGCCAGCATCCCGATTGATTATTCTGGGCGTGGCTGCGGTCGCGGCGGGTGGCGCGGGCTACGTGGCGAAGAACATGGTCGTAGCGCCGCCGCCTCAGGTCATTGTCGATGCGCCCAAGCAGCCGGCGATCGCATTGCAGGACGTGCTGGTGCTTTCCGGTGACGTGTCAATGGGCAGCCAGCTCGGCAACAACATCAGCTGGGAAGAATGGCCGGCCGATGGCGTCAACGCCAATTTCATCACGCGCGCCGCCGAGCCTGACGCGATCGAAAAGCTCAAGGGCTCGGTCGCCCGCGTAGCCATGTATACCGGCGAGCCGTTGCGGCGCTCCAAGCTGGTCGGCGAGGGGCAGAGCTTCATGTCGTCGATCCTGCCTTCCGGCATGCGCGCCGTCGCCACCGCGATATCGGCCGACACGTCCGCCGGCGGGTTCATCCTGCCCAACGACTTCGTCGACGTCATCATGACCCGCCGCGCCGACACCGGCAACGGCGGCAGCGGGTTCAACACCGAGACGATCCTCAAGAACATCCGCGTGCTGGCCATCGACCAGACCATCCAGGAAGACGAGGAAGGTAAGAAGACCAGGGTCGGCCAGACCGCGACGCTGGAGCTGACGCCGCAGCAGGCGGAGATCATCACGGTGGCGCAGCAGATGGCCGACCGCCTGACGCTGGCGCTGCGCCCGATCACCGACATCCATGAAAAGAATACGGGCGAGGCCGACTATCTGGTCAACGGCAACGGCCGACGCGGAACCGTGCGGCTGATCAAGTCCGGCGAGGTTTCCGAGGTGGGAGCAAGGAAATGAGGCTGAACGGTAAACTGCTGCCCTTCCTGGCCGCCGCGGCGATCGCTATTTTCCTGCTCGGCGCCGGCGCCCCGGGAACGGGCGAAGCCAAAGCCGCGGGCGCCGGCGTGTCGGCTTCCGTCGCCACGCAGCGCGTCAAGCTCGGCCTCAACAAATCCGTTGTCATCGACTTGCCGAGCGACGCCTATGATATCCTCGTCGCCAATCCGGCGGTTGCCGATGCCGTGACGCGCACCGCGCGGCGCATCTACCTGTTCGGCAAGACGGTCGGCGAGACCAACATCTTCGTCTTCGGCCCCAATGGCGAGCAGATCGTCAGCCTGGATCTGGCCGTCGAGCGCGACGTCGCAGGGCTGGAAGACTATCTCAAGCGCTTCATCCCGTCCTCGCAGATCAAGGTCGAGCTTCTCAATGACAACGTCGTCCTGACGGGCATGGTGGACACGCCGCTCGATTCCAAGCGTGCCGTCGACCTGGCCACCATCTTCGTGTCCGGCGGTGAAGCGACGACGGGTCAATATTCGCAGACGGCGGCCGGCGGCTCGGTCAATGGCGGCGTCGACATAAACAATCCCGACCAGGAGCGCCGGACCTCCAAGATCGTCAACCTCTTGCAGATCATCGGCGACGACCAGGTGACGCTCAAGGTGACCGTCGCCGAAGTCAGCCGCTCGGTGATGAAGCAGCTCGGCGTTAACATGGTTGGCCGGGGTGGCAGCAATGGCATCAGCTATGGTGCGACCAGCGATACTTTCCCGGGTTTGGGCAAGCCACTGTCCTCCTCAGGCTTGAGCTTCGCCACTTCATCCCTGCAAGGCACCATCAACGCCATGGAGCAGTCTGGTGCCATGAAGACACTGGCGGAGCCAACGTTAACGGCGGTCTCCGGTGAGAAGGCGACGTTCAAGGTCGGCGGCGAATACAACATAGTGACCGCCGTCACCAGCAACAAATCGGCAGACAATCAGAATGCCGACAGAACCTGGACGTCATCGAAGGTCGACTATGGCATCGGGCTGGAATTCCAACCGGTGGTCCTGTCGGCCGGCCGTATCAGCCTGAAAGTGAGAACCGCGGTGTCAGAGCCGACGACGGAAGGCTCCGTTGCATTTGGCGATACCAACATCATATCGCTGCGCAAGCGCTTGGCGGATACGACTGTGGAGCTGCCTTCCGGGGGATCGATGATGATCGCCGGACTTGTTCGTGACGATGTGCGCCAGGCCCTCAACGGCATGCCTGGCCTGACAAAGATACCGGTCCTCGGCGCCCTATTTCGTAGCCGTGACTTCGTGCGCAACGAAAGCGAGCTCGTCATCATCATCACGCCTTACCTAGTCAAGCCTGTTGCACGCAACGAGCTGGCGAAGCCGGATGACAATTTCAATCCTGCGAGCGACGGCGCCGGCATGTTCCTCGGCCGCGTCAACCGCGTCTACGGCACCATGCAGACCGACAGGCCAGCCGGCCGCTACCACGGCGTCGTGGGCTTCATCTACAAATGAGTGGGAATGCGGATATGTCCAAGTCAGCATCGAAGGTCATGACGGTCCGGACAGCATCCGGTATCGCAAGGATCCGTCGGCAGGTGGTCCCGGCATTGGCGGTCATGCTTGCCGCGTCGCTCGCAGGTTGCGCCAACCGCGACAGCGTAACCGTCGGGTCGATACCGGACGACTACCGCACGACCCATCCGATCGTCATTGCCGAGCAGAACCAGAAGATCGACCTGCCGGTCGGCGCCGGTGATCGCGGCATGACCGGTGCGCAGCGCGATACGCTGCTCGGTTTTCTTGACGGCTACGACAAGAGCGCCGCGCCGGCGCTGACGATCGCGATGCCGGCCGGGTCCGCCAATGAGCTTGCCGCCCGGGCCGCCGGTCGCGATTTTGCCAGGCTCGCCATTGCGGCAGGCGTCAAGCGCAACCGTATCGTCATGACATCCTATCAGTCGGCGGTGCCGGAGGCGTCAGCGCCGGTGCGCGTCGCCTTCGTCGCGGTGAGGGCCCAGACCGACAAATGCGGGCGTTGGCCCGAGGACATTCTGGAGACGTCGCAGAACAAGCACTACGCCGACTTCGGCTGCTCCTATCAGAACAACCTCGCAGCACAGCTGGCAAATCCTAACGATCTGATCGGGCCGCGCAAGCAGTCCGACATCGACGCCGAAAATCGCGGCGCGGTGATCGACCAGTACCGCGAGAGGGGCATCTCGGACGAGTTCCTCGGCAATTCGGAAGTGACCTACTAAGCTGCGCCGGACGACGAAGAAAGCAGTCACGGAAAGAGCATGACGATGAGCAATCTTGCCTACGACACGCCCGCGGAAACCGGCGACCTTTCGCAGCAGGACATCGCCGCCATGCAGGCGCTGCGCCCCGTGCCGCGCATTTCGATCCAGGCCTTCTGCGAGACCGAGGGGGTCGCCAACCCCGTCGAGCGCGCCGGCGAGGATCGTCGGATGGCCAAGGCCCATCTCAAGGTCCATATGGGCGGCATCCCGACCGCGATCGAGTTCTACCAGTCCGCGCCGACGCCGAACCTGATCCTGCTGGAATCGCGCAGCGAACCGCAGCAGCTGCTCGAACAGCTCGGCCAGCTCTCGGAATACTGTGATCCGTCCTCCAAGGTGGTGGTTATCGGCCACTACAACGATGTCGGGCTCTACCGCGAGCTGATCCGTTCGGGCATTTCCGAATATGTGATCGCGCCGGTCTCGATGACAGACATCGTCAGCGTCGTGTCGTCGATCTTCGTCGATCCGGATTCGGAGCCGATCGGCCGCTCGATCGCGTTCATCGGCGCCAAGGGCGGCGTCGGCTCCTCGACCATCGCTCACAATGTCGCCTGGGCGATGTCTTCCCTGTTCAAGTCCGAGGTCGTCATCGCCGATCTCGATCTCGCCTTCGGCACCGCCAACATCAATTTCGATCAGGATCCGGCGCAAGGCATCGCCGAGGCGGTGTTTTCACCAGAGCGGGTCGACGAGGTCTATCTCGACCGTCTGCTTGCGCAATGCGCCGAGCATCTGTCGTTGCTCGCGGCTCCCTCCACGCTCGAGCGCGTCTACGATTTCGACTCCGAGGCTTTCGCGCAGATCATAGAGACAGCGCAGCGCAGCGCGCCTCTGCTGGTCCTCGATGTCCCGCACGTCTGGAGCGGGTGGACCAAGAGCACGCTGATCAAGGCGGACGAGATCGTCATCACGGCCACGCCCGAGCTCGCAAATCTTCGCAACACCAAGAACATGGTGGACATGCTGAAGCGGCTGCGCCCGAACGATCCGCCGCCGAAGCTGATCATCAACCAGGCGGGCGTGCCGAAACGGCCCGAGATCGCGGCGTCCGATTTCGCCGAACCGCTCGGCATCACGCCGATGGCGGTGATCAACTTCGAACCGCTGCTGTTCGGCAACGCCGCCAACAACGGCCGCATGCTCTCCGAGATGGACGCCAAGAGCCCGGTCGTGACCACCATCAATGAGATAGCGCATGTGCTGACCGGACGCAGCGAAATCAAGGCAAGGAAGAAAGCAGGCCTGGGCTCGATCCTCGGCAAGCTCTCGCGCAACAAGAAGTGACGCTGATTGAGCGGCATCGGGTAGTCGATCATGTTTGGTAAAAGAGGCAAAGACGACGGCAGCCGGGCAACGCCCGAATTCCGTCCGCCGGCATCCGCTCCCGCCGCCGCTCCAACCGGGACGATGACGGCCGAACGACCGGCCGCGCCGCCGTCCGGCACGCCGGCCACGCCGCCGGCGCGCCGGCCCGTCGAGCCGCCGCCTATGGCGCCGGAGCCGCCAAGAAGGGTCCAGCGCGAGCGCTCCGAGACCTATTACGACACCAAAAGCCAGGTGTTTTCGGCGCTCATCGACACGATCGACCTGTCGCAGCTCGCCAAGCTCGATCCCGAAAGCGCGCGCGAAGAAATCCGCGACATCGTAAATGACATCATCGCGATCAAGAACTTCGCGATGTCGATCTCCGAGCAGGAAGAACTGCTCGAGGACATCTGCAACGATGTTCTGGGCTATGGACCGCTGGAGCCGTTGCTTGCCCGCGACGACATAGCCGACATCATGGTCAACGGCTCCAAGAACGTCTACATCGAAGTCAATGGCAAGGTCGAACAGACCGGCGTCCGTTTCCGCGACAACCAGCAGCTGCTCAACATCTGCCAGCGCATCGTCAGCCAGGTCGGCCGCCGCGTCGACGAATCGAGCCCGATCTGCGACGCACGCCTGCCCGACGGCTCGCGCGTCAACGTCATCGCGCCGCCGCTGTCGATCGACGGCACCGCGCTCACCATCCGCAAGTTCAAGAAGGACAAGCTGACGCTGGACCAGCTGGTCAAGTTCGGCGCCATCTCGCCGCAAGGCGCGGAAATCCTCAAGATCATAGGCCGCGTCCGCTGCAATGTCGTCATCTCGGGCGGCACGGGCTCCGGCAAGACGACGCTGCTCAACTGTCTGACCAACTATATCGACCGCGAGGAGCGCGTCATCACCTGTGAGGATTCGGCGGAACTACAGCTGCAGCAGCCGCATGTGGTCCGTCTCGAAACCCGGCCGCCCAATCTGGAGGGCGAAGGTGAGGTGACCATGCGCGACCTGGTCAAGAACTGCCTGCGTATGCGGCCGGAGCGGATCATCGTCGGCGAAGTGCGCGGACCGGAGGTGTTCGACCTGCTGCAGGCGATGAATACCGGTCACGACGGCTCGATGGGGACGATCCACTCGAACAGCCCGCGCGAATGCCTCAATCGTATCGAATCGATGATCGCCATGGGCGGCTATTCCCTGCCGCAGCGGACGGTGCGTGAGATCGTCGTCGGCTCGATCGACGTGATCATCCAGGCGGCTCGCCTGCGCGATGGCTCACGCCGCATCACCCACATCACCGAGGTGGTCGGCATGGAAGGCGATGTCATCATCACCCAGGATCTTGTGCTCTACAACATCAAGGGTGAAGACGCCGGCGGCCGGCTGGTCGGCGAGCATGTGTCGACAGGCATCGGCCGCCCGCATTTCTGGGACCGCGCCCGCTACTATGGCGAGGAGCAGCGCCTCGCCAATGCGCTCGAGGCGATGGAGAAACGCGCTGACTGATGCATCTGGAGGTTGGAAGCAATTCCAGGAAAGGCGTGATGCGGTCGGGTTCGGTGACTTCGCCGTAACTTTCCGTCAGCAATTGCGTCAAGGCAAAGAGACAGGACGGTTCGCCGTTTCCTTGGAACGGCGAAATGCCCTAGGGACCCCGGTCGATGTTCGGAATTGACACCACCGTACTGGCTTTCATCGTGCTTGCCGGCTTCAGCGCCGGCGCGGTGGCCTATGCTTTCCTGTTCACGCGCATCGACAACGAGAAGCAGGCCGGCAAACGGCTTCAGACCATCAAGACAGCCGAGACGGACCGGTCGGTGGTGAAAGCGACGCGCGACCGCGCCGCGGAGGCGGTCAAGCGGCGAAAAAATGTTCAGGACACGCTGAAGCAGCTCGACGAGAAGCAGAAGGCCAATGATCGCAACGTCAAGAAACCGCCGCTGAAGGTTCAGATCCGCCAAGCCGGCATGCAGGTTCCGATCGAGCGTTTCTATATCTATTCCGCTGTCTGCGGGATCATCCTGACGGCCGTTCTCTTTTTCCTCGGCGCGCCTCTATGGGCGCTGCCCGGTGCCCTGCTGGTAGGCGGCCTCGGCCTGCCGCGCTGGTTCGTGTCGTTTCGCCGCACACGTCGCACCAAGGCTTTCCTGGAAGAATTTCCGAACGCGCTCGACATCATCGTGCGCGCGGTCAAGTCCGGCCTGCCGCTCAACGATGCGATCCGCCTGATCGCCAACGAATCGCCCGAACCGGTCCGGTCCGAGTTCCGCCGCATCGTCGATTCCCAGCAGATGGGCATGTCGGTGCCCGACGCCGCCATGCGCATGCCCGAGACGATGCCGTGCAGCGAAGCCGGCTTCTTCGGCATCGTCATCCAGATTCAGTCGCAGGCCGGCGGCAACCTGTCCGAGGCGCTGGGCAACCTTTCGCGCGTCCTGCGCGACCGCAAGAAGATGAAGGCCAAGGTCCAGGCGCTGTCGATGGAAGCCAAGGCATCGGCCGTCATCATCGGCGCCTTGCCCTTCGTCGTCGCCTTCCTCGTCTATCTGTCGAGCCCGAACTACATCATGCCGCTGTTCACCACCAACGTCGGCAACCTGATCCTCGGCTGCTCGGGTGTGTGGATGTCGATCGGCATCCTGGTGATGCGCAAGATGATGAACTTCGAAGTGTAGGGGTGCGGATCCGGTGACAGAGCAGGTCGTCAAAACACTCACCGACCCTTCTTTCCTGATCGCGATGCTGGTCGGCATCGCCGTGTTCGCGACCATCTTCACGCTCATGCCGGCGTTCGGCGGCACGTCGCTCAAGTCGCGCATGAAAAGCGTGGCGCTCGAACGCGACAAAATGCGCGCCGAGCAGCGTGCGCGGCTGGCCAACGAGGCCGACCGCCGCCGCAAGGGCCTGCGCGAGGAACAGTCGATCGGCATGCGCAACATCGTCGACCGCCTGGATCTCAGGCGCGCGCTTGCCGATGAAAGCACGATCCAGAAGCTCAAGGTCGCGGGCTTCCGCGGCCAGAACCCGCTGACGCGCTTCCTCTTTTTCCGCCTGGTCCTGCCATTCGTCGGTTTTGCCTTGGCGGCCATCTATCTGTTCGTGCTCGGCGGCTTGCCGCAGCAGCCGGCCTTCATCAAGCTGTTCGTCTGTGTCGTTGTCGCCTATGGCGGCTTCTACGCGCCGATCCTCTACGTCAACAACCGCGCGACCAAGCGCAAGCAGTCGATCCAGCTGGCGTGGCCGGACGCGCTCGACCTGATGCTGATCTGCGTGGAATCCGGCATGTCGGTGGAAGCGGCCCTGCGCAGGGTTGCCGACGAGATCGGCGCGCAGTCGGTGGCGCTTGCCGAGGAATTCGTGCTCACCAATGCGGAGCTGTCCTATCTGCAGGACCGCAAGAACGCCTATGAGAACCTGGCAAGCCGCACCGGCCTGGAATCGGTAAAGTCGGTGTCCCAGGCCCTGGTCCAGGCCGAACGCTACGGCACGCCGGTGGCGCACGCGCTACGCGTGCTCGCCTCGGAAAGCCGCGACATGCGCATGAACGCCGCCGAGAAGAAGGCCGCGGCACTTCCGCCGAAGCTTACCGTGCCGATGATCCTGTTCTTCCTGCCGGTTCTGTTCGCCATCATTCTGGGACCGGCCGGCATCCAGGTCAGCCAGCGCGGCATCTTCGGCGACCAGCACAGCTCCTCGAGCCAGTAAAGCTTCCAGGAAAAGTGTTGAGCGGTTTTCCGTCCGGAATTGCGCAAAAACAAAGAGATAGGGCCGTTCGCTTCAAATCAAAAAGCCGCGCGGGATCCGGGCGACTTTTTTGATTTTAACGGTGGTCGATTTGGCAATGCCGTCCGGTCAGTTCGTGGCGACCTTCGCCTTGTCCTTGTCCTGATCCTTCAATTGGCTCCAGGCGTTCTGCTGGGCAAGCATCTGGCGCAGGTAGGCGACGTTGGCCTGCGCCTGTTCGGGCGACAGTTCCTGCGAGGCGATCTTCTCGGCTTCGTCGAAGCGGCCCTGCAGGCCGACGACCAGCGCGAGGTTCTGCCGCACCCTGCTGTCGGCGCCGGGCTGCTGCGCGGCCGCGCGCATATAGGTTTCTGCCGTGCGCAGGTCGCCTTCGAGCACATAGGACATGCCGAGATTGGACAGCACCGAAGGCTCGTTCGGCTTCAGTTCCAGTGCCTTGCGATAGTCTTGCCGCGCTTCGTCTTTCTGTCCCATCTGGTCGAGAATGGCGGCTTCCGCCGACACTAGCTTCCAGTCCGGATATTCGGGCGTCTGCGCGCGCCGCACGGCATCGAGCGCCGGTTCGAACTGGCCGTTGGCGGCGAGCGCCTTGCCATAGGCCGCAAGCACCTCGCGATCCTTGGGATAGGCGATCGCCAGCTTGCGCATCACCGCCAGCGACTGGTCGGCATCGCCGTCCATCTGCAGTGCCGCCGCGAAATTCATCGCGATGCGCTTGTCGCCCGGATTGCGGGCATAGGACTGGCCGAGCCTGGACGTGGCGGTACGCAATTCGCCGGACGACATCGTTTCCAGCGGCCTGCTGTCGGAGCGGGAGATGGAGCCCGTGGTGAACTTGCTGGTGCTGCCGCAACCCGCCACGCTGGCCGCCAGCGCCGCCATGAAAGCCGTGGTGATCAGACGCTTGGCTGTAAGGTTCAACGCTTCGGTCGGCATCGGCGCCCGGTCTCCATTCCTGTGCGGCCATTGGCTGGCCGTCTTCCCTCCGGCAGAAATATTCTGTTAACCCTAACGGACCGTTAAGAAGCGCCGACTCGAACTGTTCGGCCGGAGATCATCGCATGCCTGTCGAACTGGTTGAGCAGAAGCCGGAAGCCGCCTTGCCTGTCTATCTGGTGGCGAAGGACGCCCTTGAAGCCGCGGCACTGCCGCCCTCCGCCATCGCCTGGGCAAGGGCCAACGGTTTTTCCGGCGAAGCAGGGCGCACGCTGGTCTTGCCGGGCGAGGGTGGCGGCCTTGCCGGCGCGTTGTTCGGCACAGGCGATGGCGAGAGCGTTCTTGCCCTCGGCGCGCTCGCAAGGGCGTTGCCGGGGGGCGACTGGCATTTCGCGTCGCGCCCGGCGCAACCCGATCTCGCGGCGCTCGCGCTTGTCCTCGGCGGCTATGTCTTTACTCGCTACGGCAAGAAGCCCGGCAAGGCTGTGCGCTTCGCGCTGCCGGAGGGCGGCGACGCGGCGCATGTCCGCCGTATCGCCGACAGCGTGTTCCTGACACGCGACCTCGTCAACACGCCAACCAGCGACCTCGGTCCGGTCGAACTGGAAGAAGCCGCCCGAAAACTGGCGACCGCCCATGGCGCCGATATCTCGGTGATCCATGGCGACGATCTCCTGATGCGGAATTTCCCGATGATCCACGCCGTGGGTCGGGCCTCCACCGGCGCGCCGCGGCTGATCGACCTGAGCTGGGGACCGGGCGACGCGCCGAAGGTGACGCTGGTCGGCAAGGGCGTCTGCTTCGACACCGGCGGCCTCGACATCAAGCCGTCGTCGGGCATGCTTTTGATGAAGAAGGATATGGGCGGCGCCGCCAACGTGCTGGGTCTCGCCGCCATGATCATGGCGGCGAGACTGAATGTCCGGCTGCGCGTGCTGATCCCCGCCGTCGAGAATTCGATCGCCGGCAATGCCTTCCGGCCCGGCGACGTGCTCAGGAGCCGCAAGGGCATCACGGTCGAGATCGGCAACACGGACGCCGAAGGCAGGCTGATCCTGGCCGACGCGCTGGCGCTGGCCGACGAGGAGCAGCCCGCTTTGCTAGTCGACATGGCGACGCTGACCGGAGCCGCCCGCGTCGCGCTGGGGCCCGATCTGCCGCCTTTCTACACCAACGACGAGACGCTTGCCTCCGACCTGGCCGCGGCGTCGGTCGCGGTCGAGGATCCACTGTGGCGCATGCCTTTGTGGCGCCCCTATGATGCAAAGCTTTCCTCGAAGATCGCTGACATCAACAATGTGACGACGGATGGCTTTGCCGGATCGATCACCGCCGCGCTTTTCCTCAAGCGCTTTGTCGAGAAGACTCACAGCTGGGCGCATTTCGACATCTTCGCCTGGAACCCGGCCGACCGACCCTACGGCCTGACCGGCGGCGAAGCGCAAGGCATTCGCGCGCTGGAGCGGATAATTACGCAGCGATTTGCCTAGGCCGGAAGACCAAGGTGGCAGATCGTCACTGAAACGGAACCGAAACAATTTGCCGGCATGCTTGGGCGATGTCGATCTCGATGCGCCCGAGCCAGGCCTTGCGACTGTGGCAGCAGGTGATGCTGGCCCAGGTGCGCGACGGCGAGCCCGATCTCACCATGCGCCAGACGGCTATCCTGTTCACCATCTATCTCGATCCGCCGCCCCATACGGTGCGCGGGCTGGCCGCCAAGCTCAACGTCACCAAGCCGGTCATCACCCGGGCGCTGGACACGATGGGCGCGCTGAAGCTGGTCTCGCGCCACCGCGACGAGCTCGACAAGCGCAACGTGCTGATCCGGCGCACGGTGGAAGGCGCGCTCTTTGTCGAGCGCTTCGGCGATGGTATCGTCGCCAGGGCGCACGAACTGCCCATCTGACCTCATTGTCCTTATCTGATATGACTGGATTATCGATTTGACCGCCAGGGATGCCCGCCTTCATGCCTTCCGCTCCGACCTTGCCGATGCGAGGCTGAAGGGCGAGGTCGCCGCCGACCGCTTCGTCACCGGCCGCCCGGCGCGGATCACGGCCGCTGTCGCCGACCTGCGCAAGGCGCCGCGCCCCGACGCGGGCGTCAACACGCAGGCGCTGTTCGGCGACGACGTGCTCGTCTTCGAGGATGCGGAAGGCTGGGCCTGGGTGCAGGCCGAGCGCGACGGCTATGTCGGCTATGTGGCCGACAATCTGATTGGGGCACGCGAACATGCGCCCACGCATGTCGTCTCCGTGCCGCGCACCTTCCTCTATCCCGGCCCCGATTTGCGTTTCCCGATCAGCGGGCAGCTGTCGATGGGGTCGACCGTGATGGTGACCGGCTCGGCCGAAACGCGCGGCACGCATTATGCGCTGCTGCCCTCCGGCCAGGCGGTCATCGCCGGCCATCTGCGGCCGATCGCGGAACTGGCCGAGGACTACGTCACGGTCGCCGAGAGCTTCCTCGGCACGCCTTATCTCTGGGGCGGAGTCTCGGGCTTCGGCATCGACTGTTCCGGCCTCGTGCAGTTGGCGATGCGCATGACGGGCAAGGATGTCCTGCGCGACTCCGATATGCAGGCGGCGTCGATCGGCACGCCGTTTGAGCCGGGTCCGGACTATTCAGGTCTCCGGCGCGGCGATCTCGTCTTCTGGAAAGGCCACGTCGCGATCATGACCGACGAAAGAGACATGATCCACGCCAACGGCCACACCATGCTGGTCTCGCGCGAGGGCCTTAAAGAGGCTGTCGACCGCATCGGCTATCTTTATGGCGGTCCGACTGGGTTTCGGAGGCCGTAGCGCCAGCCTCCCCTTCTCCCCTTGTGGGAGAAGGTGGATCGGCGCGCAGCGCCGAGACGGATGAGGGGTGCTGGACGGATCGCTACGTTGAAGAGCTAAGCGTCTTTAGCACCTTTATCTAGTCAGGTCTCGTTTCTTCCAGCACCCCTCATCCGTCTTTGCCGCTACGCGGCAATCCACCTTCCCCCACAAGGGGGAGGAAGAATCGCGCTGATCCCCTTTTGTTCCGATTTTCCTTGGCGATTGCTTGCCGCCGCGCTACCTCTTGCGCGTGACCGAGCAGCCGCGCCTTGCCGAGCAGAATGCCGCCGTCCTGCTGCCTGAGCCATTCGTCAGATGGTTCGGCGAAAAGGGCTGGTCGCCGCGCGTCCATCAGCTCGAGCTGCTGGCGAAGGCTCAAAGCGGCCAGTCGGTGCTGCTGATCGCGCCGACCGGCGCCGGCAAGACGCTGGCCGGCTTCCTGCCGTCGCTGACCGAGCTGGCCAGCCGTCCCAAGCGAAAGCCAGGCGAGGCCCGCCGTGGCATCCACACACTCTACATTTCGCCGCTGAAAGCGCTGGCCGTCGACATCGAGCGCAATCTCGGCAAGCCGGTCGAGGAGATCGGCCTGCCTGTCACCATCGAGACGCGCACCGGCGACACGCCTTCGCACAAGCGCCAGCGGCAAAAGCTGGCGCCGCCCGACATCCTGCTCACCACGCCCGAGCAACTCGCCTTGCTGATCGCTTCGAACGACGCAAAGCGCTTCTTCGAGGACCTGCGCTATGTCGTGCTCGACGAATTGCATTCGCTTGTCACCTCGAAGCGCGGGCATCTGCTGGCGCTTGGCCTTGCACGATTGCGCGCTTTTGTGCCCGGGTTGCAGACCATAGGCCTGTCGGCGACCGTGGCCGAGCCGGACGAGTTGCGTCGCTGGCTGGTAAGCCAGGCTTCTCCAGGCGCCATGTCCGAGCTCATCGTCGTGACCGGCGGCGCGAAGCCCGAGATATCGATCCTCGACTCGGAAGAGCGGGTGCCCTGGGCCGGTCACTCCGCCCGCTACGCCACGCCTGAGATCTACCGCGAGATCAAGCGGCACAAGACCACGCTGCTGTTCGTCAACACGCGCAGCCAGGCCGAGCTGTTGTTCCAGGAGCTATGGCGCGTCAATGAAGACACGCTGCCGATCGCGCTTCATCACGGATCGCTTGATGTCGCCCAGCGCCGCCGCGTCGAGAAGGCCATGGGCGAAAACGCGTTGCGCGCCATCGTCGCCACCTCGACATTGGATCTCGGCATCGACTGGGGCGATGTCGATCTGGTCGTGCATGTCGGCGCACCGAAAGGCGCCAGCCGGCTCGCGCAGCGCATCGGCCGTGCCAACCATCGCATGGACGAGCCGTCGAAAGCAATCCTGATTCCCGCGAACCGTTTCGAGGTGCTGGAATGCCGGGCGGCGCTCGATGCCAATTATCTCGGCGCCCAGGACACGCCGCCGCTGGTCAATGGCGGGCTCGACGTGCTGGCCCAGCATGTGCTGGGCTGCGCCTGCGGCGCGCCGTTCCATGCCGATGTGCTCTTCGAGGAGATACGGACGGCCGCGCCTTACGTCAGCCTGGACAGGCCGACATTCGATCGGGTCATCGACTTCGTCGCCACCGGCGGCTACGCGCTGAGAAATTACGAGCGCTATGCCCGCATCCGTCAGACCAAGGAAGGCTTATGGCGGGTTTCAAATCCGGCCGTCGCCCAGCAATACAGGCTGAATGTCGGCACCATCATCGAAGTGCCGGCGCTCAATGTGCGCTACGTCCAGGCCGGCAGCAGAGGAGCGGCCTCGCGCGGCGGCAGGGTGCTGGGAAAGATCGAGGAAGCGTTTCTGGAGACTTTGACCCACGGCGACACCTTCATGTTTGGTGGCAAGATCCTGCGCTTCGAAGGCATTCGCGAGAACGAGTGCTTCGTCTCGAACGCACCGGGCAGTGACGCGAAGGTGCCCTATTATGGCGGCGGCAAATTCCCGCTTTCGACCTATCTCGCCGAGCAGGTGCGGGCCATGCTCGACGACCCGCAACGCTGGAAGAAACTGCCTGAGCAGGTCGCTGACTGGTTAAGATTTCAGGCGGACAAGTCCGTTTTGCCGAAACGCGATGATCTGCTGATCGAGACTTTTCCACGCGGCAACCGCTATTACCTCGTCGCCTATCCCTTCGAAGGCAGGCTTGCCCATCAGACGCTGGGCATGCTGCTCACCCGCCGGCTGGATCGGGCGGGCGCGAAGCCAGTCGGTTTCGTGGCCACCGATTACGCGCTGGCCATCTGGTCGCTGGCCGACATGGGCTGGATGTTCAAGAACAGAAAACCGTCGCTGGCCACGCTATTCGATCAGGACATGCTGGGCGATGATCTCGAAGCCTGGTTCGCCGACAGCTGGCTGCTGAAGCGCACCTTCCGCAACTGCGCGCTGATTTCCGGATTGATCGAGAAGCGCCACCCAGGCAAGGAAAAAAGCGGCCGCCAGGTCACCGTGTCGACAGACCTGATCTATGACGTGTTGCGCAGCCATGAACCCGACCATATTCTGCTGCAGGCCACCCGTACGGATGCCGCGACCGGGTTGCTCGATGTCAGCAGACTTGCCGAGATGCTCTCGCGCATCCGCGGTCGAATCATGCATAAGAACCTTGAGCAGATATCGCCGTTGGCCGTGCCGATCATGCTTGAAATCGGCAAGATGCCGGTGAATGGCGAGGCAGACGAGACGCTGCTGATGGATGCCGCCACGCTCGTCGAAGAGGCCATGGGGCCGGAGATGGCGGACTGAAAGAAGGCCTAAGAGGGGATGAATTTTTCGCTGTCGCGCGCAACGCTGATCGCCGAGGCCGACCCTGTCGGCATCGCCGGCGAGCGCGCGGTCTGCGACCGGCGCGGCGTGCTCTATTTCCCCGATCTGCGGCTGCTCGCGGTCTCCGATCTGCATCTCGAAAAAGGCTCTTCTTTCGCCAGGCGCGGCGCGCTGATCCCGCCTTACGACACCGGGGCCACCCTGCTGCGGCTTCAGGCGGTGATCGCCGACTATCAGCCGCGCATCGTCGTCAGCCTGGGCGATTCCTTCCATGACGGCGGCGGTGCCGAGCGCATGCATCTGAGTTTCCGCGAAAGGCTGGAGGCGATGATGGCCGGCCGCGACTGGTTCTGGGTCGCCGGCAACCACGACCCGGATGCGCCAGCCGACCTGCCGGGCGAGACCGTGCGGGAACTCGCCATCGGCTCGCTGCTCTTCCGTCACGAGCCGTCGAAGGTCCGGGTGGAGGGCGAGATATCAGGCCACCTCCATCCGTGCGCGCGCATCGTTCAGCGCGGGCGCTCGGTCAGGCGGCGCTGCTTTGCCGGCGATGGCGGCCGCATGATCATGCCGGCCTTCGGCGCCTATACCGGCTCGCTCAACGTTCTCGACCGCGCCTATGCCGGCCTGTTCCGGCTGGAGACGCTAATGGCCTATATGCTGGGCGCCGAACGCATTTTTGCTATCTCCGGCTCGATGCTCAGGCCGGGCTGAAACTTACTCCCTGCCGTAATAGAGGGTGACCGTGTGCTTCGCCTCGGCGAAGAACAGCCAGCGCTCGACCAGCATGCCGGCGAGTTGCGCGACGGCTGCAAGCATGGACGCAATTGCGCTTAAGGGCCTTGGCAGGAAGTACGCGATCGCCAGCAGAATGGCTGGCACTGCGAATGCCAGCGCCTGCGTGATCAGCCGCAACTTGGCGCTATGCTTGCGCGCGATGCGGAATCCCATTTCCTTCAGCAGATAGTTCTCTTCCGTGTGCGGCCACTCGATGGAACGCACCGTGCCGCCGGCAAGGCCGGTCGCTGTGTTGGCGGTGGTCGGGATTTCCAGCCGGTCATTGTAGCGCCAAGTCGCAAGCTTCCAGCCCCAGCCGGCGAGCGTGGCAAGCAGAGCCCAGATCGGCATCGCCGTTGAACCCAGCTTGAACCCCTGGAGCAAGGCGTTGGCGAGAACGCTTCCGGTCATCATCGCGAAGATGAGATAGGCCGGCAAAGTATAGCGACTGTGCCACTGCGCGATCGGCTTCAACGAAGCATAGATCATGGCGGTCGTGCAGATTGTCACGACCGCGCCTGCCGCCGCCAGCAGGCCGGCGATCGCTACCCAGCCGCCGCTCCTGCCGAGCAACACCCAGCCGATGCCGAACAGGCCGGCCGGAATGAAGGTGGCGACCGAGGCCACGCCTTCGCGCGACAGCCACGAGCTGCGCCATTGCGAGAAAGCGCGCCAGGCTCGCTCAGGGCGGCCAAGATGGCCGGTCGAGGACAACAGGCCGGCCGCGATCAGGCCGAGCGCCAGCCCCATGCCGACAAGGCCAAGCCAGAAATCGGCCGGGATCACGCCAAATCCGCCAAGCAGGCCGAGCAGTGCCAGCAGGCCGTAGCCGGCGCCGGTGGCAGTGGTGAAGAAGACGACCGAGAAGGCGGGATGCATGATCAGTTCGAAAGCATGCGGTCGATCCAGCCGAGGAAGCCGCCCTCGGCCCGGATCGGCTCCAGCGCCGGCGCGTCCAGCTTCGCCGCACGTTGGCTACGGGCGCGCGGCGGCAAATATCTGTTGGTCGGCTTGTAGCCGAGCTCCGGCATTAACGCGACGCCGCCACGCTCCTCGACAAGCTGCGAAATCGCCGAGGCCGGATCGCCGAGGTCGCCGAAATGCCGGGCGCTGGTCGGGCAGGCGGCGACGCAGGCGGGCACCCGGTCCTCCTCAGCCAGATTGTCGTTGTAGATCCGATCGACGCAGAGCGTGCATTTCTTCATCACGCCGACATCGGTGTCGAATTCACGCGCGCCGTAAGGACAGGCCCAACTGCACAATTTGCAGCCGATGCACTTGTCCTCGTCGACCAGCACGATGCCGTCCGAGGCACGCTTGTAGGAGGCGCCGGTCGGGCAGACGGTGACGCAGGCCGGCTGCTCGCAATGCAGGCAGGAGCGCGGGAAGTTCACCGTGCGGTCGCCCTGTTCGGTCGTGTGCTCGTAACTATGCACCCGGTTGAACCAGACGCCGTCGACATGCCCGCCATAGGGATCGATGTCCGTCAGCGGCGCCATGTGGCCGCCAGTGTTCCACTCCTTGCAGGCGGTGACGCAGGCCTGGCAGCCGACGCAGGTGTCGAGGTCGATGACGAGGCCGAGTTTTTTCTCGGTTCGAGCGGGAAGACAGGTCATTCGGCGGCTTCCCTCTTCATGCGGAATTCCGTGCCGAAGCGAAGCACGTCAGGCGATGGCTCGAAATGCGGTGGCTGTGCAAAACGCTCGAAATGCGGCTCGGTGAAGCCGGCTTCCTCCGCCGCGCATTTGACGATCCGCACGCGCACGTCAAACCACGCGGCCTGTCCGGTGACCGGATCGGAATTCGAATAGCGCTTGCCGTTGGCATCGGCCGCCGTCTGGTCGCCGATGATATGGTTGAGCAGGAAACCGCGATTGCTCTCCGCCGCATCGTCCTTCAGGCCCCAGCTGCCGCGCCGCTTGCCGATCGCGTTCCAGGTCCACACCGTGTCCGGGTTCACGCCGTCGATCAGCTTGATCTGGCCTTTCACCCTTCCGTTGACGCTTTCGATCCACACCCAGTCGTCGTCGGAAAGGCCAAGCTCGGTGGCGGTCTGCCTATGCACGAACAGCCGGTTCTGGCTGGTGATCTGCCGCAGCCACGCATTCTGCGATCCCCAGGAATGGTACATGTGCATCGGCCGCTGCGTCAGCGCATGCAGAGGATATTTTTGCAGGTCGACGGTGCTGTCCTCGAAGGGCGCGTACCAGAAGGGCAGCGGGTCCATATAGGCCTCGATGCGGCCGCGCTCGGCGTCCGGCGGCTGCACCTCGCCATGGCCGCGCCCGGCAAGCCTGAACCGCTGCATCGGCTCCGAGTAGAGCTGGAAGACGATAGGCTCGCCCTTGGAAATGAAACCCATCTCTACGGCGAAGTCGAGATAGGCACGGTTGCCCATCTTGTAATAGCGCTGCTCGTCGGAAAAATCGTGGTGCCAGAAGCCGCCATTGTCGATGTAGCGCTGCAGCTGGTTGGGGTTGACGTCGCCCCTGCCGATCGAGCCGCCATTCTCGCCGCGCCAGCCGGCCAAAGGGCCGATGCCGGGCGTGCGCTCGTGGTTGACGATGTAGTCGGCATAGTCGCGGTATTTGGCTGAGCCGTCCTCGTCGACAAAGCCCGGCAGACCAAGCCGCGCGCCGAGCTCGATCAGCACCGACTGGAACGGCCGCACGTCGCGGTCCGGTTGCACCACGGGATGGCGGATGGCGTCGCCCGGACCGTCGGCATGGCTGATCGGCCGGTCGAGCAGGCTGATGCAGTCGTGCCGCTCGAGATAGGTGGTGTCGGGCAGCACCAGGTCGGCGAAAGCCACCGTTTCGGAATAATAGGCGTCGGAATAGATGATGAAGGGGATCTTGTAGGCGCCCGCCTCGTCCTTGTCGGTCAGCATACGAACGGTCTCGACCGTATTCATCGACGAGTTCCACGCCATGTTCGACATGTACGTCATCAGTGTGTCGATCGGATAAGGATCGCCGGCCCAGGCATTGCGGATGACCGAGTGCATCAGCCCGTGCGCGGCCAGGGGTGCTTCCCAGGAATAGGCCTTGTCTATGCGGGTGGGCCGGCCGGCCTCGTCGACGAGAAGATCGTCCGGGCCGCAGACGAAGCCGAGCGGCATGCCGTCGAGCGGCGTCATCGGCCGAACGTTTTTTCCGCATGGCTTCGGCTCCGGCGGCGCCGGGCGCGGGTAGGGCGGCTTGAAACGGAAACCGCCCGGAACGTCCACCGTGCCGAGCAGCACCTGCAGGAGGTGGATGGCGCGGCAGGTGTGAAAACCGTTGGAATGGGCCGAGATGCCGCGCATGGCATGCATCGAGACGGGTCGTCCCTTGATCGTCTCGTGTCGCCGGCCGGCCCAATCGGTCCAGGCGATCGGCAGCTCGATCGGCTGCTCGAAGGCGACATGCGCCAGCTCCGCCGCGATCCGCCGGATCGTGTCGGCGGTGACGCCGCAGCGCGCCGCCACGGCGTCCGGCGAATAGGTCTCGTCGAGATAGCGTTCGGCGATGAGCTGGAAGACAGGCACGCAACGCCGCCCGCCTGCCTCATAGCTGCCGGTCAGCGCCGGCTTGGCTTCGGGGTCGGCTGCATTGACCGGGCGCTTCGCCACTCTGTCCCAAGCCAGCGGATTGCCGTCGCCGTCTCGCACGAACAGGCCCTCGTCGGCGGTCCCCGGTTCCTGCACGACCAGCACGGGCGCGTTGGTGTAGCGCAGCAGATAGTCGAGATCGACGCGTCCGGCCTTGAGCAGTTCGTGGACGAGCGCCAGCACGAACAGGCCGTCGGTGCCGGGGCGAATGCCGATCCAGTCGTCGGCGATGGCATTGTAGCCGGTGCGGCAGGGATTGATCGAAACCACCTTGGCGCCGCGCGCCTTAAGCTTGCCGAGGCCGATCTTGATCGGGTTGGAATCGTGGTCTTCGGCGACGCCGAACAGCATGAAGTATCTGGTGTTGTCCCAGTCGGGCTCGCCGAATTCCCAGAACGAGCCGCCGATCGTATAGAGGCCGCCGGCCGCCATGTTGACGGAGCAGAAACCGCCATGCGCAGCGAAATTGGGCGTGCCGAACTTCGATGCCCACCAGCCGGTCAGCGATTGCGACTGGTCGCGCCCGGTGAAGAAGGCGAGTTTTTTTGGATCGGTGCGGCGGATCGCCGACAGCCTTTCGGTGGCGATGGTCAGCGCTTCGTCCCACTCGATCTCGCGGAACTCGCCGGAGCCGCGCGGACCTGTGCGCAGCAACGGCTTCTTCAGCCGCGCCGGGCTGTAATGCTGCATGATGCCGGCGCTGCCCTTGCCGCAGATCACGCCCCGGTTCACCGGATGGTCTTTGTTGCCGTTGATGTAGCGGACCTTGCCGTCCTTGATGTGGACGTCGATGCCGCAACGGCAGGCGCACATGTAGCAGGTGGTCTTGGCGATGCGGTCGGAGACGCTTGGCGAGGTCTCGACGCCGTCACCCTCCTCCGGCGCTCGGCTGTCGGCCAGCGGCCGCTGCGAGGGGGCGGAATTGGCGCCGCGCGGCGCGCCGGGATTCATGATCCGCGAACGCTCTTGCCGCTCGCCGTCTTGGCCTTCGTCTTGGGACCCGGGCCGCGCATATAGTGGAGCTCGGGATGATAGCGCTCGCCGGCGAGCTGCCGCTTCAGACGGCGGTTCCAATGCGCGAACAAGGATTTGAAGCGTCCGATCATTTCAACCCTTGGCGGAAATGCAGCTAATTTTTTCCAACTTCCAATAAAAACTTAGAACAAAGCTATTGATGCGTCTAACAAGCAGCTCTTGTAATTCCGATCGATTTTGCTTCTTAGTTAGCCTATGACTCTCGATCAGTTGCGCATCTTCGTCGCCGTCGCCGAGCACGGCCATATGACCAAGGCCGCCGAGCGGCTCGGCATCTCGCAGTCGGCGGCGTCGGCAGCCATTCGCTCGCTAGAAAGCCAGCACGGCGTGCGCCTGTTCAACCGGGTCGGCCGCAACATCGAGCTGGCGCAGACCGGCCACCGCTTCCTGCCGGAGGCGAAGGCGGTTCTGGACCGCGCCGCCGCGGCCCGCGGCGTGCTGGAGGATGTCTCGCAGACCGTCGCCGGCAGCCTGTCGATCGCGGCCAGCCAGACCATAGCCAGCTATTGGCTGCCGCGCCGCCTGGCGTCCTTCCACGAGGCCTATCCTGCCGTGAAGCTCAGCGTGACAATCGGCAACACCCGGCAGGTCGAGACCAATGTGCTGGACGGCCGCGCCGATTTCGGACTGGTCGAGGGCCGCACCGAATCCGACATCCTGCGCCGCGCCACGGTCGACGAGGATCGCCCGATGCTGGTGGTGGCGCGCTCGCATCCCGAAATTCCGACGACGCGGGCAGGAAACCTCGACATCAGGGCATTGCGCTGGATCATCCGGGAAGGCGGGTCGGGCACGCGCGAGGCGCTGGAGGATTTCGCGCTCAGCCAAGGGGTCCCGCCGGCGGAGCTCCAGATTTTCCTCGTCCTGCCAAGCAACGAGGCGGTGCGCCAGGCCGTCGAGGCTGGCGCGGGGGCGACGATCATCTCGGAACTGGTGGTCGCGCGCTCCCTGGCGGAAGGCAGCCTCAGGGCCGTGCCGGTCGAATTGCCGAAGCGCGACTTCGCCATGATCACCCACCGCGACCGCCAGGCGAGCCTCGCGCAGATGGCGCTGAAGGCGCATTTAGGCGGAAAGGTCAGCTGAGCCCAGGCCGCACCCGGACTATGTTCTTGGGATGCTAATCATCGCGAATGTTCGCGATTGTCCGAGGCCTCCGAACGTCGTCATCCACGGGCGGAGCGACGCGAAGCGGAGCGTGGACCCGAGAATCCATTCCATGACCTTCGACGTGGAGTGCAGCGGAGCAGAAATTCTGCACCGCAGCGGCGCTTATACGTCACGGAATGGATCCTCGGGTCTGCGCCGCGTCGCTTCGCTCCTTGCTCCGCCCGTGGATGACGACGTCACGGGCGTTTCGACCAACCTTCCGGGCATGCCGTCGCTACCCGATGGACGGACCCCCGCAGCTACGTTGCGGCAAAACGCTCACGCATATTTGCGCTGTGCGTCGAGCGCGAGTCCCAGGCCGACCGAGCCGAACATGTCGCCTTCGATGACGGCGGCCTGCGGCACCAGCGACAGGATCTGCCGCTTGGCCAGCGGGATGGCGGTCGAACCGCCTGTGAGGAATACGGCGGTGATGGCCGAGGCGGCAACGCCGGCGTCGGCGATCGTCTGTTGGACCGTCGCGGCCACGCGTTCGATGTCGCCGCTGATCGTTTCCTCGAGGCCGGCGCGCGTGATCTCGGCCGCGAAGCGCGCCCCGGGCAGCGAGACCTTCACCTCCGCCGAAGACTGGTCGGTCAGCGCGATCTTCGCCCTTTCGACCAAGCCCGCCATCGCATGGCCATAGCGATGCTCGACAATGTGGATGAAGCGGTCGACGAGGTCGGCCCGCTCGGCCTCGTAGCGGATCTGTCGCAGGTCGTTCATGGCCTTGGCCGTGTAGACGAGATTTATGCGCTGCCAGGTGGCGAGGTCGATGAAATACGCGGCCGGCAGGTTGCGCTTGTGGTCCTTGGTCCGCGTCAGATAGCCGAGCTCGGGCATGACATGGGCGATGCTGAGCAGCCGGTCGAAATCGGTGCCGCCGATGTGGATGCCGCGATTGGCTAGTATGTCGGCCTTGCGGTCGCTCGAGCGGGCGCGCTCCGGCGAGACCCGCACGATCGAGAAGTCGGAGGTGCCGCCGCCCATGTCGACGATCAGCGCCAGCTCCTCGCGGGAAACCTTCTGCTCGTAATCGAGCGCCGCCGCGATCGGCTCGAACTGGAAGGCGATGTGCTTGAAGCCTTGCGCGCGCGCCGCCTTTTCCAGTTCGCCCTGCGCCTTCGCATCGGCGGCCGCGTCGTCGTCGACGAACTGCACGGGCCGGCCCAGCACGACGTTGTCGACCGGGCCGCCGGCGTCTTCTTCCAGCCGCTTCTTGAGATGATCGATGAACAGCCCGACGATGTCGATGAAGCCGATCTGGCGTGCCTTGATGCGCGTCTTCTCGTTGGCAAGCGAGCTGCCAAGCACGCTCTTCAGCGAGCGCATCAGCCGGCCTTCGATGCTGTCGGTGTAGTCGCTGATCGCACGGCGGCCGAAATAGGTGTAGCCGTCCTCAAAGTTGAAGAACACGGCGCTCGGCAAGGTGGGTTGCTCGCCCTCCAGCGCCACCAGCCGCGCCTGGCCGTCGCGGATCACGCCCACGGTGGAATTGGACGTGCCGAAATCGATGCCGCCGAATGCCGATCGCATCGCAGCCTCCTGTCGTTGCCTTGGGGCAGGGTTTGTCAACGACGCGAGACGCGCCGTCGTCTGGAAAGCCGAACCGCTCTGCCGAAAATCGAGATGTGTGTGCTTGTCCCTAGGGCTGGGAGGCGGCGATGTATCGCAAAACCAGGAAAAGGGAAACCCTGTTTCACGGGAAAATGGGTCTTCCCATTGTTTCCGCGAGCATCAATCCTTGCGGAAGATGAGCCGGCCCAGCCAGCCGGTCAGCATGGCGAGCGATATGGCGAACACGCCATAGAGGAAGGAATAGTCATGCGCGACGCGGAAGACCGATTGCTCGAAGCCGGATTTGCGGATTTCGAGCTGGGCCGAGCTTTCCTTGACGAACATGCCGCTCTTGAACAGGAACGCGCGGGCCTTGTGGGTGCCGACCGGCACGTTCGGTGCCAGCCGCACGGTGGCGCGAAACAGGTTCTGCGACAGGAACTGCACGCCGCCGACATTCTCGCTGTAGAGGCCCGTCGCCGCCTTGCGGTCGCGGAGCGCGGCGGTGAATTCCTCGATCGTCGCCGGGCTGTCGGTCTCGTCGGCGGGCTTCATGTAGAGGTTCTGCGCGCCGAGCGAGAGCTGCTTGTATTTGGCAGGCTCGGCGATGTCCTGCAGCGGCCGCGTCGTCGCAACGGAATAGGAAACCGGCACATTCTCGAATGTCTCGGAGTCCAGATTGATCCAGACGCCGAGCACGCGGTCCTTGCGCCGGACCACGACCGGCCTCGGCGGCCCTTCGAGCACGACGATCACGTCGTAACGCCCCTGGCGGGCGATCAGCGGGTCGGGATTTTCCAGCGATCCGAAGATGGTGAGGTCGGCGCCGGAGAAGCCCGCCGTGATGGAAATGGCGTCGGTCGACAGGCCGATCTGGATGCTTTCGGCGGGCGGCGTCTGCGCCGTCGCCGGGGAAAGGGCAAAGAGCATCGACAACGAGACGGCTGCAAATGCTCGTCGTGCCGCCATCAGTTGAGGCCCGCGGCGGTAAGCGAATAGAGATTGGGCGGCGTCACGAAGAGATCGACGGCAAGGCGTATGGCGACGGCCAGCACCAGCATCGCCAAAAGCGCGCGCAATTGCTCGCCGCGCAGCCGCTGGCCGGCCTTGGCGCCATATTGCGCGCCGGCGACGCCGCCGGCCATCAGCAGGAAGGCCAGGATCACGTCGACCGTCTGGTTGGTCGTGGCATGCACCAGCGTCGTATAGGCCGAGGTGAAGATGATCTGGAACAGCGAGGTGCCGATGACGACATTGGTCGGCACCTTGAGCAGGTAGATCAGCGCCGGCACCATGATGAAGCCGCCGCCGACGCCCATGATCGACGACAGGAAACCGATCCCGGCGCCGAGCCCGAGCACCGGGATAACGCTGACGAACAGCTTCGAGGCGCGGAAGCGCATCTTGAACGGCAACCGGTGGATCCAGTTGTGCTGTCCGGATTTCTTGAGCACGGGTGCGGCGCCGCTGCGGCTGGCGCGCAGCGCGTTGACGCTTTCGAACAGCATCAGCCCGCCGACCGTGCCGAGCAGCACGACATAGAGCAGCGAGATGAACAGGTCCAACTGGCCAAGCCGGCGCAAGAGCGCAAAGACGAAGATACCCGCCGTCGAGCCGACGATGCCGCCGGCCAGAAGCACGCCGCCCAGCTTGAAGTCGAGCGTGCCGCGCTTGAAATGCGAAAGCGCGCCGGAGAAGGAGGAGGCGATGACCTGGTTGGCGCCCGTGGCGACGGCGATCGCCGGCGGAATGTTGTAGAAAATCAGAAGCGGCGTGATCAGGAAGCCGCCGCCGACCCCGAACATGCCCGACAGGAAACCCACCGCGGCGCCCATCGCGAGCAGCACGAAGATGTTGACGGAAATTTCCGCGATCGGGAGATAGATGCCCACCCGTCTGTCTCGATCAGTTTGTCTGCCGGCGCACAGTGCCGTCCCCGGACAGTAAAGCACCGAAAAGCCAATTTTTTCTTGCGCCGGGGGGGGGGGGGTATAACGCCCGCCGCCGCGCCGAAACAAAAACCATCTCAATCAGTTAACAGGCAAATGTGTGGCAGGGCGTCGCATATGCGACGCGTCCGCCGTTATTTGTGCGCCAAGAGCGCCTTGACGAGCGGCGCGTCGATCTCGCCCGTCGGCTTCATCTTGTTGTCGGTCTGGAAGGCCATGATGGCGGTCTTGGTCTTGCCGCCCATCACGCCGTCGGCGCCCCCGGCATCATAGCCGTTCTTGTTGAGGATCAGCTGGATGTTCTTCACCGCCTTCTTCATATCGATGCCGGCGGTCGTCTGCGGAGTGCTGTCCTGCCAGGACTCCGGAACGTCGACCGAGTTGGCGGCCGCGTTGAGCGGCTTGGCCTTCCACAATTCCGTGGCGGCGCGCGCCCGCTCGAGCTGTTCGGGCCTGAGCGCATTGGCGATCTCGTCGCGCTTGGCCGCAGCGTCCTTGTCGCCGGTCTTGGCGACGAGCGCGAACCACTTGTAGGATTCCTCCAGGTTCTGTTTCATGCCGACGCCCTTGGCGGCCAGGATGCCGAGGTTGAACTGGCTGTCTTTGACGCCGAGGTCGGCGGCTTCCTGGAACCAGTGCGTCGCCGATTCATTGTCGGTCACGCCGTCCGCCGCCATGGCGAACAGCACCGCCAGATTGTGCATGGCGCTGGCATTGCCCTGTTCGGCGGCGAGCTGATAGTAGGTCTTGGCCTTCTTGATGTCGCGCGCGACGCCGATGCCTTTTTCGTAGAAATTGCCGATGCGGTATTCGGCCGGCGCGAAGCCGAGCTCGGCCGACTGCTCGTACCATTTGGCGGCCGCCTTCATGTCTTCCTTCACGCCGCGCGATTCCGCATAGCGGGAGCCGATCTCGAACAGCGCCTTGGCGTCGCCGCCGGCGGCCGCGTCGTGCAGCGCCACCGGACCGATTTCGGAAGGGATATCGAATTTGGCCGCGGCTGCCTGGCTCCCGGCCGGCGGCACGGCGCCTGTCGTGTCGACGGAAGTGGCCGTCGGTGTGCTGGCGGCGGCGCCCTCGGCTGCCGGACTGGCCGTCATGGGGTCCTTGGCCATCGGCTGCGTGTCGCCATCCGTATCCGCCGCGGAGACGGCTGCGGCGGCGGGTTCGGGCGGCGTTGCCGAAGCCATGGGAGCCGGCACCGGCGCGGCAGGCGCAGCAAGCGCCACTGGCGCGGGCGCCGGTTCGGCGGGCATGGCTGCGGCATTTTCGGGACTGGAAGACGTAGAAGCGGCGAGTGCCGCGTCCTTGACGGGCTCGGCCTGCCTGACGGGCCGGGCCGGACCGCTTTCGTCCTGTGCTGTTTCCGTGTCGACCGTCTGCGGAGAGACGACCGGTGCGGGCTGGTTGTTGGCCGTCTCGACCGGATCTGACAAAAAGGCCTTGCCCAGCTGCAGGCCGGCCAGCGCCATCATGATCGCGGCCGCCGCCATCAGGATCGGCTTGCGCCGCGCCTTGAGCAGGTCGCCTATCCTCAGCGCCTTCACCGGGCCGGTCAGGGTCGATTGCCGCTTCAGCGTGTCGGCTTCCGCGGCTGCGGCCTGGGCCGCGCGGCGGGCCGCGGCGATGAAATCGGACTTGGCGGCATCGCTCTCGTTGCGCTTGACCGGCTGGCCGCCGCGCTCGTCGCGCACGCGTTTCATGATAGCGTTGAGGTCCGGCGCGCCGGAACCGGGCTCCAACGGCCGGTTGGCGGCCTTGGGGTCGAGCGGCTCGTCGATGTCGACGCTTGGCACGTCACCGACCGGCGCAGAGCCGGCAAGCGGCTGCGTGTCCGCATCTTTCTTGCCCTTGAAAGCGCGCGCCAGGCCGCTGAACATCGATCTCCTGCGGCCGGCCGTCTCGCTCTTGTCGCCGATCGCATCCGGCCCGAGGGCCGCCATGGCTGCTGCTGCCGCGGCCTCGGCAGGCGTGCGCGGCGCGTCTGGCTCATCGCGCATGATCGCAGCCGCACGGCCTTCGAGACCGGCCATGTCCCCCGTGAGCGGCAGCGGCTGGTCGATATCCATCGAAGGCGCGTCCTGCACCGCGATCTTACCGCCGCGGCCGCCGCGCTTGCCGGCCGGCTGCGGATCCACCAGTTCGCTGACCGCTTCGCTGGTCTCGTCCGATTCGAGCGAGCCGAGCCTGTCGACGATCTTGAGCAGCGTATCGTGGATCGCCTCGAATGTGCGCGAGTTGCGTTCGTCGGAGCGGCGGGTGAGCGCTTCGAGCGTCTTCAGGTCCTGGGCGAGGCCGGCAACGGCGGTCGCGTTGCTCTGGGCCGTGCTGGACGTCGAGTCGGCAAGCGATCTGACGGCGCTCTCAGCCGCCTCGCGCGCCACGGTCAGGATGGAATCGCGCGTGCCCGCCAGCGACTTCTCGATCTCGTTGAGGCGCGGGCTGATGTCCTCGAATTCGGGCAGCGGCGTGCCGGGCTTGGAAAGATGCTCCGACAGGCCGGCGACCTGCGCCTCCAGGCTGCGGATCAGCGCCGGATCGATGCCCGCGACCTGCTGCGCGGACATTTCCAGCCGGCTGGAAATATCCTCGAGCCGGCTCTCCAGCCCGCGGATCGCCGCGTCGTTGGCGGGATCCGGCGTGCGTGTCTCGATGCGCTTGGCCAAAGCGGTGAAGCGGGCGTCGATCACCTCCATGATGCCAGCGCTCTCATCCTGGCGCATGCGCTGGTCGAGCCGGTCCGCGACCTCGTCCAGCCGACGCTCTAGATCGCGAAACAGCATATTGCCCTGTTCCATCGCATCGCCCTGGCGGCGCTCGATTAACATGGACAGTGCCTCGAAGCGCTGTTCCAGGCCTTGGAAGATATGATCGGCGTCGGGCATGGCCTGCGCGCGGTCCATCTTGTCGGTGATCAAGGCGATCTGCTTACCGAGCCGCTCCATGGCCTGCTCGGGCAGGTCTGCCCTGCCGGCCAACTGATCCACACGGCTGGTAAGAAGGTTGAGGTGATCAATGACTTCCGCGCCGGGCCGCGACTGCGCAACCTCTTCGATCTGCGCCGCCAGCGAAGCCATGCGCTTCTCGATCCGGCCGAAGGTCTCGGGGTCGAAGGCATTGGCCTGCGCGGCCACCGTCGAGGCGACGATGGCGCGGGAAATCTCGTCCAGCCGCTCGTCGATCATGGCCAGCGTCTCGCCGCCGCGCATAGTCTGCTGGCTGGCGAAACGGTCGACCGCGCCGGCAAGCGTGCGCACCTTTTCCTCCAGCGAGCGCAGCGAAAGCGATTCCGGCAGGTTGTTGACGGCGCTGCTGATCTGTTCGAGCCGGTCGGTCAGCACCGAAAGGCTCGGGCCTTCCGCGCGCTTGCGCTGATCGGCGTCGACGCGGTCTTCGAAGGCGCTCCAGCGGCGGTCGAAATCGTCCCAGCGGCGGTCGACCTTCTGCACGCTTTCCTCGCGTGCCAGCGTGTCCAGCGCGCCCTTCACCTGTTCCAGTTCCAGCCGCAGCAGGTTGACGCTGCGGTCGTCGCTCTTTTCGGCCAGTGTCTGGATGGCGCCCGAAAGCCGCTCGAATTCGAGGCCGAGCTCGGCGCTGCTCTTATCCGGCAGGCCGTTGGCGCCGCGCTGCATGGCGCGGTCGATGTCCTGGCGAAACGCCTCGAATTCGCGCTGCAGGCCGGCGGTCATCTGGTGGCGCAATTCCTCGCGCAGCCCGCGCAATTCGACGGCGATCTTGCCGACCATGGCGACGCTGTCTTCCTGGCCGCGCACCCGGTCGATGTCACGCGCGATCGCCTGATAGCCCTGGTCGAAGGCGGGCGCGGCGGGCGCCGGACTTTGCGGCGCGCGCGGTTGCGGCCGCTGATACTGTGAGCCAGGATTCTGCGCCGCCGGGTTCTGCTGCGGCCGGTCCAAGGGTCTTTGCGCGGCATAGGTGTCTTCGTACCAGCGCGGCTGGCCGTAAGGCTGCGTGCTTGGATAACGCGGCTCGACTGGCGGCCGCCGCAGGTCGGGGCGATCGGGCATGTCGGCGCGCGTGCGGTCCAGCCGCTGCTCCAGGGTTTCGAGCGAGCGGTTCAGTTCTTCGAGCGAGGCGTGCGGCCGGCGTTGCCTGCCGGCATTGAGTGTATCGAGATAGGACCGCTTGCTGTTCATCGATGCGCCCGTGTTCAGAATGGCCGGCCGGAGGCCGGTCTCCCATTAGCCTGTCGGAAACGAAGCGAGCCGAGCGGTTTTGCTGCGGAGGAAGACGGGCTTCCCGGGTTTTCACCCACGCTTCGAAAACCGTGAAAAATTCTCTACAGGATAAACACGGGTGACCGACATGCGCACATTTCGCCCAACGTGGTAAACAAGGCGTTAACCAAGCTTAAGAAGCCGCGCACAATCGTGAGCCGCCTGACTGGTGCGGCATAAAGCTCCGTTTTGACAACGCCCTTGCGTCACCTTGCGGCTGTCGATATAGGATTGACGTAAACGTAAAAGGTGCGAACCGTGCCTCTTGCGATTGACTTGTTGCAACCACGATTGGAAGCACGCCCCCGCTTCCACTCAGGCGACGCTTGGTCCGCGACCGCGACGCCGCCAGGGGAAAGCCAGTGACCATGAAACTTGTTTCGCCCGGCGAAGCCGCGGCCAATACCAATGAGATCCCGGTCGAAGCCGGCGAGGAATTCGTCCGCATCGGCGAGATGGCCAAGAAATACGGTGTGACGCTGCGCACGCTGCGTTTCTATGAAGACAAGGGCCTGCTCAATCCGCATCGCGACGGCTCGACCCGTCTCTATACGCGCCGCGACAAGGCTCGCCTGAAGCTGATCCTGCTCGGCCGCAAGGTGGGGTTCTCGCTGCGCGACGTCAAGCAGATGATGGATCTCTACGATCCGACCGGCACCAACACCAGGCAGTTGCGGCTGGCCCTCGACAAGTCGGAGAAGCAACTCGCCCGCCTGCAGAAGCAGCGTGCGCTGATCGACGACGCCATCGGCGAGTTGAGCAACTCGATGTCCGTCGTGCGCCAGATGCTCGTCGAGCGCACCGCGGCGCCGCAGGCAAGCGCCGCCGGGTGAACGCACGCGTTCAACGGCGACAATCCGAAAACTGAAAGCCGCGTGGCCATAGCCGCGCGGCTTTTTTGTCGCCAGGATGCCTGACCACTCACAAAATTTTTGACTGCGACGAAGTTGACGTTTACGCAAACGTCAATATTTGCTATCGGGGCATCGACATTGGCCCCGGCCTCCTGTCCAGGATGTGGACAGGCGACTTGCTGGTCGGGCCGGGACCGTAAGGGCGGAGGAAGGCATGACGATCTACAGGGCGCCGATCCAGGACACGCTGTTCGTGCTCAACGATGTGCTTGGCTATCAGCGCTATTCCAATCTTCCGGGCTTCTCGGATGCGACGCCCGACGTGCTCGAGGCGATCCTCGCCGAGGGTGCCAAGCTGGCCGAAAACGTCATGCATCCGCTGAACCGCGTCGGCGACATGGAAGGCTGCGTGCGCCATGACGACGGCTCGGTAACGACGCCGAAGGGTTTCAAGGACGCCTACGACCAGTATCGCGAAGGCGGCTGGATGGGGCTTGCGGCACCCGTCGAGTTCGGCGGCCAAGGCCTGCCCTACACGGTGCACCAGGCTGTTTCCGAATATATGGTTTCCGCCAACATGGCGCTGATGATGTATCCCGGCCTGACGCAAGGCGCGATCGCGGCGATCGTCACCCACGGCACGGAGGAGCAGAAGGCGACATGGCTGCCCAGGCTGATCGAGGGCACCTGGACCGGTACCATGAACCTGACCGAGCCGCATTGCGGCACCGACCTTGGCCTGCTGCGCACCAAGGCCGTTCCCAACGGCGACGGCAGCTACAGAATCTCCGGCCAGAAGATCTTCATCTCCGCCGGCGAGCACGACATGGCGGACAACATCGTCCACCTGGTGCTTGCCCGCGCCGAAGGCGCGCCGGAAGGCGTCAAGGGCATCTCGCTGTTCATTGTGCCGAAATTCAAGCTCGATGCCTCGGGCAATCCCGGTGAGAGGAACACCGTCTCCTGCGGCTCGATCGAGGAGAAGATGGGCATCCATGGCAACTCGACCTGCGTCATGAATTATGACGAGGCGGAGGGCACGCTGCTCGGCGAATTGAACGGCGGCTTGAAGGCCATGTTCACGATGATGAACGAGGCCCGACTCGGCGTCGGCCTGCAGGGGCTTTCGGTCTCCGAGATCGCCTACCAGAACGCCGTCTCCTACGCCAAGGACCGCCTGCAAGGCCGCTCGCTGTCGGGCGCCAAGGCGCCGGACAAGAAGGCCGACCCGATCATCGTTCATCCCGACATCCGCCGCTCGCTGATGACCATGAAGGCCTTCAACGAGGCCGGCCGCGCGCTGGCCTTGTGGACGGCGATCAAGTCCGACGTCGCGCACCGTTCCGGCGACGACAAGGACCGCCAGGCGGCCGACGACTACACCGGCCTGATGACCCCGGTGGTCAAGGGCGTGCTCACCGACAAGGGTTTCGACCACGCGGTCATGGCGCAGCAGGTGTTCGGCGGCCACGGCTACATCGAAGAACACGGCATGAGCCAGTTCGTGCGCGACGCCCGCATCGCCATGATCTATGAAGGCGCCAACGGCATCCAGGCGCTCGACCTCGTCGGCCGCAAGCTGGCGCAGAATGGCGGTCGCGCCGTGCAGGCCTTCTTCAAGGAAGTCGGCGAGTTCTGCGAGGAAAACCGCGCCGACGAGAAGATGGCGCCCTTCACCAAGGCGCTGAAGAAGGGCCTCAACGACCTGCAGGCGGCCACCATGTGGCTGGTGCAGAACGCCATGGCCAAGCCCGACAATGCCGGTGCGGCCTCGAGCGACTACATGCATCTCTTCGGCCTGGTGGCGCTGGGCTACATGTGGGCGCAAATGGCGAAATCCGCTGAGGCGAAGCTCGCGGACGGCGCCAACGGTGCTGGCGCGTTCTACGACGCCAAGCTCACGACCGCGCGCTTCTTCATGGAGCGCGTCATGCCGGAAACGGCGGCGCGTCTCGCCCGCATATCGAGTGGCGCGGACACGCTGATGGCGCTGCCGGCGGAAGCGTTCTAGGTTCGGCGGGCCGGGCACCGCCGGCCCACAAGTGTCGGAACGCGGAGGAAATCGTGGCGACAAATCCAGCCGAAATTCTTGGTCTTCCAAAGCCCGCCTGGGCGGCGGACGAGGTCGGCATGCTCTACGATATGGCATCGCGCTTCATGGCCGAGGAGATCGCGCCGCGTTACGACGAGTTCGAGAAGAACGAGATGTTCGACCGCGAGAGCTGGCTGAAGGCGGGAGCGGCCGGCCTGCTCTGCGCTTCCATGCCGGAGCAATACGGCGGCTCGGGCGGCACCTTCGCGCATGAGAGCGCCATCATCGAGGCGATCGGCCATGTCGGCGTCGACGGCTTCGGCATCGGCCTGCACAATTCGATCGTAGCGCCCTACATCCTGCATTACGGTTCCGAAGAGCAGAAACAGAAATGGTTGCCCAAGCTCGCGACCGGCGAGCTGATCGGCGCCATCGCCATGACGGAGCCCGGCGCCGGCTCCGATCTGCAGGGCGTCAAGACCCGCGCCGAGAAGGACGGCAACCATTACAAGATCAGCGGCTCGAAGACCTTCATCACCAATGGCCAGCTCGCCAACCTGATCATCGTCGTCACCAAGACAGATCCGGACAAGGGCGCCAAGGGCACGTCGCTGATCGTCGTCGAGACCGATGAGGTGGTGGGCTTCGAGCGCGGCCGCAACCTCGACAAGATCGGGCTGAAGTCGAACGACACGTCCGAGCTGTTCTTCAACGACGTGCGCGTGCCGACCTCCAACCTGCTTGGCGACGAGGAAGGCAAGGGCTTCGTCCAGCTGATGCAGCAATTGCCGCAGGAGCGGCTGCAGATCGGCACCGGGGCGATCGCCATGATCGAGCGGGCGCTGGCGCTCACCATCGACTACGTCAAGGAACGCAAGGCCTTCGGCAAGGCGGTCATCGAGTTCCAGAACACCCAGTTCAAGCTGGCCGAATTGAAGACCGAGGCCACGATCGGCCGCGTCTTCTACAATGACTGCGTCGCCCGCCATATCGACGGCGGCCTCGATCCGGTGACCGCCTCGATGGCCAAATACTGGCTCAGCGATCTGCAGGGCAAAGTCGTCGACGAATGCCTTCAACTGCACGGCGGCTATGGCTACATGAATGAATATCCGATCGCCCGCATGTACCGCGACGCCCGCGTCCAGCGCATCTACGGCGGCACCAACGAAATCATGAAATTGCTGATCGGGCGCTCTCTGTGAGCGCGGCGGCCGGCAAAGCCAAGGAGCACGAAAATGACTGAGGCTTACGTCTATGACGCCGTGCGCACGCCGCGCGGCAGGGGCAAGAAGGATGGCTCGCTGCACGAGGTGCCGGCGGTGCGGCTCGCCGCCAGGACGCTCGAGGCGCTGCGCGACCGCAACGGGCTCGACACCGGCAATGTCGACGACATCATCTTCGGCTGTGTCGATCCGGTCGGCGAGGCGGGCTCCGTCATTCCGCGTGCAGCCGCCTTCGAGGCCGGCTATGCGACCTCGGCGCCCGGCATGCAGATATCGCGCTTCTGCGCCTCGGGTCTCGACGCCGTCAATTTCGGCGCCGCCAAGATCGCGCAAGGAGCGGACGAGATCGTCATCGCCGGCGGCGTCGAATCCATGTCCCGCGTCGGCATGGGCATGTCCGGCGGCGCCTGGTTCATGGACCCTTCCGTCGGCCTGCCCGGCTGGTTCGTGCCGCAGGGCATCTCGGCCGACCTGATCGCCACCAAATACGGGTTTTCCCGCGACGACGTCGACGCCTACGCCGTCGAGAGCCAGAAGCGCGCCGCCAAGGCCTGGGGCGAGGGCCGTTTCAAGAATTCGGTGATCCCGATCAAGGACCAGAATGGTCTCACCATCCTCGACCATGACGAGCACATGCGGCCTACGACCGACATGCAGTCGCTAGCCTCGCTCAACCCGTCCTTCGTCATGCCCGGCGAGATGGGCGGCTTCGACGCGGTCGCCGTGCAGAAGCATCCCGAGGTCGAGGAGGTCAACCACGTCCACCATGCCGGCAATTCCTCGGGCATCGTCGACGGCGCCGCCGCCGTGCTGCTCGGTTCCAAGAAGGCCGGCAAGGCGATGGGACTGAAGCCGCGCGCGCGCATCCGCGCCTTCGCCAATATCGGCTCGGAACCGGTGCTGATGCTGACCGGTCCGGTCGACGTCACCGAGAAGCTCCTGAAGCGCGCCAAGATGAAGCAGTCGGACATCGACCTGTTCGAGCTCAACGAGGCCTTCGCCTCCGTCGTGCTGCGCTACATGCAGGCCTTCGACATCCCGCACGACCAGATCAACGTCAATGGCGGCGCGATCGCCATGGGCCATCCGCTCGGCGCCACCGGCGCAATGATCCTGGGCACGGTGCTGGACGAGCTGGAGCGCCGCGACCTCAACACCGCGCTGGTCACGCTCTGCATCGGCGCCGGCATGGGCACCGCAACCATCATCGAACGCGTCTGAGGGAGAGAGACGATGAGCTACACCAATTTCACCCTCGACGTGGACGCCGACGGCATAGCGCTGATCACCTGGGACATGCCGGACCGTTCGATGAACGTCTTCACCGAGGAGGTGATGCGCGAGCTGAACGCCATAGTCGATCATGTGGCCGGCGATGCCGCCATCAAGGGCGCGGTCATCACCTCCGGCAAGGACTCTTTCTCCGGCGGCGCCGATATCACCATGCTGCAGAAGATGCTGGCGACCTTTGCCGTCGACAAGGAGAAGGACCTCGACAAGGCGACCAAGGCGCTGTTCGACAATGCCGGCTATATGACCGGCCTGTTCCGCAAGATCGAGACCTGCGGCAAGCCGTTTGTGTCGGCGATCAACGGCACCTGCATGGGCGGCGCTTTCGAGATGTCGCTCGCCTGCCATGGCCGCATCGCCGCCGATTCCGACAAGGTGAAGATGGCGCTGCCCGAAGTGAAGATCGGCATCTTCCCCGGTGCCGGCGGCACCCAGCGCGTGCCGCGGCTGACCGACCAGCAGCAGGCGCTGCAGATGCTGACCACCGGGCAGAACCTGACGCCGCAAAAGGCGAAGGCGATGGGCCTGATCCACGAGATCGCCGAGCCTTCGAAACTGGTCGAGACCGCCAAGGCGATGATCCGGAACGGCCTGAAGCCGGTCGCGCCGTGGGACGAGAAGGGCTTCAAGCTGCCGGGCGGTCCGATCTATTCGGCGGCCGGCGCCAATCTCTGGCCGCCGGCGATCGCCATCCTGCGTCGCGAAACCTATGGCAACTATCCAGCCGCGGCCGCGATCCTGAAATGCGTCTATGAAGGCCTGCTGGTGCCGTTCGACACGGCGCTTAGGATCGAGCAGCGCTATTTCACCGAGATCATGCAGTCGAAGGAAGCTGCGGCCATGATCCGCTCGCTGTTCGTCTCGCTGCAGGAACTGAACAAGGGCGCACGCCGGCCGACCGGCGTGCCGGAGACCAAGTTCAAGAAGATCGGCATTCTCGGCGCCGGCTTCATGGGCGCCGGCATCGCCTATGTCACCGCACGAGCCGGCATTCCCGTGGTGCTGCTCGACCGCGATCTGCCGTCGGCCGAGAAGGGCAAGGCGCATTCCGACGGCCTGATGGCCGATCAGGTCAAGAAGGGCCGTGCCAAACCCGAGGACAAGGACAAGCTTTTGTCGCTGATCACCCCGACGGCGGACTATGCCGACCTTGCCGGCTGCGATCTGGTCGTCGAGGCGGTCTTCGAGGATTCGAGCGTCAAGAAGGAAGCCACGGAGAAGGCCGAAGCGGTGCTGAAATCGTCGGCGATCTTCGCTTCCAACACGTCCACCATCCCGATCACGGCGCTGGCGAAGAATTCGGCGCGGCCGAAGAACTTCATCGGCATCCACTTCTTCTCGCCGGTCGACAAGATGATGCTGGTCGAGATCATCCTCGGCAAGAAGACGGGCGACAAGGCCTTGGCCGTCGCCTTCGACTTCGTGCGCGCCATCAAGAAGACGCCGATCGTCGTCAACGATACGCGCGGCTTCTACGTCAACCGCTGCGTGCTGCGCTACATGTCGGAAGCCTATAAGATGCTGATCGAAGGTGTGCCTGCACCGATGATCGAGAACGCCGCCAAGGCTGCCGGCATGCCGGTCGGCCCGCTGGCGCTGACCGACGAGACGGCCGTCGACCTCGCCCAGAAGATCATGAAGCAGACCATCAGGGATCTGGGCGACAAGGCCGTCGATCCCAAGCAGATGGCGCTGATCAACACCATGGTCGACACGCATGGCCGCTTCGGCCGCAAGAACGGCAAGGGTTTCTACGACTATCCGGCAAAGCCCGCCAAGAAGAAGCTGTGGCCGGGCCTGAAGGATCTCTATCCGCAGCTGAAGCCCGAAAAGGTCGATTATGAGGAGCTGAAGCAGCGCCTCTTGGTGACCATCGCGCTGGAAGCGGCGCGGGTGATGGAAGAAGGCATCGTTACCGATCCGCGCGAGGCGGACGTCGGCTCGATCCTCGCTTTCGGCTTCGCTCCCTTTACCGGCGGCGCGCTATCCTACATCGACGGCATCGGCGCCAAGCGTTTCGTCAAGATCGCCAAGGGGCTGCAGAAGAAGTATGGCGCCGAGTTCAAGGCGCCGAAGCTTCTGCTCGACATGGCCGAGAAGGGCGAGACCTTCTACGAGCGCTTCGACCCTTACCGGAAGGGCGAGGTCCGAGAGGCGGCCTGATCAACCCAAGATGTATGTCTGGGGGCGAATGGCCCGCACCATGGCCACGGCGTCGAGCCGTGGCCCCTACAGGGTCGGCGACGAAGGCCGGCTCGATTAGTGTGCGGAACCACGCACATCTGTGCCTGCGTATCACTTTCCATCCCGGTCCGCCGCTACCGGTAGACAATGGTGTGGTCGCGCGCTAGACAGGCTTGAGGCATTTTTTCCTGTTTGAAGGAGAGCGCGCGTGCTCTCACACGACCGCGTATGGGCCGCCATTGACGCTCTCGCCGAGCGCTATTCGCTATCGGCTTCCGGTCTTGCCCGGCGCGCGGGCCTCGATTCGACGGCCTTCAACAAGTCGAAGCGCCTGTCGTCCGATGGCCGGCCGCGCTGGCCCTCGACCGAATCGCTGGCCAAGATCATCGAGGCCACCGGCGCGTCGCTCGAGGAATTCACCGGACTGGTCGAAGGGCGCGGCGAAGTCTCCATAGCCCAACAGCGCAGCGCCGTCCCGTTGCTTGGTTTCGCCCAGGCCGGCGCGGGAGGCTTCTTCGACGATGCCGGCTATCCGGCGGGGCAGGGCTGGGATCTGGTCGAGCTGCCGGCGCGGGCGACCGAGACGTCCTACGCGCTGCAGGTGCAGGGCGATTCCATGTTGCCGCTCTACCGCAATGGCGATGTTCTGATCGTGGAACCGGGCGCGCCGACGCGCAAGGGCGATCGTGTCGTCGTCAAGACCACCGCCGGCGAGGTAATGGCCAAGGTGCTCGACCGGCAAACGGTGAAATCGATCGTGCTGGTTTCGCTCAACCCCGCCCATCCGGACCGTGACATTCCGACGCGCGATATCGAATGGATGGCGCGCATCGTCTGGGCGAGCCAGTAGGGCCCCGGGCCGGTGCGGCTTCTTCAAACAGCCCTGGCGGTTCTGGCAATTCCCGTGATGGCGGCTCTCGTTGTTGCCGGCGGACAGACGGTCAAGGGTCACGAAAGCGCCGTCACGGTCGATCAGATCGATCCCATTGCCGATGCCCTTCCAACCGGCGGCGACACCCCTTCCGCTTCTGATGCCGCGCAAGAGCCGGCCACTGCGGCCATTACAGCGCCGGCCGCTCCGCAGCCACCGAAGCCCGCCGCTCATTCGAGGGCCATCGATCCCGACGTCGTGGCGCCGCCGGACCTGTCTGACCAGGAACTCGAACGCGTGGAACCGCGCGCGCCGCTCAGTGATCTGGCGCTGGCCGGGCCGCCCAAGCCGCCCAAAACGAAGATGCCAGGCGACTGGAACGGCACAAAATTGTTCCAGCCGGTCGCCACCGCCGCCGGGCTCATCGAGTCGAAGGGCTACGCGGTCGCCGTGTCCGGCGTGGACGTCGTCAAAGCCGACGAAACCTGTAGCGACGCGGGCAAGAGCTGGGCCTGCGGCACGCGCGCCAGAACAGCCTTCCGCGCCTTCCTGCGTGGCCGTGCGGTCGCCTGCACGGTGCCGCCGGACGGCGGCCGCGACATCATTACCGCCGAATGCCATATCGGCAACCAGGACATCGGCCAGTGGTTGGTCGAGAATGGCTGGGCGCGCGCGGCGCAAGGCGGTCCCTATGTCGAGGCCGGGGACAAGGCCCGCGCCGCAAGGAAAGGTATTTTCGGCCCGGCGCCAAAACTTGACGGTCTGCCGGCGCTGCCGGCCGCGTCAGGGCCGGCGCCGGTCGCGCCGGATTCGATGCTGCCGGCCGATGGCGGCGCGGTTACGCCGCCAGTTGACCAGCCAGCGCCCGCTCAATGAGCGCGCGCGTCTCGGCGATGCCGTAAAGCGCCGCGAAGGAACCGAAGCGCGGCCCGCGTTCCTGGCCGATCAGCACCTGATAGATCATCTGGAAGAAGGCGACCGACACGCCGGGTCCGCCTTCCGGGCTCTGCTTGGAATGATCCTGGTAGCGCTCGATCTTGCGCGCGACATTGAGCGCGGCGTTCTGGATCGCTTCGCCGTCGGCGCCCTGCGGCAGCGCGCCGAGCGCGTCGGAGAGCTTGGCCAGCGCCTCGCGCTCCACCTCGTCGGCGGCGCGGTAGACCTTGGTCGGCTTCACGAAGTCGTCGAAATAGCGGATCGCGTAGCCGGTCAGGCGGTCGAGCTCCGGATGCGTCTTCGGCGTCACGCCCGGCGCATGCCGCGAGATGAAGCCCCACAGCACCGCTTTGTCATGCGCATTGGAGGCGCTGACCAGGTTGAGCAGCAGCGCGAAAGGCACCGGCAGGTCGATGGCCGGCGGGCTGCCGTCATGCATGTGCCAGACCGGATTGCCGAGCCGCTCCTTCCAGTCCTGGCGCGGATAGGCGCCAAGGAATGCGTAATACTCGTCCACCGCCTTCGGGATGACGTCGAAATAGAGCTTCTTCGCCTGCCGCGGCCGCTGATACATGTAGAGGCCGAGGCTCTCCGTCGGCGCGTAGGTCAGCCATTCGTCGATGGTCAGGCCGTTGCCCTTCGACTTCGAGATCTTCTGGCCTTCCTCGTCGAGGAACAGCTCGTAGACGAAATGCTCCGGCGCGCGTCCGCCGAGGATGTTGCAGATGCGGTCGTAGATCGCCGCGTTGGTCTGGTGGTCCTTGCCGAACATCTCGAAATCGACGCCGAGCGCCGCCCAGCGCATGCCGAAATCCGGCTTCCACTGCAGCTTCACACGGCCGCCGGTGACAGGCAGCGTCGTCTCGGTGCCTTCGTCGTCGAAGGTGATGGTGCCGGCCTTGGCGTCGACATTTGTCATCGGCACGTAGAGCACGCGGCCGCTCTTCGGCGAGATCGGCAGGAACGGGCTGTAGGTCGCCTGGCGCTCCGGCCCGAGCGTCGGCAGCATCACGCCCATGATCTCGTCATAGCGTTCGGCGGCGCGCCGCAGCACCTCGTCGAAACGGCCGGCCTTGTAGTACTGCGTTGCGCTGGCGAATTCGTAGTCGAAGCCGAACGTGTCGAGAAAGCGGCACAGCATCGCATTATTGTGGTCGGCGAAGCTCGCATAGTCGCCGCCGAACGGATTGGGCACCGAGGTAAGCGGCATATGCAGATAGGGCTCAAGCGCGGCGCGGTCCGGCACGCTCTCCGGGATCTTGCGCATGCCGTCCATGTCGTCGGAGAAGCACAGAAGCTTGGTCTTGACCTTATCTTGCGTCAGCACCCGGAAGGCATGCCGCACCATGGTCGTGCGCGCCACCTCGCCGAAGGTGCCGATATGCGGCAGGCCGGACGGGCCATAGCCGGTCTCGAACAGGACGGTCTCGGGAAAGTCCTTGCCCTTGTAGCGGGCGATGACTTTTTTCGCTTCCTCGAACGGCCAGGCCTTGCTCTCGGCCGCCGCGGCAAGCATCTCGGGAGTGAGATCGATGATGTTTGATCCCGTCATGTCAAAGTTCCAGTCATGGCCGTCTTCGCGGCGGATAAGGTTTTGTCGACCGGTCTCTAGGCGTGACAGGCTGGAGCGTCAACGATTTGCGGCGCTTTTCCTTGCGACGCCGCGATAGCGCTCCTACGTTCGGGCCCATCATCCAGTGCATGTCATCCAAAAGTGTGTCACGGTTTTGGAAAGATGACATGCGCGCCGCCTTCAGGAGTTTTGAATGCCTTCATTGACGCCGCACGAAGCCCTGATCCACCTGATGGTCATCACATCCGCCTCCGATCGCGACATGACCGATGTCGAGCTGCAGCGGATCGGCGACGTCGTCCGCTCCTGGCCGGTGTTCGTCGACTTCAACCAGGACAGGCTGGTTGCAGTGGCGCAGGCGTGTCAGAAGGCGCTGCATGAGAAGGACGGGCTGGAAGGCGTGCTGGCGCGCGTCGCCGAGGCGCTGCCGGAGCGGCTGCGCGACACCGCTTATGCGGCTGCTTTCGAGGTTGCCGCCGTCGATCTCGAAATGCGCATGGAGGAAGTGCGCGTCCTCCAGCTCATCCGCCTCAAGCTCGACCTCGACACGCTGACCGTCGCCGCGATCGCCCGCGCGGCCAAGGCGCGCTTGCGCTCGCTGACATGAAGCAATCCAGGAAAAGTCTGAGCGGTTAGGCTCGGCGACTTCGCCGCGCCTTCTGTTCGGAATTGCTGAATAACCGGTTAGAAAAAACTCACCGGGAAATAGCGCAGGTAAAACTCGGCGAAGGTGCCCTTGATCGAGATTTCCTGCAGCGCGTAGTCGAAGGCGGCGGCAAGCGCTGTGTCGTTCTTGCGGGTGGCGATCGCCATGCCCGAGCCCAGATATTCCGGCGCCAGATACGGACCGCCGGCGAAGCGGCAGCAGCCGGCGGCGTCCGAGCCGCCCAGCCAGAAAGCAAAGCGCATGCCATCGCCGAAGGCGGCGTCGACCTTGCCGGCCTTGAGGTCGGCATAGAGGTCTTCCGGCGTGTCGAAGGTCACCACCTGCACGGTGTTGAAGTAGTCCCGCAGCATTTTCTCATGCGCCGAGCCGGCGACGACGCCGACCCGCTTGCTTCGCAGCTTGTCGAGGATCGGCTCGGCGAAGGCCTTCGCCTTGGGCATGATGAAGCGAGCCGGGAATTGCATGTAGGAGCGCGAGAAGGCGTATTTCTCTCGGCTGTCCGGTGTCGCGGCGATGCCGGCGATGATCGCCTCGCCTTCGCCTTTCTGGAGAGCATCGTCCAGTTCGTTCCACGGCAAAGCCTGGACCTGGCACTTTTCGGCGACGCCCAGTTCCGCGCAGATCGCCCGCGCCAGATCGATGTGGAAACCCGACAGGCGGCCGGCGCCGTCGAGGAAGTTGAACGGCGGAAAATCGGTGGTGGTGAGGAATCTGAGCCGCGGCAGCGCGGAGAGATCGGGTTTCGGCAGCCGTTCCTTGGCGTCCCACAGCACCGGCACCTGCGGCTCCGCCGCCTGAGTCGGTCCGGCAAGGGGCAGCGCGCCGGTCAGTGCCGATATCAGGGCCAGAAAAATCCACCGCAATTTCACGATAAGGCTCCGCCCAGACAGCTTTCTTGGCTTTTCGTATGAAAAGGGGGGCAGGCACAACGGTTTTTGATTTCAAGCCGCCAAATTGAGCGTATGCTTTAGCACGTGTGCAAGTGACCTTGCGTGCCGGAAGGGGGGAACTGCCGGTTTTGCTGAGGAGATTGCGACGCGGGGGTTGATGACGAAGGGGGGGTCGGGCATCTACCGTCGGTAATGAAAAAGCAGAAGCAACATGGGGTAGATGTTGCGATGGGCCTGTTCGACAGAACGCTGGAATACATAGACCAGTTGCAGCATGCTGGCACCGCGGCCGCGGTCTGCGAGAGGCTGCTCGGCATCACCTCGAGCTTCGGCCTGACCGCACTGATGGCGGGAACCGTGCCGCAGCCGGGCACGCCGCGCGGCCGGCAGAAACAGCATGTGATGCTTTGCGATTGGCCCGGCGAATGGCTGGAGCGCTATGTGGCGCGCAACTATGTCGACCACGACCCGGTCGTCAGCCACATGAAGCAGCTTCAGGCGCCGTTCCAGTGGCGGGACGCTTCCAAGAACGCCCTGATCGACAAGAACAGCGACGAAGTCATGGGCGACGCCCGCGAGTTCAAGCTGCGCGACGGCCTGGCGTTTCCGCTGGTCACGCTCGACGGCCAGATCGTCATGGTCTCGCTGGGTGGCGAATCCGTTGAATTGTCGGATGCGGAATTCGGAATGGTATCGCTCGCGTCGACCTATGCGATAGGCCGTGCCATGCAACTGCACACCAAGGCCGACAGCGTCATCGATCACATAGAATTGACGGCGCGTGAGCGGGAGTGCCTGCAATGGGCCGCCGTCGGCAAGTCCGAATGGGAGATCTCGCAAATCCTCGGCATCTCGGAACACACTTCCGAGAAACACCTTCTTAACGCCAAGAGCAAACTCGGCGCAGCCAATCGGGTACAGGCGGTCGCGGAGGCGATTAGGCGCGGTTATATTAGCTAGGTCGGCCGTGCCGACCTGGAAATTCTTGCCTGCGCCTTCGCGCAATATTTTAAGGGACATCACGGCCGTATCTTCCTCTTAAGCCCAGGAGACGGCTAATGCTTTTTGCCCTTACCACTCAGGAACTGATGGAACGCCCCGACCTTTGGGAGGCGGTCCATCGCTTGCGCTACAAGATCTTCGTCGAGGAGATGGGTTGGACCGATCTCGACCGTCCTGACCAGCTCGAGATCGACCAGTTCGATCATGACGAAGCCGAACACCACCTCGTCATCCGCAACGGCGAACTGGCTGGCTACCAGCGCATGCTGCCGACCACACGGCCGCATCTTCTGACGGATGTTCTGTCGGATCTCTGCGAAGGACCGTCCCCCTCGGGGCCGAATGTCTGGGAACTGACCCGCTACGCGGTGGCTCCGGGTTTTCGCGACGGCAAACGCGGCGTCTCGACAGTCGGCACCGAGCTGATCGCCGGCTTCGTCGAATGGGGCCTGAAGCGCAACGTCAACCAGGTCATCATCGAGTTCGAGCCGATGTGGGTGCTGCGCGCTCTGCAACTGCACTTCCTGGCGACGCCGCTCGGTTACCAGCGCACCTATGGCAACCAGCAGGTCGTGGCGACGCTGCTCACCTTCACCGAGCATACGCTCGATGTCGTGCGGGCCCGCCGCAACCACCATCTGCCGGTGCTGAACCGGGGCTATCCCGGTCTGCTCGGCCTCAAGCAGGCTTCGTGATGGAGGCGGTCATGAGTTTCCATCCCGAACCGGAACTGCGCGGCCATACGCTGGTCGTCACCGTGTCCTCGCATGACGGCCGACCGGTGCTCGACAGGCACGCCTATGCGAGCCTTGCCAGGACCTTGCGCGATGCGGCGGTCAACGACGAGGTCCGCGTCGTCATGCTGCGCGGCCTTGCCGGGTGCTTCTGCCTTGGCGGGGACTTCTCGGAGTTCCTCGACGCCACCAAGCACCGAGAGCTGATCGCCGCCGTCACCGACATGTTCCGCATGTTGGCGACCTTCCCAAAGCCGGTCCTTGCCTGCGTCGACGGCGATGCCGTCGGCGTCGGCTGCACCATCCTGTTCCATTGCGACATGGTGATCGCTTCCAGGGGCAGCACCTTCAGGGTGCCGTTCGTCGATTTTGGCCTGGTGCCGGACGCGGCGACCAGCATTCTGGCGCCCCAGAAGCTCGGCTATGCCGGCGCCTTCCGTTTCTTCTGCTTGGGCGATACGCTGGGCGTCGAAGACGCCAAGGCGCTTGGCCTGGTCGGCGAGATCGTGACGCAAGGCAGCGCCGAGGAAGCAACGCTGGCGAGGGCGAAACAGCTGGCCAAGAAGCCTGTTGCGGCATTGCTGCAGACGCGCAGCCTTCTCAAGGGAGATACGGACGTGTTGTGCGACCGCATCGACCACGAGATCACGCTGTTCCAGCAGGCGCTTCAGGATGACACCACGCTGAAGCGGCTGCAGCGGATTGCTCGCCTGGCCGCCTGAGCGCCCGGCATGAAACCTCAGCGCCGCGCGAGCCGAAAGGCGCGCGGCGCTGTAACTCGTCCGGAACCGCGTTACCCCGCGGGTAGGGCAGGCCAGCGGTTCCAGACGAAGAACAACAACTAGTCTTCAAGGAATTCCGGCCCCTCGCCGATGATCTTCTTGTCGGGCTTGCCGACGGCGTCGAGGTCCCTTCCGTCATAAGGCAGGGAAAGCAGGATACGCTGGATCACCGCAAGCCGGGCGCGTCGCTTGTCATTGGCCCGCACGACGACCCAGGGCGAGAACTCCTTATGTGTGCGCTCGATCATCTGGTCGCGCGCCCTGGTGTAGTCGTCCCACTTGCCGACGCCGGCGATGTCGATCGGCGAGAACTTCCAGTTCTTCAGCGGCGACCAGCGGCGGTCATGGAACCGTTCGAGCTGCGTTTCGCGGCCGATATTCAGCCAGAATTTGAAGAAATGCATACCTTCGTTGCAGATCATCCGCTCGAAATGCGGCGTCTCGTCGAGGAATTTCTCATGCTGCTCCGGCGTGCAGAACCCCATGACCGGCTCGACACCGGCGCGGTTGTACCAGGAGCGGTCGAAGGTGACGAATTCGCCCGAAGTCGGGAAATGGTCGACATAGCGCTGGTAATACCATTGCCCCGCCTCGGTCGGCGTCGGCTTGGGCAGCGCGACGTTGCGGGCCGTGCGCGGGTTCATATATTGCCGCAGCACGAAGATCGTGCCTCCCTTGCCGGCCGCGTCTCTACCCTCGAAAAGCGCCATCACCCGCTTGCCGGTGGCTTGCAGCCAAGCCTGCGCCTTGACCAGTTCGATCTGCAGCTCCTCGAGTTCCTTTTCGTAGTCCTCGCTTTTCATCTTCTTGTCGTAAGGATAGCCGCCTGCGGTAAGCTTGTTGTCCTCGATCCAGTCGGGCAGCACCGGATTGTCGATGTCGAACTCGCGCTCCTTGCCGCCGATCTTGATCTTGATCGGCGCCGTGGCCGGCACCGCTTCGGCCGTTTCCTTGGCTTTTTTCATCCGGACGAACCTTTCCAGTTTGCGGACTCATGCTATGGAGCCTGTGCAGCGCAAAGACGCTGCAGCATTTTGATCTTGCGCATGAACCTTCGCGAAAATCGATCCTGATTTCCAGGGGCCCATGCGTCAGGCCGGTCCAGCGAGCCGGCTGACCGGTCGAACGGGATGCGGGGTGGCGCGGGCCTATGGCAGAGACGGGCGCGGGACAAGACAACAAGGGGCAAGCCTTGGCCGGGCGGCTGGCGCGCAACCGCTGGCTGCTTGGCGCAGGCGTTCTCGCGGTCCTTGCCGTTCATTTTTTCGCCGGCTCATCCGCCTATGTGCTGCTGCTGGCCCTGGCCGCGCTGGCGGCCGCGGCGATGCTGCCGGCAGATGCCGAACGCCAGCCGGCCGATGCGGGGGCAGCGATCGAGGCCAGCGGGCTGCAGAGGCTCTCCGGCGAATATCTGGCCGCCGCGGTCGCCGACCCGCTGATCATCTTCGACCATTCCGCCACCATCGTTCACGCCAACGCTGCCGCCTTCGCCGCCTTTGGCGGACTGGCGCCCGGTATGTCGCTGTCGCTCAAGTTCCGCGCCCCGGAGATGCAGGCGCTGCTGGACGGCATCCTTGCCGGGGAAGTCGCTTCCGATGCGGTCGACTACACCGAAAAGCTGCCGGTGGAACGCACATATCGGGTCAGCGCGTCCACGGTTGGTCATGCTACAGGCCTTTACGTGCTGGTGTTCAAGGATCAAAGCGAGACGCGTCGCATCGATCGCATGCGCGCCGACTTCATCGCCAATGCCAGCCATGAGCTGCGCACGCCGCTTGCCTCGATCGCCGGCTTCATCGAGACGCTGCGCGGGCCGGCCCGCAACGATCCGGCGGCGCGCGACCAGTTCCTGCAGATCATGCAGAACCAGACCGGCCGGATGGCCCGCCTGATCGACGATCTGCTCTCACTGTCGCGGTTGGAGATGAAACCCTATCTGGGGCCGGGCACCGAGGTCGATCTTCGCCAGACGATCGACAGCGTCATCGATTCGCTGGGGCCGCTGGCCAGTGAGAACGGCGTCGTCATCGAGCGGGAGTTCGCCAACGCGCCGCTTGTCGTCCCCGGCGATCGCGACGAGCTGTTCCAGGTCTTCGAGAATCTCCTTGAGAATGCCTGCAAATACGGCCAGTCAGGCGGGCGCGTCACCGTATCGGTCGCCGGCGGCGAGGATGGCCAGCAGCCGGGCTTCGACGTCACGATAAGGGATTATGGTCCGGGCATTGCCGAAGAGCACATCCCGCGCATCACCGAGCGCTTCTACCGCGTCGATGTTGAAAACAGCCGCGCCCAGAAAGGCACCGGGCTTGGCCTTTCGATCGTCAAGCATATATTGACCCGTCATAACGCAAGATTGTCCATCAAGTCGGAAGTCGGCAAGGGCGCGGCGTTCACGGTTCATTTGCCGGCTCGCTGATCGTATATCGGTTACCAACCGGGATTTTCTTCTTTCTGTCATGCGGTTCACGTATCAGCGACGGATTGAGGGAACGCACCAGCCGGCACAAGCCGGGAAGGCATATCCATGCAGTCCGTTCATATCGCCAGTGCCTATGATGAAGAGCTGAAATTCCTGTCGAAGCGCATCGCCGCGATGGGCGGCCATGCCGAGCGCATGGTCGAACAGGCGGTCGCGGCCCTGGTGAATGTCGACCATGGCCTCGCGCAGAAGGTCATCCAGGACGATCTCGTCCTCGACGAAGGACAGCGCGAGATCGACGACAAGGCCATCATCATCATCGCCAGGCGCCAGCCGATGGCGACGGATCTTCGCGAGATCGTCGGCGCGATCCGTATCTCGGCCGATATCGAGCGTGTCGGCGACTTGGGCAAGAACGTCGCCAAGCGGGTGGCCTCGGTGGACGGCCGCCAGCCGAATAGCCTTTTCCGCGGTATCGAGGCGCTTGCCAATCTGGCGCTGACGCAGCTCAAGGAAGTGCTCGACGTCTACGCCTCGCGTTCGGTCGAGAGGATTGGCCTCGTGCGCGACCGGGACGACCAGATCGACGCCATGTACACCTCGCTGTTCCGCGAGCTCTTGACCTACATGATGGAAGATCCGCGCAACATCACACCGTGCACGCATCTTCTGTTCTGCGCCAAGAACATCGAGCGCATCGGCGACCACGCGACCAATATCGCCGAGACGATCTATTACATCGTCACGGGCGACCAGATGCCAGCCGACCGGCCGAAAGGCGACAGGACCGACAAGGTCGTACTTCCCGGCCCGGTGCCGGCTAAGTGAACCGCCGCCTCTCGAACGGCTTCCTGATTTAGGATAAGCTCCTCCAGAGACAGCGATTTTTGTCAGTCGCAGTCTCGGGAGGTTTGCGATGGAACAAGTTCGAAACCTGACCCCGGCCCCTATGTCGGGCATCATTGCATCCAGCGTCTATTCGGGCGGCAAGCGCATCGCCGACATCGCCATCGAACAGGCCGGCGAATGGGCGGCAAAACCCGGTCATGTCGTCTGGATCGGCCTGCTCGAGCCCGATCGCAACCTGCTGCTCCGGGTGCAGGCGCAATTCCACTTGCATGATTTGGCGATCGAGGATGCCGAGCATCCGCATGCGCGCCCGAAGATCGAGCAATATGGCGACGCCCTCTTCATCGTTGCCCGCACCGCGCAATTGATCGACGGCCGTGTCACTTTCGGCGAGACGCATCTGTTTGTCGGCGCCGGCTACATTGTCAGCGTCCGGCACGGCCCGTCGACTTCCTACGCTGCCGTGCGCCAGCACTGGGAGAGCTGCCCGCATTCGCTCGCCAAAGGCGAGGATTTCGTCCTCTATGCCATCCTCGACTTTATCGTCGACAATTACATGCCGGTGCTGGAGCAGATCGAGGACGAGGTCGAGGCGATCGAGGACAAGGTGCTTCTGAAGCCGATGACCGGTTCCGATATCGAGCGGCTTTACATGCTGCGCCGCGATCTGCTGCGGCTGCGCAATGCGGCGCTGCCGCTGGTCGAGGTCTGCCGTCGGCTGACCAGCGCCGACCTGCCGCAGATACATGCCGCCATGCATCCGCTGTTTCGCGATGTGACGGACCACATTCGCACCGTGCAGGAAAAGATCGACTCCCTGCGCGAGGTTCTGGCCTTCGCCTTCGAAGCCAGTCTGCTGGTCGGGCAGAGCCAGGAAACCGCAATATCCAAGAAGCTCGCCTCATGGGCCGCCATTCTGGCGGTGCCCACGGCCTTCGCCGGCATCTACGGCATGAACTTCTCCGACATGCCGGAACTGAAGATGGAATACGGCTATCCGGCCGTCCTGGTGGCGATCGCGCTCATCTGCGCGTTCCTGTACTGGCGGTTCAAGAAGAATGGATGGCTGTGAAGGGAGGGAGTAGGGAGTAGGGGAGTAAGGAGCGAGTAGCGAATAGGGAGTAGCGAGTAGGGGAAATAAGTTGCCCTTTTCGTGAAACTCTATCCAGTTCTATTCGCTATTCGCTATTCGCTATTCGCTCAGCGCGCCCTGCGCCGCTCCCCGGCCGGCTGGAACGCCACCCGCGAATGATACTTGCAATAGGGTCCCGTTTCGGCGGCGTCGTTGCCGCAGAAGTTGAAGTCTTCCGACAGCGGATCGCCGTTCGGCCATTTGCAGGTGCGTTCGGTCAGCTCGACGAGCTGCAGATGCCGCGAGATCGGCACGACCACGTTCTCGACCGGCCGGATATAGTGGCGCGCGACCGGCTCGGCGTCGAACTGCACCTGCAGCGCGGTGGCGCCGATGGTGGTGGTCACGTGACGCGTGGCACTCGCGGCGCGGGTCACCGATTTCTGCATCGAGGCGCCTTGCGTCGCCTTCTTCTGGCGCGCCGGAGCAGCCGTTGCGCGGCCCCGGCCCGACAGCCTCAGGCGATGCACCTTGCCGATGACGGCGTTGCGGCTCACCCCGCCGAGCTGTGCGGCGATCTGGCTGGCGCTCAGACCCTCCGACCACAATTTCCTGAGAAGTTCGACCCGCTCGTCAGTCCAGTTCATGAGACCGCGCTCCTGCTGAGGCGTACGGCAGTCAGAATCCTTTCCCGCCCCCGGCTCTCGCCGGGCAAACAACACCACATATACCGGGTGATTAGGTCCGCCGCACGAAATCTAGTTATTTCTCGACTACAAATACCTTATGCGCTGACTCGGTGACAAGAGTCCCCAGGGCAACACGATTCGGTTTTTTCGGTTTTCCCCAACTTGCCGGCCTACTTATGAGCCGACGTGGCGTCAGGGGCTTGCCACGCGCTTCTGCGTGACGTTTTCGTTGACTTCATGGCCGAAAAACATGATAAGCCGCAAAGGCCGCCGCATTGGCGGCTTTTTTGATTTCCGGTTCCGGAGACGCATATAATGAGCGGTTCGGCGCTTTACGAGACCTTTGCCCGCGCACCCCTGGCTTTCGACCGCGGGGAGGGGACCTGGCTGGTCACCGACAAGGGCGAGCGATATCTCGACTTCGCCGGCGGCATCGCGGTGAATTCGCTGGGCCACGGCCATCCGCATCTGGTCGCGGCGCTCACCGAGCAGGCCGCCAAGCTGTGGCACGTCTCCAACCTCTATGAGATCCCGGAACAGCGCCGGCTGGGCGAGCGGCTGACTGAGGCGACCTTTGCAGACAAGGTGTTCTTCACCAATTCCGGTGCCGAGGCACTGGAATGCGCCATCAAGACGGCCAGGCGCTATCAATTCGTCAAGGGCCATCCCGAGCGCTTTCGCATCATCACCTTCGAGGGCGCCTTTCACGGCCGCACGCTGGCGACGATCGCCGCCGGCGGCCAGTACAAATATCTCGAAGGCTTCGGCCCGAAGGTCGAGGGATTCGACCAGGTGGCTTTCGACGACATCGACGCCGCTGAAAAGGCGATCACGCCGGAGACCGCGGCGATCCTGATCGAGCCGGTGCAAGGCGAGGGCGGCATACGCCCGGTGCCGACGCAATCGCTGAAGCGGCTGCGGCAACTCTGCGACAGGCACGGCCTGCTTTTGATCTTCGACGAGGTCCAGTGCGGCATTGGCCGCACCGGCAAGCTGTTCGCGCATGAATGGTCAGGCGTCACGCCCGATCTGATGGCGATCGCCAAGGGCATCGGCGGCGGCTTTCCGATGGGTGCCTGCCTTGCCACCGACGAGGCGGCGACCGGCATGACGGCCGGCGTGCACGGCACCACCTTCGGCGGCAATCCGCTGGCGATGGCCGTCGGCAACGCCGTGCTCGACGTGGTGCTGGCCGACGGCTTCCTCGAGGACGTCCAGCGCAAGGCGCTGCTTCTGAAGCAGGGCCTTGCGGCGGTGGCCGATGAATTCCCCGACGTCATCGAGGGCATCAGGGGAACCGGCCTTATGCTCGGCCTGAAATGCGCCATGCCCAACGCCAAGGTGAACATGGCGCTGCGCGACCAGCACCTGCTTGCCGTGCCGGCGGGCGACAACGTCATCCGCCTCCTGCCGCCGCTCACCGTCACCGACGAGGAGATCGGCGTGGCGCTGGAGCGCATTCGCGGCGGCGCCAAGCGCCTGACCGACGCGATTGCCGCCGAAGCCGCCAAATAATTTCTGGAACCTGCCGATGAGTGTTCGCCACTTCACCGATCTGTCCGCCGTTTCCGCGGGCGACCTGCGCATCATGCTGGACGACGCGGTGGCGCGAAAGACCAGGCTCAAGGCAGGTGAGCGTTCAAAACCGCTCGATGGCAAGGTGCTGGCCATGATCTTCGACAAGCCGTCGACGCGCACGCGCGTGTCCTTCGATGTCGGCATGCGCCAGCTCGGCGGCGAGACCATCATGTTGACCGGCACCGAGATGCAGCTCGGCCGCTCGGAGACCATCGCCGACACGGCGAAAGTGCTGTCGCGCTACGTCGACGCCATCATGATCCGCACCACCTCGCACGACCGGCTGCTGGAGCTCACCGAGAACGCCACCGTTCCGGTCATCAACGGGCTGACCGACGACACGCATCCCTGCCAGCTCATGGCCGACATCATGACCTTTGAGGAGCATCGCGGTCCGGTGTCCGGCAAGACCTTCGCCTGGACCGGCGACGGCAACAATGTGCTGCATTCGCTCTTGGAGGCCTCGGCGCGGTTTAGCTTCAACCTCAATGTCGCGGTGCCGGAAGGCAGCGAGCCTTTCGAGAAATATGTCGACTGGTCGAAAGCCAATGGCGGCAAGGTCCGGTTTTCCAGGTCCGCCGAGGAAGCCGTCGACCAGGCCGACTGCGTCGTCACCGACAGCTGGGTCTCCATGGGCCAGGAGCATCGCGCCCGCGGCCACAATGTCTTCCTGCCCTATCAGGTCAATGCGGCGCTGATGGCAAAAGCCAAGCCCGATGCATTGTTCATGCACTGCCTGCCCGCGCATCGCGGCGAGGAGGTCACCGACGAGGTGATCGACGGGCCGCATTCGGTGGTCTTCGACGAGGCCGAGAACCGGCTGCACGCCCAGAAGGCGGTGCTGGCCTGGTGTCTGGGCGCGTGAGAAGGGCTGGACCTGACCGCTTCCGGCCCGATCGGGCTCAACTTGATCTGGGGACATGTGATGCCTATTTGCGGGCCATCACGTAAATTGAACGCGCTTCGACGCATGCGGCTCACCGGGCGGCATGGCTGCGCCCCGGAGTATTGTCATGTTGGAAACCCAGACCTTGGCTGAGCATAAACCCCAACTCGGTGAATTCGGCTTTGCCGGCGACGATCACGTCGTGCCTTACGAGGTCGCGCCGCTCGATGTGCGCGGCCGCACCGTGCAGCTTGGGCCGATGCTCGACGCTATCTTGAGCCGCCACGATTACCCCGAGCCGGTCGCCCGCCTGCTGGCGGAAGCCTGCGTGCTCACCGTGCTGCTCGGCACCTCGCTGAAGTTCGAAGGCAAGTTCATCCTGCAGACCCGCACCGACGGTCCGGTCGACATGCTGGTGGCCGATTTCACCACGCCGCATGCGCTGCGCGCCTATGCGCGCTTCGATGCCGACCGGCTGCAGGCGCTGACCGCCGCCAGCGAGACCTCGCAGCAGACGCTGCTCGGCGACGGCGTCTTGGCGTTGACGATCGACCAGGGCGCGCATACGCAGCGCTACCAAGGCATCGTCCAGCTCGACGGCACCTCGCTCGAGGATGCCGCGCGCACCTATTTCCGGCAGTCGGAGCAGATCCCGACCGATATCAAGATGTCGGTCGCCAAGCTGGTCACGCCCGGCCCGGCCGGCGCGCGCGAGCAGTGGCGCGCCGGCGGCATCCTGGCGCAATTCCTGCCGCGATCGCCGGAGCGCATGCGCGTTCCCGATATTTCCGGTGGCGACGGCGATCCGCGTGACGTTGCGGACCAGCCGGCCGACAATTCCTGGCAGGAGTTGCTGGCGCTGCTCGGCACGATCGAGCCGACCGAGTTGATCGACCCGACGGTGGGCGCCGAGCGGTTGCTCTACCGGTTGTTCCACGAACACGGCGTGCGCGTTTTCCGCGGCGTCCCTGTCGCCGACCAGTGCTCCTGCTCGCGCGACAAGATCCGCGGCATTCTCGAAGGCTTTTCGGCTGAGGAGATCAAGGAATCGACCGAGGAGGGCGGCATCCATGTCGCCTGCGAGTTCTGCTCGACCCAATACGACTTCGACCCAGCTGAATTCGCGAAGTGAGCTCTCTTCCTTCTCCCCGTTCCACGGGGAGAAGGTGCCCGAAGGGCGGATGAGGGGCGGCGCCAACGTTGGCGATCATAGCGACACGCTGGCGACGCGGTCGTCCGCCTCAAGGAAAATCTCAGAAGGCCGGCGCCGCCCGTCATTGCCCTGCCGGGGCATTTCTCCCCGTGAAACGGGGAGAAAGAGGCTGTCGTCGACGTCTAATTCACCGTGCGCCTTGTCCCTGGCATGTCGAGCGAGAAAGCCGGAATGGCGATATCGAACGTCTCGCCGCGGCCGTTGCGCATCGTGTAATGGCCGACCATGATGCCCGATGGCGTCGAGAGCGGGCAGCCCGAGGTGTACTGGTAGCTGTCGCCGGGATTGAGTTCCGGCTGGTCGCCGACGACGCCGGCGCCGCGCACCTCCTCGACCCGGCCCTGACCGTCGGTGATGTGCCAGTAGCGCGACACAAGCTGCACGAACTCGTCGGAGCGGTTGTCGATCGTCACCTGATAGCCCCAGACATAGCGGTTCTCGGAGGGATCGGAGCGGTCCTCCAGATAGAAGGGCCTGACCAGCACTTCGATGTTGCGCGTCACTGCGCGATACATGGGCCACTCCGGTTGCCGCCGCGGAAAATATGTCACGCTCCGCTCTTGATAGACGCAGCGCCGACCATCCTGCCAGCCTTGTAAGCGCAGGTGCCGAAAAACAATGTCATTTAAGTGACACATGACAATGTTGGTGTGCACAAATCTGCCGGGCGACTCGGACGCTCTGTAAACAGTTGAAACGGCCGCGTGCGGCCTAAAACAATTCCAGGAAAAGCGCGAGCGGTTAGGCTCGGCGCCTTCGCCGTAGCCTTCCGTCCGGAATCGCGTGAAAACAAGGAGATGGAGTGGGTCGCCGTTTGCGTGAAACGGTGAAACTCTCTGTCGGGAGTGACCAGATCTCGATGGAACTGACTATCGCAGCCGGCCTGGCTTCGTCAGCGCTTCTTTCCTTCAATCTCGCCAGCATCCTGCTCGCCTCGTCGCAGCTGAAGCAGCGGCATGTCATCGCGCCGCCCCCCGGCGCGCGGCCGCCGGTCTCCATCATCGTGCCGTCGCGTGGCGTCGAGCCGTTCACGCAGGAAACCTTGCTGCGCGCCTTCTCGCTCGATTGGCCGCGCTACGAGCTGATCTTCTGCGTCGCGCATGCCGAAGACCCGGTGGTCAAGCTGATCGATGCGGCGATCGCGCGCCACCCCAAAATTCCTGCGCGGCTGCTGATCGGCGATGATCGCGTCAGCGCCAATCCCAAGCTCAACAACTGCGTCAAGGGCTGGCAGGCGGCGCGACACGATTGGGTGATTCTCGCCGATTCCAACGTGCTGATGCCGAGAGACTATGTCCAGCACCTGATGGCGGCATGGCGGCCGGATACCGGCCTCGTCTGCTCGACGCCGATCGGCTCGCGGCCGGACGGGTTTTGGGCCGAAGTCGAATGCGCCTTCCTCAACACGCTGCAGGCGCGTTGGCAGTATGCCGGCGAGGCGCTTGGCCTTGGCTTCGCCCAGGGCAAGAGCATGCTGTGGAACAAGCCGATGCTCGATGCCAATGGCGGCATCCAGGCTTTGGCCGCCGAGATCGCCGAGGACGCGGCGGCCACCAAGCTGGTCAACGGCCTGGGGCTCAACGTCAACCTCGTCGCCTCGCCATTCGAGCAGCCGCTTGGACTGCGCAGCTTCGCCGAGATCTGGTCGCGCCAGACGCGCTGGGCGCGGCTGCGGCGGGTGACCTTTCCGCTGTTCTTCGCGCCGGAGATCCTGACTGGCGCTGCGGTGCCGCTGCTGCTGGCGCTGATTGCGGCAGCAAGCGCCGGCGTCAGCCTGCCCACGACGGCCTTGGGCGTGCTGGCGATCGCCTACCTGCCGGAATGGCTGCTGGCCTTTGCGAAGGGCTGGTACCTGTCGCCACGCAGCGTCACCGCGATGATTGTGCGCGATGCCCTGCTGCCGGCCATCTGGGCGCGCGCCTGGTTCGGCGGCGCCGTCGAATGGCGTGGCAACGCCATGACCATCCGCACCAAGGCGATGACCGAGCTGGAGGAGCTCGCCTAGAGCAATTCCAGGAAAGTGTGAAACGGTTTTCCGTCCGGAATTGCGGCTCTGGAAGGCTCGGGCCGCGGCGTTCTCAGGCTTCTATTTTGCTGCCTTCAGCGCCTGTTCCACGTCTTCCAGCAGATCGTCGCTGTCCTCCAGGCCGACGGAGAGCCTCAGCGTGCCTGGCCCGATGCCGAGCTCGGCGCGGGCCTCGTCGCTCAGGTTCTTGTGCGTCGTCGTCGCCGGATGGGTGATCAGGCTCTTGGCGTCACCGAGATTGTTCGAGATCAGCACGATGTCGAGCGCGTTCTGGAAGGCAAAGGCCGCCTGCTTGCCGCCTTTGACGTCGAGGCAGATCAGCGTCGAGCCTCCCGACATCTGCTTCTTGACGATATCCGCTTGCGGATGATCGGCGCGACCCGGATAGATGACACGGGCGATCTCCGGTCGGCCGGCAAGGAAATCCGCGATCTTGCCGGCGCTCTCGGTCTGCTGACGCACGCGCAGCGGCAGCGTCTCCAGGCCTTTGAGCAGCGTCCAGGCGTTGAAGGGCGACAGGCTGGGACCGGTGTGGCGGAAATAGTCGTGCAGGTTCTCGTCGATCCACTTCTTGTCCGACAGGATGACGCCGCCCAGGCAGCGGCCCTGGCCGTCTATGTGCTTGGTCGCCGAATAGACGACGATATGGGCGCCGAGCAGCAGGGGCTTCTGCTGCAGCGGCGTGGCGAAGACATTGTCGACGATCAGCCTGGCGCCGATCGAATTGGCGAGCCTGGCGACGGCCGCGATGTCGACCACCTCCAGCGTCGGGTTGGTCGGGCTTTCCAGGAAGAACAGCTTGGTGTTCGGCCTTATCGCCTTTTCCCAATTGGCGATGTCGGTGCCGTCGACCAGCGTCGCCTCGATGCCGTAGCGCGGCGCCAGCGTCTCGACCACCCAGCGGCAGGAGCCGAACAGGGCGCGCGCCGCGACGATATGATCTCCGGCCTTGGCGCTGCAGAGCAGCGCGGCGGTTACTGCGGCCATGCCGGAAGCGGTGGCGCGGGCATCCTCGGCGCCTTCCAGCGCGCACATGCGCTTTTCGAACATGTCGACGGTCGGGTTGGCGTAGCGCGAATAGATGAAGCCCGGCTCTTCGCCCTTGAAGCGGGCTTCCGCCGCTTGCGCCGTCTCGTAGACATAGCCTTGGGTGAGATACATCGCCTCGGATGTCTCGCCGAAACCGGAACGCAACGTTCCGCCATGCACGAGTGCCGTCTGAGGTTTCCAGTTGCGCTTCTTGGTGCTCATAGCCCTGCTTTCAGACACAAAAAAACCGGCCGCGAAGTCGCAACCGGTCCATATAGCCTTGCGGCTCGACGGTCCTTTAGCGACTTGTTTAACGTGGCTGCAAGCCGACCGGCCAAATCACCACGGGATAACGACCCTTTAGACCCGCGCCGCGCTTGCGTCAATTGCCGGCTTCATTAAGAGGTTTGTACCAGCCGGGCGGCAAGAGCCTGCTTAGATCCTCGCCCGGCCTTGTGAACGGAGCCAGCCTTTGCGGCAAACAGGCATTCTTCCGGATCAGGACATCGCAGCGCTGTTCGAGGCGAAGGCGCTGAAGTCGCCGCGCGCGCTGGACGCCGACCAGATCCAGCCGGCCAGCCTCGATCTAAGGCTCGGCGACAAGGCGTTTCGCGTGCGTGCCTCGTTCCTGCCGGGTCCGGATCATCGGGTCGTCGACAAGCTCGAGCGGCTGAAGCTGCACGAGATCAGCCTTGCCGAGGGCGCGGTGCTGGAAACCGGCTGCGTCTATATCGTGCCGCTGCTCGAGAGCCTGGCGCTGCCGGCGAACGTATCCGCCTCGGCCAATCCGAAGAGCTCGACCGGCCGTCTCGACATATTCACGCGCGTCATGACCGATCGCGGCCATGAGTTCGACAAGATTGCCGCCGGCTACCGCGGGCCGCTCTATCTCGAGGTCAGCCCGCGCACCTTCCCGATCGTCGTGCGCGCCGGCTCGCGGCTGTCGCAGATCCGCTTCCGCACCGGCAACGCGGTGCTCTCGGAGAATGAGCTGCGCGAACTTCACCGCGCCGAGATGCTGGTCGCCACCGAGCCGCCCAATATTTCAGGCGGCGGCATCGCGCTCTCCATCGATCTCGACGGCGACAAAGACGGCCTTGTCGGCTACCGCGGCAAGCACCACACCGGACTGGTCGACGTCGACAAGCGCGCCGCCCAGGATGTCGTCGATTTCTGGGAGCCGATCTACAAGAGCGGCGCCGGCGAACTGGTGCTCGATCCGGACGAATTCTATATCTTGGTCAGCCGAGAAGCCGTGCACGTGCCGCCGCTCTATGCCGCCGAGATGACACCCTTCGATCCGCTGGTCGGCGAGTTCCGCGTCCACTATGCCGGCTTCTTCGATCCGGGCTTCGGCCACTCCGCCGCCGGCGGCAGCGGCAGCCGCGCGGTGCTTGAAGTGCGCAGCCACGAGGTGCCTTTTATCCTCGACCACGGCCAGATCGTCGGCCGTCTCGTCTACGAGCATATGCTGAAACGCCCGCAGGCGCTTTACGGCACCGAACTCGGCTCGAACTATCAGGCGCAGGGCCTGAAGCTCTCCAAGCATTTTCGGGCAGCGCGGTGAGGTCCAAGTGGGGAGATGTCCGGAAGGGGACGCGCCGTCCCATCTGTTCTTCGTCATTCTAGGGCGGAGCAAGGAGCGAAGCGACGCGCGCAGACCCTAGAATCCATGCCGTGACGCCTGAGCGCCGCCACGGTGCCGAACGCTCACCAGCCAATTCCGCGAGAGAACTCGAACCATTCAGGATGATCTTCTGGAGCCTTGGCCGGTCTTGTGCCCGGGCATGCGGTGGGTAAGGTCGTTGGCGACACCGAAATAGCGTGCCACCTTCTGGCTCGCGGTCATGTAAACATAGCCTGTCATGTTGCGATCTTAGCTGGCGCTGCGCCAACGGTTATTCTGGACGGCAGCAGTCTACGCCCAATGTCACGGCATGGATTCTAGGGTCTGCGCGCGTCGCTTCGCTCCTTGCTCCGCCCTAGAATGACGAAGTGGAAGAGGCAGCTTCCTTCGCGCCCCTCTGGCCTGCCAGTCACCGGGAGATCGGCGCTACAGCGCCTTCACCGCCACCTTGACCGGCTTCTCGATCTCCAGCGGATTGCGCAGCGGCAGGCCGAAATCCGGCGCCTCGATCTCGAACGTATCGCCGGCCTCGGTCCTGATGCCATCGGCGAAGGAGAGCGTCGCGGTGCCGAACATATGCACATGCACGTCGCCCGGCTGGCGGAAGGCCGAATATTTGAAATGGTGGTGCTCGAGATTGGCGATGGTGTGCGACATGTTCGCTTCGCCCGACAGGAACGGCTTTTCCCAGAGCAGCTTGCCGTCGCGCCAGATGCGCGAGGCGCCGCGGATGTCGGCGGGCAGCTCGCCGATTAGGATTTCAGGGCCAAACGAGGCATTGCGCAGCTTGGAATGGGCAAGGAACAGATAGTTCACCCGTTCGGTGACGTGGTCGGAGAACTCGTTCGACAGCGTGAAGCCGACGCGGAACGGCGCGCCGTCATCGCCGATGACATAAATGCCGGCGATCTCCGGCTCCTCGCCGCCATCCTGCGCGAAGGCCGGCGACATCAGCGGCGCGCCGGGGGCCACCGCCATCGTGCCGTTGCCCTTGTAGAACCATTCCGGCTGCACGCCGACCTGTCCCTTGGCCGGCTTGCCGCCTTCGAGGCCCATGCGGAACATCTTCATGGAATCGGTGAGTTCCGCCTCGCCGCCCTCGCTGAGCTTCTTGTGCATGGAATCGCGCGTCGCCGCGGAACCGAGATGCGTCAGCCCCGTGCCGGTGAGGTGCAGATGCGCCGGGTCCGGATGGTTGATCGGCGAGACCAGCCTGCCCCTCTTATAGGCGGCATCGAGATCGACCGTCTCGCCATAGCCCTTGCGCTCGATCAATGCCTCGAGGCCCGTGCCTGTCCGCGCGGCCTCCATCGCCAGCGAATAGACGCTGCGCGCGCCGTTGATGACCCTGGTCTTGCCGCCGCCACTGCGGGCGACGACGCGGATCGTCTCGGCGTCGTCGAGGATCTGGGAGATCAGCATGTTTGAACCCTCTCTCATCTTGCCTGGCTGCCCGCGGGCAAACCTTGACCGGCGCGGCGCGGAGAAATCCGTGCCACGGTTGAAATTCTTCGTCCGGATTGCGCTCGCGAGCCCGGTCCTTGCCTGGACTTCTTGGCGCCGACGGGTTGCCGGCAGCTTCGCGATCTGAAACCCGTATGCCTCCTTAAGTCCGCTTCAGGTCTTCAGGCCTTGTTCTTGTTGTAGACGTCGAAGATGACGGCGCCGAGCAGCACCAGGCCTTTCACCACCTGCTGCCAGTCGACATTGACGCCCATGATCGACATGCCGTTGTTCATCACGCCCATGATGAAGCCGCCGACGACGGCGCCGATCACCTGTCCGACGCCGCCCATTGCCGAGGCGCCGCCGATGAAGACGGCCGCGATGACGTCGAGCTCGCTGCCGAGACCGGCAGCTGGCACGGCCTGGCCGAGGCGCGCCGCGATGATCAGGCCGCCCAGCGCCGAGAGCACGCCCATATTGATGAAGACCAGCAGGGTCAGCCTTTCGGTGTTGATGCCCGAAAGCTGCGCGGCCTTGGCGTTGCCGCCCATGGCGTAGATGCGGCGGCCGATGGTCATGCGCTTGGTCACGAAGACGAACAGCGAGATCAGCACGCCCATCACCAGCAGCACGACCGGCAGGCCCCTGTAGCTGGCGAACTGGAAGACCAGGAACAGCGCCAGCGCGCTGCCCACCAGCGTCTTGACGACGAACAGCGGGAAGGGCTCCGCCTCATAGCCGTGACGCTCGCGCTTGCGCCGCGTCCTGAAGCCGAAATAGGCGTAGGCGAGCACCGCGATGAGGCCGAGCACGACCGTCGTCATGTGCAGCGTCAGTCCGCTGCCGACGATCGTCTTGCCGGCGGCATTGACCGTCGGCGGTATCAGCATCAGCGGGCCGATCACGTCCGGAATGAAGCCGGAACTCAGCGCCTTGAAGCTGTCCGGCAGCGGACCGACCGAGGAGCCGCCGCCGAGCAGCGCCTGGCAGATGCCGCGGAAGATCAGCATGCCCGCCAATGTCACGATGAAGCTCGGTATCTTGTGATAGGCGATCCAGTAGCCTTGCGCCGCGCCGATCAGCGCGCCGACGATCAGGCAGACAATCGAGACCACCAGCGGATTCGAGAACATCCCAAGCGGCCAGATAACCATCATCATCGCCGCCAGCGCGCCGATGAAGCCGGCGACCGATCCCACGCTGAGGTCGATATAGCCGGCGACGATCACCAAGAGCATGCCGAGCGCCATCACGATGATGAACGAGTTCTGCTGCACCAGATTGCTGAGGTTCACCGGTTTGAACAGCGTTCCCGACGTCGTGTACTGGAAGAACAGCATGATCACGATCAGCGCGATGATCAGGCCGTATTCGCGCAGGTTCGTCGTCAGCGCCGAAACGGCGATACGCGGACCCTGTTTGACGTCCTCGGCGAGCCCGCTTTGCGGCGCGGGAGCGCTTTCTGTGCTCATGATGCTTTTCCTTCTCCGCGAACGATGGCGCGCATGATTTTTTCCTGGCTTGCGTCGCTTGCAGCCATTTCGCCGACTATACGCCCTTCGTTCATCACATAGATACGGTCGGAGATACCGAGCAGTTCGGGCATTTCCGACGAGATGACGATGATCGCTTTGCCCTCGGCGGCAAGGCGCGCGATGATCGTATAGATTTCGTACTTCGCGCCGACGTCAATGCCGCGGGTCGGCTCGTCGAGGATCAAAACCTCCGGATCGGCGAACAGCCATTTCGACAGCACGACTTTCTGCTGGTTGCCACCCGAGAGGTTGCCGGTCAGCTGGTAGACGCTGGAGGCGCGGATGTTGGTCTTCTTGCGGTAGTCATTGGCGACGCTCATCTCGCGCATGTCGTCGATGACGCCGCGGCTGGAAACGCCGGAGAGGTTGGCCAAAGTCACATTGTGCTTGATGTGGTCGATCAGGTTGAGGCCGTAGGTCTTGCGGTCTTCGGTGACATAGGCGATGCCGCTCGCCACCGCCTTGCTCACCGATGAGAGGTCGATAGGCTTGCCGTGCAGCGACACCTCTCCGGTGATGTGCCGGCCGTAGGAGCGTCCGAAAAGGCTCATCGCGAATTCGGTCCGGCCGGCGCCCATCAGCCCGGCGATACCGACAACCTCGCCCTTGCGCACATTGAGGTTGATGTTCTTGATCACCTGCCGCTCGGCATGGATCGGGTGGTAAACCGACCAGTCCTTCACCTCGAAGATGACGTCGCCGATCTTCGGCTCGCGCGGCGGGTAGCGGTCGTCGAGCGAGCGGCCGACCATCGAGGTGATGATGCGGTCTTCCGAGATGTCCTTCCTCGGCAAGGTCTCGATGGTGCGCCCGTCGCGGATCACCGTCACCTTGTCGGCGACGCGGTTCACCTCGTTGAGCTTGTGCGAGATCAGGATCGAGGTCATGCCCTGGCGCTTGAACTCGAGCAGAAGGTCGAGCAGCGCCTGGCTGTCCTTCTCGCTGAGCGAGGCCGTCGGCTCGTCGAGGATCAGGAGCTTCACTTCCTTGCTCAGCGCCTTGGCGATCTCGACCAGCTGCTGCTTGCCGACGCCGATATTGGTGATCAGCGTCTTGGGGTCTTCCTTGAGCCCGACCTTCTTGAGCAGGGCGCCGGTACGCGTCTCGTTGGCGTCCCAGTCGATGACGCCGTAGGTGGCGTGCTCGTTGCCAAGGAAGATGTTTTCCGTGATCGACAGCATCGGCACCAGGGCAAGCTCCTGGTGGATGATGACGATGCCGATATGCTCGCTGTCGTGAATGCCTTTGAAATGGCATTCCTGACCGCGGAAGATGATCTGGCCCTCATAGGTGCCGGATGGATAGACGCCCGACAGCACCTTCATCAGTGTCGACTTGCCGGCGCCGTTCTCGCCGACGACGGCGTGGATCTCACCTTCCTCGACGCTGAGATTGACGTTCGACAACGCCTTCACGCCGGGGAACGTCTTGGTGATGTCGCGCATCTCCAAAATCGTCGAGGCCATCAGGATCTGCTCCCTGGCGCAGGCCTTCCACTCGCGGAAAGCGTCTTGCGCGAAATCAACATGCCACAGTTTCGCTCATGCCTTGGCGGCATATGGCGCTGCGGTAGCCGGCAAAAACAATACCGGGGTCGCTTGCGAACGAAAAGGGGCCCTGCAGTCGCGCAGGACCCCTTCCTTTGAGACCGGATTACTTCAGCTCTTCAGCCTTGATGTAGCCGGAGTCGACGACCAGTTCCTTGTAGTTCGACTTGTCGACCTCATGCGGCGTCAACAGGATCGAGGGAACGACCTTGACGTCGTTGTTGTAGGTCTTGGTGTCGAGGCCGTCCGGCTTGCCGCCGGAGAGCACCTTGTCGACCAGCTGCACGGTGGCCTTGGCCAGCTCGCGGGTGTCCTTGAACACGGTCGAGTACTGCTCGCCCGAGATGATCAGCTTGACCGAGGCGGTCTCGGCGTCCTGGCCGGTCACGATCGGCCAGGGCTGGGCTTCCGTGCCGTAGCCGACGGCGCGCAGCGAGGCGGTGATGCCGCGCGACAGGCCGTCATAAGGAGACAGAACGCCGTCGACGCGGCTGCCGTCCGAGTAGTTGGCCGAGAGCAGGTTGTCCATGCGCGCCTGGGCGGTGGCGGCGAGCCAGCGCAAGGTGCCGACCTTGTCCATGCCCATCTGGCCGGACTTGATCTTGATCGAGCCGTCGTCGATCAGCGGCTGCAGGACGGACATGGCGCCGTTGTAGAAGAAGAAGGCGTTGTTGTCGTCCGGCGAGCCGCCGAACAGCTCCACGTTCCACGGCTTGGTGTTCGGGAAGCGCTCCTTGAGGCCCTTGACCAGCGAGTTCGCCTGGATCACGCCGACGCCGAAATTGTCGAAGGTGGTGTAGTAGTCGACATTCGGGGTCTTCTTGATCAGGCGGTCATAGGCGATGGTGACGACGCCGGCATCATTGGCCTTCTGCAGCGCGTCGGCCATGGTGGTGCCGTCGATCGAAGCGATGATCAGCGCCTTCGGGCCTTTGGTGATTTCGTTTTCCAGCTGGCTGAGCTGGTTCGGGATGTCGTCCTGCGCATATTGCAGGTCGACGGTGTAGCCGAGCGCTTCGAGCTGGGACTTGACGGCGTCGCCGTCATTGATCCAGCGCTGCGAGGTCTTGGTCGGCATCAGCACGCCGACGAGACCCTTGTCGGCGGCGTGCGCCGAATAGGTCGTGGCGGCAATGCCAAGGGCCGCGATGGCGGCCAGCGTCTTGATGATCTTCACGATTACTCTCCCTGGTTGATGGACGCGACACCTCGGGGCTTCGCGGGCCGCGCAGTCGAACAGGTGCGCTGGCGCGCCACTGTCGGCTTTATCGATCTCCGGTATCCTCCCAATCGGCCCCGCGGCGCAGTTTCAATCGATACGATTTCGCTCGTCGCCGACCCCTGCGCATCGGAACGCGCGGAGGGTGGGTCGCTTTGACATAACTGTCAAATGCGATCTTTGCTGGTTGCTATATCGATACTGGTATGGCTTAAGCGATCGATAGAAACTCGCACAGGAGACCGAAAATCATGGCGGCGTTGCGCGATCCCGATGCGATTTCAGGTGGTTACGAGAAATTGCCGCGAGATGGCGAGACGTTGCTGCGCAGCGGCCTCAGTCTTCGCCACATGCGCATGATTGCCGCCTTGGACGATCACGGGCGGGTGAGCGCCGCCGCCCAGGTCATGAACATCTCCCAGCCGGCCGCCTCGCGCATGATCGCCGAGATGGAAGCGGTGCTCGACGTGAAGTTGTGCGAGCGGCTGCCGCGCGGCGTGACGTTGACCCCTTACGGCCAGGCGCTCGCCCGGCGCGCCCGCTCCATCCTGCTGGAGATGCGGGAGGCCGACCGTGAGATTTCCGAGCTCAAGGCCGGCAAGGGCGGCTCCGTATTCCTCGGCGCGGTCACGGCGCCGGCGATCGAGCTGGCCGTGCCGGCGATCCGTGAGATCCGCCGCATCTATCCGCGCATCGAGATCACAATGCAGGTCGAGACCTCGAACGTGCTGGCCCGCGAGCTGATCGCCTCGCGCCACGACTTCATCATCGCCCGCATCCCGGACGATCTCAATCCGCGGCTCTTCGAATCGCGCGTCATCGGCGTCGAGAAGGCCTGCCTCATCGTGCGCCGCGGCCACCCGCTGGCGAGCGGCAAGATGGTGCGGCTGGAAGATACCGCGGCCTATGACTGGGTGTTCCAGTCCGGCGGCTCGCCGCTGCGCCAGGCGATGGAAAGCAACTTTTTGAACCGCGACATTCCGCTGCCCGACCGCATTCTCAACACCTCTTCGCTGCTGCTCACCTTGGTGATGGTGGCGCAGTCCGACGCCATCGCGCCGGTCTCGATCCAGGTCGCCAAGTTCATCCAGGGCGGCGACGGGCTGGCCGGCGCCATCGATGTCGTGCAGACCGAGTTCGACATCGAGGTCCGGCCTTACAGCCTGATCACGGTCAGGAACCGCGCGCTCTCGCCCGCCGCCAAGATGCTGCACGACTTCATTTTGCGCGAGGTGGGCTAATGGAACGAGAATGCTACTTGCACGTTCAAACCGATCGGTCGCTCCCTGGAGCCCGTTGCGGGTGAGGAAGGGCTGCCGTGGCCAACAGCTCGGGAGGTTTTTATGGAACGTCGGTTGTTTCTCACCGGAATGCTTGGCGTTGCGGGGGCGGCAGCGCTTGCAAGCCTGGCCGGTCCCAGCAAGGCCGTTGCCGGTATTCCCGCCGGCAACGGAATTCTGGATGAATTGGATAAGCCGGATCCGGCCATCTACGAGGAGGATGACCAGGCCGATCTGCTGCAGCCAGCCCAGTACTACCGCCGTCGGTATTACCGTGATCGGTACTACCGCCGCCGCCGGCGCCACGTTTGGAGAAGGGTCTGCCGGCGCTACTGGCGCCATGGCCGGCGTCATGTCCGCTGCTGGCGCCGCCGCGTCTGGATCGGCTTCCGGCTCTAGAGCATGATCATCTAGGTCGATAGCGACCATGTATCCGGGCTGCCGGGTGAATCGCTGACTGGGGTCTTGCATGGATGTGCAAGACCCCAACGCTCGCTTTACAAACAGCCGAATTAGCCCTCGCGCAAGCTGCCCGGCCTAAGGGTCGACAGCCGTTCGGTGGCGATTAAGGAAAGGATTCGGAAGTTATACGAGGTGAGAAAACATAGATGAGAGCAATGGTCTGATGCGATCTTTGCTGATGAGGCAGCACGACTATCAGCTAGACGGGCGTTGCGTCTTCTGCCGAGTGAATCTCGATAGCTTACCTCCTGACGACAGAACCGACGAGCATATAGTTCCTCTCTCGCTTAATGGGACGTTGGTGATCCGAAATGGGGCATGTAAAGAGTGTGCCCGGCGCTCAAACACCAGCTATGAACAAGCCGCGTTAAACAACGACTTGTTGATTGCAAGAAGATTGCTTGAACTAAAATCGCGGCGCCGAGGTGGAAAGTCGAAGTCCGCATCGCTGCCGCCGGTCGCTATTGGAGACGTCGCGAGCGGCGGAGGGATTTTTGACAAAGAATTGTCGAAAGACGATTACCCTCAGTATTTTAGCCTAGTCGTTTTCAAGCCTCCAGGAATTCTTTCTCAGACTGACATGGGCTCCGACCTGACCCAATTTCGATTGCACTGGTTCAATCTCGGATTTGAGAAAACCCCTGCAGATGTGACTACCCGAGCGCCGTTTATAAACGGCCCTTTCGCCATGATGTTGGCAAAAATCGGATATTGCTACGCGATGGCGGAATATGGCGAAGCGTACTTCGACGCCACGGACATTAGAGACCTACTCCTCGGCAACCGTGCCGACGTCTACAACTTTGTTGGCAACACCGAGACCCCCGAGCGGCTCTCCTCACGCGAACTGCATAGTTTGTACTTTCGACGTCGTGGAGAATGGTTGACAGTCCTGGTGCATCTTTTCGCGTCGTGCTACGGCCCGCAGAACACCAATGTTTGCACCCCCTATGAGGTGGTGGTCGGACGCGCTTTCTAGAGCGCGGATCTAGGCGATGGGTGAGGCGTTCAAACAGCCAAGCGTGGCGAAGACTTTATCTGATTCTTCGATGAAATAACTTCGCTGCCATCGATCGAAAAACTCAAGCCGTCGTTGCTCCATGTAAATGCCATCTTGTGCAAAACACCGACTTTGAGATGTTTGAGGTCTAGATCCAAAGAATGATGGCCTGATACCTCATGCCAAGTTTCAATGCGGCTCTTTTCGCGGAAATGTTGCCAAATGTTTATCTGGCGCCAGCCATCTGCCGAGCAATAATGCAGCAAATAGCGCCCAGAAATTTCTGAAAGTTCCTCACCAAGATGAAACTCGACGACGATCGTCCCTGTTTCCGGCATGTGGAATTGTTCATCTATTACAGAACCTCCGACGCCCTGCAGCGGATGAGAGCCAAGCAGGGAGAATTTTGGCGGAAGCCTAAACTCAGCGGCGTAATTGGGTAGTACGGCATGGAATGTCTGAATTGGATCTCCACCAGATTTAGCTTTTCGGTCTAGGAACCTACCTGTGACCACTGCTGCGCAAATCTGAGGGTGTTTAGACAGTTCCCGCTCCAGCATGGGCCACGCTTCATCCAGCACATCCTGAAAATGCTTAGAGTCGCGATATGGGATTTGGAGGTGAACAACACCAGGAGCGTCAGACGGCAGCTGGTTGCTGGCGTCTCTCAATAATCTTTTCAATCGATCCGATTGCTTTGGATCAGCGCATGGTCTCGCTTCAACCCGCCAGACCTTCCTTGCGGAAACCGCGCCGTATTCAGCGCCAAACGAGACTGACCTGGCGCCGCAAAGTTGGGGAACGGGAAGTGGCAAAGGCATTGTCTCCCCCTTCTTCAGCAAAAGAGAAAGATTTATAGTACATCCGTTAACTTCTCCGCCGGCTTGACGCGGGTAATTTCGGATCAAGTCCGTCGCCAAGGACAGGACCGGATTTGCGTCGGATGGCTTGACAATGCTCGATGCAGAGATGCTCACACACAGACTGTGTGGAGATCGGTCCAGGACTTTCGATAAAGCCATTTGAAGGTCCAGCCACACCCGGTCTTCGAAGCGGACATCGTCCAACAAGCTTTTGCATTCAACGAAGACAAGCTGGTCGGAACCGATAACAAAGTCCGGGCTCTTCTGGCCTGGGTTCACGCTTTCCGGGATTAGTGAAACCGGAAGTTTGAAGTGCAAGTAATACATCGCGTAGATAAAAACCTCGAAGGCAGTCGAAAAAAACTGCGTGTCGGATATGAATCTCGAGAGAAGGCTTTCAAAGTGCGGGTCATGCTTGATTTGCGTGAGACAAAAGCGGAGGTCTAGTACGAAAAACGCCTCCTCGGTTAGTTGCAACGAGCCGGCCTTGAGTGATTTGCCAATACCCTCTTGTAAATCATGCCAAGCGACGGCGAAGGGATGTGTCCTCGCCAAACGACGGAAATGCTCGGGGAGACCCTTGGCCGTCGCGTATTCGGTGTAGCCTCTCATGAGCCGGGTGAATATGGGCTCGGAAACAAGGCTTCTGAGAGACGCTGCGCATGCCGAAAGATTGTCGAATGTGATTGGGTTTAATGTGGTCTCCTCGTTGCTCATTTGGACCCAATCGTGAACATGCGCTGTAAAACCAACGGTAAAACCACTGTTTTCAGTGCTGAGGATGCCGAGTCTCAAACCTTTGCGGTGCAAGCTGGAGCGGGTAGCGGGAATCGAACCCGCGCGTTCAGCTTGGGAAGCTGACAAGCTACCATTACATCATACCCGCTTCGGCCACCTCGTTAACATGATGGCAGGGCGTCAAGCAATCGGCAAAGCGGAACCGCGGCTCCATTGCTTGATGCCTTTCCGCGGAATGCGTATCTCTGATGTCGTCCCGCCCGAATCGGGCGGCTCGAACCGGAGGATGGCCTTGTCCGCACTGACGCGCTTTCTTGGCGACACGCCGCTCAGGGTGTTCCTGAAGCTGCTCGTGGTCTCCTTCCTCGTCGGCCTCGTCATGCATGCTTTCGGCTGGTCGCCGATGGACGTCTTTTACGGCATCCGCCAGTTCTTCGTCGATTTGTGGAATCTCGGCTTCCACGCCGTCGACCGCTTCCTGGGCTATATCCTGCTCGGCGCCGCGATCGTTGTGCCGGTGTTCATCCTGCTCAGGATCGCCAGCTACAGGAAATAGCTCGGCGCGGCCTCACGCATATCGCGACGCCACCTCGAACAGGATAGCGTGACGCGCGGCCAGCGCCGGCACGTCGGTCGAGTAACCGCCGCCGATGACGCCGCACAGTGGCACGCCCTGCTTGCGGAAATGGCCGATGACCATGTCTTCGCGGGCGCTGAGACCGTCGTCGGTGAGCGCCAGCCGGCCGAGCCTGTCTTCGGCATGGACATCCACGCCGGCATTGTAGAAGACGATGTCCCAATGCCTTTGCCCGGAGAGTTCCGGCAGGATGGCGGCGAGCCGTTCGAGATAGGCGTCGTCGCCTGTCCCGTCCGGCAAGGCGACGTCGACGTCGGAGGCGATCTTTCGCACCGGGTAGTTGCGCTCGCCATGCATGGAAAAGGTAAAGGCGCGAGGCTCGTCCTTGAGAATGTCGGCCGTACCGTCGCCCTGATGCACGTCGAGATCGACGACCAGCACGTTTTCGACGGCGCCTTCGGCCAGCAGCGCCAGCGCGGCGACGGCGACATCGTTGAAGGTGCAAAAGCCCGCGCCTTGCGCGCGCCTGGCATGATGGCTGCCGCCGGCGGCGTTGCAGGCAATGCCATGTTTAAGCGCCAGCCTGGCAGCCAACACCGTACCCGCGGTGGCGAGCTGCGCTCTCAGCGACACGCGCGGACCGATCGGAAAGCCGATCTCGCGCTCTATTTTCGCCGGTACCTGGCAGGCGATCACCTGATCGACATACCCCGCCGCGTGCGCCAGCTTCAGGCGTGCGGCCGGTGCCGGTTCCGGCATCGAGAGCGCGCCCGGCGCGGCTAGACCGCGTAAGCGCAAGGCCTCCATCAAAAGCGGATATTTGCTCATCGGAAAGCGATGGTTGACGGCGAAGCCTGCGTCATAGTCGGGGTGATGGACGATCTGCAGCGGCATGAATTGGTGGCTGCGCCAGGTTTGCAATTCGGTTGGCAGCCCGGCGGATATGGTTGCGTGATGCCGGCAAACTGGGGCACATCGGGTCCTCGATCAAGCCGCAATCGGACAGGCAGCAGTCCCTTGGACGTAACACAAGCCAGCGCCAGGTCTTTCGTCGTCACCAACCGCTCAGTGCTGGCGATCGCCGTGCCGATGACGCTTGCCTATCTGACGACGCCGCTGCTCGGCATCGTCGACACGGCGGTGGTCGGCCAGTTCGGCGACGCGGCCCTGCTTGGCGGCCTGGCGGCGGGATCGCTGGTCTTCGACGTCGTCTTCACCACCTTCAACTTTCTGCGTTCCGGCACCACCGGCCTCGTCGCCCAGGCCTTCGGGCGCGGCGATGCACTGGAGGAGCAGGCGGTGCTGTGGCGCGCCGTGCTGATCGCGGTCGTCGCCGGCGTCGTGCTCGCCGCCCTTGCGCCGCTCTTTGCCGTCGCCGGCCAATGGTTCATGGGCGCCGAACCGCGTGTCAGCGAAGCGATGTCGGTCTATATCCGCATCAGGCTGTTGGCAGCCCCCTTCTCGCTGATCAACTACGCCATACTGGGCTACGTGCTGGGGCGAGGCGAGGGCGGGCTCGGGCTGATGCTGCAGGCGGTGCTCAACGGCATCAACATCTTGCTCTGCTTCCTGCTCGGCCTCGAGCTCGGCTGGGGCGTTGCCGGCGTCGCCTGGGCGACCGTCACCGGCGAGTTCCTGGCCATGCTGCTTGGCCTTGCCATCGTGCTCAACCGTTTCCGCAAGCTGGAGCGGCCGTCGCGCCGGCGTATCCTCGATTTGCCGGCGTACCGGCGCATGCTGTCGCTCAACCGCGACATCATGATCCGCTCCTTCTCGCTGCTTGCCGCCTTCGCGCTGTTCACCAGGCAGGGCGCGCAATTCGGCACGGTGACGCTCGCCGCCAACGCCGTGCTGATGAATTTTTTCCTCATCGCCGGCTATTTCCTCGACGGCTTCGCCACCGCCGCCGAGCAGCTCGCCGGCCGGGCCATCGGCGCTCATGCGCCTGCCCCGTTCCGGCAGGCGGTACGGCTGACGCTGATCTGGGGCTTTGGCCTCGCCGGTATCGCCACGCTCATCCTGCTGACCGCCGGCGCCAGTCTGGTGGCGCTGGTGACGACCTCGATGGATGTTCGCGCGGTCGCCGACACCTATCTTCCCTGGGCCGCCTTCACGGCGCTGAGTGGTGTGCTCGCCTTCCAGATGGACGGCGTCTTCATCGGCGCCACCTGGTCGCGCGACATGCGCAACATGATGCTGTTGTCGTTCCTCATCTTCAGCGCTGCGCTCATCACCCTGGCGCCGGCATTCGGCAACAGCGGCCTGTGGGCATCGCTGCATGTCTTTCTGCTGGTAAGGGGGCTGAGCCTGCTGACGGTCCTGCGGCTGAGAATGCGAACAGCGTTCAGCTGATCGGTTTTGAAGCCCAGCGCTCGCAAGCCGAGTCGCGCAGATCCCTGATCGAGCCAAGCCGCTCACGCTCCACGTATCGCGCCATGCCGGCGATGATGCGCCCCGGCAGTACCGGCCCGGCATAGATCATGCCGGTGTAGAGCTGGGCCAGATCGGCGCCGGCGCGGATTTTCTCCAGCGCCGTTTCGGTGGAGTCCACCCCGCCGACGCCGATGAGGGCAATGCTTGGGCCGAGCAGCTTGCGCATACGGGCGAGCACGGCGGTGGAACGCTCGAACAGCGGCTTGCCCGAAAGGCCGCCGGCTTCGCCTGCCACGGTCGTGCTCCGCAATCCCGTCCTTGCAAGCGTCGTGTTGGAGACGATGACGCCGTCGATCTTCTTCTCGGCGACTTCGGCGGCGATGTCTTCGAGCTCCGCCTCGACGAGGTCCGGCGCGATCTTGAGGAAAATCGGCGGCTGCACGGGGGCCGCGGCACGGGCGGCTATCACCCGTGACAAGAGCTCACCGAGTTGCTCGCGCGCCTGCATATTGCGCAGGCCAGGCGTGTTGGGCGAGGAGATGTTGACGGTCAGATAGCTCGCATAGGGCGCGAAGCGGGCGACGCCGCGCTCATAGTCGGCGATGCGGTCAGCGCTGTCCTTGTTGGCGCCGATGTTGACGCCGACGATGCCCGGCCGCCCCTTGCGCGCGGCAAGACGCTTTTCGGCGGCCGCATGGCCCTCATTGTTGAAGCCCAGCCGGTTGATCACCGCCTCGTCCGCCGTCAGCCGGAAGATGCGCGGCTTCGGATTGCCGGGTTGCGGCAGCGGCGTGATGGTGCCGACCTCGGCGAAGCCGAAGCCAAGCCCAAGCAGCGCGTCCGGCACTTCGGCGTTCTTGTCGTAGCCGGCGGCCATGCCGAGCGCGTTTGGAAAATCGAGGCCGCAAAGGCTGACCTTCAGCCGCGCGTCATGCGTCGGGCGCCGCGGCGCCGTCGCGCCGACTGGCAGCCCGCAGCGCAGCGCCGCGATCGACAGGCCATGCGCGGTTTCCGGATCGAAGGAGAAAAGCAGCTTCTGGCCGATCCGGTCGAGCACGCTCATTCGCCCTCCAGCGTCGGGAATTCGTGGCCGCCGGCGCCGAGCGGCAACGGCTTTACCCAGAGAACCGCATCAAGGTCGAGCTCGGCGTAGAGATGCGGGAACAGGGCGCCGCCGCGCGAGACCTCGTATTTCAGCGCATCACCCAGCCTTGCCGCGTCGATCGCGATCAGCAGCAGGTCCGTCTGCTCGGCGAAATGCCTGGCCGCCGTCTCGCGAACCTGGCCGGCGGTGGAGAAATGGATGAAGCCGTCGGCGATGTCGATCGGCGCGCCGGCGAAGCGCCCGTTCCTCTCGGCTTCGCGCCAAAGCGCCTCGGGCGCGATCTTGTAGATAATCTGAGACATTGTCGCGCTATAGTCCGAACCGAAGGTGCGGGGAAGGCTCGAAGCTCGACTCTTCCCCATTTCCGGCGCAAACCTGTGATAGCCCGCCTTCACTGGCTCATGGAGGAACAACATGCGTCTGCAGCACATCGTGATCCCCGCGGCGCTTTGCTCGCTGGTTGCCGCGTCCGCCTATTCCGAGGAAACCGATCACTACCGTTTGGAGAAGTCGGCCAACGGCTATGTCCGCATGGACACAAGGACCGGCGCCATGTCTGTCTGCGAGGAGCGCTCGGGCCAGCTCGTCTGCAAGATGGCCGCCGACGAGCGGGCCGCCTACCAGGACGAGATCGACCGGCTGGACAATTCGGTCAAGGCGCTCGACGCGCGCGTCGCCAAGCTCGAGAATTCGCTCTCGGCCCGGCTGGAATCGCAACTGCCGAGCGAAGAGGATTTCAACAAGACGATGGGCTACATGGAGCGCTTCTTCCGGACCTTCAAGGACATCGTCAAGGACCTGGACAAGGAACACGGCGACGGCAAGCTGAACCAGCAGAAGACCTGATTGCAAAGCCGCCTTGGGGAAAACCCCGCGCGCGGCCTTTGCCGCTTGAAAACGCGCCGCGTCGCCGCATAATCATTCCGGTCCCCGCAAGAAGCACACAATGATGATGGGATCGGGGGAGGACTATTTGCCGTCGGGCCACACTTTCGTCATTGCCGACGACCATCCGCTTTTTCGCGGCGCGCTGAAGGAGGCGCTTGCCGGCATCGGCGACGTTGCCGCCATCCACGAGGCCGGCGATTTCGAAAGCGCCAAGGCGCTGGTGCTTGCCAATGAAGATATCGATATGGTGCTGCTTGACCTGTCGATGCCGGGCGCCAGCGGCCTCTCCGGCCTGATCTCGCTGCGCGGTATCCATCCGGCGGTGCCGCTGGTGGTGGTATCGGCGCATGACGATCCCGTCACCATCCGCCGCGCGCTCGATCTCGGCGCTTCCGGCTTTATTTCCAAATCGGCCAGCATGGATGAGATACGCGGCGCCGTGCAGGCGGTGCTTGCCGGCGACATTGCCGCGCCGGCCGGCATTGAGCTCGGCGTCGAGCGCGACCCGGAAATCTCCGACCTGATCAAGCGGCTCCAGGCGCTGACGCCGCAGCAGACGCGGGTGCTCGGCATGCTGGCGGAGGGCCTGCTCAACAAGCAGATCGCCTATGAGCTCGGCGTCTCCGAGGCCACCATCAAGGCGCATGTCTCGGCCATCCTGCAGAAGCTCGGCGTCGACAGCCGCACCCAGGCGGTCATCCAGCTGTCGAAGATCGGCGGCGACCCGCTGCAGCCGGTCGGCTGATCGCAGGCACCTCAGGCGAAGCTTTTCACCCTAACTGAACCCGACCAGCGCGGATCGATCATGCGGTCCCGCTTCGCGTCGGGTCGATGGCTGCGCCCGTCAGCGATAGTTTTCGACGGCCGAGCCCAACTGCGACGCGGCATCATCCTCGGTCGGGCCTGAAGGATTCCGCGCCCGCCCGATCGCGGCGCCGAGGCCCAGCGAAGCGATCGCCACCAGTGGAATGCCGGCGATCCAGGGCAGGCGCGGCGCGAGCGCATAGAGCGCCGTGCCGATCGACGGTCCGAGCGAGTCCTTGAGGTCGACCGCCACAGACGAGGCGGCCATATAGGAAGCGCGTCGCGGCGATGGTGCGAGCGCGTTGACGGCGGTCGGCACGAGCGGCCCGACCAGCATCTGTCCCACCGAGCAGAAGCTGACTGCGACGACCAGCGAAAGTATCGCCGGCGAGGTCGCCAGCAGGGCAAAGGCGGCGATGGTCGAGATGCCGGCGCCGGCTGCCAGCCAAAGCGCTGATCGCGTCTCGGCAAAGCGGCTGACCAGCATCTGCAAACCGACCGTCAGGGCGGCCGCATAGGCAAACAGCGCGCCGACACCGGACGGGGTGAGCGTGCCGGCATCCTGCGCATAGAGCGGGATGACCGCTTCGATCCAGTTGCCGGAAATGTCGAACAGCACGACCCAGGCGAGCAGCTTTGCCAGGCGGCCGTCGTGGAAGGCCGGCAGCAGCGCCGACAGGCCTTCCTCTTCCTCCGTTTCCCCATGGTCGGCTGCGGCATGGCCGCGCGTCTCGGCGAATGCGGCAAGCATGACGATGCCGCCGAAGAGCAGCATACCGCCGCCGGCCAGGAACACGCTGCCAAGCGAAACGAGCGCCAGCGGCGCGCCGCAGGCCGGGCCGAGGATCTGTCCGGCGCTCGAGCTGACGCGCGCCATGCCGAACCAGCGCGGATGCGCCGACGGTTCCGTCACATCGGCGATAGCTGTGAGGATGGTCGGGTGTAGCACCGACTCGCATATGCCGGTCAAAAGCAGCACGGCCGCAGTGGCGGCGACGCCATGGGCGAAGAACAGCGCGACGAAGCCGCAGCCGACGCCGAGCGATGACAGGATCAGCACCGGCCGCCGGCCGACCCGGTCGGCGATACCGCCGATCAGCGGCGCGGCGATCAATTCGCCGCCGGCATAGCAGGCAAACAAAAGCCCGATCGCGCCGATCGGAATGTTCGCCTCGCCGCTCGCCCAGAGCGGAAAGAAGGGCACCAGCGCGCCGTCGGCGAAACCGGCGCAGAAGAACAGGAACAGGCCGAGCAGAGCCGGGCGCGGCAGCCCGCGCCAGGACGATGGGAGGAGGGTCATGATGTCACCTACGCGTCAAAGGCCGAAGGCCGGAGCCAGAAAGCCGGGATTGCGCGTTGGTTGACGTAAACGCCTACGGCTGCCTCAGAAGCAGCATGGGGTAGTTTCGAGCAGGCCTTAGCCGAGCCGCATCGACAGCTCCACGTCGTCGCCGAACGGCGTCGACATATAGCCGCCGGACGGCGCGCGCACCCGCTCCAGATATTCGGGCGAGAAGTCGGCGTTGTCGGCGATGACCAGTGCGCCGGGCCTGAGCCGGCTCTCGACCAGGCTCAGTATCTCCGGATAGAGCGCCTTGGCGCCGTCGAGCAGCAGGAGGTCTATCCGGTCGGGCAGGTCGGTGCTGAGCGTTTCCAGCGCGTCGCCCTCGCGGATCTCCACCAGGTCGATGAGGCCGCCTTCGGTCAGATTGGCCTTGGCCCGCGTTACCTTCGACGGCTCGAATTCCGTCGTGATCAGCCGGCCGCCGCCATTGTCGCGCAGCGCCGCGGCAAGATAGAGCGTCGAGATGCCGAACGATGTGCCGAATTCGACGATGATGCGCGCGCCGGTGCTGCGCGCCAGCATGTAGAGCAGCGTGCCGGTCTCCGGCGAGACCGCAAGCCACAGGTCCTTCAGGCTGCCGTAGAACTGGCGATACTCGGTCTTGCTGTGGAGCAGGCGCGTCCGTTCCTCGCGCGAGTACCCTGCGATCGCCGGGCTGGTCGCCGCGTAGGCTTCCTTGAACAGGCGGGCGAGCAGCGGTGCCAAAGGGGTTGCGGTCAGGGTGGTCATGGCTGTCTCCGGCGGGGTTCTTGTGTTGCTTCGAAAAATACGAATAATCCTTCAGGTTTCCAATTCGCATTTCGGCGCGCGACCATGATCCAACGCTCAAGCCCTTCAATTTCCACCCGAAAACAGCCCAAACAGGCGCGCGCCACGGAGCTGGTCGCGGCGATTTTAGAGGCGGCTGCTCAGGTTTTGGCTGCTGAAGGCGCGCAGCGTTTCACCACCACGCGCGTTGCCGAAAGGGCGGGCGTCAGCGTCGGTTCGCTCTACCAGTATTTCCCGAACAAGGCGGCCCTGCTGTTCAGGTTGCAGAGTGACGAATGGCGCCAGACGACAGAGCTTTTGTGCGGCATTCTCGAAAATACCGGGCTATCACCGCTCGAGCGGACAAGAACGCTGGTCCACGCCTTCATCCGCTCCGAATGCGAGGAGGCGGCGGTGCGTGGCGCGCTGAACGACGCCGCGCCGCTCTATCGGGATGCGCCGGAGGCTGAGGAGGCGAGGGCGGCGGCGAGCCGGACCGTCGGGACCTTCATGCGCGAGACGCTTCCTGACGCGCCGGATAGCGGCCGCGCCCTGGCCGGCGACCTGATCATCAAGACGCTGAGCGCTGTGGGGGCGGATTTCTCGGAAAAGGAGCGAACGGCCGATGAGATCGAAGCCTATTCCGATGCGCTGGCCGACATGTTCTGCGCCTATCTCCGAAGCCTCGGGCATCGCGGCTGATAGCAGTGTTTTGTCTCTATTCGGCGGCCGGCGCCAGCGGCCTGACGCGCGCCATCATCGAGCGCAGCACGGCCGGCTTCAGCGGCTTGTTGATCACCGGAATGTCGAGCCGGCCGGCAGCCGCGCGCACCTCGCTGGAGCGGTCGGCGGTGACCAGCACGCAGGGCAGGTCCTGCCCGTAGGCGGCGCGCAGCGTGGCGACCGCATCGAGCCCGGTGCCACCGTCGAGATGATAGTCTGCTAGCACGAGGTCCGGCTTCGGCGCGCCGGGCTTCAGGAGATCGCCTGATCCCGAAGCCGTCTCGACACGGCATCCCCAGCCTTCGAGCAGCAGCCGCATGCCGTCGAGGATGCGCGCGTCATTGTCGATGCACAGCACATTGAGCCCGGCAAGCGTCGAGGCGGAGCGGGCCGGCGCCTTGCCGGCCTCGCGCGGCGGCGCGGCGACCGCCGCGACCGGCAGAATCACGGAAAAGCGCGTGCCCTTGCCGGGATTGGAGTAAATGCGGATTTCGAGCCTCAGCACCCTGGCGATGCGGTCGACGATGGAGAGCCCCAGGCCAAGGCCTTCGGCCTCGCGTACGCCCTCGTCGAGGCGCGTGAACTCGTGGAAGACGGTGCTGAGCTTGTCGCCGGCAATGCCGATGCCAGTGTCGATCACCTGGATCTCGGCCAGCTCGCCGCGTCGCCGCACCCCAACCAGAATGCGGCCCTGGCGCGTGTATTTGATGGCGTTGGAAACGAGATTCTGGATTAGCCGCCGCAACAGGTTCCGGTCGGTCATGACGCCGAGCGAGGATGGGATGATCTTCAGATCGAGCTTCTTTTCGGCGGCCAACGGGCGAAAATCGTTGCCGATCTGACCGAGCAGTCCGCCCAGGTTGAAAGCGGTATTGTCGGGCTTCATGGCGCCGGCATCGAGCCGCGAGATGTCGAGCACCGCGCCGAGGATGGTCTCGACCGATTCCAGCGAGGATTCGATGTTGACGGCGGCCTTCCCGGCCGGTCCCTTGCCTGCCTTCTCGATCAGCGACGAGCAATAGAGGCGGGCGGCGTTGAGCGGCTGCAGGATGTCATGGCCGGCGGCGGCGAGGAAGCGCGTCTTGCCGAGGTTTGCCTCCTCGGCCAGCATCTGCGCCTGCGCCAGTTCCTCGTTGACGCGGGTGAGTTCGATTGTGCGGGTCTTGACCCGTTGCTCCAGCGATTCATTGGCCCGCTTCAGCGCCAGGTCCTGCTCGACGCGGCCGGAGATGTCGGCATAGGTGGCGACGATGCCGCCGTCGGGCATCGGGTTGGAGCGCAGCTCCAGGATGCGGCCGCTGGTCTTCAGCTCCATCTGCCACGGGCCAGCGAAACTGGTCAGCCGGTTGAGCGTCGTCACGCGCTGGTCGGCGGGAATATCGCCGCGCTCGGCGAGATGATGGAGGATTCGGTCGAGCGAGACGCCGACCTGGCCCATCTCGTCCGGCAGGTCGAACAGCAGCCGGTATTGCCGGTTCCAGCAGATCAGTCGGAAATCGCGATCGAAGACGGTGATGCCTTGCTCCATCTGGTCGAGCGCGATCTGCAAAAGGTCGCGATTGTGCTGCAGCGCCTCGGTGGCGTCGTCGAGCAGCTTGAAGGCATCCTTGGAGTCGCGATCGTTGCGGCGGAAGAGCAGCGACAGGATCAGCCGCGCCGAGGACGAGCCGACGGCGCTCGCCAGCAATTGCTCAGAGAAGCGGATGACATCCATGCTGGCCTGTTCAGTGCCGTGCAGGGAGACTTTCGCGTCCCTCTCAAAGGATTGGAACGAGCGCTCCGTGCGCTCGACGCCGAGATAGCGTGAAATCGTATCCTTCAGGTCGTTGACGGTGACGGCGGTGCGGAAGCGGCGCAGGCTAGGCATCGGGCCGGCATCGCGCGGCACGAAGATCGCCGCCTGGATGCGCTCCAGCGGCACGGACGCTCGGGAGAGGGACCCAAGGACGAAAAACAGCGCATTGACCGAAAGGCTCCACAGCACGCCATGGTTCAGCGGCTCGCCGACGGTGCCGAACAGCGCCTGCGGCCTCAGCGCCTCGAAGCCGAACAGGCCGTGGACGACGATATCGGTAGAGGGGCCGACGAGTGAAGGGAGGAGCAGTGTGTAACCCCAGACGGCTATGCCGGCGACCATGCCGAGGGCTGCGCCCCGGCCGTTGGCGCGGCGCCAGATCAGCCCGCCGACCAGCGCCGGCGCGAATTGTGCAATCGCGGCAAACGACATCAGGCCGATCGAGGACAGCCGCGCGCTATTGGTGCTCTCGCGGTAATAGAGGAAGGCGATGAACAGCATGATGAAGATCGAGGCGCGGCGCACATTGAGGATCAGCGTCGACCAGTCCTCGTTCTCCGAGGAACTCGTCTTGAGCACGCGGCGCACGAACAGCGGGATGACGAGATCGTTGGAGATCATGATCGACAGCGCGACGCTCTCGACGATCACCATCGCGGTTGCCGCCGACAGTCCGCCGACGAAGGCGGCCATGGCCAGCACGTCATGGCCGCTGAACAGCGGCAGCGACAAGACATAGAGGTCGCTGCTGGTCTTGCCGCCGACCAGCGACAGGCCGGCAAAGGCGATCGGCAGCACGAAGAGGTTGATGGCCACGAGGTAGAGCGGGAACACCCAGGTCGCGGTGCGCAGCTCCGCCTCGCTGCGGTTCTCGACGATGGTGACGTAGAACTGCCGCGGCAGCATCAGCACGGCAAACCCGCTCAGGCCGGTCAGCACCAGCCAGGTGGCCAAAGAGGTGCTGTAGCTCATCGCCTGGCGCACCTGGCTGTTTCCGGCAAGCCTGGCGAACATGTCGCCGGGCCCGCCGAAGATCAGGAACATCACCATCAGGCCGATGGCGAGAAAGGCGGCGAGCTTGACCACGGTCTCGACCGCGACAGCCAGAACCAACCCGTCCTGATGTTCCGTGGCGTCGGCATGACGGGTGCCGAACAGCACCGCGAACAGCGCCAGCAACATCGCCACCACCAGCGAGATGTCGCTGACGAACGGATCGAAAGAGGGCGGCGAGCCCGTATAGTGCTCGACCATCAGGCTGACGGAACCGGAGATCGCCTTGAGCTGCAGCGCGATATAGGGCACCGCGCCGATGGTCGCGATCAACGTCGCGATCGCCGCGACGGTGAAGCTCTTGCCGTAGCGGGCGCCGAGGAAGTCCGCGATCGAGGTGATCTTCTCGCTTTTTGCCAGCCTGATCATGCGGTTGAGCAGCGGGAAGCCGAACACGAAGACCAGCACCGGACCGGTATAAATGCCGAGGAATTCGAGGCCGCGCTCGGAGGAAAGGCCGACCGAGCCGAAGAAAGTCCAGGAAGTGCAGTAGATGGCGAGGCTGAGCGCGTAGATGAAAGGCCGCGCCCGGCCGAGCCCGGCTGCCACCGAGCGCCGGTCGCCGACGCTGGCGATGGCGAAAAGCAGCGTCACATAGGCGATCGCGATGATGACGACGAACCAGCCTTGCACGGTCCGCACTTCCTCCCTGGCCGGTTCCTCATCCGGTCGTTAAGACGCAATCACAGCTTGGGGCCCAAGTCCATCGCGGCTTTTGGCGCATATGCGGCTGGCGAGGCAGGTAAGCACAAACCGGTGTCTTCGCCCTTTTTCCGGTTTTTCAACCGGGGGTTTTTGTTATTGTGGCTTCGGATCGGTGCCGGAGAGCCGGGGCGGCAGCACGGCCGGTCATGGCAAGGAGGGCCGAATGCTGAAAGAATTCCAGGAATTCATTTCCAAGGGCAATGTGATGGACTTGGCCGTCGGCGTCATCATCGGCGCCGCCTTCGGCAAGATCGTCGACTCGCTCGTCAACGACATCATCATGCCGATCATCGGCGCGATTTTCGGCGGGCTGGACTTCAACAACTACTTCTTCGGGTTGTCATCGAACGTCCATTCGGCCGCGCTGGCCGATGCCAAGAAAGAAGGCGCCGTCTTCGCCTATGGCAGCTTCATCACGGTCGTGCTGAATTTCCTGATTCTTGCCTTCATCATCTTCCTGATGGTCAAGGCGGTGAACAATCTGCGCAGGCGGCTGGAGCGCGAGAAGCCGGCTGCTGCCGCGGCACCGCCGCCCGCCGACGTGCAGTTGCTGACCGAAATCCGCGATCTGCTGGCGAAAAGATAACTCCTCAACAGCGCCCTGGACCAAAACCCCGGCCGCTTGCGGCCGGGGTTTTCTGTTTGCGGCTGTCGTAAAAGAGGCTAGCAGTCGCGAAAAACCGGACGGATTCTTGCATGACCCTGATCGAGACCTTGCGCGCCGAAGCCCGTGCGGCGCCCGAAAGCGGCATCGTCGCTGTCGTCAATCACGGCCGCCTGCGCGAAGGCCTGATCCCGCTCTGGGCTGGCGAGGGCGATCTGCCCACGCCTTCCTTCATCAGCGATGCCGCCGCCAAGGGACTGGCCGATGGCGAGACGTTCTACACCTGGCAGAAGGGCATTCCCGAGCTCAGGCAGGCGCTCGCCCGCTACTACGCCAGGCATTTTGGCAAGACCTTCGCGGAGGAGGAGTTCATCGTCACCGGATCCGGCATGCACGCCATCCAACTGGCCATCGACGCGATCGCCGGCAGCGGCGATGAGGTGATCTACCTCTCGCCGGCTTGGCCGAATTTCGCCGCGGCCGCCGGCGTGGCGGGCGCCGTTCCGGTGCCGGTCACCCTCGACCAGTCCGGCAATGGCTGGTCCTGCGATGTCGAAAAGATCGCCTCCGCGATCACGCCGCGCACGAAGCTGTTGTTCATCAACACGCCATCCAACCCGACCGGCTGGACCGCCGACAGGCAGACGCTGCAGGCAATCCTCGATCTCGCCCGCCAAAAGGGCCTGTGGATCATCGCCGACGAGATCTATTCGCTGTTCCACTACGGCCATGGCCGCGCGCCGTCCTTCCTCGACATCGCCACGGCCGACGACCGTATCCTGTTCGTTAACAGTTTCTCCAAGAACTGGGCGATGACGGGTTGGCGTGTCGGCTGGATCAAGACCCATCCAGCCTTGCAGCAGGTGTTCGAAAACCTGATCCAGTACTCGACCTCGGGCGTCGCCCAGTTCATGCAGCGCGGCGCGGTCGCTGCCCTCGACGAGGGCGACGGCTTCATCACCGAACAAGTGGAGCGTGCACGCGCCGCTCGCGATCTCGTCTGCGACATACTCGGCGCGACCGGCAAGGCGCGTTTCACCGTGCCGCAGGGCGCGTTCTATCTGTTCTTCAGGGTCGACGGCATCACCGATTCCCGAACCGCCGCCTTCGACGTCGTCGACAACGCCAATGTCGGTCTGGCGCCTGGCACCGCCTTCGGCCCCGGCGGCGAAGCCTTCCTCAGACTATGCTTCCACCGCCGCCTCGATCAGCTCGAGGAAGCGGCGCACCGCCTGGCGAGGTGGATGAACACGGTGTGAGAAAGGCGGCTTCAGCCGCCTGACTTCGGCACCAGCAGCGGAATGATCCGGTCGCTCTTGGCGACGGCGGGCCTGCCGGAGCTGGCATAGGGAATGCCCAGCGCATCCCAAGTCTCGACCAGCGCGTCCTGCAGCTCGGCAATCAGCGCGTCCGAATGGAACGGCGTCGGTGTGATGCGCAGCCGCTCGGTGCCGCGCGGCACCGTCGGATAATTGATCGGCTGGATGTAGATGCCGTGCACGCCAAGCAGCCGGTCGCTGGCCATCTTGCAAAGCTCGGGATCGCCGACCAGCACCGGCACGATGTGGGTGGCCGAGTCCATCACCGGCAGCCCGGCCGCGGCAAGCACCTGCTTGGTTCTGGCCGCCTGGCGCTGCTGCGCGTCGCGCTCGGCCTGCGAGCGCTTGAGATGCCGGATCGAGGTGGTGGCGGCCGCCGCGATCGCCGGCGGCAGCGCGGTGGTGAAGATGAAGCCCGGCGCATAGGAGCGCACCGCGTCGATGACGGCGCTGGTGCCGGCGATGTAGCCGCCAAGCGTGCCGAAGGCCTTGGCCAGCGTGCCCTCGATGATGTCGATGCGGTCGGCCAGGCCTTCGCGTTCGGTGATGCCGCCGCCGCGCGGGCCGTACATGCCCACCGCATGGACCTCGTCGATATAGGTCATGGCGTTGTAGCGCTCGGCGAGCTCGACGATCTCTCTGATCGGCGCGATGTCGCCGTCCATCGAATAGACGCTTTCGAAGACGATCAGCTTGGCGCGCTCGCGCCCCGCCGCCTGCAAGAGGCTCTCCAGATGCGCGATGTCGTTGTGGCGGAAGATCTTCTTCTCCGCGCCGGAGCGGCGCACGCCCTCGATCATCGAGGCATGGTTGAGCTCGTCCGAGATGATCAGGCAGTTGGGCAGAAGTCTGGCGATGGTCGAGATCGAGGCCTCGTTGGAGACGAAGCCGGAGGTGAAGACCAGCGCTGCTTCCTTGTTATGCAGGTCCGCCAGTTCCTGCTCGAGCTCGACCAGCGGGTTGGAGGTGCCGGAAATGTTGCGGGTGCCGCCGGCGCCCGAGCCCATCTTGCCGGCCGCAACCTGGAAGGCGGTGATGACATCGGCGTTCTGGCCCATGCCGAGATAGTCGTTGGAACACCATACAGTGATTTCTTGGGCGCGGCCGTTGGAACGCCAGATGGCGCGCGGGAACTTGCCCACGATGCGCTCCAGGTCGGCGAAAACGCGATAGCGACGCTCGGCGTGGAGCTGGTCGATCGCATCCTCGAAGAACCGCTGATAGTTCATGTCGACTTCCCAATTTTGGGCCGGATCATAATCACTGCCCCATGCCGCGTCCACCGCGCCCAACCGGTCAAAATGCCACGCCCGTGCCCTGTTCCTAACGATGCCGGATCGTGGCCTATTCCCTGCTGTTTGAAGCAACTTGGTTTCAGTACGATGCCTCGGGCGCGACGAACTGTTACGGACTTAACACATAGGGAGGCTAGTGGGCTTGCGGCGGGTTTTCCAGCGCGGTGGCTGTTGAGACAGTTTCCGACAAATCTTGATCAGCGAGGTAGATGATGACGGTTTTGGTGACAGGCGGTGCCGGTTATATCGGCAGCCACATGGTCTGGGAACTGCTGGACGCCGGCGAGAGCGTCGTTGTGCTCGACCGGCTTTCCACCGGTTTCGAATGGGCGGTCGCCCCGGAAGCAAGGCTCACCGTCGGCGATGTCGCCGATCGTGATCTGGTCGGCCGGATCATCCGCGACAACAAGGTCGACGCCATCATCCACTTCGCCGGCTCGATCGTGGTGCCGGAATCGGTCGCCGACCCGCTTGGCTATTACGAAAACAACACCTGCAAGACCCGCACGCTGATCGAAACGGCGGTGCGCGAGGGCGTGCCGCATTTCATCTTCTCCTCCACCGCCGCCGTCTATGGCGGCGCCGGGCTGGAACCGGTGCGCGAGGATGCTCGCCTTGCGCCGGAATCGCCTTACGGCCTTTCCAAGCTGATGAGCGAATGGATGCTGCGAGATGCAGCGTTGGCGCACGACATCCGCTATACGGCGCTACGCTATTTCAATGTCGCCGGCGCCGATCCGAAGGGCCGGACCGGACAATCGACGCCCGGTGCCACGCATCTGATCAAGGTCGCCTGCGAGACCGCGCTCGGCAAGCGGCCCTTCATGCAGGTCTTCGGCACCGATTATGCGACGCCGGACGGCACCTGCATGCGCGACTACATCCATGTCAGCGATCTCGCCGCCGCGCACCGGCTGGCGCTGCAGCGGCTGCGCGATGGCGGCGGGAGTCTCGTCGCCAATTGCGGCTACAGCCACGGCTATTCGGTGCTGGAGGTGATCGACAGCGTGCGCCGCGCCTTCGGCCATGACTTCGACGTGCGCATGGGGGACCGCCGGCCGGGCGACGCCGCAGCCGTGGTCGCCAATTCCGAGCTTGCCCGCAAGGAATTCGGCTGGACGCCGCAGCGCGACGATCTCGACCTGATCGTCAACGACGCGCTGGCCTGGGAACGGATCCTGACGACCAAGAACTCCGTTCGAAACTGATCTGTTGGGCCAAGGGCTCGTCCGGCGCGTTTGGACGCGGTATTGAGCCTCATGCAGCGGCGGCGCGCGGGCCCGCCGCTGCGATGATGCTTGAGGGAACGGCATGAAGGTCTTGGTTCTCGGCGCCGGCGTGGTTGGCACGGCGGCCGCCTATTATCTGGCAAGGGACGGTCACGAGGTGACGGTGATCGAGCGCCATGAAGCGGCGGCGCGGGGCACCAGCCAGTCCAATGCCGGCCTGGTGTCGCCGGGCGACGCCACCGCCTGGGCTTCGCCCGCGGCGCTGAAGACCTTCCTGCGCGCGCTCTGGAACCATGACCTCGGCATCAAGGTCAGGCTGCGCCTCGATCCCTATTTCTATGCCTGGAGCCTGCGCTTCCTGCGCGAATGCACGGTGACCCGGCTGCGCGCCAACACCAACGTCAAGTTGAGGCTCGCGCTCCATTCTCGCGAGTGCATCAATCAACTGTCGGAGGAAACCGGCATCCATTACGACGAGCGCAAGAAGGGCATTCTCTACTTCTTTCGCTCGCAAAAGAGCCTGGACACCGGCACCGACAATTACCGCTATCTGGGCGAGCACGGCCTGCCGATCGAGATCGTCGGCCGCGAGCGTCTGGTCGAGCTGGAGCCTGGTCTTGCCGGCGTGAAGGAAAAGATCGCCGGCGGCATCTATTCGCCGATCGACCAGACCGGGGATTCCAAGCAGTTCACCGACCGGCTCGCCGCTTATGCAGCCGAGAGGCTCGGCGTGAAATTCCTGTTCGGCACGACGGTCGAGGGCCTCGACATCGAGGGAGATCGGGTGCGCGCGGTGATGACCTCGGCAGGACCGGTCACCGGCGATGCCGTCGTCATCTCCATGGGGCCGGAAAGCGGCCTGCTCGGCCGCCGCTATGGTATCGACCTGCCGGTCTATCCGGTGAAGGGTTACACCGCGACCATCCCGCTCGAGGACGAGAGCAAGGGGCCGACCATGGGCGGCGCCGACGAGGACCGGCTGATCGGCTATTCCAGGCTCGGCAATCGCCTTCGCATGTCCTCGACGGCCGAATTCACCGGCTTCGACCGTAGCTTCAAGCCGGGCGATTTCCGGACCATCCTGGAAACCGGCAAGGATCTTTTTCCCGGCGCCTTCGACGAGAAGAAGGCCGTGCTCTGGGCCGGCCTGCGGCCGATGATGCCGAATTCGGTGCCGGTCATCGGCCGGGCGAAATACCGCAATCTCTATCTCGATACCGGCCACGGCCATGTCGGCTGGACCATGGCCTGCGGCTCCGGGCAGTTCCTGTCGGATGTCGTCGCCGGCAGAAGGCCGCAGATCGATCCGCAGGGGTTACTCTATAGGATCTAGCAACCGCACACGATGAGTTATAAGCCGTCGCGGTGATGAAGCAGCCACCGCGACGGGCCCTCTTGCAGGCCTATCGCTGCAAGGAGTGCCGAAGGCGCACGAATGGCGCGGGGTCGATCAGATCGTTCTTGTTGAGCTCGCGGCCGGCACAGCAGCAGCAATAGCAATAGCACATGCTGGCGCCGAGTGGCCCGACCTTGAGGGAATATCGCTTGTCCTTGGGGATATACATCCAGTCTCCGGCGTTGAGTTCAATGCCGTCATAGTAGACCGAGCCGGACATGATGAAGCGGACACCGTCATTGTCGTGCGAGTGCTCGCCAACTTCCGCATTCGGCGCTGTGGCTGTGATGAAGAATTGGCCCCCGTCAAGATAGAAGGGCAATTGCCATTTCGTGAAGCCGCTCGGAAGCTGCTCGCGCGGGACGCCGAGAAGATTGCATAATGCCACGGCTTCCTTGTCTCTGGAGGTGAGGATTCGCGAGTCCATCTTGTGTCCGACTTTCGCCAGGGCCTCTTGGATACGCTTCTTGCCGTCGACGAAATCGATATGCGTAGGCTTGAATGTGGTGTTCATCTTTGCCTCCATAGAGATTGAATAAAAATATAGCCGCCAAATTGAACTTGAGCGGTGCAATGAATGCTTGCAATACATGCATCAATACATGATAAGATTATGTGATCGGCTTCACGCTCGTAGTCGAGGCGCCTTCAAGCGCTCGTCGTGTCGATGACTTGTGGTAGGCAGGAATCTGAATCTAAAGAGAGGCCCGCCAAGCACGTGCGTACACGCTCCACGTCATATCGGCCGGCGGCATGGTTCGCTTGCCTTTACCTAGGGTCGTGCCGTGCCCGGACGCCAGCAGCGCGGCCCCGATGCTGGTCCCAGTAGAGGTTTCCGGCGCGAAGACCGGTCTCTCGGACGCTGCCGCCAGCATGCGGATGAAAAGGGGGTTCTGCGCGAAAGGTCCCTCGACGGTCGTCGGTCCGTCGCCGCCGATCAGTTCCAGGCAGGTCGCGGTCGTCAGCGCCAGATAGAACGAGATGGCGGCGAAGCGCTGGCCGGCGCTCAAGTCCTCGGCATTGACCCACTGTGCGCCGCGATGCGGAAACGGTCCCGAACCCCGCTGAGTGGCAGGCAGGAGCAGCACCTGCCGCGCCAGAACGGCGGCAACATCGTCTTCGCTCCATTCCGGTGGCTGTCCCTTGGTCAGAAGCGAGAACTCGCGCCCACCCATGAAGCGCGCCGAAGGCACCGGATCGCCGAGCGCGTTGACATTGACCAGCGTGTCGCGCGCCGGATCGAGCTCGACCCTCCTGCCGCCCACCGCCATCGACACCACCCATGTGCCGGTCGAAACAACGGAGAAGGGCGGTGCCTCGGACAAAAGGTGCGGCAGCAGCGAGGCGTTGGAATCGTGCAGCCCGCAAAACACGGGCGTCTGCGGATCGAGGCCGGTCCGCCGCGCCAGCTCCGGCAGGATCGGGCCAAGCCGATCCTTTGCCGGTCGCACCGGCGCCATCAGCCGGCGCCAGCCCATCCTGTCGACCAGCGACGAGTAATCGGACGTCCAGGGATTCCAGAGATCGGTGTGACAGCCGAGCGAGCTCACCTCATTGGCGGCGACGCCGGTCAGCCGCAGCGCCCAATATTGCGGATACATCAGCATCGCGGCGGCCTTGGTGAATTCCGCCGGGAACCGCTTCTGCTGCCAGAAGAACTGTGCGCCGAGATTGAGGCCGATCGGCAGCCGCGGCGTGCCTGTTTCGCCGAAAGGCGGGCGCACGGCGTCATAGTCGGCCGCAAGCTGACCGGGACCATCGAATTCGTAATCGAGCACAGGCAGCACCAGTTCGCCTGAGCGGTCGACCAGCGCGCCGGTCGCGCCATGCGTGGTGATCGAGATCGCATCGATCCGCCGTTCGCGGTTGAGATCGGCGAGGCTGTTCAGGATGAACGTCCACAGCGCCTCGACATCGTGATGCGGATAGGGCGCCTGCCGCACCGGCGCGTTGGCGAAGCGGCGCAGCCCAATCTCGCTCAGTGTCGCGAGATCGACCAGCGCCATCTTGGCGTTGGTCTTGCCGATATCAATGACGGCGACGATCATGCCATATGGAACACGGTTTCCAGCGGCGCCGCCACCGGATCGTTGTCGGGTTTGGTCTCCATGACGTCGGCCATGTGCGCCCACCAGCGCTGCATCACCGGGTGCTTCGGAAGATCGGCCATGCCGTGGTCGTCGCGGCGCCACAGCACGCCGAACAGGATGTTGGTCTCCTCGTCGAGATGGATCGAATAGTCGGAGACGCCGGCCTCGCTCAGCAGCGCGACCAGCTCGGGCCAGATCTCGTCATGCCGGCGCTTGTACGCGGCCTTCATGCCGGGATTGAGCTTCATCTTGAAGGCGTACTTCTCCATCAGGCGAAGCGCCCCTCGCGCAGCCGCCGCCAGACGATCGGCAGCGCAATGACGATGATCAGCAGCAGGCCGATGAAGATCGACATGACAATGCCGGGCACGTTGAGCAGTCCGAGGCCGAACGTCACCAGCCCCATGATGAAGGCGGCAAGCACGACGCCCAGGATGCTGCCGGCGCCGCCGAGGATCGAGACGCCGCCGAGCACCACCATGGTGATCGCCTCAAGCTCATAGCCCTGCGCGATCGACGGCCGCGTCGAGCCAAGCCGCGAGGTGATCAGCACCGAGGCGATGCCCGACATCAGCCCGGTCAGGCAAAACAGGATGAATTTGATGCGGTCGACGCGCACGCCGGAAAACTGGCAGGCGACGGGGTTGTTGCCGATGGCGAAGATGCGGCGGCCGAAGCTCGTGCGGTGCAGCACGAACCAGTAGATGAGCGCCGCGACGAGGAACAGCGCCAGCTCGAACGAGAAGACCCACCAGAAATAGCCCTGGCCGAAGAAAGCAAAGCCTTCCGGATAGCCCTTGTAGGCCTGGTCGCCGAGGATGATGAAGGCAATGCCGCGGAACAGGCTCATCGTGCCGATGGTGACGACGATGGAAGGCAGGCCGAGCCGGGTGACAAGCAGCCCGTTGCAGGCGCCGCAGCCGAGTCCCACGACGACGCCGATTGCCACCAGCACCGGTGTTCCCGCGCCGGCCTGCACCGCCATGCCCATCATCGTCGAGGCTAAGGCCACGATCGCTGCGACCGACAGGTCGATCTCGCCGGAGATGATCAGCAGCGCCATGGCTAAAGCGATCAGACCCTTTTCGGTGAAGTTGAAGGTCAGGTCCGACAGCGACCACGGATCGAGGAAGTAGGGCGAAGCAAAACTGTTCACCGCGAAGATCAAGACCGCGATGACGACGAGCAGCGCCTCCCAGGAGAAGATCGCCGACGACAGCGGCTTGTCGAGCCGGTCGGGGATATGGCGCGGGGCAGGGGTGTCGGTCATGCCGCTTCCGCCTTTCTCAGGATGATGCGGCCCTGCCGGCGCTCGCCGCGCGCGTTGAGCACCACGGCCAGGATGATGGCGCTTCCCGAAATCGCCATCTGCCAGAAAGGCGAGATGTTGATGACCGGCAGCGCGTTGGAGATGATGCCAAGGAACAGCGCACCCAGCACCGCGCCGCCGACCGAGCCGATGCCGCCGGCGATCGAGATGCCGCCGATCACGCAGGCGGCGATGATGTTGAGCTCATAGCCGTTGGCGACCTCGACTGAGGCGATGACGTAGCGCGAGATCCACAGATAGCCGGCGAGCCCGCCGATCATGCCGGAAATGCAGAACACGATGAATTTGGTGCGGCCGACATCGATGCCGGCATAGACCGAGGCGGTCGGGTTGACGCCGATGGCGTGAATCGAGCGGCCGATCTGCGTGCGCGTCATCACCAGAAAGAACAGCGCGATCACGATGATCGCGATCCAGGACAGCACCGGCAGGCCGAGGAAGGCGGCGCGCTGGAAATTGATGAAGTCCGAGCTCATCTGGTCGGCATTGACCCAGGCGCCGCCCGAGACGACGAAGGTGGCGCCTCGATAGATCGTCAGCGTGCCCAGCGTCACCACGATCGACGGGATGTTCAGCCGCCACACCAGGAAGCCGTTGATCGCGCCAAGCGCCAGTCCGATGGCAAGTGCGATCACGATCAGCACCGGGATCGGGATCGCCGGATGCGCGGCGTTGAGCATCGCCACCACCATGCCGGTGAAGCAGAGGTTGGACGCCATCGACAGGTCGATCGAGCGCGTCAGGATCACCACCATCTGACCCAGAGCCAGGATCATCAGGATCGAGGTGTCGTTGAAGACCTGACGCAGATTGGCGGGGACGGCGAAGCCGGGGAAGCGCGTCGAGATCAGGCCGATCAGCACGACGATGCCGGCAAGCAGCCAGATCTCGCGGTATTTGAGGAAGCTCTTCATGCCGCGATCCCCGCCGCCGTTCGAACCAGCGTCTCGGCGTCCAGCCCTTTGTTGTCATAGGTGGCCGCGATACGGCCCTCGCGCATGACCACGACGCGGTCGGACATGCCGAGGATTTCGGGCAGTTCCGACGAGACCATGATCACCGACAGGCCTTGCGCGACCAATTCGGCCATGAAGCCGTGCACCGCGGCCTTGGAACCGATATCGATGCCCTTGGTCGGCTCGTCGAGAATGATCACCTTGGGCGCTGTGGCCAGCCATTTGGCGATAACGACTTTCTGCTGGTTGCCGCCGGAAAGCGTGCCGACATCCTGGCTGAGCGATGAGGCGCGCAGATCAAGCCGCTCGGTGTAGGAGCGGGCGAGCGAAAATTCTTCCGCGAGCCTCAGCACGCCGGATTTCGAGGTGCGCCTCAGCGACGGCAGCGACACGTTCTGGAAGATGGGCAGGCCGATCACCACGCCCTGCTTGCCGCGCTCTTCCGGCACGTAGACAATGCCGGCCTCGATCGAATCCGCCGCCGACTTCGATGCGATCGTCTTGCCGTCGAGTGAGATGGTGCCCCGGCTGGTGCGCGTGATGCCGGCGATCGCCTGCATGACCTCGCTGCGCCCGGCGCCGACCAGTCCGTAGAAGCCGAGGATCTCGCCCTTGCGCAATTCGAAGCCGATGTCGTCGAACTCTGTCGGGTGCGACAGGCCGGAGACGGAGAGCACCGGCGCGCCGATCGTCGGCTCGCGCTGCGGGAAGATGTGGTCAACGTTGCGGCCGACCATCATGCGCACAATCTCGTTCTGGCCGGTGTCCTTGAGCAGGCCCTCGCCGACCATCTCACCGTCGCGGAAGACGGTGTAGCGGTCGGCGATGCGGTAGATCTCGTCGAACTTGTGGCTGATGAAGAGCACCGCCTTGCCTTCGCTCTTCAGGAATTCGATCAGCAGGAAAAGCTCCTCGATCTCCTTCATCGAAAGTGCCGCTGTAGGCTCGTCCATGATGACGATGCGCGCGTCGATCGACATGGCGCGTGCCACCGCCACCAGATGCTTATTGGCGATGCCGAGGTCCTTCAGCCGCGCGTCAGCGTCGATATGGCCGGCGCGCATCGTCTCCAGCACCTCGCGGGCGTTCTTGCGCATGGTGCGCCAATCGATGGTGCCGAAGCGGGTGCGCGGCGCATGGCCGAGAAAAATGTTTTCGGCGACCGAAAGATCATCGAACAGCACTGTCTCCTGGTGGATGGCGGTGATGCCGTGGCCGAAGGCGGCATGCGCGCTGGGCAGCGTCGTGGTCAGGCCGTCGATGCCGATCTCGCCTGAATCGGGCTGGTAGATGCCGGTCATGATCTTGACCAGCGTCGACTTGCCGGCGCCGTTCTCGCCGATCAGCGCCGTCACCTGTCCGGGATAGAGCGACAGGCTGACATTGTGCAGCGCGCGCACGCCCGGGAAACTTTTCGAGATGCCTGAGAGCGTTAGGCGAGGAGCGGAGGCGGGGAGCCGCTCCTTTACCGTGCCGTCATGGGCCGTCGTGTCCATAGTCGTATCAAGCCCGGTCAATCTATTGCGTGTAGACTTCCCCTCACCCGACCTCCGCTTCGCTCGGTCGACCTCTCCCCGAGGGGAGAGGAGATTTCCGAGCTTGGCTCCAGGCTCTTCTCCCCACCGGGGAGAAGGTGGCCGCGAAGCGGCCGGATGAGGGGGGCAGCGCCATCAGTTCGAGATCAATAGATCTTGGAGAACTTCTCGATGTTGCTCTTGTCGAACTGGAAGGGCGGAGCCATGGCGGCCGAGTTGGTGTCGTCGAGCGTCACCTTGCCGACGCGGCCGATCGACAGCGTGGCGCCGGGCTTGGCTTCTTCCTTCTTCACCGCCAGGTCATGGGCGAGGTAGATCGCCGAATAGCCGAGGTCGATCGGGTTCCAGAGAGCGACAGCCTGCGAAGCGCCGTTATCGATGAACTTCTTGAACTCCGATGGCAGCGCGAGGCCGGTGACGTTGACCTTGCCGATCAGGTTCTCGTCGGTGACGACCTGCGCGGCGGCGACGACGCCCACCGTGGTCGGCGCGATGATCGCCTTGAGGTTCGGGTAGGACTTCAACAGGCCCTTGGCTTCATCCGTGCTCTTGGCCGAGTCGTCATCGCCATAGACAGTGGCGACCAGCTTGATCTTCGGGAACTTCTCCGGCAGCACCTTCTTGGCCGCTTCGATCCAGGCGTTCTGGTTGGTCGCGGTCGAGGAGGCCGACAGGATGGCGACATCGCCGCCTTCCGGCAGATAATCGGCGGCGAGCTTGATGATGGTCTCGCCGATCAGATTGGTGTCGGACGGGTTGAGGTGGAGCTGGCGGCCTTCCTTGGCGACGCCCGAGTCCCACGAGATCACGGTGATGCCGCGCTCCATCGCCTTCTTCAGCACCGGCACCAGCGCGTCTGCATCATTGGCTGAAACGGCGATCGCATTGACCTTCTGCGCGATCAGCGAATTGATCACCTCGATCTGGGCTTCGGCGGTAGCCTTAGTCGGACCGGTATAGATGACATCGACATCGCCCAGTTCCTTGGCCGCTTCCTCGGCGCCCTTGTTGGCGGCGTCGAAGAAGCCGTTGCCGAGCGACTTCACCACCAGCGCGATCTTGACGTTCTCGGCATAGGCGGCATTCACGAACATGGTGGCGGAAAAGGCCGCCGTAACCAGCAGTTTCTTCAAAAAGCTCATCGAATATCCTCCCTTGAGCGTTGCATTCCATCGCCGCTGCGGGCGCGAGTTTCCTCAGGCCTGCAGTGAAGATTCCTCCTTGTCGCTTGACTGTCCGCGGGCGACGATCAGCGCCACGCCCGCCGTTTCCAGCATCTTGGCCTCGCGGTCCTCGATGCCGTCGTCGGTGATCACGGTTGCGATGCGCGACAGCCCGCACAGGATCAGGCTGGAGCGCATGCGGAATTTCGAGGAATCGACCAGCACTACCAGCTCGTCGGCCTGATCGATCAATTTCTGCTCCGCCTGGATCAAGAGCGGATCGCCTTCCATCAGCCCGAGCGGCCCCAAACCTTGCGCGCCCATGAACATGCGCCGCGCATAGAAGTTGCGCGTCACGTCATTGTCGAAAGGCGACAGGATGATGTTCTGCTCGCGATAGATCGTGCCGCCCGACAGCATCACCGTGTTCTTCGAGTGCTTGAGCAGATGCTCGGCGATCGGGAAGGAGTTGGTGAAGATCGGCATGCGGCGTCCGGTCAGGAAATGCACCATCTGGAAGGTGGTGGTGCCGCCATTGATGATGATCGGTTCGCCGTCCGCGCAAAGGTTCACGGCTTCGCGGGCGATCGCCCGCTTTTGCGCGGCGTTCAGCGTCTCGTTGACGGAAAAGGGGCGGCCGGCAAGGCCGATGAACTGCGGCGGCGAGATCGCCTCGGCGCCGCCGCGCACCCGGCGCAGGCGCTTTTGTACATGCAGCGCCGCGATGTCGCGCCGGATCGTCGCCTCGGAGGAGTCCGTCAGTTCGACCATCTCCTGCACCGTCACCACAGGCTTTTCCTGGACGGCGGACAGAATGATCCTGTGGCGCTCTTTCTCGTGCATGGTTCCTCCCTGCCCAAGCATCAGGCCTTAGAAAACGCGCAGTGTCAATCATTTCCGATCATATATTTTCATTGTGCAGTGCAATATGATCGATATTGATCGTTTGTGATTGACAAGCGCGGCGCTTGCGTAGACATTCCCGGACGAGAAATGAGGGGCGCGGCATCGCGCTCCAAGGGAGGATACCTATGCTCGACAAGCGCTCCGGCTCGCGCCTCGCCAATCTTTGGGACGATGCAAAGGCCGAAGGGATGAGCGGTCCTGAGCTCTTGGTCTATCGCTCGAACACGCTGGGATCCGACAAGCGCGTCACCAACTATGGCGGCGGCAACACCTCGTCCAAGGTCTGGCAGAAGGACCCGCTCACCGGTGAAGAGGTCGAGGTGCTGTGGGTCAAGGGCTCGGGCGGCGACAGCGCCTCGATCAAGCTTGACGGTTTCGCCACCCTCTACATGCAAAAACTGCGCGCGCTGAAAGGCCTTTATCGCGGCGTCGAGCACGAGGATGAGATGGTGAGCTATCTGCCCCACTGCACCTTCAACCTCAATCCGCGCGCGGCCTCGATCGACACGCCGCTGCATGCCTTCGTGCCTAAGGCTCACGTCGACCACATGCATCCCGACGCCATCATCGCGGTCGCCGCAGCCAAGGATTCCAAGGCGATCACCAAGGAGATCTTCGGCGACGCTATCGGCTGGCTGCCGTGGAAACGGCCGGGCTTCGAGCTCGGCCTGTGGCTGGAGAAATTCTGCCTCGAGAACCCTGATGCCAAGGGCGTCGTGCTGGAAAGCCATGGCCTGTTCACCTGGGGCGACACGCCCAAGGAGTGCTACGAGACGACGATCTCGGTGATCAACCAGGCGATCGACTGGTTCGAGCGCAAATCCGAGGGCAAGGCGATCTTCGGCGGCGAGGCGGTCCAGCCGCTCGACGCTTCCGCGCGCCGCGCCATCGCGGCCAAGCTGATGCCGCGGATCCGCGGCATCATCTCCGAAAAGAGCCATAAGCTCGGCCATTTCGATGACCAGCCCGCCGTGCTCGAATTCGTCAATTCGAAGGACTTGCGGCCGCTGGCGGCGCTCGGCACCTCATGCCCCGATCACTTCCTGCGCACCAAGATCCGGCCGCTGGTGATCGAGTTCGATCCCGCAAAGCCGGATGTCGATGCCGTCATCGCGCGCCTGGCCGACGATATCGCCGAATACCGCGTCGGCTATCAGGCCTACTATGACAGCTGCAAGCATCCGGACTCGCCCGCCATCCGGGATCCCAATGCCGTGGTCTATCTGATGCCGGGCGTCGGCATGTTCACCTTTGCCGGCGACAAGGCGACGGCGCGCATTTCCGGCGAGTTCTATGTCAACGCCATCAATGTCATGCGCGGCGCCTCGACCGTCTCGTCCTATGTCGGCCTGCCTGCCCAGGAAGCCTTCGACATCGAATACTGGCAGCTCGAGGAGGCCAAGCTCCAGCGACTGCCGAAACCGAAGGCGCTTGCCGGGCAGATCGCCTTGGTCACCGGCGGCGCCGGCGGCATCGGCCGCGCCACCGCCACCCGGCTGCTGCGCGAAGGCGCCTGCGTAATGCTGGCCGACATCGACGAGGCCGCGTTGGCCAGCGCCAATGACGAACTTTCGAAAGCCTACGGCAAGGACTTCGTCCGTCCGGTGCGGATCGATGTGACGTCGGAAGATCAGGTCGCCTCGGGCTTTGCCGAAACGTCGGTCGAATTCGGCGGCATCGACATCCTTGTGTCCAACGCAGGTCTCGCCTCCTCGGCACCGATCGAAGAAACGACGCTGGCCTTGTGGAACAAGAACATGGACATCCTGTCCACCGGCTATTTCCTCGTTTCGCGCGAGGCCTTCCGCCTGTTCCGCGCCCAGAAGATCGGCGGCAATGTGGTTTTCGTCGCCTCCAAGAACGGGCTTGCCGCCTCGCCGAACGCGTCCGCCTATTGCACGGCCAAGGCTGCCGAGATCCATCTGGCCCGCTGCCTCGCGCTGGAAGGGGCGGAGGCGCAGATCAGGGTCAATGTCGTCAATCCGGACGCCGTGCTGCGCGGCTCAAAAATCTGGACCGGCGAGTGGAAGGAACAGCGTGCCGCCGCCTACAAGATGTCGACCGACGACCTCGAGGAGCATTACCGCTCGCGCTCGATGCTGAAGCGGTCGGTCTTCCCGGAGGACATCGCCGAAGCGATCTATTTCTTCGCCTCCGACATGTCGGCCAAATCGACCGGCAATATCGTCAACGTCGACGCCGGCAACGCGCAGAGCTTTACGCGTTAGGCACGCGCTTCCCTTCTCCCCGTTCTAGGGGGAGAAGGTGCCCGAAGGGCGGATGAGGGGCAGCGCCAGCCAAATGAGCACTGGGAGGAATTGCAGTGTCCGAATCGATCATCTCGACTGACGTCGTCGAAAAGAGCAACGCCACGCGCGAAGCCGACCTCGACCGCGACTACGCTTCCCTCGGCGAGCGCCTCGACCGGCGCGGTATCGCCATCGACGCCATCCGCGACAAGGTCGAGAAATTCGGCGTCGCGATCCCGTCCTGGGGCGTCGGCACCGGCGGCACGCGCTTTGCCCGCTTTCCCGGCGCCGGCGAGCCGCGCGATATCTTCGACAAGATCGAGGACTGCGCCGTCATCAGCCAGCTGACGCAGGCAACGCCCACCGTCTCGCTGCACATCCCGTGGGACAAAGCCGATCCGAACCGGTTGAAGCAGGCGGCGTCCCGCTTCGGCCTCGGCTTCGATGCCATGAATTCCAACACCTTCTCCGATGCCAAGGACCAGAAGCTCTCCTACAAGTTCGGCTCGCTGTCGCATGCCGATGCCGGCACGCGCCGCCAAGCGGTCGAGCACAATCTTGAATGCATCGAGATCGGCAAGACGCTTGGCTCCAAGGCGCTGACGGTGTGGATCGGCGACGGCTCCAACTTCCCCGGCCAAGTCAATTTCGCAAAGGCTTTCGAGCGCTATCTCGACGCCATGCGCGAGATCTATGCCGGTCTGCCGGATGACTGGCGGCTGTTCACCGAGCACAAAATGTATGAGCCGGCCTTCTATTCGACGGTCGTGCAGGACTGGGGCACCAACTACATCATCGCCAAGGAGCTCGGCGACAAGGCCTTCTGCCTGGTCGATCTCGGCCACCATGCGCCCAACGTCAACATCGAGATGATCGTGTCGCGGCTGATCCAGTTCAAAAAGCTCGGCGGCTTCCACTTCAATGATTCCAAATATGGCGACGACGATCTCGACGCCGGCTCGATCGATCCCTACCGGCTGTTCCTCGTCTTCAACGAGCTGGTCGATGCGGAACTCACCGGTGCCAAGGACTTCAATCCCGCGCATATGCTCGACCAGAGCCACAACGTCACCGACCCGATCGAGAGCCTGATGCTGTCGGCGGTCGAGGTGCAGCGCGCCTATGCGCAGGCGCTGCTGGTCGACCGCAAGGCGCTGGAAGGTTTTCAGGATGCCAATGATGCTTTGATGGCGACGCAGACGCTCAAAGTCGCCTATCGCACAGATGTCGAGCCGATCCTCGCCATGGCGCGGCTGAAGAAGGGCGGCGCCATCGATCCCGTGGCCGCCTATCGCGACGCCGGCTATCGGGCAAAGGTCGCTGCGGAGCGGCCGGCTATTGCGGGTGGCGGCGGCGGGATTGTCTGACAGGCAGCGCCACTCCCCCTCATCCGGCCGCTTCGGGGCCACCTTCTCTCCGAGGGAAGAAGAGATCAGCGCCGCCGCACGCTCCTCTCCCCTTGGGGAGAGGTCGGATTGCCCGAATTGCCCTTGCAATTCGACTTGGCAATCCGGGTGAGGGGCCACTCGCGCTGCTTCAATTGTTATTGGACTAATTCGCTGTGGCGGTCTTTCCTAGGGGTCCCCCAAGCCCCGGAGAGCACCGCCATGCCCTTGACCCGCCGGACGCTGATCGCCGTCAGCCTTTCGCTCACCTTTGCCTTCACGCCGACCACCGTCTTCGCCGCTTCGCCAACTCCCGCCAAAGGCGAGCACGGCATGGTGGTGACTGCCCAGCATCTTGCAACCGAAGTCGGTGTCGACGTGCTGAAGAAGGGCGGCAACGCGGTCGATGCCGCGGTTGCCGTCGGTTATGCGCTCGCCGTGGTCTATCCCAATGCCGGCAATATCGGCGGCGGCGGTTTCATGACCGTGCGCATGAAGGACGGCCGCACGACCTTTCTCGATTTCCGCGAGCGCGCGCCGCTCGCGGCGACCAAAACCATGTATCTCGACAAGGACGGCAAGCCGATCAAAGGCGCCAGCCTCGACGGCTATCTCGCGGTCGGGGTGCCCGGCTCGGTCGCCGGCTTCGAGATGGCGCGCGAGAAATACGGCACGCTGCCGCGACAGGAATTGATGGCGCCGGCGATTGCATACGCCAAGGACGGCTTCGTGCTCAACCAGGGCGACGCGGCTTCGTTCGCCGGCGGCGCCGACCGGCTGGCGAAGGACCCGGCTGCCGCCGCCATCTTCCTCAAAAAGGACGGCAAGCCTTACGGTGTCGGCGAGAAGCTCGTTCAGCCGGACCTTGCCGCCTCCCTTTCGGCGATCTCGGAAAAAGGCCCGGACGCCTTCTACAAAGGCGCCATCGCCGATGAAATCGTCGAGGCGAGCGGCGCGAAAGGCGGCATCCTCGCCAAGCCCGATTTCGAGCAATATGCCGTGCGTGAGCTGAAGCCGGTGACCTGTTCCTATCGCGGCTACGAGATCATCTCCTCGCCGCCGCCGAGCTCGGGCGGCGTCATCATCTGCGAGATTCTCAACGTGCTGGAGGGCTACCCGCTCTCTTATCTCGGCGCCGGCTCGGCCGAGACGGTTCACGTCATGGTGGAAGCCATGCGCCACGCCTATGTCGACCGCAACTCGGCGCTCGGCGACCCTGATTTCATCGACAATCCGGTCTCGAAGCTGGTCGACAAGGCCTATGCGAAAGACATCCGCGACAAGATCGACCCGTTCCGCGCCGGCGTCTCGAAGGAGCTGATGCCGAAGGGCTTCGGCGAGTCGAAGGAAACCACGCATTACTCGATCATCGACAAGGACGGCAACGCGGTGGCCGTCACCTACACGCTGAACGGCTCCTTCGGCGCCGGCGTCGTCGCCGACGGCACCGGCATCCTGCTCAACAACGAGATGGACGATTTCACCCAGAAGCCGGGCGTGCCGAACCTCTACGGCCTGGTGCAGGGCGAAGCGAACGCCATTCAGCCGAAGAAGACGCCCTTATCCTCCATGAGCCCGACGATCGTCACGAAGGACGGCAAGCCGTTCATGGTCATCGGCAGCCCGGGCGGCTCGCGCATCATCACCATCACGCTGGAGGCGATCATCAACGTCATCGACCACGGCATGGACATCCAGCAGGCGATCGACGCTCCGCGTATCCACCATCAATGGCTGCCGGACACGGTCTATGTCGAGCCATTCGGGCTGTCGCCGGACACAGAGAAGCTGCTTGTCGGCATGGGCTACCACCTCGATCTCAGCGACCAAACCTGGGGGCAGGCGGCTGGCATCCTGGTCGGTGGCAAGAGCCTGGCACAGATCGAGAAAGGCGGCGGCGCGCGCTACAACGGCGCCATCGACAGCCGCGCTGCCGCCGGTGAGGCGCTGGGATATTAATTGATCAGATGACCAGCGTGATGGTCGAAGCGATCAGCATCACGGCGGCGATGGCGACGAACAGCGCATAGATGCGCGGCCGGTCGAGTAGCAGCGCATTGCCGGAAATCCAGGCCGCCGTGGCGCCGCCGAGCGCGAAGAGGAAGCCGTTGCGATGGCCGAAGGACATGGAGGCAGCCATCAGGCCGCCGATGATCAGCGCGCCGAAGACGATGATGACGGCGACCGCGTATTTCTCGAAATCATTGCCGCCACCCATCGCCGGCCCCATCGCATTGAGATTGGGCAGGTCGTCAGGGTCGAAGGGACTGGTCGAGCCATATTCGTCTTGACCGAGGGATTCGCGCATCATTTGTTCTCCGCTGGGCGGCAACAAACCATCAACGCCTGCCGAGCGCAACCCGGCAAAACCGCCACGCCGATGCATTCGCTGCCCGGCTGATGCCGACGTGCCACGGTTTCCCGGTCGGTTTCAACGGCACAGCGGCGTTGCGGTTCCCACAGCATGATGCCGAAAGATGCGAAGGGGTTTTCCGACGATATCAGCTCCATCTCTGGCCCTGATCTACTTGGAAAAATCACTGCGCACGATGCCGTGCCGCTGCAGCTTGTCGTAGAAGGTCTTGCGCGGGATGCCGAGCGCCTCGATGGTGCGCCGGACGTCGCCGTCATTGCGGCCAAGTGTCTCGCGTATGATCTCGGCCTCGTAGCGATCAAGCCGTTCCGGCAAGGACACGGAGGTGTCGCGTTCCGTTGCCGCCGGAGAAGGCGATCCGGCAACGTCCTCGAGCCCGAGCACGAAACGTTCGGCGAAATGAGCGAGCTCGCGCACATTGCCCGGCCAGTCATGGTCGCTGAGATGGCGCCGGACCGAGGCGGAGATTGCCGGCACGGCGCGCCTGAAGCGGGCCGCCGCCCGCTCGGCGAAGTATCCGAACAACAACGGCACGTCGTCCCTTCGCTCGCGCAGCGGCGGGATCGACAGCGTGACCACATTGAGCCGGTAATAGAGATCCTCGCGGAAAGCGCCGCGCTGGCTGGCATCGCCGAGATCGACCTTGGCTGCCGCGACCACCCTCAGGTCGACCGGCCGCACCTCATTGGTACCGAGCGGCGTCACCTCGCGCATTTCCAAGACGCGCAGCATCTGCACCTGTGTCGAGGCCGGCATGCTTTCGATCTCGTCGAGAAACAGCGTGCCGCCGCTTGAATGCTCGATGCGGCCGACGCGCTTCTTCTGCGCACCGGTGAAGGCGCCGGCCTCATGGCCGAACAATTCGCTCTCGATCACCGTCTCCGGTAGCGTGCCGCAGTTGAGCGCGACGAAATTTCCCTTGGCGCGGCGGCTCCAGCGATGCAGCAGGCTCGCCACCACTTCCTTGCCGGAGCCGGTCTCGCCGGTCACCAGAACATCGACATCGGTGTCGGCGATCTGCCGCAGCGTCCGGCGCAGCCGCTCCATGGCTGGCGTCTGGCCGATCAGCGGCAATCCCTCCTGCGCCTGCTCGGCCGCCTCGCGCAGGGCGCGGTTCTCCATCACCAGCCGGCGTTTTTCCGCCGCGCGCGCAACGCTCTGCGCCAGCCGGTCGGCGGCAAAAGGCTTGGTGATGAAGTCGTAGGCGCCGTCCTTGATCGCCTTGACGGCCATGGCGATGTCGCCGTGACCGGTGACCAGGATGACAGGGATATCGGGGTCGAGCCGCAGCACGCGGTCGAAAAGCTGCAGCCCGTCGATCTCCGGCATGCGGATATCCGACACCACCACGCCGGCGAAATTCCTGTCGAGCGCTGCCAGCGCTTTCTTCGCCACCGAGTAGGCCGACACCGCAAAGCCGGCAAGCTCCAGCGTCTGTCTTGTCGCCTTGAGCAGATCGCTGTCGTCGTCGATCAGGATCACCGGTGCTGGGTCGTGCCTAGTCATGCCGCGCCGGCTTTCGACAAATGGATGGTGAAGCGTGTGCCTTGGCCGCTGCTCGAAACCTCGATGCGTCCGCCATAGTCGGCGACGATGTCCTTGGAGATAACGAGGCCGAGCCCGAGGCCCCTTTCCTTCGAGGTGTTGAAGGGCGTGAACAGGGATTTCAGGATCGCGGGCGGGATGCCCGGCCCGTTGTCGGACACGACCAGCGCCACGTCTTCGGCGGTTTCGGTGGCGGAGACTTCGACCCGCGCGCCATCACGGCCATCGAGCGCCTCCAGCGCGTTCTGGAACAGGTTGATCAGCACCTGCTCCAGCCGCAACCGGTTGCCCATCACCTTCAGCGCCGGCGGCGGCAGCGTGATCGCCAGCGCGTCCAGCCGGCCGGCGAAGCGGCTCCTGAGCAGCACCACGGCGCCTTCGATCACGCTGCGCAGCTCAACCGGTTCGGCGGCGGTGCGGCCCTTGCGGGCAAAGGCTTTCAGCTCTTCTGTGATCGAGCCGATGCGCTCGGTCAGCGCGGCGATGGCGCCAAGGTTCTCTTCAGCCGAGGCGCTCTGCTTGCGCTCCAGGAAGACGCGCGCATTGTCGGCATAGGCGCGGATCGTCGCCACCGGCTGGTTGATTTCATGCGCGACGCCGGCAGCGACCTGGCCAAGCGTGGCAAGCCGGTTGGCCTGCACCAGCTCCTGCTGCATGACCTGCAGCTTGGCCTCGGTGCTGCGATGGTCGGTGATCTCCGCCTGCAGCCGGTCGCGCGCCAGGCTGAGGTCCTGCGTGCGCTCGACGACGCGGCGCTCGAGCTCGGCCCGCGCGGCCTGCTCGGCGGCGATCCGCATCTGCGCGGACTGCCTGCGCCACAACAGATAGGCGGCTAATGCGAGGAGCGGGACAAGAACGCCCAGTGTCAGCAGCCGCATCTCGCGCTGTGCCGCCGCGATCGGCGCTTCGGCCGGAACGAGATAGTCGAGCCGCCACGGCGTCGACGGCACCGCAGTCGACAGCCGCAGATACTCGGCGTCGCTGCCCCCGGGCGTGATGGCATGGACCAGGGCGATGTCGGAGCTGAGTGGTTGTGGTTTCGTGACCGGCAACGGCACCAGCGGCGCATCGCCGAATTGCTGGCTGGCGCGGATACCGGCGAGCATCGGCCGGCTGAGCGGCTCTGTCGTCAGGAAGCGCCAGGAGGGCACACTGGTGATCAGCACCACGCCATGCTCGTCGCTGACATAGGCCGGGCGGTTGGCCTCGTGCCAGTCGGCCTCGAGTTGGTCGAACTCCATCTTGACCACGACGACGCCGAGCGGCCCCGAAGCGCCGTCGACACGGCGCGAGATGTAGAGACCCGGACGCTTACTGACATTGCCGAGCGCGAAATATTCGGCCGTGCCGGTTTCCATTGCGCCCGAGAAATAGGCGCGAAAACCGTAGTCGTTGCCGACGAAGCTCACCGGCTCGCGCCAATTGCTGGAAGCGATCGCCAGGCCGTCCGTGCCGGTGACATAGAGCACCGAGGCCTTGGTGCCGGACACCAGCCCTTCGAGCTTGCGGTTGAGCATGTCGATCGCGGCAGGGCTGCGTTGCGTCAGCGCGTCATGCACCTGCTGGTCCTCCGACAGAAGCAGCGGCAACGCGCGCGGATTTTCCAATACAGCGCGCAACAGCGCGACCTTGAGGTTGGCGTCGGTGCGCCCTTGCGTGGCTAAAGCCCCGATCTCGGTCGAACGGCCGTAGAGGCCGGCGCCGTAAAGCGCCGCGAGCACGATCAGCAGCGCCACCGCCGTGAACAGCAGCCAGGCGCGACGCGCCCGTCCGGCAAGCAGTTCGGGCGTGGCAGCAAGAACAGCGGCAGGGCGTTGCAGCATGCCGCATCTGTGCATGATTTCGCACAAAGCGCAAATCGATCTATGCGGATAACCGCACTAGCCTTCTCCAAAGGCGCTGTCGCAGAATCGAAAAATCAAACAAAATCAACAAAGAGAGACACCCGGCACCATCTGGCACGCGCGTTGCAAATGCTTCCGCAGCAGCCGCGAGGCTGTGGAGGTCAACAGCCCCCTGGGAGGTCGAACGTTTCGATCGGGGGCCGAACGGAGGATATCATGCAGACAGCAATCGCTGCCGCCGAACCGCGCGGCAAGGTTCCCTTTTACCGGCATCTCTATGTCCAGGTTCTGGTGGCGATCGCCGCCGGCATCCTGCTAGGCCATTTCTATCCCGACCTGGGCGCCTCGCTGAAGCCGCTCGGCGACGCCTTCATCAAGCTGGTCAAGATGGTCATTGCACCGGTGATCTTTCTCACCGTGGCGACCGGCATCGCCGGCGTTTCCGACCTGCACAAGGTCGGCCGCGTCGCCGGCAAGGCGATGATCTATTTCCTCGTCTTCTCGACGCTGGCGCTCATCGTCGGCCTCGTCGTGTCCAACGTCATCCAGCCCGGCGCCGGCATGCACATCAACCCCGCGACCCTCGACCCATCGAAGGTGGCGACCTTCACCGAGAAGGCGCATGACACGACGATCGTCGGCTTCCTGATGAACATCATTCCGGACACCATCACCGGCGCCTTCGCCCAGGGCGACATCCTGCAGGTGCTGTTCTTCTCGGTGCTGTTCGGCATCGCGCTGGCGATGGTTGGCGAACGTGGCCGCCCGGTCGTCGATTTCCTGCAGGCGCTGACCGCGCCTGTCTTCCGCCTCGTCGCCATACTGATGAAGGCCGCCCCGATCGGCGCTTTCGGCGCCATGGCCTTCACCGTCGGCAAATACGGCATCGGCGCGATCGCCAACCTCGCCTTCCTGATTGGCACTTTCTATCTGACGTCGTTGCTCTTCGTGCTCGTCGTGCTCGGCGCTGTGGCATGGTATAACGGCTTCTCCATCCTGGCGCTGATCCGCTACATCAAGGAGGAATTGCTCCTGGTGCTCGGCACCTCGTCCTCCGAGGCGGCGCTGCCCGGCCTGATGGCCAAGATGGAGCGCGCCGGCTGCAACCGCTCGGTGGTCGGTCTTGTCATCCCGACAGGCTATTCCTTCAACCTTGACGGCACCAATATCTATATGACGCTTGCCGCGCTGTTCATCGCCCAGGCGACCGACACGCCACTCACCTTCGGCGACCAGATCCTGCTTTTGCTCGTCGCGATGCTGAGCTCGAAGGGCGCGGCCGGCATCACCGGCGCCGGCTTCATCACGCTGGCCGCCACGCTCTCGGTCGTGCCCTCGGTGCCGGTCGCCGGCATGGCGTTGATCCTCGGCGTCGACCGCTTCATGTCGGAATGCCGCGCGCTCACCAACTTCGTCGGCAACGCGGTCGCGACCATCGTTGTGGCCCGCTGGGAAGGCGAGCTCGACCAGAAGCAATTCGCCGCCGCCATGGCCGGTCAGTTGCCGGAAGAGGCTGACCTTGCGCTGTCGGGCGGCCTGCAACCCGCCTAGCCAACCAGCATCCTCCCGATGCCGAGCAGGCCGCGGCAAGCGCCGCGGCCTGTTCTTTTTGTCGGCTGCCGCATAGGGTGGCGCGGCGCGGCACTCCTGCCGGTGCATTCCCGTTTCATTCAGGGGCGGTCGATGAGCAGTGCGTTTCCCGAGATCTACGTCGTTCGCCATGGCGAGACGGAGTGGAGCGCCTCGGGCAGGCACACCGGCCGCACCGACATTCCCCTGACCGCCAAAGGCGAAGAGGCCGCGCGCGGCATCTCCGATCGGCTTGAGGGCCTGACGTTCCAGGCGGTCTGGTCAAGCCCCTCGCAGCGCGCTTTCGACACCTGCCGGCTCGCTGGCTTCGGCGAGCGCGCGGTCAAGAAATCCGACCTGCAGGAATGGGACTACGGCGCTTATGAAGGCGTGACGACCAAGGAGATCCTGTCCAAGCGACCCGGCTGGCAATTGTTTCGCGACGGCTGTCCGGGCGGCGAGACGGCGGCCGATGTCGGTGCCCGCGCGGACGCCATCATCGCCGGGCTGCGCGCGGTTGCCGGCAATGTGCTCATCTTCTCCAGCTCGCATTTCCTGCGTGTGTTCGCGGCGCGCTGGGTCGGCCTGCCGCCGGAAGGCGGCGAGCATTTTGTCCTGGACACCGCCAGCCTAAGCGTTCTCGGCTACGAGCACGATCTGACCGAGCCGGTCATCCGGCGGTGGAACCAGAAGTAGCCGCAGCTCGATAGCAGCTCAGGCGTCTCTGGAGATTAGGCGAAACCCTTCAGCCTCGTCATTCTAGGGCGGAGCAAGGAGCGAAGCGACGCGGCGCAGACCCTAGAATCCATTCCGTTACCAATGAGCGTTGCCGCGGTGCAGAGCGACCCTGTCCTGCACCGCCTTTACCCTTTGCGCCAGGTCACGGAATGGATCCTCGGGTCTGCGCGTCCGCTTCACTCCCGCTCCGCCCGTGGATGACGAAGCTGAGGCGTTTCGGCTAGACTCTGACCATCGCCAGCTCCTCGGCCGTCAGATGCCTCGCCTTGCCCTTGGCAAGCTCGCCGAGCTGAAGGCCGCCGATCGCCACTCGCACCAGCCTCAGCACCTCGATGTCGAAAGCGCCGAGCAGCCTGCGGATCTGCCGGTTGCGTCCTTCGTCGAGCACGATCTCCAGCCAGGCTGTCCGCCCGCCGCTGCGCAACAGCGCGATCGAGCTTGCGGTAAGCAACTCGCCGTCGACGACGGCGCCCTGACGAAAGCGCTCCAGCATTTCCTCGTCGGGCGCGGCCGCGATCTGCACGTGATAGGTCTTGTCGACGTGCGAGGCGGGGTCGAGCAGGCCGTTCGCCCAGCGCGTGTCGTTGCTCATCAAAAGCAGCCCTTCGCTCGCCTTGTCGAGCCGGCCGACCGGCGACACGAAGGGCAGGTCGAGCCCTTCCAGGCAGTCATAGACGGTGCCGCGGCCTTCGGGATCATCGCGGGTGGTGACCAGCCCGCGCGGCTTGTTGAGCATCAGATAGACCTTGCGCTCGGCAATGACGCGCCCGCCGTCGACGGTGATGCGGTCGCGGTCGGGATCGATGCGCAGCAAGGCATCGCGCACCGTCTTGCCGTTGACCTGCACGCGGCCCTCGACGACGAGACGCTCGGCCTGCGTGCGCGAGCAGAAGCCAAGCTTGGAGAGCGCTCGGGCGAGGTTGACTTTTGGGTTTGCGGATCGTCTGTCGGGTTGGCGTGCCACTATCTTTGTCTTCGAACATCTCAAAGCGCCGCAACCGATGCCACGCCTGGCGAGATGGGCGCAAGCGGCTCCTTCACCTACTTCGGGTCGTCCAACGTCACTCCTGCGGCGCGCTCAATCGCCGGTAGGAGACGCCGTCGAATGTTGCCGTCACGAAGTTGTTGACCGACATCTTGCGCTTGCGCCCGTCGCTGCAGGCATAGAGCGGCCAGCCGGCCTCGCTGCATTCGATGGCCATGCAGATGCGGGCCACGCAGTTGCCTGTGGTCAGCCGGAAACCGCCCTTGCCGGCAAAGCCCTGCAGCAGGCTGCCATCCGAGGAACGCCATGTCCGCTGCTGGAATTCGGGCCGCAGCAGCCGAGGCTCGAGCGGCGCGGCTAAACCGGCTTGGGCGGCGGAGGCCGAATATTGAAGCCGGTAACGCGCCATGCCGGTCGTGTATGCGGTGACAAGATCGGATTGGCCCGAATAGGCCGCCGCGAGGCCGGGTCGGTCGAAAAGATGGGACGCGCGCGGCTCCGCCCCTGACGGTCTCGTCAGGGCAGCGATGGCGACAAGGGCCAGGCAGACGCGCAACATCCCGATTTCCAGCAGCCAAACCCCATCCGGCGTGCCGGCTCGCCGGCTGCCGTTTCTACAATTCCGCCAAACAACGCTCTGTGCAAGTCGCCGTTGCCGGGAAGACGCCTTTCATGCGGAGGCCTGGGCTACGCGCGAGCCAATATCGGGCATCAGCCGGCGGGGCTCATGCGTGCGAGGCAGCGTGCCTGGTCGCGTGGCCGCCCGAGCTCCTCGTAGCGGCCTGCCGCCTCCTCGAAGGCGGCAAGCGCGCGCACTTCCTTGTTCTGCGCCCGCCGCTGCACGCCGCGTGCCTCCCAAAGCGCCGCGGCCCAAGGGCCACCCTGCCACATGCCGGCGATACGTTCGGCATCGTTCAGGCGGCGGTCCACTTGTTCCAGGTCGCCGGCTTCGGCAAGCGCTATTGCCGATGCGGTGCGCAACGCCATCGAGCAGGGTTGGCAAGCGCCTGGCGTCAACAGCCGGTCGCCGGCGAGGATTTCCTCGGCCACCATCTTGGGTGTTGACGCGGCGCGCACGGCCAGCGCCTGCATGCGCATGATCAGGTGCGGGGAAAGCCAGGATCGCTCCGCATCCGCCAGGCCGCGGCGGATGAGACGGCCGGCGCGCCACCTTTGGCCGCGCTCTAGCGCGATCTCGGCCAGTCGCTCGATTGCAAGCACGCGGCCCGCCACCGCATCTGCCTCCTGAAGCAATTTTTCCGCCGTCGTGAGGAAGCCTTCGGCGCTGTCGAGATCGCCCGAGAAAAGCGAGGCCTCCCCAAGCAGCAGGCAAGCGAGACCGCGGCCCGCACTCGATCCGGCCTCCTCGGCCACGCTGAGCAATTCCCGGGCAAGTCCCGCGACCTCGGCGTGGCCTTTCGCGCTGCACAGGCAGAATTCGGAAAGGCAGAGATGACCATCGAAGACATGCTGAACGAAGGCGGGTTTGGCGCGGACCCATTCGATGAATTCGGACCGGAACAATTGCGGCCACCGGGCTTGCATCATCGATGCGATGCCCAGCAGCGCGCTGGACTCGCCGACCTCGCGCGGCAGGTCGGCGCCGAGTGCAAGGTCGCGCGTGCGCCGGGCAATTTCGCTTGCCTTGTCGAATTCGCCGCTTTGCAGATGCACCAGCCCCCAGGCGAGCGATGTGCGTATCTGCTCCACCGGGCTGACGATCTCCGTGCCGGACAGAGCCAAGGCCTTCTCGTAGAGCGCGATGGTGGCGGCGGTCGGCCCGACGCCGAGCTCGGCATGCAGATTGTCGCGAAGCTGATTGAATTGGCGGATCGCTTCCACGCGGTTGCCGGCATCGAGTGCTGCCTGCATCAGCGCGCATTGCGCCTGCTCGTCGGCCGGGTCGAGCGCGATCAGTCGCTGCCAGAGATTGCCGGCGCGCAGGAGGTCGCTATAGCGCTGCTGCAGTTGCGCGCGCGGAGTGTCCAGCCATTCGACGAACAGATCGTCGGGCAGGAGCATGCCTCCGTAGAGGTCGGCGGCGTGTGCGAAGGCCCGGCTGTCGCCGCCTCGCAGGGCGGCCTTCGTGGCGGTCTCGAAGCTCTCGGTGTCGATCGCCAGTTCGACATCGGGGGCGAGCGCCACGATATCGTTGCTCACGTCGATCAGGTCGTGGCTGCCCAGCGCGCGGCGTGCGAAATGGACCGCCTTGCGCAGGCTGGCGCCGGCGGCGTCGGGGTCCGCGTCTGGCCAGAAGGTCTCCATGATCTGCTCGCGGTGGGCGCGATGTCCAGGCCGCAAGGCAAGCAGCTTGACCAAAGCCGCGGCGCGGTCGCGCCGCCACTCGGCCGCCGGGACCACCCGGTCATCGACGCTGACGGCGAACCGGCCGAGGAGGTGGATCGAAACGCGCATGCATGCACCGTCCGGAACAAGGGCCACCGCCGCCGAAGCCGTCACCAGGCGGCCGTCGTCGGGGAACGCTGGCGGAACATAGATTTCCTAATTTAGCGCCGCAATCGAATTCCAACCCGAAAGGAACACAACCATGTCACTCCGTATTGCAGACATCGCCCCCGACTTCATGGCCGACACCACCGAGGGTCCGATTTCCTTCCATGAATGGCTGGGCAAGGATTGGGGCATCCTGTTCTCGCATCCGAAGGACTACACGCCGGTCTGCACGATCGAGCTCGGCTATATGGCGCGTCTGAAGCCCGAATTCGACAAGCGCGGCGTCAAGGTCATCGGCCTGTCCGTCGACCCGGTCGAGAAGCATGCCGGCTGGGCGAAGGACATCGCCGAGACGCAAGGCATGGCGCCGAACTTCCCGATGATCGGCGATCCGACGCTGGCCGTCTCGCAGCTTTACGACATGCTGCCGGCGTCGGCCGGCAACAGCGCCGACGGCCGCACCGCAGCCGACAACCAGACGGTGCGCAACGTCTACGTCATCGGCCCCGACAAGAAGATCAAGCTGGTCATTTCCTACCCGATGACGACTGGCCGCAACTTCGACGAGGTGCTGCGCGTCGTCGACTCCCTGCAGCTGACGGCCAAGCATCGCCTGGCGACTCCGGTGAACTGGAAGCCCGGCGACGACGTCATCATCGCCGGTTCGGTGTCGAACGATGAAGCAAAGCAGCTCTATCCGCAGGGCTGGAAGGAACCGAAACCCTATATCCGCATCGTGCCGCAGCCTGTGCTGACCTGACAGGTCAGGCATCGAGGCCTGAGGCGACGGGCATCGGCGGCGAGGACGTGAGAGACACATCCCCGCCGCCACACAACCGAAAGACGGTGAGCAAATTCAAATCCGGCGCTTCTGCATGGCGCCAAGACGTGGGGAACCGAGATGAGCGCTGCAAACAAACCGCGCATCGTCGTCCTGGGAGCGGGCTTTGGCGGCCTGGAACTGACGACGCTGCTGTCCGAGGCAATGGGCGACGGCATCGATGTCACGCTCATCGACAAGAGCGACGCCTTCGTGTTCGGCTTTTCGAAACTCGACGTGATGTTCGGCCTGAAGGCGGCGGAGGCGGTCCGCTTGCCCTACAACCGTTACGCCAAGCCCGGCGTGAAATTGCTGAGGCGCACCATCACCGCGATCGATCCAGAAAGGCGCCGTGTCACCACCGACGACGGTGTCTACGATGCCGATTACCTGATTGTCGCGCTTGGCGCTGAATATGATTTCCACGCTACGCCTGGGCTGTCGGGCACCAACGAGTTCTATTCGGTTGCCGGCGCGGAGCGGCTGCGCGACGTGTTGCCGGGCTTCAAGAGAGGCAGGGCGATGGTCGGCGTCTGCGGCGCGCCCTACAAATGCCCGCCGGCCCCGAGCGAATGCGTGTTGATGCTGCATGAGTATCTGGTGCGGCAAGGCGTGCGCGAGGCCTGTGAGATATCGCTGGTGCTGCCGCTCGGCAGCCCGGTGCCGCCGTCGCCCGATACCTCGAAGGCGCTGCTTGCGGCTTTCGCCGAGCGCGGCATCAAGTTCATTCCCAGCCGTCGCGTCGCCTCGATCGACAATAGCCGAAACGTGGCGGTGCTCGACGACGGCACCGAAATGCCTTTCGACCTTTTCCTCGGCGTCCCCAAACATCGCGTGCCGCCGGTCGTGCTGGAAAGCGGCATGTCGGAGAACGGCTGGATCCCGGTCAACCCGCGTACGCTGGAAACGAAATACCGGAATGTCTACGCCGTCGGCGACGGCGCCAACACCGGGACGCCCAAGGCCGGCGTCTTCGCCGAAGGTGCCGCGCGCGCCGTTGCCTCAGCACTCGTCACCAAGCTGCGTGGCAGCGGAAACGGCACGCTCTATGACGGCTTCGGCACCTGCTACATCGAATTCGGTGGCGGCCGCATCGGCAAGGTCGAGGTCGATTTCTTTTCTGGCCCCGCGCCGACAGGCAACTACTACGAGCCTTCGGTGGCGTTGCGTGCCGACAAGGAAAAGTTCGGCTCGAGTCGACGGTCGCGCTGGTTCGGCTCGTGAGCCTGTGACAACCGCAGTGATGGGCGAGTGCGCCGCCGCCAGACGGCGGCGCACCGGCAAATCCGGAGGCGGTCTGTCAGCTGCCCTCAGCCGCTTGCGGCCGACGGCAGCTCGAACAAGGTGGCGCCGTTCTCGCGCCCTCGGTCGACATAACCGATCACGCGGAACCATTTCGCGACGTCGGGCCTGTGCAGCCAGCTGCGCGAGTGGACGGGAAGGTTGCCGGCCAGCGCCTGGACATGGCGGATGTGGCGCTTGCAGAAGCGGACCGTCGTGGCGTTGAAGAAATCCTCCCGCGCGGCAAAGAGCGTGTCGGCGGCGTCCGCGTGCTCATGCCAGGCGATGATCGCCACCGTCCTGTCGTCCTGCACGAGCGCATGGGCCCGGCCTTCCTTCAGGTTCATCATCAAATTGTCATAGGCGCTTTTGCTGTCCTTGCCGGCCGCTACATATTCGTCCGACATTCGCTTGGACAGACCGCGGAAAACATCTTCCAGGTCTCCGACCGTCGCCGCGCGTGCTCTCATTTCTCCTCCTGACAGCCCGCCAGCAGTTTGCCCCAAGCAACAGGGATCACCAAGAAAACTAAATTCCCGATCCGCGGTGTGCGCGCAATCATATTCCGCACGGAAGGGCCCGACCGCTGATCACGCTCGCATATCAGCGTTGGCTTGAGATCGCTTTTCCGCTGTCGGACCCCGCCGGCAGCTGCGTGCGCGTTCGCAATACGGACATCTGGCTGGCGGCCGATCTTGCCGCTGGCCTCACGCCGGCGACGACGGCGAGAGAAAGCGTATCGTTGAATTCATTGCAGCCCTGCCGTAAAAGGCGCAAGTTCTCGATGGCCTGCACGGTCTGGCTGCAGCGTTAGGGGTATGCATTGACGTCGAGCAGGCCGATCCTGATCACCGGCGCAGCCGGCTTCATAGGTTTTCACCTTTGCCAGAGGCTGCTTGCCGAAGACCGGCAGGTTGTCGGCCTCGATTCCATGAATGAGTATTACGACGTCACCTTGAAGCAGGCGCGGCTCGAGCGGCTGAAGGCGTTCCCAAACTTTCATTTCGAGCATGTCGATCTCGCCGACCGCGATGGCATCTCGGGGGTCTTTGCGTCGGTCGCGCCGCAGATCGTCGTCAACCTCGCCGCGCAGGCGGGCGTCCGCTATTCGCTGGTCAATCCGCATGTCTATGCGCAAAGCAATCTAAACGGCTTCCTCAACATCCTGGAAGGGTGTCGGCAGGCCTCGGTCGGCCATCTCGTCTATGCATCGTCAAGCTCGATCTATGGCGGCAGCACGCGCATGCCGTTCTCGGTGCATGATTCCGCCGATCATCCCCTCAGTCTCTATGCCGCCAGCAAGAAGGCAAACGAGCTGATGGCTCACACCTACAGCCATCTGTTCGGGCTGCCGACGACGGGCCTGCGCTTCTTCACCGTCTACGGTCCGTGGGGACGGCCCGACATGGCTTTGTTCATCTTCACCAAGGCCATCCTCGCCGGTCAGCCGATCGATGTCTTCAACCATGGCAACATGCAGCGGGATTTCACCTACATCGACGACATCGTCGAGGGGGTGGCCCGCGTCATGCAGCATCCCGCGACGCCCAATCCCGATTGGACAAGCGCTGCGCCGGACCCCGCGACGAGCACCGCGCCGTTCAGGATTCATAACATCGGCGACAGCTCTCCTGTCGAGCTCAGCCGGCTGATCGACGTTCTGGAAGACGCTCTCGGGCGCAAGGCAATCCGCAACCTGATGCCGCTGCAGCCGGGCGATGTGCCTGCGACTTATGCCGACGTCGCATCGCTCGAGGCGATGATCGGCTTCAAGCCCAGCATCCCGATCGAGATCGGCGTCCCGCGCTTCGTGCAATGGTATCGGGATTTCTATCAGGTCTGATTGCAGGTCAGAGCAATTCCAGGAAAAGTGTGAGCGGTTGAGTTCGGCGTCTTCGCCGTAACCTTCCGTCAGGAATTGCGTCAAAAACAAAGGGATAGAGCGGCGACTATCCGAGCTCGCCGCTCGTTCAGTCGGCCCGGCGTGCCTGCCTGTCGATCCAAAGCGCGATCAGCGTGCAGGCGGCGCCCGAAAGCAGATAGGCGCCGGCGGCGATGAGGCCGAAATTGCCGGCCAGGAGCAGCGCCGCGAGCGGCGCGAAGCCGGCGCCGAACATCCAGGCCAGGTCCGATGTCACCGCCGAGCCGGTATAGCGGTGCTGGCGCGAGAAGCTCGATGCGACGACGCCTGAGGATTGCCCGAAGCTCAAGCCCAGCAGGATGAAGCCGAGCACCATGAACACCGTCTCGCCGACGGTGCCGCCGTTGAGAAGTTGTGGGGCAAAGCCGCTGAAGGCTGCGATGGCGACGGCGCCGCCGCCGAGCAGGGCGCGGCGTCCGACACGGTCGGCCAGCGGACCCGATGCAACGATCGCCGCGATGCCGAACAGCGCGCTCACCACTTCGATGACCAGGAAACGTTCCGGACCCTCATTGGTGAACAGGAACACCCAGGACAGCGGGAACACCGTCACCATATGGAACAGGGCGAAGCTCGCCAGCGGCGCGAAGGCGCCGACAACGACGTTGCGTCCTTCCGTCCGAACCATCTCCCTGATGCGCGTCGGTTGCAGGTCGCCGCTCTCGTAGAGTTTCGAGAATTCGGGCGTGACCACGATGCGCAGCCTGGCAAACAGCGCCACGACGTTGATGGCGAAGGCGACGAAGAAGGGATAGCGCCAGCCCCAGGCGAAGAAGTCGTCGGCCGAGAGGTTGGCGACGAAGAAGGCGAATAGCGAGCTTGCCACGATGAGCCCGATCGGCGCGCCGAGCTGCGGGATCATCGCATAGATGCCGCGCCGGTTCTGCGGCGCATTCAGCGCCAGGAGGGAGGGCAATCCGTCCCATGTCCCGCCGAGCGCCAGGCCCTGTAGGAAGCGGGTGAGCGCCAGCAGCCAGGCGGCGACCGCGCCGACGTCCTGATAGGAGGGCAGGAACGCCATGGCGACCGTCGAGGTGCCGAGCAGGAACAGCGCGATCGTCAGCTTGGCGCCGCGGCCATAGGCGCGGTCGATCGCCATGAACAGCACGGTGCCGAACGGGCGCGCGATGAAGGCCAGCGCGAAGATGGCGAAGGAGTAGAGCGTTCCGACCAGCGGGTCGTGGGTTGGGAACACAAGCTTGGGGAACACGATCACGGAAGCGATCGCATAGACGAAGAAATCGAAGAATTCCGACGTCCTGCCGATGATCACGCCGACCGCGATATCGCCAGCGCTGACTTGGCCGTGATGCGAGCCGATCAGCCTGCTGTCCGTTTCGGAAGTCGAAGTTTCAGCCATCGTTTCCGTCGTCACCATACTCAACTTCGGAACGCGATTGTCGTCCCGACGCTATGTTGTCGTCATCCAGATGCGACGTTGTCGTCATCCAATTATGCGTGCACACTTTCGCGAAAGCCATACCGGCTGGGCATTGGACAAATTGTCCAATGTCGTCGCTGTGCCTGCGGCAGTAGCCGTTGGTCCATATCGCATCGCAACCTGCAGAGATCCTGCTGCAGGGCCATCGAGGGCAGCGTTTGATGAGACGATCCGGAGCCTTGCTTCTTTTTCCGCTCGCCGTGCTGCTGAGCGGCTGCGACCTGGTCGTGCTGGCGCCCGCGGGCGACGTGGCAGTGCAGCAGCGCGACCTGCTCGTCGTCTCGACCCTGCTGATGTTGCTCATTATCCTGCCGGTCATGGCGCTGACCGTGCTGTTCGCCTGGCGCTACCGGCAATCCAGCACCACGGCGATCTACACGCCGGACTGGGACCATTCGACCAAGCTGGAGCTGGTGATCTGGGCGGCACCCCTGCTCGTCATCATCTGCCTCGGCGCGCTCACCTGGCTCGGCTCCCATCTGCTCGATCCGTACCGGCGCATCGACCGGATCGAACCAGGACAGCCGGTCACCCAGAACCACAAGCCGCTCAGGGTCGACGTCGTCGCGCTGGATTGGAAATGGCTCTTCATCTATCCGGATTACGGCATTGCCTCCGTCAACGAGCTGGCGGCGCCGGTCAACCACCCGATCGACTTCCGCATCACCTCCTCGACGGTGATGAACTCCTTCTACATTCCGGCGCTTGCCGGGCAAATCTACGCCATGCCCGCCATGGGGACGAAGCTGCACGCGGTCATCAACCGTCCAGGCACCTATTCCGGCTTCTCGGCCAACTACAGCGGCGCCGGCTTCTCCGGCATGCGCTTTGCGTTCCACGGCCTCTCTGACAAGGCCTTCGGTGAGTGGGTGACGCAGACCAAAGGTGCGCAGGCTACGCTCAGCCGCGAGACGTATCTCGAGCTCGAGCGTCCGAGCGAGAACGAGCCGGTCCGCCACTATGCCTCCGTCGATCCCGACCTCTATGGCGCGATCCTCAATCTGTGCGTCGAGCGCGGCAAGATGTGCATGAACGAGATGATGTCGATCGACGCCAAGGGCGGCCTTGGGCTGGCCGGCGTGCGCAACACCTTGCCGCTGCAATACGATAAGCTTGCCCGGCGCGGCGCGGTGTTCGGCAACGATCCGTCCTATGTCGCCAGCATCTGCACGGCGGAGGAAGCGGCCGCCGCCTCGCGCGCGGCCCGCGATGCCGGCGCGAAATACTGGCCAATGCGCGATCTTTCCCCGCTGCGCGGGGCAGGGCTGCTCAGTCCAGGGGCAGGCAGCCGCCGCGCCGATGCCGGGACCCCGTCGCTCGGCCTGCTGCGCTTCGAATTGTGAGGGATGGCGGATGCCTGAGTCGCTGACCAAATTCATCTTCGGCCGCCTCACTCTGGAGTCGCTGCCGCTGCACGAGCCGATCGTCGTCGTCACCTTCATCGTCGTGGCGTTGGGCGGCCTCGCGGTGCTCGGCGCGGTCACCTATTTCAAGCTTTGGGGTTATCTCTGGCGCGAGTGGTTCACCAGCGTCGACCACAAGAAGATCGGCATCATGTACATGGCGCTCGGCCTCGTCATGCTGCTGCGCGGCTTCTCCGACGCCATCATGATGCGCCTGCAGCAGGCCATCGCCTTCAACGGTTCCGAGGGTTACCTCAACGCTCATCACTACGACCAGATCTTCACCGCCCATGGCGTGATCATGATCTTCTTCGTGGCGATGCCTTTCGTCACCGGGCTGATGAACTTCGTCGTGCCGCTGCAGATCGGCGCGCGCGACGTCTCGTTCCCTTTCCTCAACAATTTCAGCTTCTGGATGACGGTCGGCGGCGCGATCCTGGTCATGGCCTCGCTGTTCGTCGGCGAGTTCGCCCGCACCGGCTGGCTGGCCTATCCGCCGCTCTCCGGCATCAATTACAGTCCCGACGTCGGCGTCGATTACTACATCTGGGCGCTGCAAGTCGCCGGCGTCGGCACGACATTGTCCGGCATCAACCTGATCTGCACCATCATCAAGATGCGCGCCCCAGGCATGACCATGATGCGCATGCCCGTCTTCACCTGGACCTCGCTCTGCACCAACGTGCTGATCGTCGCGTCCTTCCCGGTGCTGACGGCGGTGCTGACGCTGCTTGCGCTCGACCGCTATGTCGGCACCAACTTCTTCACCAACGATTTCGGCGGCAATCCGATGATGTATGTGAACCTCATCTGGATATGGGGTCACCCGGAGGTCTACATCCTTATCCTGCCGCTGTTCGGCGTCTTCTCCGAGGTCACCTCGACCTTCTCCGGCAAGCGCCTGTTCGGCTACACCTCGATGGTCTACGCCACGATAGTCATCACCATCCTGTCCTATCTCGTCTGGCTGCACCACTTCTTCACCATGGGCTCCGGCGCCAGTGTCAATTCCTTCTTCGGCATCACCACGATGATCATCTCGATCCCGACCGGGGCGAAGATATTCAACTGGCTGTTCACCATGTATCGCGGTCGCATCCGCTTCGAATTGCCGATGATGTGGACGGTGGCCTTCATGCTCACCTTCGTCGTTGGCGGCATGACTGGCGTGCTGCTTGCCGTGCCGCCCGCCGACTTCGTGCTGCACAACAGCCTGTTCCTGATCGCGCATTTCCATAACGTCATCATCGGCGGCGTGCTCTTCGGCCTGTTCGCCGGCATCGCCTATTGGTGGCCCAAGGCCTTCGGCTTCAGGCTCGATCCGTTCTGGGGCAAGGTCTCGTTCTGGTGCTGGGTGCTCGGCTTCTGGCTCGCCTTCATGCCGCTCTATATCCTCGGCCTGATGGGCGTGACGCGCCGCATGCGCGTCTTCGACGATCCCTCGCTGCAGATATGGTTCGTGATAGCCGCTTTCGGCGCGGTGCTGATCGCCTGCGGCATCGCCGCCTTCCTGGTCCAGATCTTCGTCTCCATCCGCAAGCGCAAAGCGCTGGCCGATCACACCGGCGATCCCTGGGATGGCCGCACCCTCGAATGGTCGACCTCCTCGCCGCCGCCGGCCTACAATTTCGCCTTCACGCCAGTCATTCGCGACAACGACGCCTGGTTCGACATGAAGAAGGCCGGCTACCGGCGCCCGCTGTCCGGATTCAAACCAATCCACATGCCGAGCAACACCGGCACCGGCGTCGTCCTGGCGGTGTTCAGCGTCGCGCTCGGCTTCGGCCTGATCTGGTACATCTGGTGGCTGGCGGCGCTGAGCTTCGTCTGCCTCATCGCAACCGCGATCGGCCACACCTTCAACTACCACCGCGACTTCGACATCCCGGCTGCCGAGGTCACGCAAACCGAAGAGGCGAGGACGACGCTCCTCGCCGCCCAGGGCTAGGAATTGAGCATGGCATCGAGCGCGATCACGGCCGTCGCGGAACCGGTCTTCCACCTGGAAGAAGAGCACGCGCACGCCGAAGGCGGCAGCACCATGCTCGGCTTTTGGCTCTACCTGATGAGCGACTGCCTGATCTTCGCCATGCTGTTCGCGGCCTATGGCGTGCTCGGCGGCAATTATGCGGCGGGGCCGGCGCCGAAGGATCTGTTCGATCTCGGTCTGGTGGCGGTCAACACCACCATGCTGCTCTTGTCCTCGATCACTTATGGCTTTGCCATGCTGACCATGGACAAGGGCCGTGTCGGCGCGACGCAGGCCTGGCTCGTGGTGACCATGCTGTTCGGCCTGGCGTTCCTCTCCATCGAGCTATCCGAATTCGCGCACATGATCCATGAAGGCGCGACCCCGCAGCGCAGCGCCTTCCTGTCGTCCTTCTTCACCCTGGTCGGCACGCATGGCCTGCACGTGACCTTCGGCATCGTCTGGATGGTGACGCTGATGGTGCAGGTCGCGAGACACGGCCTCATCGAGGCCAACCGCCGCCGGCTGATGTGCCTCTCGATGTTCTGGCACTTCCTCGACGTCGTCTGGATCGGCGTCTTCACCTTTGTCTATCTGATGGGGATGCTCAGATGAGCGCTCATGATCATGCGGGTCACGACCGTACCCATGGCGGCGCCGCGCACGGGTCGCTGAGGGGCTACCTGATCGGTTTCGTCCTGTCGGTGATCCTCACCGCCATCCCGTTCTGGATGGTCATGACCGGCGCCATGGACAACAAACAGGCCGCGGCCGTCATCATCATGGCCTTCGCGGTGGTGCAGATCGTGGTGCACATGGTCTTCTTCCTGCATATGAACCCCGCCTCGGAAGGCGGATGGTCGATGCTGGCGCTCATCTTCACTGTGGTTCTCGTCGTCATCGTGCTGAGCGGCTCGCTCTGGGTGATGTACCACCTCAACGCCAACATGATGCCCGGGCTCCACGAGATGCGGGAGATGCCATGAGCCCCATTTCGGGCGTGGGCGTGTTGCGCGCGGGGAGGGCCAAAGCCGAGGCAAAGGACATGACCGGCCGGGCAGGTATCGGCTCTCATGCTGCCTCGAAGGGTTCCGCGTCGCGATTCTTGCTCGCGCTGCTTGGGCTTCTCGGCGTTCTGATGTTTCTCGGGCTCGGCGTCTGGCAGTTGGAAAGACGGGTCTGGAAGCTCGACCTGATCGCCCGCGTCGACCAGCGCATCCATGCTTCCGTCGTCGATGCGCCCGGTCCGCAAGACTGGAGCGGGTTCAGCGCGCCGGACTACGAATATCGCCATGTGCGCCTGGCCGGGCATTTCCTCGGGGGCACCAACACGCTGGTGCAGGCGGTGACCGAGCTTGGCGGCGGCTATTGGGTGCTGACGCCGATGCGCGACGACCGCGGGTTCACGGTCCTCGTCAACCGCGGCTTCATCCCGCAGGAACGCAAGGTGGAATTCGAGCGGGAGAATGCCGCGCTCGCCTCGCCGGCGACGGTTGACGGGCTGCTGCGCATCAGTGAGCCCGGCGGCGGTTTCCTGCGCAGAAACGATCCGGCTGCCGATCGCTGGTATTCGCGCGACGTCGCGGCAATCGCCAAGGCGCGCGGCCTGGCGGATGTTGCGCCCTATTTCATCGATGCCGAGGCATCCGGCGCTGCTGGCTGGCCGCGCGGCGGGCTCACCGTCGTCACCTTCCGCAACAGCCATCTCATCTATGCTTTGACCTGGTTTGCCCTTGCAGGGATGCTGGCGATGGCGCTTGCCAGACAGGTTTTCTCCGGCCGCCGGAACTGGGATGCAGCGTGATGAATATCGCGTGGCCCCATCGCGACAAGCCGTTCCTGACGCTTCTTCCAACGCGGCAGGGAGGCGCCCCGTCGGACGCCGACGTCACGAACAGGAAGAACCTGCTCCTGCTCATCCAGCTGCGCTGGCTGGCAGTGGCGGGGCAGGTGCTGACAATCCTGGTCACGCAATACTGGTTCGCCATCCCGCTGCCGCTCACCGAGATGGCGGGCGTGGTGCTTTTCCTGGTCGGCCTCAACATCTTCAGCCTGCTCGCCCTGCGCGGCAACCGCCGGATCTCCAACGCGCAGCTCTTCGTCGCGCTGATTTTCGACATGGCGGCGCTGACGACGCAGCTCTACCTGAGCGGCGGCGCCTCGAATCCGTTCGTGTCGCTTTACCTGCTGCAGATCACGCTCGGCGCTGCGCTCCTGGCGCCATGGTCGACCTGGCTCCTGGTGGTGGCGGCCTCGGCCTGCTTCGTCTTCCTCATCTTCGTCTTCCAGCCGATCGCACTCCCGCATCACGGCGGCAGCGATCTCCTGGCGCTGCATCTGCGCGGCATGTTCATCTGCTTCGTGCTCGCGGCCGGGCTGATCGTGATCTTCATGACGCGCATCAACCGCAACCTGCGCGAACGCGATGCCTATCTCGCCGACCTGCGCCAGCGTTCGGCCGAGGAAGATCACATCGTGCGCATGGGCCTGCTGGCCTCGGGTGCCGCCCATGAACTGGGCACACCGCTGTCGACAATATCGGTCATCCTGTCCGACTGGCGCCAGATGCGCGGCGTCAAGCGCAACCGCGAGCTTTCCGAGGACGTGGCCGAGATGCAGGCGCAGATCGAGCGCTGCAAAGGCATCGTCACGGGCATTCTCATGTCCTCCGGCCAGGCGCGGGGCGAGGGCACCATCCGCACTACGATCCGCCGGTTCCTCGACGATCTCGTCGAGGAATGGCGCGTCAGCCGCCAGCCTATCAAGCTGGACTACGGCAATGGTTTCGAGCCGGACGAGCCGATCGTGTCCGACACGGCGCTGAAACAAGTGATCTTCAATGTGCTCGACAATGCGCAGGAGGCATCGCACGATTGGGTCGGCATCACTGCCGAGCGGCAGGATGAGAAGCTGGTGCTCTCCGTCACGGATCGCGGACCCGGTTTCGACAAGGATATTCTGGCAACGCTCGGCCAGCCCTATATGTCGAGCAAGGGGCGACCAGGCGGCGGCCTGGGCCTCTTCCTGGTGTTCAACGTGGTGCGCAAGCTTGGCGGCGACGTTTCGGCGCACAACATGGCCGAGGGCGCCCGTGTTACCCTTTCGCTGCCGCTGGCGGCGCTGACCTATGGAGACGATCGTGAAATCTGATCGATCCTTGTTCGTCATCGAGGACGACGCGACCTTTGCGCGCACGCTCAAACGCTCGTTTGAAAAGCGCGACTACGACGTCGTGGTCTGCCACGACCGCGAGGCGCTGCTGGTCGCGCTGGAAACGGCCGTTCCGGCCTACGCCGTCGTCGATCTCAAGCTCGGATCGGGATCGGGTCTCGAATGCGTCAAGCTTCTCAGCGCCCGCAATCCTTCGATGCGCATCGTCGTGCTGACGGGATTTGCCAGCATCGCCACGGCCGTCGAGGCGATCAAGCTCGGCGCGGGCCACTATCTGGCCAAGCCCGCCAACACCGATGACATCGAAGCCGCCTTCGGCCGCGCCGAGGGTGACGTTTCGGTGCCGCTCACCAGCCGCCCCACCTCGATCAAGAACCTCGAATGGGAGCGCATCCACGAAACGCTGGTCGAGACCGGCTTCAACATCTCCGAAACCGCGCGCCGGCTCGGCCTGCACCGGCGCACGCTTGCCCGCAAGCTCGAGAAGCGCGTGGTGCAGTAGGGCGCCGCACCAAGATTATTCGCGAACGGCCACGGCCAGCACCGAGACGCAGTCGCCAGCCTTGACCAGGCCCGGGAAATGACGCGCGGCGAGCAGCCCCAACATCCTTGCCCTGATCTCCTGCGGCGCCTGCCCGGTGCGCCCGACCGGATGGATGCGCGCGACCACCTGGCCGTCCTTCACAGGCTCGCCGAGGTCGACCATCGTCTCGATCATGCCGTCATCCTCGGCGAAGGCGAAGCAATCGCCCGACGGCATGTCCAGCCACTGAGTTCTGCCCTTCTCGACCGCACCATCGACGATGCCGGCGTGGCGGAGCACGTTGAGGATGCCGCGCCGGGCGATCCGCACGGTCTCGGCGCGCGAGGTTCCGCCGCCGCCGAGCTCGGTAGTGACAAAGACCTTGCCCATCTCCTCTGCCGCCGTGTCATACATGCCGACCGCGTCGATCTCGGTCATGCGCATCGAGAACGGCGCCGAGAAAGCCTCGACGGCGGCGAAGGCCTTTTTCTCCTGCTCTTTGTCGGGCAGTGTATGCGCCGCGCAGAAGGGCACGAAGTCCAGCGTCTTGCCGCCGGAATGGAAGTCGAAGACGATGTCCGCGCGCGGCAGCAGCTCGCGCTGGAAATAGTCGGCGATCTTCTCCGTCACCGTGCCGTCCGGGCGCCCAGGGAAAGAGCGGTTCATGTTGCCCTTGTCGATCGGCGAGGTGCGCGTGCCGGCCCGGAAGGCCGGATAGTTCATCGCCGGCACGATGATGACCGTGCCGGAGACATTCTTCGGATCGAGCGTGCGGGCGAGTTCGTAGAGCGCCAGCGGACCCTCATATTCGTCGCCGTGATTGCCGCCGGTGAGCAGCGCCGTCGAGCCCTTGCCGTTGCGCACGACACAGACCGGGATCATCACAGAGCCCCACGCGGAATCGTCCCGGCTGTAGGGCAGGCGCAGGAAGCCGTGCTGGACGCCGTCGCGCTCGAAATCGACGGTCGGCGCAATCGGCGACGGACGCAAAGCGGACATCGGCTCAGTCCTTCACGAAGAGCTTGCGCGGCACATTGGCCAGGCACTCGACGCCGGTGTCGGTTATCAGGATCGACTCGGTGATCTCCAGCCCCATTGTCTCCAGCCACAGTCCAGTCATGAAATGGAAGGTCATGCCGGGCTTGAGCTCGGTGCGGTCGCCGGGGCGCAGGCTCATGGTGCGCTCACCCCAGTCCGGCGGATAGGAGATACCGATCGGGTAGCCGGTGCGGTTGTCCTTGACGATGCCGTATTTCTTCAACACGGCGAAGAAGGCGTTGGCGATATCTTCGCAGGTGTTGCCGGGCTTGGCGGCCGCGAGGCCGGCTTCCATGCCTTCCAGCGTCGCCTTCTCGGCGTCCAGGAAGGCCCGGGTCGGCTTGCCGAGGAACACGGTGCGCGACAGCGGACAATGGTAGCGATTGTAGCAGCCGGCGATCTCGAAGAACGTGCCTTCGTTCACCTTCATCGGCTTGTCGTCCCAGGTGAGATGCGGGGCCGAGGCGTCCGCCCCCGACGGCAAGAGCGGCACGATTGCCGGATAGTCGCCGCCGATGCCGGCGACGCCGCGCGTTCCGGCATCGTAGATCTCGGCGACCAGATCGCATTTGCGCATGCCGACCTCTATTTTGTCGACGATGCGCTGGTGCATCGCCTCGACGATGCGGGCGGCGTTGCGCATATACTCGATCTCGGTCGGGCTTTTCACGGCGCGCTGCCAGTTCACCAGCGCTGTGGCATCGGCAAAGCGGGCGTTGGGCAGGTGCTTCTGCAGCGCCGCGAAGGCGGCGGCCGAAAACCAGTAATTGTCCATCTCGACGCCGATGCTGAGCTTGTCCCAGCCGCGCTCCGCCAGCACGCTGGCGAGGTAATCCATCGGATGCCGCTCGGTCGACTGCACATAATGGTCGGCGTAGCCGATGATGTTGTCATGCGCGAGATAGGCGGTGCGCTTGGCGCCGTTGGCGTCCTGGCCGCGGCCGTACCAGACCGGCTCGCCGGAAGGCGGCACGATGACGGCCTGATGCACATAGAACGACCACCCGTCATAGCCCGTCAGCCAGGCCATGTTGGAAGGATCGCTGACGATCAGCAGATCGACGCCTTTAGCCTCCATGGCTTTTCGTGTCTTGGCGAGGCGCTCCGCATATTCGCCGCGCGAGAATTTCAAATTTGGCTGCATTTTGTTGTCCTCGTTTGTTGGGCCTGGCGGCCAGCATCAACTTTCGAAATTGAGCCCGGCATTGGCGGCGCGCGCACGGTCGCGGGCCAAAGTGGCGATCGCGGTGTCCTGCACCCCGGTGCCGGTGAGGTCAGCGATGGTGATGTCGCTGGCCGAGCGCCGTCCGGGCTTGCTGCCGGCGATGATCTGGCCGAGCTCCGTCACCTCGGCGTCGGCGGCGAAGACCGCCGCCTCGATGGCGTGGTGGAGCTCGCCTAGACGCCGTGTCTGCTTGGCGCTGTCGGCGACATAGAGATCGGCCATGCGCAGGATCGCCGGCGCGATCTCGTTCTTGTGCTCGGCGTCCGAGCCCATGGCGGTGATGTGCTGGCCCGCGGAGACGAAACCGGCCTTGATTAGCGGTTCAGTCGAAGGCGTGGTGGTGACGATGATGTCGGCGCCCGCTGCCGCGTTAGCCGCATCCGGCTCGGCGCGCACGAGGATACCGAGCTTCTCGCGCAAGCGCGCGGCGGTGGCTTCAGCCCTGGCGGCGTCGCGCGCCCAGATGCGCGCTTCCTGGATCGGTCTGACGAGACGCAGCGCTTCCAACTGCAGGCCGGCCTGCAGGCCGGCGCCGAAGATCGCGGCCACGTTGGAGTCTTGGCGCGACAGATGCTTTGCCGCAACCGCGCCGGCCGCAGCGGTTCGGATTTCGGTGAGATAGCCATTGTCGAGCAGCAGCGCCTCGACCACACCGGTCTTGGCCGAAAGCAGCACCATCATGCCGCCGCCGCTCGGCAGGCCGAGCGTCGGATTGTCGAAGAAGCCGGAGCTTATCTTGACGGCGAAACCATCAATGCCCGGCACATAGGCAGACTTCACGTCGACCTCGCCGCGATGCTCGGGAATGTCGAGCCGCAGGATCGGTGGCATCGCCACCGGCAGCGTGGCCAAGGCGCGAAAAGCGTTCTCGACGCAGGCAACGGCGTCCAGATCGAGCGTCACGATCTTGCGCAGATCACTCTCGGTGAGAATGGTTATGCGGCTCATGCTGCGCGCTCCGCGATTGTCTCGCCGCAGACGATGCGGCGGTGCAGGTCCATGTCGATGTTCTTGCCGGAGAGGATGAGAGCAGTGGGGCCGCTCACTTTGACCTTGCCGGCAAGCAGCGCGCCGATGCCGACGGCGCCGGCGCCTTCGACTATCTCGCGCTCCTCTTCATACGCATGGCGGATGCCGGCGGCGATCTCGTCCTCGGCAAGCAGGACGACGTCGTCGAGCAAGCCACGACACATGGCAAAAGTCAGCCGGTTGTCGAGCCCGATGCCGCCGCCGAGCGAATCCGCCAGCGTCGGCAGTTCCTCGACCTGCACCAGCCGGCCGGCGTCGAGGCTGGCCTTCATCGCAGCGCCGCGTGCCATCGAGATGCCGATGACTTTGGTGCGCGGGCTCACGCCTTTGACGGCCGCCGCCACACCGGCCGCCAGCCCGCCGCCGGAGAGCGGCACCAGCACGCTTGCCGCGTCCGGAACCTGCTCCATGATTTCCAGCCCGAGCGTGCCTTGTCCGGCGACGATATCGGGATGGTCGAAGGGCGGCAGCATGACCAGCCCTTCATCCGCCACCAGCCTGTCGACTTCCTGCTGGGCGTCGTCCTGGCTGTTGCCGACGATGCGGATATCCGCGCCGAGGCGACGGATGGCATCGAGCTTGTTTTCCGGCACCAGCCTCGACATGCAGATCACCGCGCGGATGCCTTCGAGCTTTGCCGCATGCGCCAGCGCGCGGCCGTGATTGCCGGTCGAGGCGGCGACGACGCCGCGCGATTTTTCTTCCGCGCTCAATGCTGCGATCGCATTGGAAGCGCCGCGCAGCTTGAACGCGCCGGTGGTCTGGTGATGCTCCAGCTTGAGATGAACAGGACGGCCCGTGCGCTCCGAGAGGCTTTGCGACAGCACCATGGGTGTCCGCTCGACCTTGCCGGCAATGCGTTCGCGCGCCGCGCGAATATGCTGAAGCTCAACAGTCATTTCGATCACGGGCATTTTGTTCACTGGGCCAGTGGTTTCGTCCACAGCCGGCCGAACTCGGGCCGGGGCGTCTCGTCGCCGCACAGCCGCAGGCAATTCCAGGCGCTGGCCTGGTTGCTGGTGACGACCGGACGTCCGATCGCCTCTTCCATGCCGGGAACCGCCAGTGCGGCGCGCAGCGCGGTGCATGAGACGAACAGCGCATCGGCCTGCGGATGCGTGACCTTGCGCGCCAGCTCGACCAGCGACGCCGGCGCGATGCGCGCCATCTCGCGGTCGTCCTCGAAACCGAGGCAGGTGAAGCTCTGGATGTCGAAGCCGTGCGCGGCGAAATAGGCGGCCATCGGCCGGCTGGTCTCGACGGTGTAAGGAGTCAAGATGCTGATGCGCTTCACCCCGAAAGCGCTCAGGCCGCGCACACCGGCCATCGGCGGGGTGACGACGGGCACGCCGGGCTTGGCCGCCTGGACCGCCTGCTCTATCTCGGCGTCGCCGATCACCACCGACGCAGAGGTACACGAGTAGCATACCGCATCGAGCGGCTCGTCCGGCAGGATCAGCGCTGCGCCCGCCGAAAGCGACGGCTGCATCTTGCGCAGATTTTCCGGCGTCGTCGGATTGGCGTAGGGGATGCGCGCAACATAGACGCCGATCCGCTCGCTCGCCACCATGCGCCGGAAATCCACTTCGCTGGTGTGATCCGTAGCTAAAGCAATCAGGCCGACGCGCTTTTCCAGCGGACGCGAGTCCAGAGTGGGACGCGCTGTTTCGAGGCGGATCTCGGGCAATGCGTTCATGACTTTCATCTTTCGATCCTGCCGTAGCGATGCTCCAGCCAGCGCAACAGCACGACGGAGCAGAGGCTGATGACGAGAAAGAAGGCGCCGACCAGCGTCATCGGCTCGATGTAGCGGTAATAGGTGTTGGCGACGCTCTTGGCCTGGTTCATCAGTTCCAGCACGGTGATCGCCGACAGCAGCGGCGTCTCCTTGAACATGGCGATGAAATAATTGGCCAGGGCCGGGATCATCGGCGGGATCGCCTGCGGCAGGATGATATGCGTCCAGGTGTGGCGGCCGCCCAGATTGCAGGCCTTGGCAGCTTCCCACTGGCCGCGCGGCACATTGTCGATGCCGGCGCGGTAGACCTCGGCCGTGTAGGTGCCGTAATGCAGGCCGAGCCCGATGACGCCCGCCACCAGCGGCGGCAGCAGGATGCCGATATCGGGCAGCACGTAGAAGATGAAATAGAGCTGCACTAGGAGCGGCGTGCCGCGGATGAACTCGGCGAACCAGCCGACGCTGCGCGCAACGATCCGGTTCTCCGAGCGGCGCGCCAGCGCGATCGCCAGACCGACGATCCCGGCCAGCACCGAGCCGAGCACCGTCGCCAGGATGGTGATCTTCACCCCCTGGATCAGGGTCGGCATGATTTCCCAGACGAAATTCCAATCCCAATCCATCAGACGCGCACTCCGTCGAGGCCGCGCGCCATGCGGCGCTCCAGCGTGCGAATGCCCCAGGAGATAATCAGCGCCAGCGCGAAATAGATGACGAGAACGGAGAGGAAGGGCATCAGCGTGCTGCCGGTCTGCGAGCGCACCACCTGCGCCTGGAAGGTCAGGTCGGCGAGCGAGATAAGCGACACGACCGAGGTTGCCTTGAGCAGCTCGATCGCGTTGTTGCCGAAGGTAGGCAGCATGACCAGCAGCGCCTGCGGCAGGATCACATGGCGCATGCCTTGCCAGCGGCCGAGATTGAGCGCCGTGCAGGCCTCGTATTGCTCGCGGCCGACCGACAGTATGGCACCGCGCACGACTTCCGCCGCATAGGCACCGACATTCAGGCCCAGCGCCAGCACGCCTGCCTGCAGCGGCGTCAGCGACAGGCCGGCGAAAGGCAGCACGAAATAGGCCCAGAACAGTTGCACGAAGATCGAGGTGCCGCGGAAGAATTCGATGTAGGTCGTCGCCAACGCGCGGATGATGAAGAAGCGCGACACACGCCCCATGCCGGCCAGGAAGGCCATGATCAGCGCAAGCACCGACCCCATCAGCGTCAGCTCGATGGTGACAAGCGCTCCCTGCAATATCAGGCCGAGATAGCCGGACCACTGGATCATAAAACTAGAAGTTTCCCAACATTTGATGTGCTTGGCTCCTCCCATCGACAGGGAGATGCCGGTTTACCCTCCGTAGCTGCAGCGCAGCTGCTGCGTAGGACGGGCAGGCAGATGAGGGGCAGCGCCAACCTTGAAATGCTGGCGCCGCCCCTCATCCGGCTGTTCGAGCCAACTTCTCCCCGCAGGCGGGGAGAAGGCAGAGGCCGCGTCCTACTTCGCCGCGCAGAGCTTCTCGCGCGTCGTCGACATCGCCGCCTTGGCGGAGAAGCCGTAGGGCTCGATGATCTTGGCGAACTCGCCGGACTTCTTCATCTTGGCGAGCTCGACGTCATAGGCGTCGCGCAGTGCCTCGTCGCCTTTCTTGAAGGCCGCGCCATCGCAATAGACCGGCGCGCCCTGCACCGGCGCGATCACTTCGAGGTTCGGGTCGTTGGCCTTCTTCATCAGGTCGTTGATCGAGAGCACAGGCAACGAATAGGCGTCGATACGGCCGTCCTGCACCATCTTCAGGCCGCTCTGGCCGTCCGGCACGACGATGACGCGATCGCGCGGCACGCCGGCAGTGAGCGCCAGCTTCTCCTCGGTGCCGCCGCCCGGCGCGCCGACCGTGGCGGAGCTGTCCTTGGCGATGTCCTCGTAGCTCTTGAAGCCCTTCGGGTTGCCCTTCTTCACCAGCATCGCTTCGGCATCGCAAAGCACCGGCTCGGAATAGGCGACCGCCGCGCAACGCTCCGGCTTCATGAACAGGCCGGCGGTGACGACGTCGAAGCGGCCGGCCTGCAGGCCGGGGATCATGGCGCCGTATTCGGAGATGGAAGCGACGATGTCGTTGACGCCGAGACGCTTGAAGATCTCGCGCGCCACGTCGGGTGCCGCGCCCGATACCTTGCCGTCGGCGGCGACCGCCGTATAGGGCGGCTCGTTGGCGATGGCGACGCGGGCGAAGCCTTGCTGCTTGAGCTGCTCCAGCTTGGCGTCATCCGCCGACCGCGCGCCGGGGGCGAGCAGCATCGCGGTGATCGCGAGGCCGGCGACGCCAGCCAGAATGCCAAGTTTCTTCATTGTTCCCAACTCCTTGTTGTCTTCTTGGTTTGCCTGGTTCGGGCGGCCTTTGACCACCCGTGGACGGCTTGCGCCGCCCGCTCGCATTGCGGTCAGACGCGATGTCCGGCCGCGATGATCTTCTTCAGGAAGCTCTGCGTTCTTTCCTGTTTGGGATGGCGGAAAATCTCATCGGGTTTGCCTTCCTCGACGATCCTGCCGCGGTCGAAGAACAGCACGCGGTCGGCGAAGTCGTGGGCGAAGCCCATCTCGTGGGTGACCAGAAGCATCGTCATGTCGGTCTCGGCGGCGAGCTTGCGCATGACGTTGAGCACTTCCTCGACGAGCTCGGGGTCGAGCGCCGAGGTGACCTCGTCGAACAGCATGATCTTGGGCGACAGCGCCAGCGCCCGGGCGATCGCCACGCGCTGCTTCTGGCCGCCGGAGAGCTGCGCCGGCATCGCCTTCGCCTTGTCCGCAAGCCCGACCATGTCGAGCAGTTCCATCGCCCGCTTCTCGGCGGCGGCGCGCGCGACGCCCTTGGTCAGCATCGGCGCCAAGGTCACATTGTCCATGACGCATTTGTGCGGGAAGAGATTGAACAGCTGGAAGACCATGCCGATCTTCTGGCGCATCCTGGCCAGATGCCGCTCGTCGGCCGGCAGCAACTGGCCGTTGCGCTCCATGTGGTAGAGCTGCTCGCCGTCGACCTGGATATGGCCGCCGTCGATCTTCTCCAGCGTCATCAGGATGCGCAGGATCGTCGTCTTGCCTGAGCCGGACGGGCCGATCAGCGCCAGCTTCTCGCCAGGCATGACCTCCATCGACAGGCCGTCCAGCACCTTGAAGGCGCCGAAGCTCTTCGAAATCGCATCAACCTTGATGATGGGCGCGGGCAATCCATTCCCCCGTTCTGGAGCCTATGCCCTTAACGATGCGAAACGCGCCAAATCATGTCAATTGGGAAAATAATATCATGACAATATTTCCGACGCGGCACAATTTCAGGGCAATCTGAGCTTCCTTTGTGCATCAGATGGCGAGCAGGAGATGCTCCGGATCGCCGAGCAGCAGTTTGGCGACAACGCTCAGGCCCGCCCGCAGTTCCCCCTCGGTGGTCGATCCGAGCGAGATGCGCACGGCCGGATGCCAGGGCGTGTCGGCGATGCGGAACGAGGCGCCTGGCGCGATCGCCACTCCGCGCAGGCGCGCCTGCGCGACAAAGCTCTCCTCGGCCCGGTCGCCCGGCAGCTTGAGCCACAGATGCAGCCCGTCGCGATGACAGCGATAGTCGACACCCGTGAGCACTTCCGCGGCGATCTCCTGGCGGCGCCTCAGCGCGCCACGCTGCCAGTTGACCAGTTCCATCGCGGTGCCGTCGGTCACCCAGCGCGTGGCGATCTCCGCCACCATCGGCGTCGCCATCCAGTTCGAGACGAGGTGGCGGTTGGCGACAGCCGCGACATAGCGGTCCGGTACCGCGAGATAGCCGATGCGCAGGCCTGGCACGACGATTTTGGTGAAGGAGGTGACGTAGAGCGTCCGTTCCGGCGCGAAGGCGGCAACCGCGGGCGGCCTGCCTTCAACCAGCGGCCCGAGCACGTCGTTCTCGATGATGGCGATGTCATGCTTGCGTGCGACCGCCGCGATCTGCTCGCGCCTTGTGGCGTCCATCAGCGTCGCCGTCGGGTTGATCACCGACGGCTGCACGAACACAGCGCGAATGTCCGAGAGGCGGCAGGCCTCGTCGAGCGCTTCGGGGATCAGCCCGTTGCCGTCGATCGGCAGGCCCTCGAGATTGAAGCCGAGATAGCGGGCAAGCGGGATCAGCGTGTGGTGGCCGATCGCCTCGGTAGCGACCGTCGAGCCGGGCGGCGCAACGCTCATCAGCGCCACCGTCATGCCGGCAGTGGCGCCGTTGGTCAGGCTGATGTTCTGCGGCGAGGCTTCAAGGCCGCAAAGTTTCAGCCATTCGACCGCGACCGCGCGGTGGCGCGGGAAAACCATGTTCGGCCGGAACGATAGCGCCGAGCTCGACGGCAGGTTCTCGGCCAGCCAGCCCAGCGCCTGCTTTAGTTTCTCCAAATGCATCGGCTCGCAGACCGGCTTCAGGATCGAGAGGTCGATGACCTCGCCCAGCCGTTCCGGGATGTAGGGCGGCTCGGGCTCGCGGCGCTGCGTCTGCACGAAACTGCCGCGGCCGACCTCGCCGGAAATCAGTCCCCGGCGGATCAACTCCTCATAGGCGCGGCTGACGGTCTGCACCGAAAGCTTCAGATCGTCTGCCAGCCGGCGGTGCGTCGGCAGCCGCGTGCCGTTGGCCAGACGCCCGTCATGGATGGCGCGCGCGAACTGGTCGGCCAGCGAGAGATAGGCCGGCCGGCGGATGAGAGCAGGATCTGGCTGCCAAAATGTCATGACTTATTAGAGATCGAAATCAGTGCAATTGACAATCGAAATAATGCATCGTCATGGTGTCCGCAACGAAAGGCGGACCCGCATGGCGGCAGCGAAACTCGACCCGATCGACCTCAGGATTCTCGATGCCATCCAGCGCGACGGGCGCATCACCAAGCTCGCGCTGGCCGAGAAGGTCGGCCTGTCGCCAACGCCGTGCTGGATGCGGCTGCGCAAGCTTGAGAAGGCCGGCATCGTCTCCGGCTATCACGCCGCGATCGCCATGCGTGTCATCGCGCCGGTGGCGACGGTGCTGATGGAGGTGACCCTGGCCAATCATCGCCAGGCTGACTTCGACCGCTTCGAGCGGGTGGTGCGCGATATCCCGGAGATCGTTGCCTGCTGGTCGGTGGGCGGCGGCGTCGACTACGTGCTGAAAGTGATGGCGCGCGACATCGACGCCTATCAGCGGCTGGTCGACGGCCTGCTTGAGCGCGAGATCGGCATCGACCGCTACTTCACCTACATCGTCACCAAGACGGTCAAGGACGAGACCGTGCTGCCGGTGGCCGATCTGCTGCCGGAATAAGGGCGAGTCGGTCTCACGATCAGCGTGGAGATTAGCCGAAACGTCCGCTACTTCGTTATCCACGGGCGGAGCAAGGAGCGAAGCGACGCGGCGCAGACCCGAGGATCCATTCCGTAAGGCCAAGGCGTTGCAACGGTGCAGAATTCTGCTCCGCTGCGCCCTTCGATCAAGGTCACGGAATGGATCCTCGGGTCTACGCGTCCGCTTCGCTTCCGCTCCGCCCGTGGATGACGAAGTTGTGGAGGCGGCCAATTTCACCGGTTGGTGGCATCCGGCGGCTGGTAAGCTAGAGAGATTGACCTGCTCTCCCGGACAAATAGAGACAATCTCTCTCTATCAGCCTGTCGAAACAGCCTCTTTGTCCCGATTGCACGACTAGTCTCTCCACATCGCCTCGGCACCGGAGACCCGACTGATGTCCGCGCATTTTGCCCGTACCAACCACCATGACGCGCTCGACCGCCTCGCCGATCGCCGGCTGCTGCGCGCGCTCGCCTATGTCGACGGCCACTGGACGGCGAGCGAAGCGGCGGCAAGTTTTGAGGTTATCGATCCGGCGACCGGCGCTACCATCGCTTTTGTCGCCGCGCTCGATGCCGGGCAGACGACAAAGGCGATCAACGCTGCATCCCGTGCGTTTCCCGCTTGGCGCTCGGCGCTGCCGCAGGAACGCTCGAAAATCCTGCGAAAATGGTTCGATCTGATCATCGCCGCCAAGGAGGATCTGGCGCTGCTGATGACGCTGGAACAAGGCAAGCCGTTGAAAGAATCGCTTGGCGAGATCGACTACGCCGCGTCCTTTGTCGAGTGGTATTCCGAGGAAGCGAAACGCCTCAACGCCGAAAGCGTCACCAGCCATCTGCCGAATGCCGAGATGTCGGTGCGCCGCGAGCCGCTCGGCGTGATCGGTGTCGTCACGCCCTGGAATTTTCCGTCGGCCATGCTCACCCGCAAGGCGGCGGCAGCTTTGGCTGCGGGCTGCACAGTGGTGGCGCATCCGTCCTCGGAGACGCCGCTGTCGGCCTTGGCCCTGGCCGAGCTCGGCGAGCGTGCCGGACTGCCGGCAGGCGTCTTCAACGTCGTCACCGGCGATGCGCGCACGATTGTCGGCGCGATGTGCGCCGATGCGCGGGTCCGCGCGATGAGCTTCACCGGCTCGACCGAGGTCGGCCGGCTGATCGCCGCGCAGAGCGCTGCGACGATGAAACGACTGGTGATGGAGCTCGGCGGCCACGCGCCGCTGATCGTCTTCGACGACGCCGACATCGACAAGGCGGTGACGATCGCGCTCGATGCCAAATTCGCCACCTCCGGCCAGGATTGCCTCGCCGCCAACCGCATCTATGTGCAGCGGCCGATCTATGATCGCTTCTGCGCCGCTTTCGCCCGCCGCATCGAGCAGCTCCGCACCGGCAATGGCTTATCGGCAGACGCCGATATCGGACCGCTGATGCATGAGCGCGCGGTCAAGAAGGTCGAGGAGCAAGTCGCCGATGCGCTCACCCACGGCGCGCGCTGCCTGGCCGGCGGTAAGCGTCACGCGGCCGGGCCGCTGTTCTACCAGCCGACGCTGCTCGCCGATGTGCCGGACGAAGCGCTGATCATGCGCGAAGAAACCTTCGGCCCTGTCGCGGCTGTGACGCCGTTCGACGACGAGGCGGAAGTCGTCGCCCGCGCCAATGCCACGGAATATGGCCTGGTCGCCTATGTCGTCACCGAAAACGGCGCGCGGCAGGCGCGCATGGGCCGCGCCTTGGAGTATGGCATGGTCGCCATAAACCGCGTCAAGATCACCGGCGCGCCGATCCCGTTCGGCGGCGTCAAGCAATCCGGCATCGGCCGCGAAGGCTCTCGCCACGGCCTCGAAGCTTTTATAGACCTCAAATACCTTTGCCTCGACGTAGCCTAAGCTACGCAGGCCTCATTCTCGTCAGGAGTCAAAAATGCTCGAACAGTCCGACGAACTCTCCGCTTGGGATCGCGACCACTTCTTCCATCCCTCGACGCATATGGGCACGCATGCCCGCGGTGAATCGCCGGCCCGCATCATGGCTGGCGGCGAAGGCGTCACCGTCTGGGACAACACCGGCAAGAAGAGCATCGATGCCTTCGCCGGCCTCTATTGCGTCAATGTCGGTTACGGCCGCCAGAAGATCGCCGATGCCATCGCCGAGCAGGCGAAGAACCTCGCCTACTACCACGCCTATGTCGGGCATGGCACCGAGGCCTCGATCCGGCTCTCCAAGATGATCATCGACCGCGCGCCGAAGGGCATGAGCCGAGTCTATTTCGGTCTCTCCGGCTCGGATGCCAACGAGACCAACATCAAGCTGATCTGGTATTACAACAACGTTCTCGGCCGGCCGGAGAAGAAGAAGATCATCTCGCGCTGGCGCGGCTATCACGGCTCGGGCATCATGACTGGGTCGCTGACCGGTCTCGAATTGTTCCACAATGCCTTCGACCTGCCGCGGGCGCCGATCCTGCACACAGAAGCGCCGTATTATTTCCGCCGCGCCGACCGCTCGATGAGCGAGGAGCAGTTCTCGCAATATTGCGCCGACAAGCTGGAAGAGATGATCCTGGCCGAAGGCCCCGACACGGTCGCCGCCTTCATCGGCGAGCCGATCCTCGGCACCGGCGGGATCGTTCCGCCGCCGGCCGGATATTGGGCAAAGATCCAGGCCGTGCTCAACAAATACGACGTGCTGCTCGTCGCCGACGAGGTGGTGACCGGCTTTGGTCGTCTCGGCACCATGTTCGGCTCCGACCATTACGGCATCAAGCCGGACCTGATCACCATCGCCAAGGGCCTGACCTCGGCCTATGCGCCGCTTTCCGGCGTCATCGTCGCCGGCAAGGTCTGGCAGGTGCTGGTCAATGGCTCCGACAAGCTGGGCTCGCTTGGCCATGGCTGGACCTATTCGGCGCACCCGATCTGCGTTGCCGCCGGTGTCGCCAATCTCGAGCTGATCGACGAGATGGACCTGGTGCGGAACGCCGGCGAGACCGGTGCTTACTTCCGCGCCGAGTTGGCCAAAGCCGTCGGCGGCCACCGGAATGTCGGCGAGGTGCGTGGCGATGGCATGCTGGCCGCAATCGAGTTCGTCAAGGACCGCGACGACCGCGTCTTCTTCGATCCGGCGCTGAAGGTCGGGCCGCAGATCGCCACCGCGCTCGCCGCCAGCGGCGTCATTGGCCGCGCCATGCCGCAGGGCGATATCCTCGGTTTCGCGCCGCCGCTCTGCCTGACGCGCGAGGAAGCCGACATCGTCGTCGCAAAGACCGCCGACGCGGTGAACAGCGTATTGGCCAGCATCTGAGAAGTGATATCCGAGAAGCGACATGAATGCCATGACCAGAACTCTTCCCGCCACCATGGCCGCCGTGCAGCTTACGGGCCATGGCGGCCTTGAGAAGCTCGTCTACCGCACGGATGTGAAGGTGCCGGCACCTGCCGCCGGCGAGGTGCTGGTCAAGGTCAGCGCCTGCGGCATGAACAACACCGATGTGTGGGTGCGCCAGGGCGCCTATGGCACGGAGGAAGATGCCGGGGCGGTGTCGACGTGGCGCCGGCAGGGCAACACGCTCACCTTCCCGCGCATCCAGGGCACCGACACGGTTGGCACGATCGTCGCCGTCGGCGACGGCGTGTCCGCGGAGCGCATCGGCGAGCGCGTCATGGTCGATTTCTCGATCTATAATCGCGACGACGATTCGCTGGCCGACATCGACTATATGGGCCACGGCCGTGACGGCGGTTATGCCGAATACCAGGCGCTGCCGGCCGAGAATGCGCATGTCGTCGACACCGATCTGAGCGATGTCGAGCTAGCCACCTTCTGCTGCGCCTATCTCACCGGCGAGCAGATGCTGGAGCGGGCGGCGCTGAAGGCCGGCGAGCGTGTGCTGGTCACCGGCGCCTCCGGCGGTGTCGGCTCCGGCATCGTGCAACTGGCGAGGGCGCGGGGCGCCATCCCCTATGCCGTCGTCGGCAAGGGCAAGGAACAGGCCGTGCTCGACATCGGCGCCGAGAAGGTGATCACGCGCGGCGTGGCCGACCTGCTCACCGCCGTCAACGAAGCGACGAATGGCCAGCCCATCGATGTGGTCGCCGACCTCGTCGGTGGCGCCATCTTCAACGACCTCTTACGCATCCTGCGGCCCGAAGGCCGCTACACCACAGCCGGCGCCATTGCGGGGCCGGTGGTGCAGCTGGACCTCCGCACCATGTATCTGAAACAGCTCCAACTCCACGGCTCGAGCCAAGGCACGCGCGCGGACTTCCGCCGCATCGTGCGCTACATCGAGGAAAAGAAGATCAAGCCGCTGGTTGGCGGCGTCTACAAACTGTCGGACTTCCACCGCGCCCAGACCGACTTCATGGCCAAGGACTTCGTCGGCAAGCTGGTGGTGGTGCCGGACGCGATGTGGAGCGGCGCCTGACCCAGGAAAGAGGCCGGCTTGGGCTCGGCGGGTCGCCGTAGCCTTCCGTCCGGAATTGCGTAAAAGCAAAGAGACCAGGAGTTTTCGCCGCTTCCATGAAACGCTGTGGCGTCACGGACACGCAGCGCTGCGCGGAGGCGTGGCTCGCCGATGGCGATCCTGCATCGACAGACGCCGATGCGCTTACCCAGGTCATTGCGGCGCCGAGGTCTCTGGGTTATTTTAGCAGCTGGTTGAATGCGCGATCTGCCTTGCCATCGCAGGCGCGTTCCTTGCCGTCTTGGCAGATTGTGAAGTCTTTAACAGACCGCGATGCCGCAAGCTGCGTTCTTGTGGCCGACGGGTGATAGCAGTTAGGGATTTTACCATGCTGCGATGCTGCGCGCTGATAGCAGCCTTGATCCTCGTGGGCCTCGCGACGGTGCAGGCGCACGCCGATCGAAGGGTTGCGCTTGTCATCGGCAATTCCGAATATCGCGAAATCCCTGCGCTGAAAAATCCGGACAAGGATGCCGACGACGTGTCGAGCACGTTCCGGCTGGCCGGCTTCGATGTGTTCGTCGCCAAGGATCTCACCAAGCTCCAGTTCGAGAAGGAATTTCGCAATTATCTCGCGGCGGCGGACGGCGCCGATCTGGCGGTCGTCTACTATTCGGGTCACGGCTTTCAGATCGGCGGCGAGAATTTCCTGATTCCGGTCGATGCGTCGCTCAAGGATGCGGCCGACATCGAGGTCCAGGCGGTCAAGCTCGACGACGTCCTGCAACAGTTGCGCGCCAAATCGAAGATCCAGGTGATCATCCTCGATGCCTGCCGCAACAACCCGTTCCCGCGCAAGGATTACTGGCTGCGCGACCAGTTGATCGCGGCCGGCGGCACCGGCCTCGCGCAGGTGAAAAGCTCGCTGAACACGCTGATCGCCTTCGCCACGGAACCCGGCGCCGTCGCCTATGACGGGTCCGGCGATCTCAGCCCGTTTTCATCCGCCTTCTCGCGCCGTGCGCTGGCGCCGAACCAGGAGATACGCTCGGTCATGGCGGCCGTCCGCCGCGATGTGGTCGAAGCCACCAAGGGCGCGCAGGTTCCCTGGGAAAATTCCTCGCTGATCGACGAGGTGGTGCTGATGCGCCGCGCCAGCCGGCCGGCTTTGCCGCCGGTGCTGGAAAAGACCGTACCGTCGGGCGTCGGTCCGGTCGCGCTCGACCTGCCGGTGCCAGTCGATGTCGATGGCGGCGCGGTCACCATCAGCATCGAAAGGCCGCCGGCGCTGGGGCGTCTGATCCTGGACGGCAAGCCGGTCGCGACGGGCGAGCCGATAGAGGGCAAGGATCTGCCGCGGCTCGCGATGGATGTGCCGAAGGGCGCCGACGCCGAGGACCAGGTCGATATGCTGGCCTATGCCGCGCATGACGAATGGGGCGGCGGATCGCAGGGCATACTGGTGTTCCGGGTCAAGAATGGCGAGGGTGCCGCGGGCAAGCAGCTTGTCGCCTCGCTCGAGTCGAAACAGAAGCAGCAGGTGGTGGAGCGCGGCATCCACATCGCCGGCGCCGCCGAGGCGATCGAGAACCGCGACGTCAAGATTCCGGTCGGTGTCGGCCCGGTGCCGCTGAAGCTGGATTTCCCGACCAACGATCCGGCCGTAAGCGTGAAGCTTGCGAGCTATCCGGCAACCGGGACGCTGTCCCTGCCGGACCGGACCTTGTCGCCGCAATCGAGCCTGATGGCCGACGAGGTCGATAAACTGCGCTACGAACCGCAGATAGGCGCGGTCAAGCCATTGATAGTCGGCGTCGAAATCAGAGCTGACAACACATTGTCGAAGCCGGCGACGATGAAGCTGTCGCCGAGTGTCGACCCGTGCGACACGCAGGCAGGCGAACCCTTGGACCTGCAGGGCGTCGTTCCCGGCCTGTTGCCGAACGAGATCGGCGCCGGGGCTGTGGAGGCCTGCCGGGCGGCGGTGAAGGCGTATCCCGATGTCGCGCGGTTCCACTACGAACTCGGGCGCGCGCTGCTCGCCGCCGGTAAAGTTGACGAGGCGAAGAAGGCGATTGAGGAAGCCGCCGACAAGGGACATGTCCGCGCCGTGTTCGAGCTCGGCTACCTCAACGCGACCGGCACGGGTATGCCCGCGAACCGCAAGCAGGCCAACACTTTGTACGCGGCGGCGTCCAATAAGGGCGACCCCTATGGAATGACTTCATGGGGCCGCGCCTTGTTCAACGGCTACGGTGTCGATCGCGACACCGGCAAGGGGCTGGACCTGCTGCTCAAGGCGGCGGCGATGGGTCATACCTATGCGATGAACGACCTTGCGGCGATCTTCACCGAAGGCCGCAACGGCGTGCCGGCCGATCCGGCTCGCGCCGTGGCCTTCCTCAAGGCCGGCGTCGAGCGGCAGGACATGTATTCGATGAACCTGCTTGGCCGCAATTATCTCTCCGGCACGGGGGTCGAGAAGGATCCCAAAACCGCGCTCACGCTGTTCCAGAAGTCGATGGATCTCGGCCAGCCCTATGCCCCCGGCAGCCTTGCACGCATGTACAGGGACGGTGTCGGCGTGCAGCAGGATCTGGCAGAGGCGCAAAGGCTGTTCGAGCTGGCGACCGATCGCGGCGATCAGTCGGCCGCATATGATCGCGCGGCGCTGGAGATGCAAAGAGGCGACAAGGCCGACCAGGCGGTGGCCGCGCGCTATCTTGCTTTCGCGGCCGCGCTCGATCTTCGCAACGAGATTCCGGACGCAAAGGCGACGCTCGCGAAATTTGGAGCCAAGGCGAAGACAGCGGCTCTGAAACAGATGCGTGGGGAACTCAAATCCAAGATTTCGGCGGACGGCTCGTTGGACGATCAGCTGGTCAAGACGGCCAGGGCGGTCTGGGAACAAGCCAATCCGCGACGGGACCTGTTCTGATCAGCAAGGAGGCAATGTTGTGGGCTGGGCATCGAAACACGCAATCGTCGCAACAATCCTATCCGGTGCTCTCGCGGTCGCAGGCTGCACGACCGTGACGCCCAGGGTCGAGCCGGCCCCGACGGAGAAGCACAGGACGAAGGCTGTTCGCACGACGACCGCGCCAAAAGTCGTCGAGCGCAAGAAGGTTACCGCCAAGAAACTGATCAAGCCCGTTCAGACCGAAACCGCGCCTGTCATTGCACCGATAGGCGGGGGAGGGGGCAGTGGCGGAGGCGGCGGAGGCGGTTGGGGATGAGGACTCGGTAGCTGCGGCCGAGTCGTTTATCAAGTCCGCGTAACCGCTCGCCAAGCCCGGCCAAGTGCTCTATGCTCCGGTCACATGCCGGTATCGAGATCGGGTTGTCCTGGCGGGGGCGTTCCATGTTCGAAGTCGTCGCATTCTGGCGAAAAATGCGAGTCAGGGCCGCGGCATTTGGCTTGGTCGTTGCCGGGCTGCTGGTCTTCGGATCGCAGGCTGCGAGCGCCGCGCCGAACTGGACGCTCGATCCGTCCGCTTCGGTGCTCACCTACCAATCGGTCAAGAAGAACACGATCGTCGAGACCAACAAGATCAGGAACATCACCGGCACGCTGAGTTCCGCCGGCGACGCCAGGATCAGCTTCGACCTCAATTCCGTCGATACGGGCGTCGACCTGCGCAACGTTCGCATGCGCTTCCTGTTTTTCGAGACATTTACCTATCCGACGGCCGAGGTGACGGCGAAGGTGGACCCAGCGGCATTCGCCGATCTGCCGGCCAAGCGCCGGGTGAAGACGACATTGCCGTTTCGCCTCAGCCTGCATGGCGTCGACAAGGATCTCGAGGCAAGCGTCGTCGTCACCATGATCAGCGACACCCAGGTTTCCGTCGCTTCGGAAGCGCCCGTCGCGGTCCATGTCGAGGATTTCGGGCTCTTGCCCAACATCGACAAATTGCAGCAGGCGGCCAACGTGACCAACATCGTGCCCACGGCGTCGGTATCCTTCGATTTCGTCTTCACCGCCGACGGCGCCAAGCCGGCCGCCGTGCAGACCGTTGCGGCCTCGACCGCCGAGGTCGGCCCTGTCGCCACCGATGCCGCGAAAGCCAATTTCAGCGACGAGGAGTGCCTCAACCGCTTTGCCGTGCTCTCGCGCACCGGCGCCATCTATTTCCGCCAGGCGAGCGCGAGGCTCGACGCCAAGAGCCGCCCGCTGCTGGCGGAGGTCGAGGGCGTCGTCGGCAAATGCCCGGCCCTCAAGGTCGAAGTGTCCGGCCACACCGATTCCGACGGATCGGCCGAGGCGAACAAGGCGCTCTCCGAGCGGCGCGCACAGGCCGTCGCCGATGCGCTTATCGCCGACGGCGTGCCGCGCAACCAGATAAGCTCGGCCGGCTATGGCGAGGACAAGCCGGTCGCCGCCAACGACACGCCCAAGAACAAGGCGCTCAACCGGCGGATCGAATTCTCCGCCAGCAAGCTCGCCAACTGAGGTGGCGGTGGGTCCTGGTCCGATCGCCTTTTGCGGTGGCCTGCTTCGCGCTCTGGGAGTTGTGGCGCTTGCCCTGATTCTGACGATGGCCGCCGCCAATGCCGAGCGGCGCGTCGCGCTGGTGCTCGGCAACTCGCAATATCAGCACGCGGCGCCGCTCGCCAATCCGGCGCGGGATGCGCAGGCCATGGCCGATCGGCTCAAGGACCTCGACTTCGAGGTGGTCTCCGGCTTCGACCTCACCAAGCAGCAGACACAGACTACGGTCGCGCAGTTTGCCAAGCAGGTGCGGGGCGCCGACATCGCGCTTTTCTTTTATGCCGGCCATGGCCTGCAGGTCTCCGGCAAGAATTATCTGCTTCCGGTCGACGCCGCGCTCGAGGACGAGACCTCGCTCGATTTCGAGGCCGTCTCGGTCGATTTCGTCCTGCGCCAGATGTCGCGCGAGACCAGCATAAGACTGGTTTTCCTGGACGCTTGCCGCGACAATCCGCTCGCCGACGTGCTGGCGAAGACCGCCGGCATCAAGGGCGCAAGCAGCGGCCTTGCTGAAATCCCGATCGAGAATGGCGGCGCCGGCACGCTGGTCGCCTTCGCCGCAAGTCCGAACCAGCTCGCCTATGACGGTTCGGGCGACCACTCGCCGTTCACCACGGCGTTGCTCCAGCATATCGGCGAAGCCAACGTCTCCATCACCGAAGCGATGAACAGGGTGACCAGCGATGTCTTCAAGGCCACCGCCGGCAAGCAGCGCCCCTGGGTCAACGTCTCGCTGACCACCGAGGTCGTCCTGCACAGGATCGATCTCAATGCGCCGCTGATCGTCGGCGAGGCAGGCCCGCCGCAGGCCGAAGCGGGCTCCGGGACGCGCAACACCGGCGCGACGTCCGGCCAGACCGACGAACAGCTTGCGCTCAATGCGCTGCGTGAAAGAATCCCGAAGCTGGCGACGGACGGGCCGATCTTTTTCGATCGCCCGGTCAAGTTCGGCGATCCGGCGATCGACGGCAAGAGCATTGCCCAATTGATCAAGGGGGAACCGCTTTTCAGTCCGGTCGAAGGCCTCGAGAAGTCGGTCTGGCAAGGCAAGCACTGCGACGGCTGTCACGAGTGGAACGAGACGCGGCTCTGCGAGCAGGCGAAGAATTTCGCCGCCAACGACGTCTCCGTCCTGCGCCTGCAGCATCCGCTTGGCACCCGCTTCAAGGTCGCTTTGGCCAGGTGGGCGCAAGGCGGGTGCAAATGACCCTGGATTAGAGACGTTCCGGTCCTATCCGGCGAAAAGCCCTAATACGCGTCGACCGATTGGCGTTGCGCCTCCATCTCCACCATCTGGATGCCCATTTCGACGAAGGCGGAAAGCACGCCAAAGCGGTCCGCGGTCGAGACGCGGGCCAGCCCCGCCAGGATCCCGGCGTTGACGGCATGGGCGGCGGGAAATCCGGTCGACAGCATATCGAAGGTCGGGTCACGCCACGCCGCGGACAGGGCGATCCATGCAGCAGGCGTCGTCGGCGACGGATCGACGGCGCTGCCGAGCGCTGCCCGATGGCGGGGATTGCCGGGCTCGCCCACCCAGTCATTGACGAGCGCCAGCAATTCGAGGTCCCTATCGGCAAGGAGTTCTGAGAGATGGCTCAGGCATTCATGCCCCCACCAGACCGCGGCGCGTTCCGGCAGGAGATAGGCACAGAACGTGACAGCCTCCTCCGGCACGCGCCCGGCGAGCAGGGCGCGGCAGAACTCAAGCGGGGATTGATTGGCGGCCGGCGATTTCATGTCCCGGGCGATCGCGGGACAGGCAAGAAAGAGATCCCTTGCGGTTCTGTATCCGAGTTCGTTGGCCATGGCTGCCAAACCCCGAGAGCCAGCTGACAACCACTCAAGCCTTTAGCCAAGAGCCGGTCAAGCCTAGAGCCGGATGAACCCGTCTCTAAATCAAAGAACTAGAGCATGATGCCGCCCGAAACCGCTTCATATTTTCGGCGTCATGCTCTAGCTTTTAGCAGGTGGCGGCCATCGGCAACGTGCGCTTGTTCACAGACAATCGCTTCAAGATTTGATATGGTGCGCGCCAGCGAAACCCGCTCAAACAGGAGTGACGGTCATGCGGTGGGGCAGCTCAGCCTTGGCATTGGCGACCGTGCTTTTTTCAACGCACGTTTTTGCCGATCCGCTACAGAAATCGGAAGACATCGTGAAGTTCTTCGCCGGCCAGGGTAATCTTGGCGCGTCGCGGGGTATCTGCGTCGGCACCGAGGAAGAGTGCAAGAGCAAAGCCGACAAGAACGAGGCGCCCCAAAAGGGCAGCCTCGACATGATGATCAATTTCGCCCTGGATTCGGCCCAGCTCGACCAGACCGCCCGCACGGAGCTGGACGAGTTCGCCAAGGCGCTGAAGGACAATAGGCTGAGCACGTTCAGCTTCGTCGTCGAAGGCCACACCGACGCGACCGGTACGGATCGCTACAACCAGGACCTGTCGCAGCGAAGGGCGCAATCGGTGGCGGCCTTCCTGACAGCGAACGGCGTTCAATCGACCCGCCTCGAGCCGATAGGCCTGGGCAAGTCGCATCCGCGCGTCGCCAATCCCTACGATCCAGTCAACCGCCGGGTGGAAATGCGGATCAGGACGCAATAGGGCGGTCGGCGCCGATCAGCTCTTAGCGAACTGCCGATGGGCGACTGCCGACAGGCAGGGCTCGCATTCTCGATCAGTTCTAAAGCATGACCCGAAAAGTGGGAGCCGGTTTTCGGGACCATGGTTTAGAGGAAGCAATTTACCACTCGTTTACGATATTAGCGCAGCCTGATATTCGGCCATGCCGGTACAGCGTACATGCCCAAAGAGCCCCAGCGCCGATCCCCCTCAGCGCTGGGGTTTTTTACGCATGATCCATTCGACCACGTTGGGATCGACGTAATCGTCCCCGGTCATGATGCGAACCAGCTTCGTCGCGCGCGGTCGCCATTGATCTTCAGGAATCTCATCCTCATCGACCCAGCGCCTGAACGCTTCGCGTATGACGTCGAATTCGAAGCACGAACCGTTTTCGTTGGATTGCTTTTTGACCATGGCCGGCAACGTCGAATCCTCTCAAATGTTCCAGCTCACCGCGCGTCGAAATCGTGCCTTTAGCCAAAAGACCACGGTCAGCCGGGTCCCGGCGTATTCTGGATCGAACCTATCAGCGCGGCGATCGCCTGCTTGTATTTTTCGAATTCGGGAGACGTCTGCCGGATTTCGGTCGTGGTCGTCGCCGGCTGGCCTTGGTCGGTCACCACGCGCGGCACCTTCTGCCCCATTTTCCGCTCGGCCCAGTCCACGACATAACTGGCGGTCTTGCCGGTAAGGAACGGGTTGGCCTGGATGACGGCTGATCCCAGAACCGCGGTCAATTGCGACGAACCCGGCGCCGCCAGCACCTGATGCGCCCCTTCCATGCCGAGGAAATGGCAAAGATAGAGGCGACCGGCGGTGATCTGGTGGCCGCGGGCGCGCAGATAGGCTTCGCCTTCGCGCGCCAGGTTGCGCACCATCTCGCGCGACAGCGTCGCGTCGTAGCGGAGCGCCAAAAGGTCGGCGGTCGAAAGCGAGCGGGCGAGATCGGGACGATAGGTGTTCATCATGCGGATCCAGGTCTTGGAGATGAACTGGCCGGCGCCGGTCGCCGACGAAAGCGGGTTCTTGGCACGGGCGCTGCCGCCGCTTTCGACGTGCACGATCCGGTCGGTCAGCGTCTCGACGGCGGAATCGCCTGAGCCGCCGGAGCTGACGGAAACCGCGGTGGCGACCGAAGTGACCGTGCCCAGCGGATCGATGGCCTCGCCATTCTGATAGAGCTCGAAATGCAGATGCGGGCCGGTCGAAAGCCCTGTTGTGCCGATATAGCCGATGACGTCGCCGGCCTTCACCTTGGTGCCGACCCCGCTGGCGATGGCGAATTTCTGCATATGCGCATAACGCGTCTCGCGGCCGTTGGTATGCGTGATCTTCACCAGATTGCCATAGCCGCCGCCATCGCCCTGAAAGGAGATCGCGCCGTCGAAGGCGGCCACGATCGGCGTGCCGACCGGAGCCGCCCAGTCGACGCCCTTGTGGATTCGAACCGTGCCGAGGATCGGATGCTTGCGCGGGCCGAAGGTCGAGGTCATCACTCCGGCGACCGGTGTGACCATGCCGTTGGTGACGGTCAGCGATCGCACCTGATCGTCGCCCGTCACGCAGGCATACTGGCCGTCGCTCTGCTGGAAGACGAAACAGTCGAGGCTCTTTTGCGCGCCCTGGACGCCGACATAGAGCACCCGGCCGGAGATTTCGCCCTGGCCGCGCGGCGTCTGCGAGTAGATCAGCACCAGCCGCTGGTCCTCGCTGGCAAAGGCATCGAGATCCTGCCCCCGCGACAGATACATGATCGCCTCGCCGATGACGCTGGTCGGCACCTTGTTGCGCGCTGCCGTCGAATAGATCGCGTCGAGCAGGCGGTACTGCCGCTTGGGCCCGCCCTGGTCCGAGGCGCCGGAATAGTTGAAGAGGTCCTCGCGGACCCAGGGGTCGACGCCCGACACGAAGGCGCCGGCCGCATTGCGCGTCAGTGTGCCGACATAGACATTCTTGGCGTAGATCGAGACCTGCATCAGCGACATCATCGTCGTCTCGCGGTTCGGCCGGAGCCCGCGCATGGCCACCACAAAGCCGGGCTCCAGCCCGTCGCGCTTGAACAGCGTCTTCAGCGCCTCGCCCGCAAGCTTCGCGTCGTCGGCGGAGAAATGCGCGTCGAGCGCCACGCTGTCCAGGCTGCGGTCGTTGAGGATCTTCACGAAGGTATCCTCGGTCGCCTCGAAGCGCTGATACTCGCTGGCGACGGTCGCCACGGTCGTGTTGTTCTCGACCGCGGTCTTCTTGAAAGCCGGGAGCGCGGCTTCCCCCTGGTCGATGGTCTCGCCCCAGCCGGCCTCGGGATCGTCGGCGTCGGCCTTGGGCGCCGGGCCGGCGTCGCTCTCGTCAGGCGCCGCCTGGAGGTCGTTCTCGAGGTCGCCCTGGCCCTGTTGATCGTCGGGCGCCGCGGCCGGAGCGGGCGGTGCCGGTTGCGCGTCGTCGGGCGTCGCCGCCGATGGCTTGGAAGCGGCCTGCCGCTGCGCCTGGAAGAAGGCGAAATCCTCCTGCGTCGACGGGATCGTCGTCATGAACTTCTCGCTGGCGCTCAGCATCACGTCGGACAGGATCTCGATCTGCGGCGAAGCCCCGGAACTGTCGAGCTCAGCAGGGCGCGCGACGGTCTTGCCTTTCGTCGCGCTGTCGGCATCGGGCGCCAGCGTGATCCACATCGGATCGCCGGCGAGATCGATAATCGCCGGCACATAGACCGAGGCATCGGGCGGCACGTCTTCCATGCCCTCGACGGGATGCAGCTCCTCGTCCTCGTCGCCGAACGACCAATAGTCCTTGGTCAGGTAGAAGCCGGTGGCCAAAGCGACGACGGCGAGCGTTGCGGCCCCTGCAAGGATTCCGCGCCAGAGCTTGCGCCGGCGCTCGGCCAAGCGCGCCAGCTTTTTCTGTTTGAAGCTCGTGTCGATCGCGTGCGTCACGGGCTGTTTCCGGTCAGGAAATAGGTCCAGCGCACCTGCTCCAGCGTATCGACCTCGACGAAGCGCGCCGCGATATGGCCGCGCTGCCAGCACTCTTCGATGCCACGGATCGAAAAGCGCCGCCGGTCGATGCACATCTCGGTCGATCCGTTGAGAATCGCGTGGCCGAAGACGTCGGTCGCGTAGAGGTAGATATAGCGATTGGCCAGCTCCTCGCGGATGACGTTGACGCACTGGTTGGCGCCGATGGTCCACCAGCCGTCCGTCTGGTCGGCATTGTCGACTTTCTGTCCGACCGCGAGATTGACGACGTCGAGCGTCTGGTTGCAGACGGTGAATTCGGCATGCGCCTTGGCGGGCGAAAGGATCGAGAACAGCACCGCGCCGAGCAGCGCCGCAAGCGTCATGCGGCCCTGCAATCGGAGCCGGCTACGCTGCTTGCGTGGCGAGGGCTGGTCCAAATAACGCAGGCGGCGAAGGTCCATCGGCGTTCATGCTATCCGCCAAGCCGGAAATAGGTGGCCGTGGCGGAGAATTGCGATCCATCGGCCTCGATCTCCTCGAGGATCCTCGGCAAAAGCTCCGAGGCCGGCGTCGGTCTGGAGAACATGGCTGACTGGATGTCCTTGGGGCCGGTGATCACCAGCATGATCTGCGGCACCGCCTTGCCGGCTGCCTTGTCCGCGGCAGCGAGACCGATCGGGATGTTGAAGGTCACCTTATCGGTCTGCGGCACCATGCGATCGTCGAGATTGAAGGCGATGCCCTTGTGGTCGATCAGCATGATGTTCGAGACAAGCCCGCCGCCCGTATACAGCGCGCCGCTGACCGGCGATCCGTCGGGGACCGATGTCCGGTCGAGGACAAGCTGTGGCTTTTCAGCCGAGCTCCGGTCGAGGAAGCGAAGGAAGGTGGGCACGCCGCACTGCGGCGGGGTGATCAGGCGCACACTGATGTCCGGCTCGACGTGAAACCTGGACTGGAAATCATTGAGCAATTGTTCGAAGGGCTGCACCGCCGTTGCGTATCCCTCGATCGTCGGGGTGGCGCCAGGTCCGGAAGTGACGTTCGCGTAAAAACAGCTGCCGCCGCTGAAATCACGCACCCAGGAGCGCTGGTCGTTCCACTTGATCATGTCGTCTTCCGCTGAAGGAAGCGCCGGCTTGGGCACATTGATGGCAACGTCGGTGTTGTCGGGCTGCTTGGCCGCCGGTGTCTGCGCTTGCTGCGCTGGTTGTGCCGGCGCGATCGGCGTTTCCGGCTGACTAGGTGTTGGGGCCTGCGCCTTCGGCTCGGCCGGCGGAGGCGTCGGCTGCGTCGATGCCTGGCTTTGCGAAGCTGGAGGTGGGGAAGCCGCCGGCTTGGGCAACTTGGAAAGCATCTCCACGAGCTCTTTTACGCTCGGCTTGGCCGCCGCCGGACTTGCCTCCTGCGCCGGCTTGTTCTCAGCCGCCTGGCTCGGTTCCGGCGTCTTGGCTGCCGGCTTGCCTGCAGGCTGCGCCGGCTTGTGGCTTTCGGCGGCCGCTGGCGCGGGAGCTGGCGCAGGCTTCGGCGATTGCGCCGCCGGCGGTTGCGCCGGTTTGGTCTCGACCTGTGGGAGATGCGGTTGGCTGTTGGCCTCGCTCTCCGGCTGAGTGGCAGGCCGGGCCGGCCTCTCGACGGGCGTCTTTGCCTCCGCATCGGGTTGGACAGGCGGCTTCGCCGTCTCGATGGTGGCGGCGCCGTCAGGCTTGGGCGCCTGCGGCTGAGCCGCGGCCGGTGCCTGCGTCTGCGGTTTCGGCGCCTCCGGTGGCTGCGCCTCGGCCACCGGCTTGGCGGCTTCGGCGACCGGCTTCGGCGTCAGTGGCTTGGGTGTTACCGTTGCCGGCGGGGGCGCCAGGACACCGCTGAAATAAACGCCGCCCCCGACCAGCGCAGCGAGAGCCGCGACCCCGCCGACGATGGCGGGCAGGCGCGAAGTCTTTTTGGGCGCGGCCGGTGCGGGCGCTCTGGCCGGGGCGGCTGCCGGCGCGGGCCGTGGCTCCGACAGATATGCGGGACGCACATGCTCAACGAAGCGGGGCTCGCCGGGAGACGCCGGCGGCTGCGGTTTGGAATCCGGCAGCGCCGTCCAACCGGCGCGCGGCAGGCCGGAGCGTTCGTGTGCCCCAAACGACACCGGCGGCGGCAATGTCGCCTCGAGATCCTCGCCGCGCGAGGCCCTGGCAATCTCGGCCATGCTGGCCGGCCGGTCGCGCGGATCCGGCTGCAGCATGGCTTCGATCAGCTCGCGGAAATCGGGATCGATATCCGACAGGTCCGGCACCGCCCGGCGCTTTTCGATGACCTCATATTGCGACCCGCTCATGTCGAGCGGCTTTCCGCGCAGCGCCGCGGCCAGCACCAGGCCGAGGCTGTAGATGTCGGATTGCTCGCTGACCTCGCCGCCATAGAGGCCGAGCTGTTCGGGCGAGACGTAATTGTATTTGCCGGCGAACTTTCCGCCGATCAGCGTTTCTCCGCCGACAGTGGCCGACCGGGCGATGCCGAAATCGATGATCTTGGCGCGTTCCACCCGACCGCCGGGCAGGATGATGTTGTCCGGCGAGAGGTCGCGGTGGACAGCGCCTGCCTGGTGCACCGCGGCGAGCCCCGAGGCCAGGCGATGGCAAAGCCGGCGCACGTCGTCCCCCGGCATCGGCCCGCGCCGCATGATGTCGAACAGCGACTGGCCGTCCACGAACTCCATCGCAAGATAGGGACGGCCGATCCCCGGATCGATGGTGAAGACGTGGTAGCGCACCACCGCGTCGTGCGACAGATGGTTGAGGATCGATGCTTCCTTGCGGAACAGCGACAGGATCGTCTGGTCGCGGGCGAATTCGGGCAGCACGATCTTGATCGCCACATGGTCGCCGGTCTGGATGTTGTGGCCGCGATAGACTTCGCCCATGCCGCCGGAGGCGATCCTCTCGTCGAGTTCGTAGATGCCGCTGAGCTGCGTGCCGACACCCGTATAGGTGACGTTCGTCGACAGCCGTGTCTTGTCGTCGTCGCTCATCCGGCCAGCCCCGCCGCTGCGGACCGATCCGAATGGTGCGCGCCGCTCTGCCCGTCGCCGATCTTCACGAGTACGATAGTCACATTGTCGGTTCCGCCGCGCGCCAGCACGGTTTTCAAGAGGTTCTCGCATGCCGTCCGCGGCGTGGCGGATCTGACCGCGGCCTCGATCTCGGCGTCGCTGACATGCGCGGTCAATCCGTCGGTGCCCAGAACGAAGACATCGCCCGCCATCAGCTCGCCCTGCTGGAAATCGATCTCGAGCTCGTCGCTGACGCCGATCGCATGCGTGATCACGTTGCGGCGCGGCCAGACGCGCGCTTCCTCGGCGCTGATCATGCCGCGGTCGAGCAATTCCTGCACCTCGGTGTGATCCTTGGAAACCTGGAAGATCGAGCCGTTGCGGACGAGATAGATGCGGCTGTCGCCGGCCCACAGGCAGGCGAAGCGCCCATCCATGGCAAGCAGGGCCGCGAAAGTGGAGCCGATGGTGATGCCGCGCGAGCGCGATATGTTGCGGATCTCGGCATTGGCGCGGCTGAGCCTGTCCTCGAAGCGGGCACGAAGATCCGGCGCCGAGCTCGCAATTCCGATCGTCGCCAGATGGTCGACGATGCTGGCCGAGGCGACTTCGCCGGCCTCATGCCCGCCCATCCCGTCGGCCACCACCCACAGCCCGGTCTGCGGCTCGATGAGGTAATTGTCTTCGTTGTGGTCGCGCACGCAGCCCTTGTGGCTCACGCCGAAGCTGTCGATGGGGAGGGCGACAGTGCTCAATTTGCCACCAAGCGCTCAGCAGGCGTCCTCTGTGACCAGCCATGGGCCGCGTGCCCAGGCCACTCTGCCACAAGCGTATGTATTAGAGTACCGAAATGAAGGCTGGGACCGACCATCTCAGAACGCCTTCGGACAGCTGAAGCCGGACAAGGCCGGCAGCAGCAACGGATTGGCGCCCGAGCCGGCCTGGATGGTGTAGGCGACATCGCGTCCGCCGATCACGAAGCGCGCTTCGGTGTTGGCGCCGTCGCCAGTGACGGTTGCTTTGTCGAAAAGCCGCTTCAATGCCCATGGTCCTTCAAATTTGAGCGCGGACTCCCGACCGGGCATTTCCGGCACGAGGCTGAGGCTCGCCGATCCGGAAGCGGCGCCGCTTGGCCATGTCACGATGCTCGGCGCGTTGCCGGCCTGGGCGCTCTGGACCGTCTGCCCGTCGACGTCGAGCAAAGCACTGTCGACTTCGCTGTTCAATGAGGTGGGCGTTATGGTGATCGACACCGAGGGCACCGAGCCACCGGAAGGGAAAAAGGCGCTGCGGATTTCCGCCGCCGACTGGAACGCCTTCAAGGTCGACTTGGCCAGGTCGCGGCTGGAACGGGCGTCCTGCTTCCAAGTCCACTCCTGGCCGGTCATGTCGATCAGCGGCGCGAGGTTCTGCGCGAAGAACCGGTCCATCAGGCCGCCCGGGGCGAACAGCTTGGTGAAATCCGCCATCGAGATCTCGTCGGTGCCGTCGCGTGTGAAGGGATAGCGGCCGTTGACTGCCTCCTCGCAGACGCGCGTCACCGTCTGGTCGAGGCTCTGGTTGAGGTTGGCGACGGAGGCCTCGGCGACATTGCCTTCGAGTTCGTCCGCCGCCGCGTTGACCATGCGCGCCAGCGGCTTGGGCAGGCGGGAGACATTGGCCCTTAGCGTCGAGATCTGCAGCTGCAAATTGGCGTTGACGCGCTCGGTCTGCGTGGGGACATCGGCCGCGAGCTTCAGGCTCTGGAAGATGTCGTGGAAGTTCTGTGTCAGCGCATCGAGCGGCCGGCGCCCGGCGGCTCCGCCGACGAGCGCCTGGAACGAGCGGAACTGCGCCTCGACGCTCGCGCCGGCATTCTGCACGACGGCCGAGCTAGCGCCGGCGCGGCTCTGCGACTTGCCGCCGGCGATCTGCAGGCCGATGCGGGCCAGCCCCTTGGCCATGCTGGCGGGGTCCTGCTGCGCCGTGCCGATATCGCCGTCGGCGCCGCTATCCTTCGTCAATGCGGTTTCATCGGCGATCGCGGTGAAGAGCTGGTCGAGCGGCGAGTCCGGCGCGGCGAGGGCGGAGAGCGCCAGATATTGCGGCTTGTCCTTCAGCATAGCCTTGAGCTTCAGCTGGTCGAGCACGCCGTTCCAGGCGGCGGCGAATTCCTTGCCGTAGCGGTCGATGAGCTCGGGACCGAGCCTGGGCAGGTCCTGGTCGATGCCGCCCTGTTCGCCGCCGCCGCCGAGCACCCATTGGTCGTCGACGAGCATCTGCGCGATGCGCGAGAGCTGCGGCAGGAAGAAGCGATTGAACCCGGCGCGCGTGTAAAGACCGGGGACCTGAAGATCGGCGAGCTCGCTGCCATCCGTGCGCTCGAACACCAGCTGCGCTTCCGGACCGGCTTTCGCGGCGATGGAGAAATCCCGCAGCTTCGCCGCGTAGACCGCCGACCTGATCTGTGCCGAGGCGCGGTCGGCGAGGCTCATGCGTCCGAGCGAGCGCTGCGCGGCCTCGACCAGCGGCTGGTTTAGCTCGAAGGTTGGATCGTAGGCGTCGTCGAGCGTAAGCATGGCGCGCAGATGCTTTTCGAGCTGCGCCCGGCCTTCGCGATTGTTCTCGCCGGGGTAGCGGTTCTCCTCCCAGTCCTGCTTCATCCAGGAGACGATCAACTCGTCGTCGACCTTCGGCGCCTTGCCGCCCAGCATCAGGTAGATCTTGAGCGGCTCGTAAAGCGCGATCGGATCGGCCATCCTGGCCTGGATCGTCCGTTCCGCCTGAACCAGCAGCCGCGAGCGGAAGGTCCGCTCCAGCGCCTGCCGGTAGGCCGCCTTGGAAGCCGACAGCAGCCGCTCGCGCTGGCTGAGCCCGAACGTCTCCTCGATCGGCTTTCCCTGGTCGCTATTTTCGAACCCGGCCGGCAGGTTGCGCAGCTGGTCGAGCGGACCGATGACGTTTTCGAGGTCGACGTCCGTCACCGTGGTGCTCTTGAGCAGGCTATCGGCGCTGTCGCGATAATGCGCCATGGCTTGGCGTGTGGAAGCGATCAGCGCCTTGTTGGCGAAGAAGCTGAGGCCAAGCATGCCGAGCGCCGCGAATGCCGCCAGCGCGATTGCGGCCAGGCCGCCGAACCTGGCGAGCCTGATGCGGCGTTCGGCCGCCCGATCGAACGACACCCAACCCGATTCCGGGAAGATCACATTGGCCAGCAGGTCGTGCAGGAAGAAGCTCTTGCCGGCGCCGGAAAGATGCGCCTGCGAGGCACTGCCGAAACTGCGGCCGATCGCGCCCAGCACCTGGTCGAAGGGTGTGCCTTCCTGGGTGCCCGACGAGAAATAGAGCCCGCGCAGGCTGACATTGACCTGCGACCTCGATGTGTCGAACAGGCTGCCGACAAACTGCGTTATCCGGTTCTTCAGCGTGCCGAACTGGGCGGGGAAGCCGAACAGCGCGATCCGCGCCACCGGGTCGGGCTCTTCTTGCAAGCGATCGGCGACTTCTTCGGCGAGCCGCTTCGCCAGCTCGTCGAAGGCTGCGGGCGCCTCGCCGGCCATGTTTTTGGTGCGGTCGGCGGTCTGGAACGTCGCGCCCCACACCTTGCGCCTGCGCGCCTCATCGAAATCGCCGAAATAATCCATGAAGCCGCAGATGAGATCGGCCTTGGTGAAGAGCAGATAGACCGGGAACTGGACCTTCAGCGTCTCGTGCAGCTCGCGCAGGCGGCTCCTGATCTCGGTGACATGCGCATCGAGCTGCCGGTCGTCGAAGCCGATCAGGTCGGCAAGGCTGATGGCGAGGATCACGCCGTTGATCGGTTGCCTGGTGCGGTGCTTCTTGAGCAGTCCCAGGAAGGCGAGCCAGCTTGCCTTGTCGCGCTCGCGGTCCGATTCCTGCGTCGTATAGCGGCCGGCTGTGTCGATCAGCACCGCCTCGTCGGTGAACCACCAGTCGCAGGATCGCGTGCCGCCGACGCCGGCCAGCGGCTGCGCGCTGCCGGAGCCGGCAAGCGGGAACTTCAGCCCGGAATTGACCAGCGCCGTCGTCTTGCCGGCGCCTGGCGGGCCGATGATGATGTACCAGGGAATATCATAGAGGAAATTGCGCTTGCCGCTCATCCGCTTCAGCGTCGCGATGGCTTCGCTCATGCGCGCTTCAAGTACCTGCGAATCGTCGTTGCGCTCATCGCTGCGCACGATGGCCGTTTCGAGCGCCTTTTGCGCCTTGCGCCGCCGCCAGAAGCGGACCCCGTAGAACAGCGCAAGCACCGCAACGGTGACGCCGATGATGGTGGCCCTGAGCCACACAGGCCCAAGCGGGCGCGTATCGGCGAAGCGGATCAGCGGCCCGGCATACCAGACCGCCGCCGAGAAACCGGCAAGCGCAGCCAGGCTGAAGATCCGCAGCATCCAGCGCATCAGTCGCCGTTCTCCGCCGCCGCGCTCGTCTGCAAGGTCTCCTGTTTCGGGATCATCACATCGACGCGGCGGTTCCTGGCGCGGCCTTCCGCAGTGCCATTGTCGGCGATCGGTTCATCCTCGCCCCTGCCGTCGGCGGTCAGCCGCGACGGGTCCTTCAACTGCTTGGCCATCATCGCCTGGACGGCCTTCGCCCGGGCAACGGAAAGATCGAAATTCGATTTGAACGTGCTCGATTTCTTCGGCTTCACATTGTCGGTGTGGCCGATGATATTAATGGGCCCCGGTTCAGCATCGAGCGCCGTGGCGACGTCGGCGGCGACAGGCTGGAACTGCGGCTTCAGCTCCGCCTGGCCGGGCGCAAACAAAAGCTGGTTATTGATCTCGACGACGATGAACTCGCCCTTCTCGCCGACGCTCAGTCCCCCGCCGGCGATCTCCTTGGCAAGTGCGGCGCGGATGCGGTCGATCTGGGTGGTGTCCGGAACCGCGGGCGGCGGCGGGCTGGGTTGCGCGGGCTCAGTGGGCGCCGCCACGCTGGCGCGCTCGATGGTGACGGGCGTCGACGGGTTGAGCGCCAGCAATTCGCCGGCGGTCGCGTCGCCTTCGTCGGTGATCAGCATCCGCAGCCCGAAGAAGGCCGCTGTCACCAGCGTCGCCGCGGCGGCCGCTGCCGCCCAGAGCGGCAGCCGCGCCCTTGCCTTCGGCAGCGCCGCCGCCATGCCTTGCCAGCGTGGCGAGATGTCATCATTGGCGCGGGGTTTGAAGTAGCGCAGCGTGTCGTAGACGTCGCGCCGGACGCGTTCGAGCATGTTTCGTTCGCCTGTCAGCCCCCGATACTGGCCTTCGAAGCCGAGCGACAGGCAGGCATGCATCAGTTCGAGCAGGTCGTAATGCGCTTCCGGCCTCGCGAGAATCTTGTTCAACGCTCCATAGAAGCCCGTGCCCGTCGGTTGGGTGTGGAAGAACCGCGCCGCCATGCTGTGCTGAAGCCAGCTGTCCTTGTCCGGCCAAGGTAGATTGCCGACGAGGTCGTCGGCGGTTTCGCAAAGGGCGAACTTGGCGATGCGTGCGTCTTCCTCGGCTACGCCGGCTTTGGCGATCGCGCGGTCGAAGGTCTCGATCGCGTCGGCGATACGCTCCGCCAAGGGTGCGGCTTGCCGTTCGACCGGCATCAGCCGCAATTGGCCGAAGAGCATCAGCAGCGGCGCCGCCGCGGCAAGGATCGGATTTGTCGCGGCATATCGCACGCCCTCGGCGGCGGCGAGCACGGCGTCCTGCGGCAGCCCCGGCGTCGCATTGTCCACCGCTCCCGGGGCGGGCCCCTGAAACAGCACGGTTCCGGACGACCAACCGGTTGGCATCTGTCGGCCGCCGCCGGGGTCGAACACTGTCGCCTCGCGGGCAGGCGATGGAGCAGGACGTGCGCCTTCCGGACCGGATCTCTCGGGAGCCGCAAGCGGCTTCTGCTTCGGCCGCGGCGCGCGGATGACGGTTCTATCCGCCGACCTGGAAGGATCGTCCTTGGAACTCATCGGCGACGACCCGCCTTCGAATTGCAATGAGCAGGTTTTGGCCCGGGGAAACGCGTTCCAGCCTGAGCCTCAGCGGCGGGCCGCATGGACAGGCTCATCTTGCCGAAACATGACATTGCTGCACACGCCCCAAGCCACGCCGCTTTGCCCGCCGGGCAAGCGTCCCTGGGCATTCTAGTCGCCCGGATACCCAATTGAAACGGCCCGTCGATTGAAATCGGAGAGCAAGATGCTCGAAGAGGCGGCTTCTTCTATGAGACCCGTCACATACGGTTGGCGAGGTGTGTGCCGTGCGGCTATTTCTGCTTGTCGGCCTTGGCATAGGCTTCGGCGAAATAGGCGAGGAAGACATCCAGCATGCCGTTCTCGTGCTTGTCTTCCATCGTCCGCCAGGTCGCGACAAGCGCATCCCAGGCCTGGCTCTTTCTGGACGAGAAGGACGCCGGCGGGATCTTTTTGGCGATCGCTTCCGGCGACAGGTCGTCAAGCAGCCTGGACAGCGCGGCCTGCATGGCGGCGTAGGTCGCGATCTCATGGGTCTTCAGGTCGCGGAACGCATCCTCGACGCTGCGCCTGGCATCGAGATAGCCGGCTCTGCGCTTGGCGAACATGATCTCCAATATGTCGTCGGTACCCGGCACGAATTTCAGCGGGTTGTTGTCCTCGGCGCCGATCATCGTGCGGTGCGAGCTCTTGGCGAGCACCTTTGCCGTCGCGCGCGCCTTGAGCAGCAGGGATAGCTGCTCGACCGTGGTCCTCAGCACGGAGCCGATCTCGGCCGCGACATCGTGCGGGTCGCGCGACTGCAGCAATTCAGGCGCGATGCCCGCCGCCCTGGCGATCTCCCGCAGCATCGCGTCCGCTTCCGCCGGCCGATTGGCCGGGGCCGCCGGACCGGGCTGCAGGGCCGACGATCTGGAGACTGGCGCCGTCCCGGTCGGGCGCTGTTCCGCCGGACTGAAGAACGGCTCATGGCTGGGAACCGACGGGCCGCCGGGCGAGGGCGGCAGCTCGCGCTGCGTCGATCCCGTCCTGGTCTGCGGATGTCCGGTCGCGGCCCGTTCGTCTTCGATTGAAACGCCGACGACGTAGCAGCCGATCAGCAGCCGGTCGCCTTGGGCTAGCCGATGCGGTCCGCTCATGCGCTGGCTGGACCCGTTGACGAAAGTGCCGTTGCGCGAGACATCGTAGAGCCAGAACGAACCCGCCTGGTAGCGGACCTCGCAGTGCCGGCCCGAAATGAACTTGTCCGGATCGGACAACGTCCAGTCGCAATTCTCGCGGCCGATCTCGAAACTGCGATCGCGGGCGGCATAGCTGGCGGCAGTGCCGGCCGGCAGCCTGTCGACATTGCTGATCTGGAGCGAGATGAACATCCGGAAACGTCGCCCAACTTGGTCAACAAATGCTTATTTTCCGCGCAGTTCCAGGCGGAAACGCCAACGCAGCCTTCCTAGAATTGCCTTGGCATTCTAGCAGCTTGCGAGCGCGGCGGGAGAGCTGCGTTTCACACCGGCGCATGGGGCGGTTTAGCCACGGCTGTTATTTGGCGGCCGCCAAACATGTGCTAGGCTGAAAGTGGTCCGGTGCGGTGGGCGTGAAAAGTTCCCGAACGTGATGCGATTAACATAGCGGGGGCTTCAATCCATCATACTGGCGGCCGCGTCCAGGAGGGGCACGACCATGCCGAACGAACGCGCCACGGTTGTGCAGACGCCGGCGGGCGCCGACCTGACCTTCACCCATCTCATCGGCCGCGATGAGATCAGCCGCTGTTTTGCTTATACGGTCGGCTTCGTCTCGAAGAACCGCGACATCGACCCGTTGAAGATGCTGGGCGGCGTCGTTTCGGTCGAGGGCGAATCCGATCCGAAGCGCTGGTTCAGCGGCCTCGTGTCGGATTTCAAGCTGACCCGCATCGAGGACCGGCTGGCCTTCTACGAGGCAACCGTGAGGCCATGGCTCTGGTTCCTTGGCAACACCACCGATTGCCGCATCTTCCAGAACATGACCGCGGTCGAGATCGTCGAAAAGATATTCTCGAAATACGGCATCGCCAAATTCGAGAAGCGGCTGCAGGGGTCCTATCCCCAGCGCGAATATTGCGTCCAGTACGACGAGAGCGATCTCGATTTCGTGCAGCGACTGCTCGAGCACGAAGGCATCTTCTATTTCTTCGAGCACGACGAGGGCAAGCACACGCTCATCCTCTGTGACGCGATGAGCAAGCTGAAGCCGGCGCCCGGTTACGAGAAGGTGCTTTACAATTTCGAGGGCCAGGCCTCGCGGCGCGATGTCGAATACATCACCGAGTGGATTCCGGGCAGCGCGGTGCGGCCGGGCGCCTATGCCCACACCGACTATGATTTCGAGAAGCCCGGCGCCGACCTGATGTCGAAGTCCGCCCAGCCCTTCGCCCACAAGGAGGCCTCGGGTGAGAACTATCGCCAGCCCGGCGCGCATCTCGATGTCGGGCGCGGCGACAAGATCGCCGGGATCCGCCGCGAGGAGCTTCAGGCCGTGCATCAGCACAGCACGGCGGTGGGTACCGTGCGCGGTCTTTTTTCCGGCTGCAAGTTCACGCTTGAAAGCTTTCCGCGCGACGACCAGAACCAGGACTATCTGGTGGTCAGCGCCGAATACCGGCTGTTCGACCCGGGTTACCGCACCCAGAACGAGGCCCACAGCGAGAATTTCAAGGTGGTGCTCGGCGTTGCCCCCACCAAATTGCCCTATCGCCCGGCGCGCATCACGCCGCGGCCGATCATGCGCGGCCCGCAGACCGCGACCGTCGTCGGCCCTTCGGGCGAGGAGATCTTCACCGACAAATATGCGCGGGTGAAAGTGCAGTTCCACTGGGACCGGCTCGGCAAGAAGGACCAAAACTCCTCCTGTTTCGTGCGCGTCTCGCAGACCTGGGCCGGCAGCAACTGGGGCTTCATCCAGATCCCTCGCATCGGCCAGGAGGTCATCGTCGATTTCATCGAAGGCGATCCGGACCTGCCGATCATCACCGGCCGCGTCTACAACGCCTCGCAGATGCCGCCCTATGGGCTGCCCGGCAACGCCACGCAGTCCGGCTGGAAGTCGAATTCCTCGAAAGGCGGCGGCGGTTACAACGAGCTGATGTTCGAGGACAAGGCCGGCTCCGAGCTGGTCAACTTCCAGGCCCAGAAGGACCACCATCTGCTGATCAAGCACGACCGCAACAAGACGGTCCAGCACGACCAGTCCGACCGCATCGACCACGACGCCAAGCACTCCGTCGGCCACAACCTCGACGAGGACGTCGGCAACAACAAGACGGTCAAGATCGGCGTCGACCAGACAACGAACATCGGCAGCAACGACACCGAGACGGTGGGCAAGAACCGCTCGCTGACAGTGATGGCGAACGAGACCATCCATGTCGTCGCGAATTCGACCGAGAACATCGACGCCAACCATTCCCAGACGGTGGGGCTAGTGCAGACGGTCACGGTGGGCGCGGCGCGTGTGGATACGGTGGGGGCGGCTGAAGCGCGAACTGTCGGCGCTTCGCAGACGAACACGATTGGGGCGACACGGTCGGTCACTGTGGGGTCGGCGCAGAGCCACCAAATTGGTGCCGACGACAGCTGGAACATCGCGTCAAATCAGGACGTGACGATCGGCGGCGGCCAAACCGTCAACATCGCCGGCGATCAGAAGTCGAAGATCGGCAAGGGAAGGCGTGCCGAAATCGCCGCCGACGACGGAACCAAGGTGGGGGGCGCCTACGAGTTGCGGATCGCCAAAGGGAGCATGGTTCAAATCGGCGAGGACGGAAAGATAAATGTCGGCAAGACATTCCTGATCGAGGCCGGCGATTCGATTGCCCTCAAATGCGGCTCCGCAGCGATTACGATGAAGAAAGACGGCACCATAACCATCGAAGGCAACGACATCTCCATCAAGGGCTCCGGCAAGATCAATGTTAAGGCCTCGAGCGACATCACGATGAAGGGGTCAGAGATAAAGCAGAACTGAGGGCTGGCCATGGCGGTGACAAAAGAACGGATTGATGGCGTTGTGATCGGCATTTTCCTGGGCTTCGGTGAGGATTCCCCCCTTGTGGTTTTCCCGGGCAATCCAAAGGAAACTGCCGTGTCGGCGCGAAGCCTCGCGGAATTGACCTCGGACATGATCGGCGCCGAGGTGGCACTGCTCTTCCAGGAGGGCGATCCAGGCCGGCCGCTGATTGTCGGGCGGATTGTTGACCCCGCGCATAAATCTGATGCGCCGCACGTGGTTCGGGACGGAGAACGTGTGAGGATCAACGCAAATGAGCGCATTGAACTTCGCTGCGGAAAGGCCACGATCATCATGGAAAAAGACGGACGCATCACGATCCGCGGCACCTACGTAACGAGCCATGCCAGCGCAACCAACCGTGTTCGTGGGGCATCGGTGAATCTCAACTGATGCCCAAGGTTGTCCTGCGCGAGATCGTGCGTCAGCACGCGGAAATGGCGGCGTTTCTTTGGACCGTCTATGACCATCATTTGCTGCATCCCGACGAGAATCCCGATATGGACGAGGAGCGGCTCGAGCGCCTTGTCGAAAGGCTGGATGCTCATCTCGATGGCCTCCGGACCGCCGGCGATGCCGGACGGGAAATTGCTGAGGCCCTCTATGCCGAGTATCCCGAAGCGGGAGAGATGTTCGTCTTGCGCATGCTGATCGACGGCGCGCCGAAACGCGTTGCCGACCTCGACCTTGCCAAGGTGCGAGCGTACCTGTCGCAGAACGGCCATCAGTCTGGTGAGACGTCCGTAGTGTGAACCTCGTCTGCGGAGGTAAAGAAATACTGCCCCCGCTGGGCAGTTTCAGATAAGTCGAAGGCCGTCATCGTAGACAAGAGTCAGCGTCTTCCATCTGCGGCCATCGAACCGCCACGCCGTGTCGATGCCGGCGACGTACAGGAACTCGCCATCCGTGCGGAGGTCTGAGGCAATGCCGGTGTCCTCGAATGGCAGAAGCGCGTTGGCCTTTTCGATGTTCAGCCCGGCCTCGTCGCCCCAATAGGCATTGCCATTGAAGGTTCGCACGGAGAGATAAGTCATGTCGGCGGTAGCGGTTATCTCGGTTATTTCGTCATTTGCAATTCGAAGGCAGACGCCGTCATCGCCGGCGACCCTGATCTTGCCGTCAGGCGCGACGTCGATACCGCGCAACTGATCGTGCCGGTGTGTTTCCAAGGACTGCCAGCCTGCACCCATCAGGCGGTGGAGAGTGCCCATCTCACCGCATGCATAGATGCCGTGCTTGCGGTGTCCATGAATATCCAAGTACTCGTTGGATCCGAGCGGCGTAATCGCCTGCCATCGCGGCCCAACGAGCCGGAAGGCCACGCCGTCCGTGCCAACCGTGATCGGCCCTCCGGCATCCTCTGCCCAGACCTGCCTGAGGCTTTTGTCGCTGACTTTGTCACGTGTCCAAGTCGTACCAGCGTATCGCCAGATCCAGGTGGTCGCCTCAAGTGCGAACAACTCGCCAGAAGGCGCGGCTGAGAGCGCCATCAGCCATTCAGACGTTACCAGGGCACCACGGGATTTCTTGGGGTCGAAATTCTCGACGACGAAAATCACCGAGACAGTGGTGACGTAGTCGGCATCGCTGAGCAGGAACAGGATGGCCACTTTGTTGCCGCTCAACGGCGCAACCTGCAGGCATTCGATGTCGGTGTCCGGATCGGTTGCGAATCCCTCGAGGTCTTCTTTGTCCATCTTCATTCGCTTCGTCCTTTCCGGCTAGCAGGAAACTTTCGAGGGGGCCACATCCGCGGCTGTCACAACGACGGATTCCCCACCCGCCGCCTTCCTGAGGCGCTTTTTGGCGACTTGAACAAGACGAGCCTGATCCTTCGCCTTAGGGCAAGTCCCGTGGCAGGCTTTCTTGTCCTTCACCTGTTTCTCGGACTTGTTCATGCTCTTCTTCAAGTATTCCATGTTCGCAGTCTTGAGGCATTCTGTGGCAGCGGCGTGCACGGCAGGCGGAATCTTGGGGTCGTCAAGGTTTTTCACCGTGCTGTTCACGCATTCGTCAGTAAAATCGCCCAGCTTGCCGGCAGAATTGTTGCTCAGCCAGTTGCGGGCATCCGCAGACTTTTTATTGTGCGGGGTTTTGCGCTTCTTGCCGACCACCTTTTTGCCGGGCGCGCCCGCAGCCTTGGCTTTTGCCGCTTCGCCCGCCATCCATTTCGCCTTCATGCAAATGCATGGCGCTTCTTTGTCGTCGTAGTCCTTGCAGCAGTCCAGAGTCAGGTCGCGCACACCTTCGGCCGTGAAGAACTGGACCTCAACGGTATGCTCCTTTTCATAGCCTTCCGGGCATTCCAGCTCCTTGTACGGCTTTATCTCGAGATCCGAGCATTTGAAGGTTGCCGGCGTGGCCGTAGCGACCTTCGGCATTGGAGGTCCGCCCGCGGTAGGGGAGGCGTGATCGTTCGATGAAATGTCGGTGAAACGGCTGATCGGCTCGCCATCCATCTTGACGTCGCCGGACCAGGCATGGGCGTATTCCTTGCCCGTATTGACCGAGGTGATGATGTTTTTCTTTGGCGCGCAGCCCGCCTCGTTGCCGCTACATCTGGTGTAGTAAGATTTGTTTTTCTGCGTGACAGTCTTTCCGCCGATCTTGACTGTGCCTGTTCCGTTGTCCGTGTCGCTGTCCATTCCAAACGTTGGATAGGGTACCGGGACGCCGGGCGGTGTTGCCGGAGTTTGTGGCGGGGTGAAGCAGACGTAAGGAAAGGCCGCGATGACCTGGTTAGCCTGCGCTTTGCAGGCAATCTCAAGACTATTGGCGTAGACGGTCATGCCCTTCTCCCGTAAGCGAACACCGCGGCGCCGCACGCACCTGCGTCGGAAGACGCCTCGATGAGGACCGGATTGCCGGCGGCATATCCTTTGCCGGCTGCGGTCCACGCCATGCCTACCATAAGCGGAACGGCTGCGGCACCGATGTTGCCCAGAGACTCCGCGGGCGACCATAGGTCCTGGAACTCATGGCGCCCCCGCAGCAGGCGGATCGAGGCCAGCGCGGTCTGCTTGAACCAGTATTGCTCGCCGATCAGGTCGGCGATGCGATAGCCGAGCCGGTTCATATCAATCCCGGTTTCGTGGAACGCCGCATCGTAGGCAGCCGTCATGCCATCGGCGCGCAACGGCAGATCTTGGTCGTTGTAAATAGAAGCCTCCTCGCGCGAAAGACCGAGGCCGAACAGCCGGAAACCGTTACCCTGCGGTCTCGAGCAGAGAATGGCCGCAGCGGCTTCGCCTGGAATGAAGCCGTTGGAATTATCCGCCGTAAGCAAGCGGCGCTTGCTGAGGTAGTGGGAAATTGTTGATCCGGTCAGATAGCTGTCGATGCCTGCAATCATGACATAGGGAGCTTCGCCAGATGCAAGCAGTCTGCGCGCTTGATCGAACGCTACGTGCCCGGAAGGACGTCCATAAGCCACGATGCGAGAACGCAGATGAGGTTCGATCTCGACGATTTCGCTGATCCGGCGGAGCAAGGCGAGATTGTCCCGGACCGGGCGGCCGGGGCGATCCTCCTCCGGTAGGCAGAGGATGAGCGCCGTCTGCCCTCGAGCTTGCGGATGATTTCCGAACGCTTCCGATATCGCCCCTGCTGCTAGGTGGGCCATTCGTTTTTCGCCGATCCAGTTGCGTGGCAGCGGCACCGGCGCACCCGTAAGCCAGCCCGCGGGTGAGCCCACGAAACGGGTTTCCTGGAACCCATCGAGCCGAGCGCGCATCGCTGCGCAGGCTGAGGGCGCGTCAAGGCCAACGGCCGTCACCATACCAACCGAAACGATCTCGACCGGGGAGGTCATGCTTCCTCCTCCTCCGGCGCCGTGCCGTTGGCGCGGATATAGGTGCGGCCTGTCGCGCGCGCCTTCAGCATTGCCGGCGTGGGCGGACCGACCCAGCACTCGGAGAAATCGAGGATGGTCCGCTGGATTCGCTGTGAGACGCGCCAGACCAGCGAGAAGCGACGCCTTTCGGGGTCAAGGAGGACGGTGTCGGGAAAAATATCACCTTCGTAGGCCTTTTGGTTCCCCTTGAACAAGGTGATGGGCAATGCAGTCGACGGCAGCCGAAAGCTAACACGCCCATCGGGCGTGAGGTTCACAAGCGCAATCTCCTCGCCGCCATGCGGGTGATCGATCTGCTGGTCCTCAGGCGCCATCTGGAAATAGCGTTCGTCGAAGTCCGGCGGCAGGAACGGAAAAATGTTCTTCGTCCAGTTGTCGTCATAGGTGCCGCCATATTCGATGCGGCCAGGCCAGCCGCGGCCCATCGGCCCAAAGCTCATCGGCTTGTAGTCGCCGAAGGGCGAGCGGATTTCCTCGTTGACAGCTTGCGTGTTCGGTAGCCGCAGGCCTGGGATGAGACGCTGGTTCTTCGTTCGCGACCAGCCGGTGCCGACCGGGTTGTATTTGTAGCTGGCGGGCAGTTCGTCCTCCGGATCCAGGCGATCGATGCCGCCCCAGGCGACATCGTAAGAGATCGGCAGTTTCAAAAAGGGCTGCGGCGCCGTCGCGTTGAACACCGGTCCGATGGCGCGCCACTCGCGGTGGCCGACGACCTCGAGGAGCTTCGACCAGTTGCCGACTTTGATGCCGACCGGCACGCGCTCGGCTGGGCGCCCTCCCGGCGCATAGGCGCAGCCATTGGCGATGACATCGCAGCGCGGCTTACGGAAGGCGAAATCCGTCTCCCACAGCGTCGCCGAATAGCCCGGCACGCCGGTGTGCGTGTCGGCCATCACCAGCGGCACCTGCTCGGCCGATTTCTGCACCAGTCCGCCAGGCTTCTCAGGAAAGTCGAACGTACCCTTCACCACGACGACGAGCCATTCATGGCCTGCCTTGTCCATGCCCATAGTGAACTGGTGCGGATAGCCCATCTGGTTCCAGATCTGCATCAGCTGGTCTCCCAACTAGCCGCGAAAATCTGCTCCAGCACCGGCTGCGGCGCCTGCGGATCGACGTCGAAAATATCCGTATGCGCCGTCCATGCCACGAGGCCGTCGATGACATCGCCCTCACCCTCGACGGGCGGAATGGGCAGGTCCGCAAGCGCCGCGTCGAGTTCGTCGGGCGTCAGCTCGCCCCGTTGCGCGGCGAGGGCGGCATTCTCGATGCCGTCAAACCACCTATCCGCATAAGCCAGCTTCAGCGGCGCCTCCGAAATCCGGGCGACGACGCTGAGCGGGAACCGCCGGCCGACCCGGTCGGCGCTCTGCAGCACGATGCCCGCCGAGGCACCGAAGGAACCCGGGCCGGCCAGAAAACGCAGCGCCGTGTTCTGCGGCCAGGCTTCGAGCCCGAACAGCGGCACGATGTGCTGTGCCAGCCAGCGGTCCCACACGCGCACGAAATCGCCCGGCAGCCGGCGCGTCACGAAATCGCCGGCGGCGGGCATCTTGCCGTAGAAGCCGGGCAGGATCAGATCTGCGGCGGACATGTGAATTTCTTGAACATTTCGAGCGTGTAGGGGTTCTCGACGCTGGCCGCCTTGAGCTCGAAATCGGCCCACATCCCTTTGGTGCCGAGCCGCAGGCTGTAGACGTCGGTGAGCTTGGTCGCGTTGAAGCGGCCGCCCCGCAGCATCCTCAGCCATGCCCAGCTGCCGGTTTCGTTGAGCATCACCTCGGGCGAGCCGTCGACCGGCTGGAAGGCGAGCGAGATCACGCCGGTGCCGTCCTTGCCCGGCCACGTCATCGGCTGCGGCCTGGTCGCGTTGTTGTAATAGACGAGGTTCTGGCCATCGAGGTTGAGCGTCACCCGCGCCACGTTGGGCGACAGGTCTTTCGGCTCCAGCGTGAAATTCATCACCGGTCCGGTGCCGCCGGGAAAGAGATCGTCACGGATATGCCTTGCCTGCTCGAACGCAGCGAGCGCTGCCGGATCGAGACCGAAATCGGCGCGCCATTTCCACGGCTCGCTGGCGGTGTCGACATAGTTGATCAGATGGTCGTTGGTGAAGGCGTCGATCAGCCCGGTCGGCCCGAACAGGCGCTGAAAATCGCGCACATTGACGTCGACCGCGCTGTCCGGGCTGAACGGATAGCGGTTGTTGAGCGCCGCCTGGCAGAAGGGCAGGATGTCGGCGCGCCAAATGGCGTTGAGCTCATTGGTGACGGCCTTCTGCGACAGGCCGCTGGTGTCGCCGGCAATTCCGCCCAGCCAGTCGTTGATCGGCGAAGGAAGGATCTGCGCCTGCCTTGCGACCGCGCCGGTCAGTTCGGCCAGCCCGCCCTGTTTCTTGATGGCATCTTGCGGATCGGGGTTGGCGGTCACCGTCTGCAGCACGTTGGACAGCGCCGTCAGCGCCACGACGGCGGCGTCGAGCGCAGGCGGCTGGCCGTCGACCTGGGCGATCGTGCCCTTGAGCGGCTTGAAATGCTCGGCCACCAGGCTGCCGGTCATATCGACCTGATCGGCCGAGCCCGCGCGGGGCAGCAATTTCGCTCCCGTTTTCACCACCTTGCCCAATTTGCCGAGCTTGCTGAGCAGCTTCGAACCGGTCTTGGCGGCGCCGCTCTTGTCGTCGGCCGGCGCCTCGTCGGAACGGGTCAGGTCGGTCTCCTGCACCACCCCGGTCAGCAACCGCTTCAGCGCCGAGTCGGCGCTGGAAAGATCCTTGAGGTTCTCGCTGGCGACGTTGAGATCGGTCAGCGGCGCCAGCCGCATGTCACGCAGAAAACTGTCCCACTGCGCGATATAGTCGTCGTAATAGAGCTTCAGAATGTCTTCGGACAGCGCCGAGACCGACGTCTCCGAATTCTCCGAGCAGCCGCCGGCAAACACCGCGCGGTCGAGCGCCGCCTGTCCGGCGACATCCTCGACCCGGTCGAGGATCGCGTCGTGGAAGCCGGCATAGGTGTAGGGGCCCGGCACACCCACCCGCAGCGTCTTGTCGGAACGGCGCGCGAACACCTTGGCGCCGTTCGGTCCGGCGAAATTGGCCGGCACCCATTCCTTGACCGCCGCCACTTCCGGGTCGGCCAGGAGCTGCTTATAGGCGCGCTCCGGCAGCGAGATCGTGCACACCGTCTTCAGCGCCTCGGCGACCAGTTCCTTGTCCGGCGCGATGTAGCTGTCGCCGACGGCCATGCGGCGGATCGCGGCAAGCTGGTGCTCTTCGGCGTCCGCGGTCGGGAAGGGCGCGGCCGGCGCGAATTGCGGCAGGCTGTTCGCCCACCAGTTCTGCACGAAATCGGTGTCCATCTGCGACAGGCCGGTCATCATCCGGTAGGTCTTCAGCGCGCCGAGCATGAAATCCGGATCGCGGATCTGCCGCCACATCGTCGCCTCCAGCAGCGCGACCATGTGCGGCTCCAGCACGTTGCGCAGCGCATGGGCGTAGGTATCGGTCTGCGCGCGCACCAGCTCGGCCGAGGCGGTCGGGCCGAGCAGATTGTGGACGGCATCCGGCGGTGCCGTGCGGGCCGTGGCCACCGCGTCCATCGCCGCCAGCGCGCCGTCCATGGTCGGCTGCTCGACCGCGGCCGGCATTGCCGCGACGTCCGTGAGCGGCGCCTGCAGCGCCTCGAATTGGCCGGCCTGTTCGGCGATCGCATTGCGGTTGTCGAGATAGGACCAGGTGAACAGTCCGCCGGCGAGCAGGGCGGCGAGCGTACAGGCGGCGGCGGCTCCGCGCCAGATCCAGGCGCGGCGGCGCTGCGCCAGCGGATCGAATGTGCCGAGGCCGGCTTCCTTGAAGATCACTTCGGTGAGCAGATTCCTGAGGAAGAAGCTGCGTTTCTCGACGCGCGCCGCCGGCATGGCGCGACGCGGCGGCAGCCCGAAGGATGAGGAAAGGGCGGCGGTCAGCCGGTCGATCGGCGCGCCTTCCTGCGTCGCCGAGGTCAGATAGAGGCCGCGCAGCCAGGCGGCTTCCTCGTAGCGGCTCTCGCCGAACATCGCCTCGACCAGCACCTGGATCGGCTCGGACAGGCTGGCAAGCTGTGCCGGGAAGCGGAAGATCTCGGCGCGCTGGCCAAGCTTGTCCTCGTCCTCCAGCCGCGGCACCAGCCGCCGCTCCAGTTCGGCGGCAAGCCTGGCGAGTTCCGTCTGGATCGTGCCGGCACTGACACGGGCATCGAGCGGGAAAGTGGTTCCCCACACTTGCTCGCGCGCCGTGGTCGACAAGCCGCCGAAGAACGCTTCGAACCCTTTGATCAGATCGGCCTTGGTCAGCATCAGGTAGACGGGAAGGCGGATCTCCAGCCGGTCGTTCAGCTCCGCCAGCCGGCGGCGGATCTTTCTGCCATGCGCCTTGATCGCGTCGTCGCCCTCCGACAGCGTGTCGATCGATAGCGCGACGATCACCCCGTTGAGCGCGCGGCGGCCCCGATGCTTCTTCAGGAGGTCGAGGAAGCCCAGCCACTCCGCCGCGTCGACATCCGGCTGGCTTTCCTGCTGGACGTAGCGGCCCGCTGTGTCGATCAGCACCGCGTTCTCGGAGAAGAACCAGTCGCAATTGCGCGTGCCGCCGACGCCCTGCAGGTCGTCCGTGAGGTCGATCGGGAAATTGAGGCCGGACTGGCGCAGCGCCGTGGTCTTGCCGGTGGCCGGCGGACCGACGATCACATACCAGGGCATCTCGCGCAGGAATTTCCTGCCGCCGAGCTTGCGGCGCTTCAGCTCCGCCATCACCTCACCGAACTTGGCACCGACGGCGGCCACGCTCTCCTCGCCGGGCGTAAGCTGCTTTTCGGCGACCGGCGCCGCGATCTCGGCGACGAACATGCGGTTGGCGCGGATCGCGCGGCGCTGCGCGATGATCAGCCAGATCAGCCACAGGATGATCAGCCCGGCGATGATGGCGATGCGCACATTGTCGGATTCGAACGGCGCGTAAGGGCCGACCTGCACGATCGGGCCGAACACCCAGATCAGCAGCGAAAGCAGCGCGATGCCGATCAGCGTCCAGAGAAAACGCGAGGTGATGACGGCCCAGAGGAAGCGCAGGATGAACATCTCAGAGCCTCTTCTCGACCAGAACCTCGACGCGCCGGTTGAGCGCGCGGCCCTCGCGCGTCGAGTTGTCGGCCACCGGATCGGTTTCGGCGCGCCCCTCGGAAGAGATGCTCTCCTGCGGCACGCCGGCTTGCACCAGAAGCTTGGCTATGGTTTCGGCGCGCGCTTCCGACAGACGCTGGTTGCTGGCCAGCGGGTTGGACTTTTGCAGGCGCACATTGTCGGTGTGGCCGACGACAGTGATTTTTCCGATCAGCTCCTTATTGTCCAGGATCACCTTGGCGATCGCTGCGATCAGCGGTTCGTATCCTTCCGTCAGCGTCGGCCGGGAGGACTGGAACAGCTCGGGATTGGAGGACTGGATGACCAGCTTGGCCAGCGAGACGCTCTCGGTGCCGCTCAGCGCCCCCTTGAGGTTGTCCGGCGCTTCGGCCTTGAATTCCGGCAACAGCGCGAAATCGACCGGCTGCGGCTCGGGCGCGGGTGCATCCTGCTTGGGCGCCGCGCGGGTGATGTCGCCGCGCGAGGCCGGCGGCAGCGTGCGCACCAGCGCGGAAAGCTCGACCGCCTGGCTGCTCAGGCCCATCGACAGGCCGATATAGGCTGCCGCGGCGACGACAATCGCGGCAAGCGCCATCACCCAGATCGGAACGATGAAGCGCTGCGGCTCGTCGGAGGCGATCACGCCTTTCCAGTTCGGCGACAGCGGCGCGTCTTCGGCGTCCGCATTGCGCAGGAAGCGCGCCGCCGCTACGCGCACGGCGTTGAGCGAACGGTCGCCGGCGCGGCCGGGCACGCGGTATTTGCCGCGGAAGCCGAGCGCCAGGCAGTAATATTGCAGCTCCAGCATTTCGCGGTCGCGGTTGGGATGCCGCTCCAGCTCGTCGAGGCGTGTGAAGAACTGGGTGCCGGCATCGACGTCGCCGCGCAGCATGACGACCAGCGGCTGTCGCGGCCAGGCGCTGGCGCCGCCCCACGGCGTGTTGAGCGCCAGATCGTCGAGCAGCGCCGCCACCGCCCATGCGGCCTGGTCGGCGCGCTCCAGCGACGAGCCCGCTGCCACCGCCGCGTCGCGCGCCCGCACCAGCTCGTCGAGCAGGCGCGTTCGCATGACTTCCGGGTTCTCCGGCGCCAGCGCGCTTTCGAGCTCCGGCGCGAATTCGAGCAGCGGCGCGAAGATATTGATCAGTGTGTTGGGATGGGCACGCGCCCGTTTGACCGGCGCGCCGGGCGCCAGTGGCGCCATCGGTCGGGGCGCGGCACCGGTCAGGCGGATGCGTGTGCGCTCGCGATCCTCCGACAGTCCGAAAGGATCATCCCGGCTCATGGCCTCACCTGTTCACCGAATAGCAGTCGACCTGCGGCTCGCTCGGCAGCACACCGGAAACGCCGATGACGAAGCCGGGGGCATCGAGCAGCGAAGCCCAATGCTCGCTCTTCTGGTCGAGCTCCAGGCACAACCGGTCGCCGTCATACGGGATCTCGCGCGGCTGCGAATGCAGCGGTTTCAGCGGAATGCCCGGCAGGCGCGACTTCCACAGCCCTTCGAACTGGTCGGCGGAGCCGACCGTCGCCTGGTTGACGAAGATCTTGCGCAGCGCATCCTCCGAAAGCTCGGAGCCGACGCGGATGACGATGCGGCTGGCGACCAAAAGCTTCGGGTTGTCGATGCGCACCTTCCAGACATTGGTCGCGTGCCGCATGACCGGCAGCGCGCGCGACTTCGGCTCGATATAGCGCAGGCTGAGGATGAGCGAACGCAAGGCGTCGGCCAGCGCCATATAGGCGGGACCCGGCGCCATGTGGTCGTAGGCCGGCAGCTCTCCGAGCCGCCGCGAGCTCGAGCCGTAGGTGGCCATCTCGCCGGCGAGGCCGGCAAGCTCGAGATAGAGCTCGGCCGGATGGAAGACATCCTGCGCCAGCATATGCGCAAGGCGCGGCCGCGCGGCATTGGCGAGGTGCAGCATCAAAAGGTCCTCGACGCTGCGGCCGGCCCCGCCCATCACCATCTTGCCATGCGCCTCGGCGATCTGGTCGAGGCCGGTGACGACCTCCTGCAGCAATTGCCGATACCAGTGGACGGCGCCGGTGATCAGCGTCGGCGGCAGGAAGGCCTGGTCGAGCGAGACGCCGCCATCGGCGCGCACGCCTTTGATGTCGGCGACCGGCAGCGCCGTGTAGCCGCCGACCGATTTGCCGGGCGCCAGCAGCACCGCTTGCGGCCGCGCGATCTCGATCTCCTCCGGATCGGCGCCGCCCTGCACGGCATCGCGCACCGCAACGATCTTGCCGTGGTAGCGCGCGCCCGTCGATGCGGCATGCGCCGGATCGAAACCGACGCCGCCGGGCGGCTCCAGCGGCAAGGCAACCAGCACCGACCCGGCGCCGGTGTCGGCGGTGACCGGCAGCGGCTTCGGCGCGTCCATCAGTTCCGGGATGGAGAAGGGCGTGCCGTCCGGGAAGATGCCTCGGGCGGACACGATCGACACCTGGCCGGCGTCGAGCAGCGACTGGTCGAGCGTCAGCTGCTGGAAGCCGAACGTATGGAGCTGGCCGGCCTGCAAGGCGCCGCGCACCATCCCCTCGAAGAACCGGTCCTGCTGCTGGAAGTGCTGGGTCCTCAAGAAGAGTCCCTCGGACCACAGCACCCTGTTTGCGTCGCTCATGCCACTGCTCTCTGCACTGCCGTGCTTGTCTCGCCGTCAGGCGGAAATCCCGCCTTTGCCGAGGCTGACGTTTATGGTGAATTTCGACCCCGGCGATACCGACTTGGTCGTGCGCCAATTGCGTCCGCCGGGTTCGCGGATCAACGCGACGAAGCCGAGCGCCGTCGCGTTCGGTTCTACCGTGATGGTCTTTGCCGCCGTCTTGCCCGGAGCGACCGAGATCGCGTCCGATCCGATGAGGTCGGCGCCCAGCGCCGAGCCGGCATCGCCCTGCAGCGCGAAATAATCGGCCGAGTTGAACTTGCCGGCGCTGGCAAGCCGCATCACCAGCACGGTCACCGGCCTGTCGCCGCCGCCCGGTCCCGGATTCATGCCGGCGCCACCGGTCACGTTGACCGAGATGACCGATGGTTTCGGCGGACCGCTCTGGCAAGCCGCAAGCAGCCCCGTCGCGCCGATGGCGACGATGAATTCACGTCTGTCGATCATGTCCCTACTCCTCTTCATATGCTTCCCTGAAGTCTGCGCCGATCTCGCCCAGGAAGCTCGATTCCGCGCTCTGGGCGATGTCGCGATGGCGTTTCTGGTAGATCTCCCACAGCTTGGCGTTGCGCCCGCCGGCGAGCAGGTTGCCGATCGCCGAATTGGATTTGAGCTCTTCCTCGATCGCGGCCGGGTCGAAGCGGTCGATCATGCGCCGCAGCGCCGCCTGTACGCCGCGCCAGGCGCGCACGTGATGCTGCGCGAGGTCCTTCACCGCGTCGCCGATCGCCGCCTCGCCGGACAAAAAGCCGGGGCTGCGTTCCGCGATGATGGTGACGATGACATCCTCGACCGTCGGCAGGAATTTGAGCGGGTTGACCTCGGAGGCGCCGACCATGGTCTGGGCGACGCGCGCGCTGCCCTTCTCCTCGGCGCGCTTGCGCAGGAGCTGCATCAGCCCATCGAGCATCAGCCGGTACTCGCGCCCGAATTTCTCCATTTCGGCGATCGGATCGCGCCCGGGGAAATCGGCCTCCTCGACGCCCATGCCGCGCAGGAACGCCGCGCGCAACGCCATGTCGCTGGGCGCCGGTTGCATCGGACGTGACGGTTTGGGAGCGGGACGCGGCGGCGCAGCGGGTTCGGCCCGCACCGGCATCTCCCATGGGCGAGCGGCCTGTGGCTTCTCGGCGGGCCGCTCGACGCGGCCAGCTGAATCGGCACTGTTGTTGCCGGAAGCGGGCGTCGCGGCTGGCTCGAAGCCGAAATCGTCGAAGCCGGACGGTTTCGCCGCGGGTTCGGGCATATCGCTGCGCAACGGCATGTCGCCGAAGCCGAACGGATCCGACCTGCCGACGGCGGGCTCGTCGTTCGAGGCCGGCGTCGCCACCGGATCGAGGCTGAACGGATCGTCGAACGCCGGTGAGCTGCGCTGATTGGAAGCGCGATCGTAAGCCCCCGGCACAGGCTGCTCGAACGGATCCGGCAGGCCGGCCGGGCGCGGCCGCAGCGGCTCCTCCTCGACCTTGGCCGAGAAGAAGTCGTCGCCGCCGATGCTGGCCGGCGTCCGTGATTGTGGCGACCATGCCGGCGCGGCATTGGCGATCGGCGCCTGGCTGATCGAGGTGTGGCCGGCGCTGGGCTGCACCTCGACATGAAGCACATAGTCGCCCATGCGCAGCCGCATGCCGCTTTGCAGGCGCGTCGACCTGCCGGTGCCGAGCGGGCTGTCGGAATCGTCGATGAACAGTCCGCTGCTCGACGTGTCGGTGACGTAATAGCCGTCGCGGCCGCCGCTGATCTTGCAGTGCGCGCGTGAGACGAACATGTCCGGATCGTCGATCTGCCAGCCGGCATCGGCGCTGCGGCCGATCACCAGCTCGCCCTCGTCCAGCCGGGCCTGTCTGACCACCTGCGAGCGCGGGCCTTGTTCCAGGGTCAGCAGGAGGCTCATCAGGCTGCCTCCGCCATGTCCGGTCGCCAACCGACGATGGTGCGCAGCCTGAGATCGTCGGCGTCGCCCTTTTCGACAGGGCGCGAAAGCCAGGAGGTACGGCCGAGCTGGATGGTTCCCATCTTCGGCGAAGGCACGGCGTCGCGCGCGAGCACGATCCTGAGATCGACGTCGAGCGCTTCGCCGATCATGTCGCGCACCGCCTTCTTGAACAGGGCAAGGCGCCGTTCTCCGGGCAGGAACGATTTGAAGTCGTCGAGGCTCAGCGGGCCGACGCGCAATTCGATCCGGCTCTGCCGGCTGAAGACGCGCGGGCCGATCGTTGCCCCGCCGCCGAGCGCCGCATAGGCCTTGCCGACGCGGCTCTGCAGCGCCACCGGAATGGTGATCCAGGCGGCAACGAATTCCTTGATCTCAACCGGCACCTTGAAGGCCGTGGCGAGAAACAGCGTCAGCCGCTCCGCGCCATTGACCTGGTTGGCCAGCGATCCGGCCTGGCGCAGCCGCACCGTGTCGAGCTCGGGGTCCTGCGTGCCGGGAAGGCCGATGCCGGCCATCGCTTCCAGCATGGCGCGGACGCGCCCGCCGACCGAACGTTCGACCTGCACCGCCGGATGCGCATCTGCCCATGCGCGGTAGTAGAGCGCGATCATGCGATGCTGCAGGATGTTAACAAAGTCGACGAAGGTCGTGTCGCTGGTCTGCTCGGCGTCGGCGCCGGTGAACCAGCGCTGCGATAGCCGGTCGAGCACCCAGCGCGTCAGATGCAGCGGCATCGGCCCTTCCGGCCCGAGCAGGCCGAGATTGGCGACGGTAACCCGCGCCGGAGCCCTTTCGCCAGCATCCTGGAATTTGATCACGTCCCTGGCCGAGAAGCTCAAGCGCACATGCTGCCCGAGCCTTGCCGGCTCGCGGTCGGCGGTTCCGGAATGACCGAACAGTCCGCGCCGCTGCTCCAGGCGGCGCAGCAGCTCGAAGAAGTCGAAGCTCTCCGACAGCGCCTCGGCCTCGGCTGGGGCGGGCTGCGCTAGATCAGGTAGCGATTGCCGGGCGTCATCGGCCATGGCACATCCTCCTGCTTCTGCAGCAGCCGCGTACGCGTCCGCACGAAACCGTTTATCCCGGCATGGCGGGCAAACAGCCGCGCCAGCAGGGCCGAAAGCAGCAGCGTGCTCTGGCCCGCCAGAACCGACTGATCGACATGCAGGGTCACCTCGGTGCCGCGTCCGAAACACATCGGCCCGTCGATCTTGAGCCGCTCGATCACCGGCCGCGAATCGATCCGGGTGATCGAATGCACGTTGCGGGCAAGGCTCGGATCACCGCGATCTGCGTAGAGGTCGAGCAAGGCGTGCAGCGGATCGACGCCGCGGCCTTCCTTGGCGAGGCTCAGGAAATTGAGCGAGAGCTGCGCCACCAGCCGCCAGGCGAGATTGTCGGCGCGGGATTCGCCTTCGGCGCCGGCCGGCAGCGCCGCCGGGATCGCCGGCTGCGGCGGCCGCAGCGCGCCGAGCAACCGCACCGCTTCCACAGGGTCGGCGGTCTCCAGCGTCAGCGACGGCGTATCGTCCAGGATCGGCAGGTCGCGGTTGGTGCAGAGCGCCATCACGTCGAGCCGCTTGAGCGGCCGGTTCGGCTGGCTGCCGGCCGGACGCGAGACTGCGATAAAGACATCGTCGCCGGTGTAGGAGGTGCGGGTCAGGCCGTCGCGCCGTTCATCCTCCGTGGCCCGCCGCGGGCGCCGCTCGGCCGAATAGACCCAGCCGCTGCCGCGGTTCTGCCCCAGGCTGAACAGTTCGGGGATGGTCGCCTCGCTGCCTTCGGCATCGGCGTCTTCCACCCGAGTGACCCGGAAGATCTCGAAATCGCGCGCCCGGGTGCGGTCGGCGTGCAGCACCTGGCGCGTCCGGCGCGAGTCGATCTCGATGACGTTGCACTCGCGTTCGAAGAGATTGATGATCGGCGTCGCGAACAGCTCGAAATCGGCCACCGTCACATCGGCGAGTTCCGGCACCGGACGCCGGAATAGGAAGATGATCTCTATTCCCCCATCGCACTTGCGCACCACCGGCTGCAGGCCGGCAACGCGCACATAGTGGAAGCGTTCGGGGATCATGAAATATTCGCGCAGCAGCCGGTATCCCTCAAAGGTCGGCCGCGTGCGCGGCATCAGCGCTTCATCGTCGTGGATCCCGACCATTTCTGGCTCGGGCAGCGCGGTGAGCGGATTGGTCTTGCCTTCCGCCCGCGCGCCGGCGGCCGAACAGGCGCCGAAGATCGCATCGAAGATGAGCGGCGCCTTGGCGCGCCCGGCGAAATAGAGATCGAGGCGGTCGAGCGACAATTCGCTGAGCTTGCCCTTTCCGGTCCGGGTAAGCGCGATGCGGAACGCCGCTTCGCCGCGAACGCCGCCGACAGGCGCGATGCCGGCGGCGGCGAGTGCGCTGCGGTCCTGGAAATAGCTGACCGAATTGATCGCGATCGGCCAAAGCGTCACCTCTTGCGCGGTGGTGAAGGTCGAGCGCGTCGAGAGCCCAGGATGAAGGCCGGAAACCAGCCGCGTGCCGCGCGCCACGGCATGGCCGGCGATCATCGATTGCACCTGCTGTCCAGGTTTCAGCACGGCCATCGCCGTCGCCGGCGCCGGCGTCACAAGGTCGGGATAGAGCACGTCGAGCACGGCGCGCGAGAAGCGCGAGCGCTCGGCGTCGACCTTCAGCCGCGTGCGCGCGGCAAGAAAGGCCACGCCGTCGAGCAGCCGTTCGACATAGGGATCGGGGCAGGGGACGGTATCGAGGGAAAGGTTGCGGGCCACCGCCGGATGCATGTCGGCGAATTCCGCGGCCAGCGCGCGGATATGGGTCAGTTCCTCTTCGTAATACTCCACGAAGACCCGATCCATCTCAGGTCTCCCGGAATTCGGTTCGCGCCAGACCGTTGTCGAGATTGATCGTGGTGCGCAGCCGCATGCGTTCCGGCGTCGGCGTCATGATCAGCACGGCGTCGATCTCGATCTTGAGACCGACGGTCTTGTCGCCAAGCGTGACGTTGACGGTCGTAGCGCTTTCCTTAAGGCGCGGCTCAAAAGTGGCGAGCACCGCACGGATTTCGCGCGCTAAAGTATCGCGGTCGAAATCCCGCGACGAACGGCCCGAAAAGGACGGCACGCCGTAATTGACGACGCTGCGCCGCACCTCCGGAAAGTCGGCAAGCGGCGGCAATTCGTCCAAGGGCTGTTCATGCTCGGCGTCGGAAAGCATCGGGACGGACTCGAAACGCTCTGTGTTGAACAGGGCCTCGATATCGCGCCGGACCGCTTCCCTGAGCACGCGCGCCGACACCACCACGCCGCGGCTTTCGATCTCGGTGCGGTGCTCGGTCTGGAAGACCAGCCTGTGCAGTCGCCGTTTCTGCTCGGGCGTCAATTCCGCATCGGCATCGATGACGCGGGCGCTGCCGGCAAGAAGGGCCTCGACGCGCTCGGCGCCGAGTTCTTCATCCAGCAGGCGGCGCAGCCCATCGATCTCCGACGTCAGCCCGGGCAAATCGTTGACAAGGCGGTCCCAGAGGGAGGGCTGGACCGCCTCGCGTTTTGCCCGAGAGCTGCCGGCGAGCTGCGCCTTCGCGGCCGGCCGCTTGGCCTCACTTGCCGACATAGACGTCCATTTCGATCTCGTCGTCCTTGTCGTAGACGAACTTGATTTTCTTGTAGGCGAAGCTGACCTCTTCCTCGATCAGGTCTGGCTCGTCGTGCGCCTGCCGCATGTCGTATTCCATGATCGAGGCGTCGGTGAGCGTCACCACCAGATAGTCGCTGGTCTCGCCGTCGATGGTGCGGCGTGCCGAGAACACCACCTCGTCGAGCGCCTTGTTCTCGAACAGTGCCTTCTTCAGATAGGGCGACGACTTGTCGTAGTGCTTGATGAATTTGATCATACCCATCGACACGCGGCCGCGCCGCGAGAGCGAATTCGGGTCGTAGGGCGCAATCATCTTATAGTCGACGCCATGGATCTCGATTTCGTCTTCATGGCCGTCGCGCTTGCTCGGGCCTTTGATGTCCGGGACTTTCAGGAAGCCGTCGATCTTCGTCGAAGGCGCATCGGTTCTCTCTGGCATTGTCTTTCTCCACCGCTACAAACAAGATGACTTTGCTTAACGATTTCAGCCCTTCACCGACGGCAGTTCCGATACCAGCCGGAGCGAGGCGTTGATGCCTTCCAGCTGGTAGTGCGGACGCAGGTAGAAACGGGCATTGTAGTAACCGGGCCGGCCCTCGACGCTGTCGACCTGGACCTCGGCCGCGGCGAGCGGGCGCTTGGCGCGCGCCTTGTCATCGGCAAAGGCTGGATTGGCCAGCACATACCGGTTGATCCATTCGGTCAACCAGATCTCCATGTCGGTGCGTTCCTTGAACGAGCCGATCTTGTCGCGCGCAATCGCCTTGAGGTAGTGCGCGAAGCGCGAGACCGGGAAGAGGTAGGGCAGGTTGGCGGAGAGCCTCTCGTTCGCCTGGGCGTCGGGATCGACCAGACGTCCGGCGCGCGTCTCGTCGTCCTGCAGCGAATGCGCGCCGATGAAGGCCGCCAGGTCGGTATTCTTGCGGTGCAGGATCGGCATCAGGCCGAGTTTCGCCAGTTCCGCCTCGCGCCGGTCGTCGATGGCGACCTCGGTCGGGCATTTCATCGCGATCGATCCGTCGTCGGTCGGGAAGGCGTGCACCGGCAGGTTGAGCACCGTGCCGCCATTCTCGACGCCGCGGATCTGGGTGCCCCAGCCATAGAGCTTGTGGCTGCGGTTGATATTGACGCCCATGGGGAAGGCGGCGTTCATCCAAACATATTTGTTGTGGTCGCCGCCCACTTCCTCCTCGAAGGTGAAGCCCTTCACCGGAACGGTTTCCGAGCCGTAGGGCAGGCGTGCCAGCACGCGCGGCATGGTGAGCCCGATATAGCGGGCGTCCTCGCTTTCGCGCAGCGACTGCCACGAGGCATAGGCCGGGTTGTTCACGATCATCTGCAGGTCCTGCGGGTTCGGCAGTTCCTGCCAGCTGTCCATGCGGAACAGCCGCGGCGAGGCGGCCGCGATGAACGGCGTGTGCGCCGAGGCGCAGACGCCGGAAATGTTGCGCAGCAGGCCGACGTCGCGCGGATGGTTGGAGAACTCGTAGGCGCCGATGATGCAGCCGATCGGCTCGCCGCCCAGCATCGAATATTCGTCCGTGTAGACCTTCTTGAAGATCGGGCTCTGGTCCCACATCTGGCCTTCATAATCCTCGAGCGTGTCGGCCAGCTGCTCCTTGGAGATGTTCATCACCCGGATCTTCAGCTTGGTATCGGTCTCGGTGTTGTTGATCAGGTACCAGAGGCCGCGCCACGTGCCTTCCATTTCGCGCACTTCCGGCGCATGCAGGATCTCGTTGACCTGCGTCGTCAGCATCTTGTCGATGCCGGCGATCAGCGACTTGATCGACTTGATCGCATTGGAAGAGATGGTTGTGGTCTCAGAGCGCGACTGTGCGGCCAAAGCCAGGTTGCGCACCAGTTGCTGCAGCTTCTCGCTGTCGTCCTTCTTGACCTTGAAATCCTTTTCAAGGAGTCCGCTGAATTCGCCGAGATCTATGGCTTCCGCCTCGGCGGTGGCGGCTGCGGTCTTTTGCTGTTCGGCCATGACTTACTCCTCGCCCTTGCCGTCATCCATCGCCTGGCTAGCGATCTTGCTCAGCAGAGGCTCGTTGTTCAAAAGCTGTGCGATGCGCTTTTCCGCGTCGACGCGGCCGTCCATGAAGCCGAGCAGCTCCTCGAGCTGACGGCGCATCTTCAGGATCTCGGCCAGTTGCGGAACCTGCTCGGCGATCTTGTCCGGCGCGAAGTCGCCCATCTTGGAGAAGGTGAGATCGACCATGAGCTCTTCCTCACGCTCCTGGCCCTCGGCCTGCGGCAGGGTGTTCTTCACCCGTGCCTTCACGCGCGGCCCCATCGCCTCCATGAATTTCGGGAAGCGGTTGGCGTCGGTTTCGACGAAGTTGCGGTCAAGCACCGACTTCGACGCTTCCTTGGTCTGCGAAGCGCCCGCAAGGTCGGCCATCACGGCCATGACGAACGGCAGTTCGATCGTCGTCGGGCTGCCGTAGGTTTCGACGTCGTAGGCGATCTGCACGCGCGGCGCGCGGTTTCTTTCGATGACCTTCGCTTTGCTCTCTGCTGGCATGCTTTTCTACCTTTCATCCTTCTGGGCCGGCTTCTTGGGATCGGGAACGCCGGCAAGCAGCCGGAACTCCTTCAGCCCCGACGGGGCGAGATCTTCCATCAGTTCCACGAAATCCATGTGCACCATCCGGCGCACGCGCCGGGCGAGATGCGGGATGGGGCTGGACGGCTCGGTGCGGTCGTAGAAGGCGACCACGAGGTCGAGGCATTTGACGACCTCGTCGCGCGAGTTGATGCGGTCCGGCAGACCGGTGCTCGCTTCCACGGCGCTTGTCACACTTGCCATCGTCTCGGCTCCATGACCGTTGCGGGCGGGCATTGCTGGTTCCGCCGCCGCCTGCGGAGCGGCCTTCGCGGCACCATTCGCCGTGGCGCCGGCACCGGAATTCCGCTCCAGCGTCGTCAGCAAACGCTGCAGGAACTTCTTCAATTCCGGGATAGTGGCGCCATGGCCGTCGATGCGGGCGTTGAGCGCGGCGTCCACCGCGTCGAGGGCAGCGATCGCGGCCCGCGCGTCGGCGAGCAGCGAGGTCATCACATCCGCTGCTTGATCGATTTGCGCCGCGCATCCGGTGCGAACGCGGTTCAACAGCTGATTGTGGGCGCTCGTCAGCGCCGCCTTTTCGGCGGCCCCAAGGCCAGAGGCCGCTTCCTGGAGCATGACGCGTTCGTCGAGCGCAGCCTGTTCGAGGTCCCGGCCGCTGATCGGTCCGATCGCGCGCGGGGAGAAGAAGGCCATCTGCCTGAGGTTCGCCAGCAAGCCTTCCTGGCCGTTCTGCAGATCGAGCAGCGCGTTGATGCGCCGCAAGGCAGCATCGCGCGGCGCGCCTGTCCGCAGCGACGGGTGCATGGTGTCCCAATACTGCTCAAAGGTTCGCGCGATCAGCGTCAGGCCCTGGGCGAGGCCGGCCAGCCCTTCCTCGTTGGCCAAGGCCCGCGCGACGATGACCAGCAGGCGCAAGTCCCGGCCGCGGGCGCGCAACTCTTCGGCCTTTTCGAGCACCGCCGCCCAGTCGACAGGACTGGGTTGCGAGGTGGGCTTGCTGTTACCGTCATGGACAACTTTGAGCTGAGGCTCGGCCAGACGCTCCAGCTCATGAAAGGCCGGGTCGTTGCGCAAGTCCTCTCCCGACGGATTCTCACCGTTCAGAGGATTCAGCCAGAGTGCGAGATCAATCACACCAACCCCCAGCCAGCGGCCCTGAGACCCCTATGTAACGTAACGTTATCACCGGCTTCGCGCGACGACAATTGAGCACCTGCGCAAAAACTAACGGAAGCTAAACGCGACCGTTCTCTTCGGCGAAACCCATTGCGCGATTGCCGGACCCGGTATGTGAAATGGCTCGCATAGCCCGGGCAGCAATCGTGTTTGTTGGCCACGAGTTTGCAAGGCTTGTGTATCCGGGCGGTGCCGCCCGGATAGATTCAAAAACCTTATCCGCCATGCGGCTTTGTCAAGCAGCCGCTTATATGGCAGGGTACGGTCGGCAGGTTGCGGGAGCAGGTTCGATGGAACAGCGCCGGTCATCGCAGAGCTTCAAGCGTAAGGAACTGGTCGCCAAGCTGAACGCCACCGGGGTTCGCGCCTTCAAGGCCGCGGCCGACACGGCCAAGCTGCGCGGCAATCCTTATGTCGAGCTTGTCCATTTCATCCAGCAGTTGGTGCTGTCAGAGCGCTCGGATGTGCAGATGATCATCGCCGACGCCGGACTGGATGCCAGCCGGCTGACGGCCGACATGACCCGAGCCATTGACAAGCTGCCCTACGGCGCCACCTCGGTGGAGGAATTCTCCGACCACATCTTCCACGCCATCCAGGAAGGATGGAACCTTGCGACGCTGGAGTTCGGCGTCGAGGAGGTGCGCAGCGCCCATATCCTGCTTGCCTGCCTGAAGACGGCGGTGCTGGAGGGCCTGGTCTCCAAGATCAGCGCCGAATTCGACAAGATCGACGCCGATGGGGTTATCTCCCGCTTCGCCGATGTCACCGAAGGCTCGCTCGAGGCCGGCTCACCGCCCGCCGAGCACGCTGCCGAGACGCCGATGAAGCGCGGTCCGGGCGGGGATTCGGCGCTGGCGAAATACGCCACCGACCTCACACAGCGCGCCCGCGACGGCAAGATCGACCCTGTCGTCGGCCGTGACCCGGAAATAAGGCAGATCGTCGATATCCTCATGCGCCGTCGGCAAAACAACCCGATCCTGACTGGGGAGGCCGGCGTCGGCAAGACCGCGGTCGTCGAGGGTTTTGCGCTCCGCATCGCCCAGGGCGACGTGCCGCCGACGCTGCAGAATGTCAGCGTGCGCATGCTCGATGTCGGGCTGATGCAGGCCGGCGCCAGCGTCAAGGGCGAGTTCGAGAAGCGGCTGAAGGCGGTCATCGACGAGGTCCAGGCCTCAGAGGTGCCGATCATCCTGTTCATCGACGAGGCGCATACGCTGATCGGCGCTGGCGGCGCGGCCGGGACCGGCGATGCCGCCAATCTCCTGAAACCGGCATTGGCGCGCGGCGAGCTTCGCACCATCGCGGCCACGACCTGGGCTGAGTACAAGCAGCATATCGAGAAGGACCCGGCGCTCACCCGCCGTTTCCAGGTGGTCAAGATCGATGAGCCCTCGGAAGCGGTGGCCGTGCTGATGTTGCGCGGCGTTGCCGGCGTGCTGGAGCAGCACCACAAGGTGCAGGTCCTGGACGAGGCGATCGAGGCCGCGGTCTCGCTCTCGCACCGCTACATCCCGGCCAGGCAATTGCCGGACAAGGCGGTCAGCCTGCTCGACACCGCCTGCGCCCGCGTCGCGGTCTCGCAGCATGCGACGCCGGCCGAGGTCGAGGACATCCTGCGCCGCCGCCAGGCACTCGAGGTCGAGAGCGGCATCATTGGCCGCGAAGCCGCGATCGGCATCGACGTCGCCGACCGGCAGGCCCGTGTCGACGCCGGACTGGCGGAAACCGAGACTGCTTTGGCCGCGGCCCAGGCGCGCTGGGACCGGGAAAAGGCCTTGGTGGCCGAAATACTCGACCTGCGCGCAAAATTGCGCGGCGAGGGCGTGCCGCTCGATGCGGCGGACGATGAGGTCACTGCGGAGGCCGAGAGCGCGGAGGGCGCGGCAAAGGCGCCTGAGCAAACGGCGCCCGAGAGCAAGATCGGCGAGAGCAAGACTGGCGACGGCAAGCCTGCCGAGACCAGGAATGCCGAGGCCACGAACGCCAAGGCTGCGAAGGCCGAAGCGGTGTCCGCCGAGCCGGCAGACGAAGCCGCTGCCAATCTCGCGCGATTGCGCGAGCTGATGGCCGATCTTGCCGCGGCGCAAGGCGAGACACCGCTCATCCTGCCCTCGGTCGACCGCAATGCGGTCGCCGCCGTGGTGCAGGATTGGACCGGCATCCCGACCGGACGCATGCTGTCCAGCCAGACCGAAAAGGCGCTCAGGCTCGCCGCGACCCTGTCCGAGCGCGTCGTCGGCCAGGATCACGCGATGGAGATGATCGCCAGGCGCGTGCAGACCAGCCGCGCCGGCCTCGGCGCGCCGGAAAAACCGGTCGGCGTCTTCCTGCTTTGCGGCCCCTCCGGCGTCGGCAAGACCGAGACCGCGCTGGCGCTTGCCGAGACGCTCTATGGCGGCGAGCAGAACCTGATCTCGATCAACATGTCGGAGTTCCAGGAAGCGCATACGGTCTCTACGCTCAAGGGCGCGCCGCCCGGCTATGTCGGCTACGGCAAGGGCGGCATCCTGACCGAGGCGGTGCGCAGGAAACCCTATTCGGTGATCCTGCTCGACGAGGTCGAGAAGGCGCATCCCGACGTGCACGAGATCTTCTTCCAGGTCTTCGACAAGGGCATGATGGACGACAGCGAAGGCCGCCGCATTGACTTCAAGAACACGCTGATCCTGCTCACCTCGAATGTCGGATCCGACGTTATCATGGATCGCACGAAGAACGGCACGGTGCGGACCGGCATCGACGATCTCGATAACGCGCTGCGCGCCCCGCTGCTGAAGGTCTTCCCGGCCGCCTTCCTAGGCCGCGTCGTCACGATACCCTATTACCCGTTGTCGGATTCCATGATCGAGGCGATCGCCCGTCACCAGTTCGGCAAGATCGCCAAGCGCCTCAAGGATACCAACGATGCCGAGCTGGTGATCGGCGACGGCGTCATGGACCTAGTAAAGGCGCGCTGCACGGAGATCGAATCCGGCGGCCGCATGATCGACGCCATCCTCACCAACACGCTGCTGCCGGAGCTCAGCCGCGGCGTCCTCAACCGCTCGCTCGAGGGCAAGAAGATGGCGAAAGTCATCGTCGGCACGTCGCCGGAAGGATTTACCTACGCGTTCGAATAGGCCTTCATAGCAAGGGGAAGCCGCCTTTGCGCGACCGGATGGTCGATGCCTCGCGCCGCCGGGCTGGGAGCCTGCTTGCCAACTCAAAGGCGTCTTGTCCTGCGCCACTCCTCATACTCTGCGCGGGCATCGTCGTGCAGCGGATAGTAGCGTTGCAACGGAGCGCCCTGCATCAGCTTCTCGCGTGAAAACTCTTCCCAATCGTGGTGTTTCTGAGCCTCCTCGATGACCTTGGCGGCCATTGCGACGGGAACCACCACCGCGCCGTCATCGTCGGCGACGATGATGTCGCCGGGTATCACCGTCACGCCGCCGCAAGCAATCGGGACGTTGACCGCATTGGGATAGATCCTGGTCTGCACATGATAGTTTGGCGTCCAGCCGCGCAGCCATAGCGGCAGATCGAGCTTTTCGACATTGGGCCGGTCGCGCATGCATCCGTCGATGACGATGCCGGCGCCGCCTCGGCCCTTGAAATAGGTGGACATCATATCGCCGAAGACGCCCGAGCTCATGTCGCCGCGGGCGTCGACCACGACCACGTCGCCCTCCTGCGCATGATAGAGCACATGCCGGTGCAGTTGCGTTTCCGGATCGGTATATTCTCCTTCGTCGAATAGGTCCGGCCGTTGCGGCAGGAATTGCAGCGTCAGCGCCGGCCCGACGATCGACTTCCCATGGTTCTGCGCCACCGGGCCGACCATGTGCGGACTGCGGAAGCCCATGTGGCCGAGCGTGCCGGCAACGGTCGCGGCGCCGATCTCTTTCAGCGCATCGATCAGGTCCTTGGGCGGACGCGTAATGTCGGAAATATGCGTCATTGTCGAACTCCGGATGAGTTGGAACTACCAGTTGGTGACAGAACCGTCGCGGCGTTTGAGATGCGGCGCTTCCCAGAAGCGGAAACTCTGCGCCTTGATCGCCTCCTCGTTGACCTCGACGCCGAGCCCCGGCAGATCGCTCACCGGGTAATCTGGGCCGTCCAACCGCGGCTGCACGGGGAAGAAGTCGGAATTGTCGAAGCCCAGCTTCCTTTCGGGCGCCCTGGTTTCGAGCCAGGCGAAGTTGGGCACGGCGGCGGCCAAATGCACGGTCGTGGCGGTGCACACCGGACCGAGCGGATTGTGCGGCATCAAGTCCACATAATGCGCCTCGCTCCAGCCGGCGACCTTCATCGCCTCGGTGAGCCCGCCGACATTGCAGACATCGAGCCGGTTGAACTGATGAATGCCGCGCTCGATATAGGGCAGGAACTGCCACTTGCTGGCAAATTCCTCGCCGATGGCAAAGGGGATGTCGGTCATCCTGCGCAGGGACTCGTAGGCCTCTGGCGTCTCGTCGCGTATCGGCTCCTCGAGGAAATCGAGCACGCCGCGGCCGAGCTTGTTGCAGAAGCTCGCCGCCTCCGCCACCGACAGCCGATGATGGTAGTCGATGCCGAGCACCACATCCTCGCCCAGCGCCTCACGCGCCTTGTTCAGCATGCTCGCCGTAGCGCCGATTGACTCGCGCGGCTCGAAGATGTCCTTGCTGTTCTGGCCGGAGGGAAAGAAGCGGATTGCCTGCCATCCCTGCGCGCGCAATTCATGGGCGCGTTCGATGGCAGCATCGCCCTCGGCCTCGTCTCCGGTCGAGGCGAAGGTGGGGATGCGGTCGCGCTGCTTGCCGCCAAGCAGGTCGTAGACCGGCACTCCCAGCGCCTTGCCCTTGATGTCGTGAAGGGCGATGTCGATGGCGGAAATCGCCGCCTGCAGAACCCGCCCGCCCTCGAAATACTGGCTGCGATAAAGCTCCTGCCAGATCCGGCCGATCTGCATGGCGTCGCGGCCGACGAGGAACTCGCGATAATGCACGACGGCGCCGGCCACGGCCTTCTCGCGGCCGCTCAAGCCGCTCTCGCCCCAGCCGAAGATGTCCTGGTCGGTCTCGACCTTGACAAGCATCTGGTTGCGCGTTCCCACCCACACTGGGTAGGGCTTGATCGCGGTGATCTTAAGTTTCGTCGTCATTCGCGCCACGTCCACACGCGTTCGCCGCGTCAATCGGCCCTGAGGGCCATTTCGGTTTCGCTGTCGAACAGATGCATGCGCTCCTGGTCGAACTCGAGCCAGATCCGCTCGTCGGGCGCGACGGCAATGCTCGGCGGCACGCTGACATTGACGATGGCGCCGGACAGGAACGCCTGAACGAAAGTCACGTCTCCGGTCGGCTCCACCGTGTAGGCCTTGGCCGGAACGCCGCCCGGCACCGCACTCTTGTGCAGCTTGATCGTCGAATGTCGCGCGCCGAGCACGACTTTCCGGGTCGTTGCTGTCGCGACTTTCCGGGCATTGGGCGGCGACAGCTCAAGGCTCCAGCCCTCCGCGCTGGTCAACACCGTGCCGCCGTTCGCCGTCGATGCCTCGAGCGGAATAAGGCTCATCGCCGGACTGCCCACGAAGCTCGCGACGAACATGTTCACGGGATGCGCGAAAACCTGCGCCGGCGAATCATATTGCTGCAGGTAGCCGCCGTTCATCACCGCCATCCTGTCCGCCATGGTGACGGCCTCCAGCTGGTCGTGCGTCACATAGATGATCGTCGCCTTCAGGTCCTGGTGGAACCGCTTGATCTCGGACCGCATCTGCACGCGCAGCTTCGCATCGAGATTGGAGAGCGGCTCGTCCATCAGGAACACCGCCGGATCTCTAACGAGGGCGCGGCCCAGGGCCACGCGCTGCTGCTGACCACCTGAAAGTTCGCGCGGCTTGCGCTCGAGCAACTGCGTCATATCGAGCACGCGCGCCGCTTCCCTGACCTTCTTGTCGATCTCGTCCTTGGGCAGCCTGCGCATCTGCAGCGGGAAGGCCAGGTTCTTGTAGACCGATTTCTGCGGGTAGAGCGCATAGTTCTGGAACACCATCGCGATGTCCCGGTCCTTGGGATCTAGGTGGTTGACCACGCGGTCGCCGATGATGATATCGCCCGATGTTACCGAGGTCAGACCCGCCACGAGATTGAGCGTGGTTGTCTTGCCGCAGCCTGAAGGGCCGACGAGAGCGACGAACTCGCCGTCATTGACCGTCAGCGAGACGTCGTTGACAGCTTTGAAGCCGCCATAGGTCTTGACGAGATCTTTGAGGACCACGTGGGCCATCGGCAGCGACTCCTAGTGCTTGACCGCGCCTTCCGTCAGGGCGCGTACGAAGTATCGTTGCAGGACGAGAAACAGCACGACGACGGGCACGCTCATCATGAAGCTTGCCGCCATCAGGCCCGGAAAGTCCGTCGTATTTTCCGAGAAGAAGCGCTGGATGCCGACCGGCAGGGTCAACTGCTCGTTCTTGGAGAGGAAGGTGTAGGCGTAGATGTACTCGTTCCAGGCGCCGATGAAGGAATAGATCGCGGTGGCGATGATCCCCGGTGTCGAGAGCGGCATCACGATCAGGATGAAGGCCTGGAACCGTGTAGCGCCGTCGATGCGCGCCGCTTGCTCGAGCTGCACCGGGATGTTGTCGTAAAAGCCCTTGAGCAGCCAGATCGCCAGCGGCAGGCCGAAGGTCAGGTAGGTGAGGATGAGCGAACCATGCGTGTTCACCAGCCCGAGCGCACGCATTAGGATGAACAGCGGCACGAGAAAGATCACCGCCGGGAACATGTTTCGGAGCAGCACAGCGAAGAACAGGAAGTTCCGGCCCGGGAAGGTAAAGCGCGAAAACGCGTAAGCCGCGGGAACCGCCACGATCACCGAAAGGATGGTCGTGGCAGTGGAAACGTAAAGGCTGTTCCAGAAGAAGCGCAGAAAATCCTGGCCGACGCTGTTCTGCGGATCGAGCAGCTTTTGGTAGCTGGCAAGGGTAGGCTGATCCGGCCACCATTGCGGCGGAAATTGCATCGCCGCGAAGCCGGACTTGATCGAGGTCAGCAGCATCCAGATCATCGGCAAGGCGGTGTAAAGCAGCATGAACACCAGGAATATGCGGCCGCCCCACCGCCATCCGTCGATTCGCATGCGGCGACGGGCCTGGTTTCGAGGGACTGTCTCGGCAATCGTGCTCATGCGCTCCCGTCCTTCCGCTCGTTGCCGCTCAGCGCACGGACATAGAAATAGCCGAGTGTCATCAGGATGAAGAACAGCAGCACCGAATAGGCCGACGCCACGCCCCAGCGCTGCCGGCCGAAGGCAAGCTCATAAATGTGGGTGATCCAGATATGCGACGCGTTGGACGGCCCGCCGCCGGTCATGATCCATGGGATGATGAAGGAGTTGAAGTTGGCTACCGCGAGCAGCAGGATCGTCACCGTCGAGACGTTTCTCAAATGCGGGAAGGTGACGTGCCAGAAGCGCTGCCATGCATTGGCCCCGTCGACCGTCGCCGCGCGCAGCAACTGGTCGGGAACCGTCTGCAGGCCGGCCATCATCATGATCATGGCAAACGGAAACTCGCGCCAGATATTGACGACGATCAGGGAGGGCAGCACCGTGCTGACATTGTCGATGAAATTCGGCGGCCCTCCGGCCAATCCGAGGCCAACCAGAACCGCGCCGATGACCCCGAAATCCGAATGGTAGATCCACTTCCAGATATACGAAGCGGCGACCGCACTGATGACCCAGGGAATGATCAGGATGGCGCGCAGGATACCGCGGCCGACAAAGTCGCGGTGGAGCGCGAGCGCGGCGCAAAAGCCCAGGACGAAGGAAATGAAAGTGGAGGCCGCTGTCCAGATGAGCGTGTTCCAGGTGACTTTCCAGAACACCTCGCTTGTGAGGATGGCCGTGTAGTTGTTGATGCCGACGAAGATCTTGTCGCGGAGCTGCAGGCCGGGCGGGGTGTTGAAGAAGGACAGCTCCATTGTGTAGTAGATCGGATAGGCGATGACGATGAGCATCACGGCGATCGCGGGAAGCACATACGCGTAGTCGGCGCGATGCTCCCAGATACTGCGGAGCAAGCCGGACCCGGCGGGTTGCAATCTGCGGCGAGCCTCGGCCTTGCCGGTCGCGATCGTCACTGTAGCGCGCCCTTGTTCTTGGGGAAGGATCGGCTGCGCTCACGGCGCAGCCGATCGGATCGTCGGTCAGGCCCGGATTAGAGCCCGCCTCCCATCAGGTCTTTCACCTTCTTGGCCGCGTCCTCCGCCGCCTGATCGACGGTCATCGCTCCGGTCAGGGCATTCTGCAGCATGTCCGGGATGATGATGTTCATGATTTCGGGCGACTGCGGCAGCGCCGGGAACGGGATGCCGTATGGCAGCATCGAGGTCGTGACGTCGAGGAACTTGATGTTGTCCAGACGTTCCTTCATCCATTTGGTCTTGAAGCCGTTGAGGTTGCCCGGGTTCGAGCCGGCATAGGCCATCTTCAGCGACCATTCCGGGCTCGTCCACATACAGATGATGGCCTTTGCGGCCGGCTCGTCCACCTTGCCCCCCTCGACATATTCGGGCTTCAGGATGTGGATGTTCGAGCCGCCGAACACGACGGCGCGCTTGCCGTCGGGGCCGGTCGGAATGAGGCCATAGCGCATGTTGTCGATGACGGTCTGTGCCTTGTCCTTGTCGGTGCCCGTCGCCTTCTTCTGCAGATCGAGCATGACGTTGTAGTCGGACGGATGCGAGATCATCATGCCGAGCTGGCCGGCGAGAAACAGGGGCTGGTTGTCGGCTTGCTGGTTGGTGAGCGCCGAGACCGGAACCGATTTGTCGCGAACATACATGTCGTAGGAGGCCTGCAGCGCCGCCTTGCTCTGCGGGCTGTCGAGCTCGATCTGCTTGTAGGTTGGGTTGGGGGTAGCCTCGTCGAAGACGCCGCCGCCATAGGCCCACAACTGCGGCATGAAGCGATAAGGCGTGTTGCCGGCATTCTTGCGCGCCACCAGGCCGTAGCCGGCAATGCCGAGCTTGTCGTGGATCTGCTTGGAATATTTGACGACGTCGTCCCAGGTGGCCGGGGGCTTGTTCGGATCGAGGCCCGCGCGCTTGAAGATGTCGGCGTTCCAGATGAACGCCATCGTCTCGTTGTTGGTCGGAATTCCGTAGGTCACGCCGTCCCAGGTGACGGCCTTCATGGCGCCGGGCCAGAAGTCCTCGGTCGAATACCCCACATCCTCGGGCTTGAGCGGCTGCAGATAGCCCTTCGAGGCGAACTCGGTGCCGCCCAGGATTTGCAGGCGGACCGCCATTGGCGCCGCGTTGCCGAGCAGCGCCGTGCGGAACTTGTCGAGAAGGTCGTTGTAGGTGAGGGCTTGTTCCTCGAGCTGGATGTTCGGATAGGTCTTGCGGAAGGTTGCGAAGAAATCCTTGTAGTACTGGCGCAAAAGGTCCGGGTCGCCCTCGAACACGCCCTGGTACCAGAAGGTCAGTCGGCCCTTGTAGTCGAGCGGGGTGACCTTGGCGCAATCGCCCGCAGTGTCAAAATCCTGCGTGCCCGCAATGGAGCGCACATATTCCGGCGACCACTTGCTCAGGTCGACCGGCGGCGCGCCCAGCGCCGGCGCGGCCATCAACGATGCCATTAACGCAGTGGAGACAGTGCCGCGCAGGACGGCACCGCCGAGCGTAATCCTCGTCATAGGTATCCTCCAGGTTTCTCTCCCGTGCCGCTCTGCGTCGAGGCAAGCGGTCGTTGCTCGTTCGATCGCGGGATATTTGCCAGTTCTAATGTATCCCTTCGACGACTTTGTACGTTTTCAGATCACAGATTATCTGTCAACGCGAAGAATCGTACATTGTTTTATCGAAACCGAGCGTGATATAGGGCGGAGGGTGTATTCACTTGGGGGAGATAGGCCTTGGCCGAGACAAGCGATTTCAAAGCGGAGCCACCTGCGGGAATTGACCCCATCGGGGCTTCCAGCGAGGGCGCCTCGCTTTATGAACTGATCAGGGATGACATCATCGAAGGACGGCTGGCCGCCAACGAACGGCTTGTGGTCGCCGATCTCGCCCGGCGTCACGGCACCTCGACCAACCCGGTGCGCGAGGCCCTGCAATTGTTGCGCGGAGAGGGCTTTGTCATCTTCAGTCCCAATCGCGGGGCACGCGTGCGACCCATAGATCAGGACTTTGTCCGGGATATCTACGAGATCGGCGTCCTGATCGAACCCGCCCTGACGCGATGGTTCGTGAACATGGCCACCGACGAGGACATCGCCGAGCTCGAACGTCTCCAGAACCTGATCGAGGAGAACAATTTTGCCGACACGTTCAGGCACAGCGAGCTCGATACCGCCTTCCACACCGTGATGTACCAGCGGCATTATAACCGCCATGCGGCCGAGCTCTGGTGGAAGCATCGCGAGGTGCTGAGGGCGGTCAGCCGGCGGTTCAATTTCACGCTTGCCAGGCGCGCCGCGATCATCCGCGAGCACCGCGAGCTCATCGCGCTGGTAAAATCGGGAGAGGCCGAGAAGGCGGCCGAACTCATTGCCCGCCATGTCGAGGGCTCCGGCCGGCATGTCCTCGAACACATGCGCGCGCGAAGCGCCGCCCGGGCAGGGTAGCCGATCCGCAACACCGTCAGCCTGGCCGTTTCAGAGAGGATAGTCCAGATGAAAATCACCAGCATTCGGCCATGGCTGATCAAGTCCGATGCTTCTTACTGGGGAGAGTTCCTGTTCGTCGAAGTGACGACCGACGAGGGGGTGAGTGGCTGGGGCGAGATCACCACCACGACAAAGCTCGCCAACCGCGCGCTCTGCACGATCCTGCGGCAGATCGGCGCCGCCGTGACAGGCGAGGATCCGGCGCGTATCGAGTATCTCTGGCACAAGATTTTCCGCAGCTTCACCTATATGGGCAGCCGCGGCGCCGCCGTCGAATGCGTCAGCGCCATCGACATCGCCCTCTGGGATATCCGTGGCAAAGTCCTCGGCAAGCCGATCTACGAACTGCTGGGCGGACCGGTGCGCGACGAAATCGCGCTTTATACCCATCCCAACCAGGCCAAATTCACCAGCAAGGAAGCCGTGATCCGCGAAATTCGCGACATCGTCGAGTCCGGTCACACCGGCCTCAAATTCGATCCTTTTCCCCATCAGGGCCCCAGCGTCGATGGCGTAGCCCGCGAAAGGCGGGACGGTTATCTCGACGGCAGCATGACCCGCAAGGACGAGCGCGAGGCCGCCGAACTGACGGCCCTGATCCGCGAAACGGCAGGCCCCGATGTGGACATCCTCATCGATGCGCATGGCCGCTTCGATGTTCCGACCGCCATTCGCCTCTGCCGCAGCCTCGAAGAGGCGGGCCAGATCGACTGGTTCGAGGAGCCCTGTCCGCCCGAGAGCCTCAATGCCCTCAAACAGGTGCGCGACAAGGTCAGCGCCGCCATCTCGTGGGGCGAGCGCGGCCACACGAAGTGGGATTTCGTGCCGGTGCTCGAGGGCAAGCTCGCCGACTACATCATGCCGGACGTCACCTGGACCGGCGGCGTCACCGAGCTCAAGAAGATTTCCGCCCTGTGCGAAGCCTATTACGTGCCCGTCTCGCCGCATGACGCTGCCGGACCGATCAACGTGGTCGCGGGAGCGCAGGTGATGATGACCGTTCCCAACTTCTATAAGCTCGAAACCTCGGAGTGGGACCTCTCCAAATACGACCACCTCATCGACAAGCCGCTCGATGTTTCGAACGGCAGCCTCAAGCTGACGTCGAAGCCCGGTCTCGGTGTTGAGATGAATCGCGACTACCTGCAGGCCCACGAGATCGAGTTGGGCTAGCAACGACCTGTGCGAGCCAGGCGAGGGGCATAACCATCGACGAGAACGAGGATAAGTCATGCCGAAGACGGATGCAGCCGACGAGGCTCTCAATCGGGTCAACACCAATTCCAGACCGTCCGAGCTTCGCATCACCGACATGCGGGTGGCCGAGATCGTCGGCGCGCCGTTCACCTCGGCGCTGCTCAAGATCTACACCAACCAGGGCATCGTCGGGCTTGGCGAGGTGCGCGACGGCGCCAGCGCCACTTATGCGCTGATGCTGAAGAGCCGGCTGCTCGGCGAGAATCCCTGCGATGTCGACCGGCTATTCCGCCGCATCAAGCAGTTCGGCGGGCACGGGCGGCAGGGTGGCGGCGTGTCGGCGGTCGAGATCGCGCTCTGGGATCTCGCCGGCAAGGCCTATGGCGTGCCGATCTACCAGATGCTGGGCGGCAAGTTCCGCGATCACGTGCGCGTCTATTGCGATACCGACGCGGAGAAGCCGAGCGGCACCGAAACCGGCAAGCGCCTCAAGGCACGCATGGATCGCGGGTTCACCTTCCTCAAGATGGATCTCGGCTTGATGCAGATCGCCCACATTCCGGGTGCTGTGACATCGCCCGCCGGCGCGCTCGAAGGGTTTCACGCCAATCCGCGCGGCCGCGGCGGCACGATCGAGGAGCGCAAGGCCCGCAATCTCGCCTATGACGTGCAGAACGTGCGGCACCCGTTCACCGGTCTGCATTTCACCGAGAAGGGCATCGACCTTCTCGAGCGGTACATCCACGAGGTTCGCGAGGTCATCGGCTACGAGATCCCTTTGGCCATCGACCATGTCGGCCACATCTCTCTGCAGGACGGCATCCGCCTGTCGCGCCGCATCGAGAAGTACGTCCCGGCCTGGCTCGAGGACGTCATTCCCTGGCAGTACACCGAGCAATACCGGCAGCTGCAGCAAGCGACCTCGGTGCCGATCTGCACCGGCGAGGACATCTACCTCAAGGAGGCCTTCGACCCTCTGCTGAGAAGCGGCGGCCTTTCCGTCGTCCATCCGGACCTGCTCACCAGTGGCGGTATCCTCGAGACCAAGAAGATCGGCGACATGGCGCAGGACCACGGCGTCGCCATGGCGATCCACATGGCCGAAAGCCCGATCGCCGCGATGGCCGCGGCGCATGTCGCGACTGCGACCGAAAACTTCATGGCGCTCGAATATCATTCCGCCGATGTCGACTGGTGGGACGATATCGTCACCGGCCTGCCCAAACCGCTGGTGAAGGACGGCTTCATCACTGTTCCGGACAGACCGGGCCTGGGGATCGACGACGTCGTCGACGAAGTGATCGCGCAGCATCTGCAGCCCGGTGTCACGGGGATATGGCAATCCACCGAGCATTGGGACAATGAATATAGCTGGGACCGGACCTGGAGCTAGCCAGACCGCCCGCCCTCATTCCCCCAGGTTCACAGGACCAACGACCGACCATTCGCGTCGACTTCTCCCAAGGGAGAGGTGAAGAAGGAAACTGACGAAACCATGATCTACGAACTGCGTATCTATGACTGCCTGCCGGGCAGGCTGCCGGCTTTGCTCAAGCGCTTTTCCGACCAAACGCTGGCCATCTGGGAGAGGCATGGCATCCGCCAGGCCGGGTTTTTCACCACGGCGATCGGCGAAAACAGCAATCGCCTCACCTATTTCCTCGCCTGGGAATCGCTGGCCGAGCGTGAGGCGAAATGGGCGGCTTTCGTCACCGATCCGGCATGGCACAGGGCCCGGGACGAGTCTGAGCGCGACGGGCAGATCATTGCCAATATCAGCAGCCAGCTGCTCACGCCGACAGCTTTCTCGTCTGTGAACTAGGACTTCGCCATGAAGATCACCGACCTGCGTTGCGCCGTCATCGGTCAGCACCCCATCGTGCGCATCGTGACGGACGAAGGCCTCTACGGCCTTGGCGAAGTCGAGTTCACCAAGACCTACCTCAAGCCCTTTGTGCTGCATTTCCGCGAAGCGCTGATCGGCGAGGACCCGACCGATGTCGAGCGGGTGATGCTGAAGATCCGCCAGCGCGGCTCCTTCAAGCCCTATGGCGCGGCGGTGAGCGCCATTGAGCATGCGTTGTGGGACATTGCCGGCAAGGCCGCCGGCGTTCCGGTCTATAAGCTGCTTGGCGGCAAGGTGCGCGACAAGGTGCGCGTCTACAACGGCTCGATCCGCCGCAAGCGCACCGGCGACCGGCCGGAGGACTACGCCGCCGACGTCAAATGGATGATGGAGCAGCCGCAGAACTTCTTCATGATCAAGCAGGGCATCTCGTTCCACTCCAACATGAAGGACACCATCGAGGGCTTCCATTACGGCGTGACGCAGAAGAAGGCCGGCTATCACGGCGCCATGGATCAGGGCGTGATCAGCGAGCGCGGCTTCAACCATATGCTCGACTGCGTGATCGCGATGAAGGAAGTGCTGGGCGACAAGGTGAGCCTGGCGCTCGACTGCGGCCCGGGCTGGATGTTGCCGGACGCGATCAGATTCGCCCGCGCGGTCGAGAAGAACAATTTGATGTGGCTGGAGGACATGCTGACCGGCGATTATGTGCCGTGGGTCAATCCGCAGGCCTATCGCGAGCTGACCACGTCCACCTCGACGCCGATCCATACCGGCGAGCAGATCTACCTGCGGCATAATTTCAAGGAGCTGATCGAGACGCAAGCGGTGCGCGTCATCGGCCCCGACCCGGCCGATATAGGCGGCATCGCCGAGCTCAAATGGGTGGCCGAGCACGCCTACATGCATTCCATCCTGATGGCGCCGCACGGCACCGCCAACGGCCTGCTCGGTCTTGGCGCGCTGATCAATGTCTGCGCCACCTTGCCCGCCAACTACATCGCCTTCGAATATCCGAGCGCCTCCGATCCCTGGTGGGAAGACATCGTCATCGGCCTGCCGTCGCAGATCGTGAAGGACAGCATGGTGGACCTGCTCGAAGCGCCGGGGCTGGGGCTCGATATCGATGCCGAGGCGGCCAGGAAATATCTCAGGGAAGAGGATGCGGGTTTCTTCGACTGAGCGTAGAAGCTTCGGCGAGAGGGACTATCGGGAGAAGAGGGGATGGTGCCAGAGGCGGAATCCAAGTCAGAGAAATCTGGCTGTCGTTTCAAATGGTTAAGACTCGCGCAAAAGCAGTGCTAACCAACAAAAAATACCAACAAAATATTTCTGTGGATTGGTTTGGTTCCCGAATATTACTCGCAGGTCCCAACTCGACGCAGCTGGACTGCTGCCGGTCGCCATTAAGGCAGTCCGACTTTGTCAAGCGCATGGCGCAAGTTGACCGAAGTGACCTCCTGCTGACAAAGTCTTGAACGTCTGCTTCGCGCCTAATGTCGGCCGTAGTCTTGAGCTCTTTCGTTGACCCAAAGCTGTCGTTCGCCAGATGCTGGCCAAGCCCGATTGCCCAATTCCTCAGGCAACTAACTGCTCAGAGTTTCAGGCTCACCGCTCCAGGCAGATCGCCACGCCCTGGCCGCCGCCGATGCAGAGCGAGGCGAGGCCCTTCCGCGCGTCGCGGCGGATCATTTCGTGGAGCAGCGTCACCACGATGCGGCAGCCGGAGCCGGCCAGCGGATGGCCAAGCGCGATGGCGCCGCCGCTCATGTTGATGATGTCCTCGTTCCAGCCCATCTCGCGGTTGACCGCGATGGCTTGCGCGGCGAACGCTTCGTTGACCTCCATCACGTCGAGATCGGACGCGTGCCATCCGGCCTTGTCGAGCGCGCGGCGCGAGGCCGCCACCGGTCCGAGGCCCATGTCCATAGGCTCGACCCCGGCTGAAGCGTAGGAGGCGATGCGGGCTAGGGGCGTCAGGCCGAGTTTCTTCATCCGCGCCTCCGACATCACCAGCACCGCCGCCGCCCCGTCGTTGAGACCTGACGAGTTGCCGGCCGTGATCGTGCCAGCCGCATCGAAGACCGGCCTCAGCCGGCCGAGGACTTCCATGGTGGTGGAGGGATTGGGATGTTCGTCACGGTCGATGACGAGATCGCCCTGCCTTGTCCTTATCGAGATCGGGACGATCTCTTCGTCGAACCGGCCAGTCTGGATGGCGGCGTCCGCCTTCTCCTGTGAGCGCAGCGCGAACCTGTCCTGTTCCTCGCGGGTGATCTGGTAACGCTGCGCCAGCGCCTCGGCCGTTACGCCCATATGCACCTGATGGAAGGCATCCCACAGCCCGTCGGTGATCATCGAATCCTTGAGGGTACGGTCGCCCATGCGGATGCCGCCGCGCATATCGGAAATGAAGTGCGGTGCCGAGGTCATCGAGTCCTGTCCGCCGGCGATCACGCAATCGGCGTCGCCGCAGCGAATGGCCTGGGCGGCGAGATGGATCGACTTCTGGCCGGCGCCGCACACTTTGTTGACGGTCATGGCGGGGATACTGACCGGAAGGCCAGCCTTGAGCGCGGCCTGCCGCGCCGGGTTCTGCCCGGCGCCGCCGGTCAGCACCTGGCCCATGATCACCTCGCTGACGGCATCGGGCGCGAGCTGAGTATCGGCAAGCATTGCCTGGATAAGCTGCCCGCCCAGCTCCGCCGCGGACAGGCTGGCGAACGCGCCGTTCAGCTTGCCGATGGGCGTGCGCTTGGCGGCAACGACATAAACCGCATCCATTTCCGATCCTCCGCACGCGCGACCCACACAGGCGGGATCGCCGCTTGACATTCTGGTTATAACCAATAATCATGAAATGCATCGGCAGGCAAGGTCGCGGCATCGAGCCCGGCCTGCGTTGCGGGAGGAAATCCATGTCATCCGTGCTTTGGACGCCGGCGCCGGCCGCGTTCCAATCATCCAACCTTGCGCGCTTTTCGACCGCCAACGGCTTCGACCCGCGCGACTACGATACGCTGCATCGCTGGTCGATCGGCGATCCCGGGGCCTTCTGGCGGGCGGTGTGGGATTTCGCCGAGGTCGTCGGCGATCCAGGCGCGATCTCCTTCCTGCGCGACGACAATGCGCCGATGACCGGGAGCCGCTTCCTGCCGGAAGCAAAGCTTAATCTTGCGGAAAACCTGTTGCGTGGCGACGGCGAGAGGGTCGCGGTGATCGAGGCCGACGAGGGCGGCCATTTCCAGGCGATCACGCTCGCTGAATTGCGCCGGCTTGTAGCTCGAACGGCCGACGGCCTGCGCGCGGCCGGTATCGGCAAGGGCGATTGTGTCGGCGGTATCTTGCCCAATAGGGTCGAAGGGCTCGTGGCGCTTTTGGCGACGCTCTCCATCGGCGCCGTCTGGTCGTCCTGTTCGCCGGATTTCGGCGCCACCGCGATCGTCGACCGCCTCGGCCAGATCGGCGTCAAGGCGCTGTTCGCCGCGCTCCGCTACCGCTATGCGGGCAAGGAGCACGACATTTCCGGCAGGCTGGGCGAGATCGTCGCCGCGATGCCGACAGTGACGATGCTGGTGCTGACCGGCGAAGCGGCCGCCAAGCCGGATTGCGCGGCGGCTAGCGTTGCGTTTGACAAATTCGGCGGCGAAAGGCCACTCACCTTCGAACGCGTGCCGTTCGACCATCCTGCCTATGTGCTTTACACCTCCGGCACGACAGGCGCACCGAAGGCGATCGTCCATCGGGCCGGCGGCGTGCTGCTCCAGCATCTGAAGGAGCACCTGCTGCACGGCGATGTTCGCCCCGGCGACGTCATGAGTTGGTACACCAACACCGCCTGGATGATGTATCACTGGCTGATCTCCGGCCTTCCCTGCGGTGCGACAGTGGTTCTCTATGACGGCGCGCCGATCCTGAAATCGGCCGATGGCCTCGACCCCAGTCCGCTATGGACGATGGCCGAGCGTGCCCGCGTCACGCATTTCGGCACCAGCCCGAAATATCTGGCGACGCTTGCCGCCGAAAATTACGCGCCCGGGCGCCTGCACGACCTTTCGCCGCTGCGCTCGCTGCTGTCGGCCGGCGCGCCCGTCTCGCCCGGGCAATTCGACTGGGTCTACGAGCATGTGAAGCGCGACATGATCTTTGCCTCCATTTCCGGCGGCACCGAGATCATCGGCTGCTTCCTGCTGGGATCGCCGATCCATCCTGTGCGGCGCGGCGAGCTGACGGTGAAAGGCCTTGGCCTCGCCGTGGCCGTCATGGACGAGCGCAACGCGCCGGTGATCGGCCGCCAGGGCGATCTCGTCTGCACCGAGCCCTTCCCGTCGATGCCGCTGACCTTCTGGGGCAAGGACGGCGACGAGCGTTATCACGCCACCTATTTCGCCACGCGCCACGAGATCTGGACGCATGGCGACGTGGCTGAGATGACCGCTTACGGCTCCGGCGTCATCCACGGCCGCTCGGACACGACGCTGAAGCCCGGCGGCGTGCGCATCGGCACGGCGGAAATCTATGCCGCCTGCGAAAACTTTGCCGAGATCGAGGATTGCCTGGTCTTTGGCGCGCCGGCCGAAGGCGACGAGGAGATCGTGCTCTGCGTCAAGCTCAATGATGGCTATGCGTTGACCCCAGAGCTTGCCGCGCAAATCCGCGGCGCGATTCGCGAAGGGGCCTCGCCGCGCCATGTGCCGCATCGGATCCATGCGGTGCAGGCCGTGCCCTATACGCTGAACGGAAAACGCGTCGAGGGCGCCGCCCGCACCACGCTCGAGGGCAAGCCGGTCAAGAACATGGCTTCGCTCGCCAATCCGGCATGCCTAGAGGAATACCGCACGCTCGACCGGAGCAAGGCGGCATGAGCCGGCCGAAGGGAGCGATCGTCGGCATCGGCGAGTTGAAGCCGCAGCGCCTGACCAGCGGCGTGACGACGCTGGAGATGATCGCCGAGGTCTCGCGCCTGGCGGTGCTCGACGCCGGGCTCGATCCGGCGGCAATTGACGGGCTGCTGGTCGGTCCCCAGGTCGGCGAGACGCCGCAGCATGTGCCGGCGACGATTGCCGAATATCTGGGTCTCGCGCCGACCATGGCCAATGTCGTGGACCTCGGCGGCGCATCCGGCGCCGGCATGGTCTGGCGCGCGGCCGCCGCGATCGAGGCAGGCATGTGCGAGACGGTGCTGTGCGTGCTCGCCAACAACCGCGAGGAGACGCCGCCTCGTTCTCCCAACCGCAATCCGATCCGCGAGTTCGACGTGCCTTTCGGCGCCTCGGGCGCCAACATCTCCTATGCGCTGCTGATGCAGGCGCATATGGCCGCATACGGCTCGACCGCGCGGGACTTCGCCCTGATCGCCGCGGCCGCGCGCGCCAATGCGCAGCTCAATCCCGACGCCATCTTCTTCGGCAAGCCGGCCGATGTGGAGGCGGTGCTGGCCTCGCCGATAATCGCTTCGCCGCTGCACCTCCTCGAAATCGTCATGCCGGTCGCCGGCGGCGAAGCGGTCGTCGTCACCTCGGTCGAACGCGCGCGGTCGTTGCGAAAGCCGCCTGTCCATCTGCTCGGCGCCGGCGAGAAAGTCACGCACCGCGCGGTCAGCCAGGCGCCGAGTCTTACCTCCGGTCCGTTGAAGAGCGCCATGGCGCGGGCCTTCCAACAGTCCGGCACGCGGGCCGATGAGATGGACCTTCTGTCGCTCTATGATTGCTATATGATCATGGTCGCGGCCACGATCGAGGATGCCGGCCTTTGCGCGCCGGGCCAGTTCGGCGCATGGCTCCACGACCACGACCTTTCCCACAAGGGCGACAAGCCGCTCAACACGCATGGCGGCCAGCTCGGCTTCGGCCAGCCGGACCTTGCCGGCGGTATGACTCATGTCGTCGAGGCGGTGCGCCAATTGCGCGGCGAGGCGGGCGAACGCCAGATCGGCAAGGCCCGGCTCGCGCTGGTCACCGGCAATGGCGCGACGATGAGCGAAGCGACAGCGCTCGTGCTGGGAGCCGCCTGATGTCCGTCGATCTCGACACGCTGAAAACCCCTGGCCCGACGATCACCGCGCTGACCAAGCCATTCTGGGATGCCGCCGCCGAAGGCCGTCTGAAAATCCAGCACTGCGAGGAGTGCGGCAAGGCCGTCTTCTATCCGCGCCCGATCTGCCCGCACTGCTGGAGCAAGCGTCTGGTCTGGAAAGACGCATCGGGCAGAGGGCGGCTCAAGTCCTTTTCGGAGGTGCACAAGCCCGGCCATGCCGGCTGGCTGCCTGTGGCACCTTATGTGGTCGGCCTTATCGAATTGGTCGAAGGCCCGACGATGCTGAGTTTCATCCTGGCCGGCACACGGCCGCTACAGATCGGGGACATGCTTCGGCTTGCGCCGACAGCCATCGGCGGTCGCGTCCTGCCGGCCTTCAAACCAGTCGAACCCGGAGCAGAGGAGAAGCCGCAATGAGCACCGAGACGAAAGACGGTTGGGTGGGTGTCGTGAAGGGTCGCCCGCAGGTCGGGGCCTTCGCCGAGCGCACGCGCCGCACAAGGATGAGCGACATCGAGGCCTTCACCGACATCACCGGCGATCGTAACCCGCTGCATTACGACCGAACGCTGGCCGAGAAGTCGGTGTTCGGCAAGCTGATTGTCCAGGGCGGCGTCACCTCCGGTATCCTAAACGCGCTGGTCGCGGAGGATCTGCCTGGCCCCGGAACCGTGTTCCTCGAAGTGGCCTGGAAGTTCGTCAAGGCGGTCGGCGTTGACGAGGAGATCACCGGACGCGTGGAGGTCAAGGAAGTGCGGTCCGATAAGCCTATCTGCAAGATCGAGACCAGCGTGCGCAACGGCCAGGGCGAGCTTTGCCTCACCGGCACAGCCACGGTCTTCACCGTACCGCTGCAAGGCGCATGAGCACGGCCGGCGGGCTTGGCACGGCGGCCGACAGCGAGCGCTGGCGCGTGCTGTCGCTGCTTTGCCTCGCAGTCGTCCTGTCGCTGACCACCTGGTTCTCGGCGACCGCGATCCTTCCTGAACTGAGGCAGGAGCTGGCGTTGCGCGCGGGCGCCGAGGCCTGGCTGACCAATGGCGTCCAGGTTGGCTTCGTTCTAGGCGCGCTGGCGGCGAGTCTGGTCAATCTTCCCGACCTCGTACGGCTGAGTCATCTGATGGCGGCGGCGGCGCTCGTCGCCGCTTTGGCCAACGCGACGCTGCTCTTCCATCCCGGGCCTGGCGGCATGATCGCCGCGCGCGTCGCCACCGGTGTTGCGCTCGCAGGCGTCTATCCGCCGGCGCTGAAGCTGGTCGCCACCTGGTTCGCGCGCGACAGGGGACTGGCGCTCGGCGCCGTCATCGGCGCGCTGACTGTCGGATCGGCGCTGCCGCATCTTTTCCGCGCTGTCTCGACCGCGCTCGACTGGCGTCCGGTGGTTGCCGGGGCAAGCTTGGCCACTGCGGCGGGCGCGCTGCTCTTCCTGCTGTTCGCGAAGGAAGGACCCTATCCCTTCGGCAAGGCTATCTTCGAGCCCTCGCGCATCGGCCAGGTCTTTCGCGAAAAGCCGCTGCTGTTAGTCAATCTCGGCTATCTCGGCCATATGTGGGAGCTGTACGCCATGTGGGCGTGGCTGCTCGTCTACACGCGCGCCGCCTTCGAAGCACAGGCGATCGGAACGGCGGCCGCTGCCTCGCTCTCGACCTTCCTCGTCGTCGCGTCCGGCATTCTGGGGTGTTTGCTCGGAGGCTATCTGTCGGACCGCGTCGGCCGCACCGCCACCACCGCCGGCATGATGATCGTCTCGGGAAGCTGCGCGCTGCTGATGGGCTTTCTGTTCACCGGCCCGCTCTGGCTGTTCATGCTGGTGGCCCTCGTCTGGGGCGTCTCGGTCATCGGCGATTCGGCGCAGTTCTCCACCGCCGTCACCGAGCTCGCCGACCGCCGCTTCGTCGGAACCGCTCTGTCGGTGCAAATGGGCGCGGGCTTCGCGCTGACGGTGCTCGCCATCTGGCTGACGCCGCGCTTCGCCGAATTCATCGGGGGTTGGCGCTGGGCCTTCCTGCTCCTGGTTCCCGGACCGCTTCTGGGGGCGGCCGCCATGCTATGGTTGCGAAACTTGCCGGAGAGCGTGAAAATGGCCGGCGGCCTCCGCTAGCGAGGCGCTGCCGCTTATCTGAGTCGCGGCAAATGAATTGCGGCAGGATCGGATGGAACAAGCTACCAGAACGCGCGGGCGTCCTCGTTACGATCAGGAAGACGCCGAGGCGGCCGAGGCCTTCCGCTCGATCGGCTCGAAAGTGCAGCTCAACCGCGACGAGGCCGCACCGCTCTGGGTGCAGTTGCGCAACCAGGTCGAGGAAGCGATCAACACCGGCCTGCTTGCCGCCAATTCACGCATTCCCTCGGAACAGGCGCTTTGCGATTTCTTCGGCGTCTCGCGCCCTGTGGTGCGCGCCGCGATCGGCTCGCTGTCCAACGAAGGCCGCATCATCAAGATGCCGCGCAAGGGCATGTTCGTCGCGGCACCCCGCGAGCATGTCGACTTCATGACCGCCAATCTCGGTGTCTTCGACGATTTGACCGCCAAGGGCCACAAGGTCTCGACCCGCACGCTGGAGATCTACCGCTGCCCGCCGAGCGACAAGGAGTCGAAGGTCTTCGGCATTCCCGCCAATGGCAGCGTGGTCCGCATCAGCCGCGTCTATATGACCGACGGCACGCCGATCACCATGACGCGCATCAGCCTGCCGGGGCACCGGGTGCCGGGTCTGGAGAACATCCTGTCGGAAAACCAGTCCATCTTCGGCACTATCCGCGCCGTGTTCGGCCTGACGGTGAAGCGCGCCGACCGCTGGCTGCGCGCCGCGCTCCCCACCAAGGAAGAGGCCGACGAAATGGGCGTCGCCGCCAACACGCCGCTGATCGAGATCGAGTCAATCGCCTATGACGCGGACGGTGCCGCGCTCGAATATTACGAGGCCTTTTATAATTCCTCCGTCGCCCGCATCCATATGGCGGTCGAGCAGCCGTCAACAACGGTGAACGGCGTCGATCGCACCTGACTTGCCAGTCACCAAAAAAGAATCTGTTTTCTGGTTATAACCAGATTGACGGTTGGAAAAAGCTTCTGTAACGTCCCTGTCATGGGGTCGGGAGCCTGACCCCGGAGGCATTATCAGGATCGGCTGGCTTGCGGCGCTGCTTCGGCGGCGAGGGCAGTGTTTTGCCTGCGCTCAAGTTCGTCCTGATGGAGGACGTGCATGGATTACCGGTCGCAATTCGACCTGACAGGCGAGGTCGCCGTCGTCACCGGCGGCGCCAGCGGGATCGGTCTCGAGGCCGCCAGGGCGCTGGGGACTTGCGGCGCGCGTATCGTGCTTCTCGACATGAATGCGGACGGGCTGAAAGCTGCTGCCGAGGTGCTCAAGGCGGTTGGCGTCGCGAGCGTCGATGGCCGCGTGCTCGACGTCACGGATACGCAAGCCGTGGAGGCGATGGCCGCTCAGATCGTCGCGGACTTCGGCAAGGTCGATGTCCTGGTCAACAGCGCCGGCATCGCGCGCCTCAACACCGCGCTCGACACGCCGGACGAGGAATGGCGCCTGGTGATGGATGTCAACGTCAACGGCGTCTACTGGGCCTCGTGCGCCTTCGGCCGCTCGATGGTCGCCCGCAAGAAGGGCTCGATCGTCAATCTGGGCTCGATGTCGGGCCTGATCATCAACCGTCCGCAGACGGCGCCATCCTACATGGTGAGCAAGGGCGCCGTGCATATGATGACCAAGGCGCTCGCGGTCGAATGGGCAAAGTCAGGCGTGCGCGTCAACGCGCTGGCGCCGGGCTATGTCGGCACCGAGATGACGCTGAAGATGCGCGAGCGTCCCGAACTCTTCAACACCTGGATCGACATGACGCCGATGGGCCGGCTGGGCACGCCGCAGGAGATCGCCTCGGCGATCCTGTTCCTGGCGTCGCCGGCGTCGAGCTACGTGACGGGCGCGATCCTGTCGATCGATGGCGGCTACACGGCCTGGTAATTGGCCTCGCAAGGATTGGAATACCGCATGATCGTTTCGGACCTCGAGGCGCGCCGGGCCATCATAGATGCCTGCATCGAGATGAACGCGCTGGGCATCAACCAGGGCACGTCAGGCAACATCAGCCGGCGCCATGGCGAGGGCATGCTGATCTCGCCGACCAGCACGCCTTATGACACGCTGCAGCCGGAAGACATCGTCCTCATGGGCTGGGACGGCGAGGTCGACGGACGCCTGCCGCCGTCCAGCGAATGGCGCTTCCATCTCGACATCATGAAGGCCAGGCCCGAGGTCAACGCCGTCGTTCACGCGCATCCGACCTACTGCACGACCATCGCCATCATGGGCCGGAAGATACCGGCGATCCATTACATGGTCGCGGTCGCCGGCGGCAGCGACATACGCTGCGCCCCCTACGCCACCTTCGGCACGGCGGAGCTTTCAGCGCATGCGGTGGAGGCGCTGCGCGACCGCAAGGCCTGCCTGCTTGCCCAGCACGGCATGATCGCCGTCGGATCGAGCCTCGCCCAGGCGATGTGGCTGGCGGTCGAGGTCGAGACGCTGGCGCGCCAGTATCACGGCGCCCTGCAGATCGGCGAGCCGCCGATCCTGTCCGACGAGGAGATCGAAAACGTCATCAAGCGCATGGCGAGCTACGGCCTGCGCGACAATGACGCCGCTGCTTGAGGGGCAGCAATTTCACGGTTCGCATATCCTCCGGGAAGGCCCGGAGCGATCAACAAGGGAGGAATGAAAATGACCAGATCCATGAAAGGCCTCGTCAAGGCGCTCGCTTTTGGGTTAGCGGTGGCTTGCAGCGTTGCCGCCGTCTCCGGCGCGAGTGCCGAGGAGCTGTCGCTCAAGGGCAAGCGCATCGGTGTCTCCGCCATCGGCACGGACCACTATTGGGACCTGATGGCGTTCCGCGGCATCCAGGACCGCGTCAAGGAACTCGGCGGTGAAGTCATCGCGCTCGATGCCGGCCGCAAGGACCAGCAGCAGATCGCGCAGCTGCAGACGCTGATCGCCCAGAAGCCCGACGCCATCATCGAGCAGCTCGGCAACCTCGAAGTGCTGAACCCCTGGTTACAGAAGATCCGCGACGCCGGCATTCCGCTGTTCACGGTCGACACCGCGACGCCGCACGCCATCAACAACACCACGTCGAACAACTACAATATCGGCGCCGAGATCGCGCTGCAGATGGTCGCCGACATGGGCGGCAAGGGCAATGTGCTGGTCTTCAACGGCTTCTACAGCGTGCCAGTCTGCAAGATCCGCTACGACCAGCTGAAATATGTGCTGACCTCGTTCCCGGATGTGAAGATCGTCGAGCCGGAATTGCGCGACGTCATCCCGAACACGGTGCAGAGCGCCTATTCCAATGTCACCGACATGCTGACCAAGTCGCCCGAGAAGGGCTCGATCGGCGCGGTTTGGGCGTGCTGGGACGTGCCGCAGATCGGTGCCACGCAGGCGGTCGAGGCCGCCGGCCGCAACGAGGTCAAGACCTACGGCATCGACGGCAGCCCGGAAGTCATCAAGATGGTGATGGATCCGAAGTCGTCGGCCGGCGCCGTCGCGGCGCAGCAGCCCTACGAGATCGGCAAGACCTCGGTCGATAATGCAGCGAAATATCTGGCCGGCGAGAAAGTGCCGCCCTTCACTTTCGTTCCTTCGGTGCTGATCAACAAGGAAAATGCCGCCGAAAAAGGAAAGCCGTTCCTCGACGCCGCCGAGAAGGCTGGCGTTAAATAGGACGGAACGAAACGACGGGCGGCCGCGCCTATGCGGCTGCCCGTCCCATCTAACCAGGATTGACGGCCATGCAGACAGCAAAGCGTGACATTGCTGTATCGATGACGGGCATATCGAAGCGGTTTGGTCCGGTGCGCGCCTTGGAAAACGCGAATCTCGAGATCGCGCGCGGCTCGATCCTCGGTCTTGTCGGCCAGAACGGCGCCGGCAAGTCGACCATCATCAAGGTGCTGGCCGGCATCATCAAGTCGGACAGCGGCTCGATCGTCATCAATGGCGAAACCGTCAGCGCGCTGACGCCTGCTTCGGTCGAAAAGCTCGGCGTGCACTTCATCCACCAGGACAGGCTCCTAGTGCCGACCGCGACCGTCGGCGAAGCGGTCTTCCTCGGCCACGAAATCGGCCTCGGTCCATTCGTCAGCCGCCGTGCCATGGAGCGCCGCGCCGCTGATCTGTTGAAGCGCTTCTTCGGCATGGAACTGCCGGCCGGAACCCTCGTCAAGGACCTCACCACGGCGCAGCAGAAGGTGGTGCAGATCACCCGGGCGCTGGCGCAGAAGGCGTCGGTGCTGGTGCTCGACGAGCCGACGGCGGCGCTGGTCAAGCGCGAGGTCGACAGCCTGTTCGACGTGCTACGCCGGCTGCGCGACGACGGCATCGCAGTGGTCTTCATTTCCCACTACATGCAGGAGATCGAAAAGCTCTGCGACCGCGTCACCGTGATGCGCAACGGCACCGATGTCGGCACAGTCGATCCGCGCCAGACGCCGATCGACGAGATCATCTCGATGATGATCGCTCGCGATGTCGGCGAGATGTTTCCGAAGCGCTCGGTCGAGCTTGGCGCACCGGTGCTGGAAATTTCCAACCTGCGGCTTGGCGGCAGCTTCGAGAACATCGGCTTCAACGTCCGCGCCGGCGAGATCGTCGGCCTGACCGGCCTGCTCGGCTCCGGCGCCAAGGAAATCGTGCAGTGCCTGTTCGGCCTCAAGACCGCCGATGGCGGCCAGGTCAAGGTCGAGGGCAGGGAGCTGTCGCTGTCGACGCCGGTCAAGGCGGTGCGCGACGGCATCGCCATGCTGCCGGAAGACCGCCGCGCCCATGGCGTGGCACTTGGCCTGTCCGTGCGCGAGAACATCTCCTTGGCCAGCCTGCGCCGCTATTCGCGCAGCGGCATGGTCAGCCGTGGCGCCGAGAACCAGGCGGTGGACGGCCTGATTAAGGAGCTGTCGATCAAGACGCCGCATCGCGACGCGCTGGTGCGCGAGCTCTCCGGCGGCAACCAGCAGAAGGTGGCGATCGCCAAATGGCTGAGCTGCCAGTCGCGCGTCTATGTGCTGGACGAACCGACGGTTGCCGTCGATGTCGGCGCCAAGGTCGAGATCTACAATCTGTTGAACCGCCTGGCGAGCGACGGCGCGGCGATCCTGCTTCTGTCCTCCGACCTGCTGGAGCTGGTCGGCGTCTGCGACCGCGTGCTGGTTGTCTATCGCGGCAGGCTTGCCGGCAGTTTCTCCGGCCCCGCGATGAACAGCGACGCGCTGCTGGCAGCTTCGTCCGGCGCGCGCTCGAACACCGATGGGGTGGCCGCATGAGCGCGACTGTTCTCCACACCGAAGTCGGCGTTTCCGACGAGAAGCAGACCGCCGCAAAGAGCGCCGGCCGGCGCTTTGGCGCGCTCGTCGTGCGGCTCGGCGCGATCGCCGCCTTCGCCGCGATCATGGCCTATTTCGTCATCTTCGCGCCGGGCTTCACCTCGACCTTCAACCTGATCAACGTCGTCGAGCAGTCGGCGATTCTGGGTGTGCTCGCCTATGGCATGACGGCCGTCATCATCGGCGGCGGTTCCGATGTCACTGAAGGCGGCATAGATCTGTCGATCGCCGCCAATATGGGACTCTGCGCCGCCGTCTACGCGACGCTCTTGTCGATGGGCTATGGCGATTTCCTTTCCGTGCTAGCGGCCATCGCCGTCGGCATGGCGGTCGGCGCGTTGAACGCCCTTGCCGTGGTCGGCCTCGGCATCCTGCCGTTGCTCGCAACGCTTGCCGTGCTCAACGTCGCAGCCGGCATGGAACTCACGCTCACCCAGAACACGGTGGTCGGCGCATCCTCCCCGCTGCTCGGCGTGCTGGTTTCGGGCAGCTTCCTCGGCATCTCCGCGCTTGCCTGGGCGCTGATCGTCTTCTCCGCGATCATGATCGTGGTCGTCCACGGCACGTCTTTCGGGCTCAGGCTCTACGCAGTCGGCGGCCATCCCGAGGCGGCGCGCGCAGCCGGCATCAGCGTGCCCTTCTATGTCTCCTTCACCTATGTTCTCAGCGGCCTCTGCGCGGCGGTGGCGGCGATCCTCACCGTCTCGCGCCTGTCGGCCAGCACGCCCGGTTCCGGCGAGTTGCTTCTGTCGGTACTGGCGGCGGCATTGCTCGGCACCGTCTTTTCGCGCCGCTTCGTGCCGACCATGGCCGGCACGCTGCTCAGCGTGCTGTTCATCGGCCTCCTCGCCAACGGCTTCCAGCTGCTCAACGTCTCCAGCTACTGGGTCAACGGCGTGCAGGGCGCGCTGATCCTGCTGGTGGTGGCGATCACATCTTTTGCTCGCGGTTCGGAGGGTTCGCGATGAGCGTCTCGGCCAACGACAACTCGGCCAAGGTGAGTGTGCGCGGCTTTCTCGCCAAGTACAGCGTGCTCGTCGCCTTCGCGGCCATCCTCGTCTTCTTTTCGGTGGCGAGCCCGACCTTCCTGACGCCGGCCAACCTCTTCAATGTGCTGGTCAATAACGTCGTCATGCTGGCGATCGTCGCGCTCGGCCTCACCATCGTCATCTCGTCGGGCGGTATCGATCTCTCAGTCGGCGTCTCCGTCGACATGGCAAGCATGATTTTCGTCATGCTTCTGGCCGCCGGCTACAGCGGCGTGGTCGGCGTCGCCGGCGGGCTCGGCGCCGCTCTGATCGTCGGCATCCTCAACGCAATCCTCATCACCAGGCTGAACATCAGCCCCTTCCTGGCGACGCTCGGCGTGCTCTTCATCGGCCAGAGCACGCAGCAGCTCGCCACCAGCGGCGGCCAGCCGATCTATCTCACCAGCGGCTATGCCGCAGACCAGTTCAACGCCATCGCCCGCACCGCTTTGTTCGGGATACCGACCCCGGTCCTCGTGCTGATCGTCCTCGTCATCGCGGTCCATGTCCTGCTGCATCGTTCGGTGTTCGGCCGCTACGTCCAGGCCATGGGCGCGCAGCCGGGCGTGGCCTGGTATTCCGGCATCCGCGTGCCGCGCGAATTGTCGATGGTGCATGTTCTGTGCGCGCTGCTTGCCGGCGTCACCGGCATCCTGCTCTCGGCGACCGTGAAGTCCTACGTGCCGCTCTCCGGCAACGCCTTCCTGCTCGACGCGATCGGCGCCACCTTCATCGGCACGACGCTGAGCCGCGAGCGCAAGCCCTCGGTCATCGGCACACTGCTCGGCGTGCTTTTGCTCGCCATCGTCAAGAACGGGCTGCTGCTCGTCGGCTGGAATTTCTACTGGCAGCAGGTCGGCATCGGCGTGCTGGTCTTCCTGGTGCTGGCCGCGAGCTTCGGCCTGCGCCGCGCCGCCCATTGAGTTCGAAAGGTTAAGTCAACCATGCCACAATTCGACGTCAGCTCGATCGGCTTCTATGTCCTCGACATTCTCGGGCGGCCGGTCTCGCGCATCCCCGAAGGCGGCCGGGCCGACTATATCGAGGAGATCCGCATGACCGTCGCCGGCACGGCGGGCGCGACCGGCATGGACTGCGCCATCCTCGGCCTGAAGACCCGCGCCGTCACTACCATCGGCACCGACGATATGGGCGATTGGTTCCTCGCCAAGCTGAAGAAATACGGTCTGGAGACGAGCCTTGTCCGCCGCGACGGCAGCGTCCAGACCTCGTCCACCATCCTGCCGGTGCGGCCGAACGGCGAGCGGCCCGCATTGCATGTGCCGGGTACCGCCACCTTGTTCGACGTTGTTGAGGCCGATCTCGACGCGGCGCTCGACGCCGCCGTCGTCCATGTCGGCGGCACCGGCCTGCTCAAGCGCTTCGACGGCGAGCCGACCGTCAGGCTTTTGAAGCGCGCCAAGGAACTCGGCCGCGTCACTACTTTCGATCTGATCCAGGCGACGCCGGAGACCTGGAAGCTGGTCGAGCCGTGCCTTCCTTACATCGACTATTTCGTGCCCAGCATCGACGAAGCCGGCGAGATGGCGCACGACCGCGATCCGGCCCGCGTCGCCGCTTTCTTCAGGGCGAGAGGCGTGAAGAATTGCATCCTGACGCTCGGTGCCGGCGGCGTCTATGTCTCGCCCGAACATGGCGAGGATTTCCATCTGCCCGCCTTCGAGGTCGAGGTCTTCGACACCACGGGCTGCGGCGATTCCTTCACGGCCGGCATCATCGTCGGCATCGTCAAGGGCTGGGACCTGAAGCAGTCCGCGCGCTTTGCCAGCGCGGTCGCCGCCAAGGTGGCGATGGGGCTGGGCTCCGACGGCAAACTCGTTTCGTTCGACGACACGATCGCGGCGATGAATTCGCTCCCAGTCAAGACATCAAAGGTGGAAGCAGCATGACCATTCTTCCTGAGGCCAAGGGCAAGACGGCTCTCGTCACCGGCGCCAGCCGCGGCATCGGTAGGGCGCTCGCGAAGGGGCTAGCCGAAGCGGGCTTCGACGTCGCCATCACCGACCTGCCCTCGCAGGCGGCCGGGCTCGACGCGACCAGAGGCGAGATCGAGGCTGCCGGCCGCAAGGCCTATGTCTACACGATGGATGTCAGCAACAAGAAGGACGTCGAAGCGACGGCGCAGGCGTTGCTCGAGGCTGCCGGCAGCATCGATGTGCTGGTCAACAATGCCGGCATTCTCAAGCCCAGCCTGCTGCAGGACCTCGACGAAGCCAACTGGGACGCGCATTTCGACGTCAACGCCAAGGGCGTGCTGATGATGTGCCAGGCGGTGCTGCCGCATATGCGCGCCAGGAAGTCCGGCCGGGTGATCAACATCGCCTCTATCGCCGGCCGGCAGGGCGTGCCGACGCAGGGCCACTACGCCGCAACCAAGGCGGTGGTGATCACGCTCACCCGCGTGCTGGCGCAGGAGGTCGGCATGGACGGCGTCACCGTCAATGCGATCTGCCCCGGCATCATCCTGACCGAGATGGGCAAGAACAATCTGGGCAGCGAAGCCGCGATCCGCCATTGGGAGGATGTCGCCGCGCTGAAGCGCCTCGGCGCGCCGGAAGACATCGTCGGACCGGTGCTGTTCTTCGCCTCGGATCTCTCGGCCTTCGTCACCGGCCAGGCGCTCAACGTCGACGGCGGCATCTACTACCACTGACCATTCGCTGGGGTGGCCGCGCGATCGCCAAGCCCACTTCTTGGCGCAGAGCCGCCGTTTACCCATGGAATGCTTGAGTCGGATTCGGCTCAGAACGGCTGGTTCAGCGGAAAGCTTGAGGAAGTGTCGAGGGCGTTCAAAGAGGGGAGGGATCGTCTTAACGTAGGGTTGAATTGCGCATGGAACAGCTTCAAGTCACTCTCCATCTTGGTCATTGGGTTCGTCAGACCATACGAGAGAGTACGAGGGAAAAAGGTTGGCGGGCCAGCCGCTAACGTATTGATTTTCCCGTTTGTTCTCACGCCCTCCGAGCCTACCACACTATGCCTACATCTACTGTTCTCGCTGAATTTTTGAGAGTCGATTCATATTATGGATTCGAACCCTCTCGTTTGAAGAAGCTCGAAGTGTCTTTTGGCATTTCGAAGGGGCGTTGCATTCGGTGAAATCGGCGTGCTTCTGATTCAGATGGAGTCTAACGTTGAGCTACCATAGCCCGTTTAGACAAGTAACGTTGCCTCTCAACTGAAACGGCTGGCGCGGAAGGCCGCGAGCATTGGGTGCGGGTTGCCTGAGACAATCTCACGGGCAAGCAACTCTCCGACAATCAGTCCAAGCGTGGCGCCAGTGTGGCTGAAGGCAACGTGGAGACCAGGGACGGTCTCGAGCTCTCCAAGCACCGGCTCGCCGTCAAGGCATCGGCGCCGCGCCGCGCCGCTCGAGCGCGGTCTTGCGGATGATTTCCGCGATCTCCGGGCTGCTGCCGCATAGCATCTGGAAATCCGACGAGTGCAGCGATAGCAGTGAGACCGCCGTTGCGGCGCTGACGGTCGCCATACGCGGTTCGCCGCTGATCAGCGCCATCTCGCCGAAGAAGGCGCCAGGGCCAAGCTCCACCGGATTCGGTGTTGCGACGCTGACGCGCCCCTCCACGACGAAGAACATCTGGTCACCGCTCTCGCCATTGCGGCAGATCACGGCGCCCGCCGGCACGGTGCGAGGTCTTAACGCGCGCACGATCTCGACCAGCACGGCCGGTCCGAGCTTCTGAAACAACGGCACGGCGGCGACCAATTGCCAATTACGGACAAAGTCCCCGCGACGGACTTCTTGATAGAAGCCGGTGGCAAGAATGCCTGCCCAGAGGGCGAAGATGCCGATGCCACTCATCATGACAGCCCCAGCAAGGACACGGCCAGCGAAGCTTTGCGGAATAGCGTCGCCATAGCCGGTGGTGGACAGCGTGACCACCGCCCACCACATTGCCTGGGGGATGCTGCCGAACTTTTCCGGTTGGATATCGCGCTCGATGACATAGCCCGCGAGAGCGACACCGAACAGAACGACGCCGAAGAGCGTGGTAACGCCGATCAGGTTGCGCGCTTCGTTGGCCAGCACCCTGCCCAGCACCGGGAAGAAAGTCGAGTCGCGCAGCGGTTTCAGGAGCCAGACAGCACAGTAGAGGCTCCGGTCGGGCGTGCCAACGAGCAGAAATGCGGCGAGTGGAACCAAGACCGCGAGCACATCGATGGCGATTGCCGGCGTCCTGTCCCTAGCGTCTACCGCCTGGCGCTTGAGCAGCGTCGCGGCCATTTGCAGGAGATAGGCGCCCCAAATGACAGCGAGCACCACAGCCAGAGCCAGCCTGCTTCGTCCGGACATGTCCGGTATCGTGAGCCCAGCCACCGCCAGAAGCCCAGGCGCAGCCAGCACCGCGTTGAGCGGCGCGTAAATTCTTACAAAAGGCAGTACCGACATTTCTATGCCCGCGAGTGGCTGCTGCCCTCCAAAATAGGATGCCTTCGAGGCAAGCGTAAAGGTGCCTAGAGCCGCCACATTCGCACGCGACCTGTGCCACGCAATTCCGTTTCCCCGAGCGGCTCGCAAGCAAATTCCGGCCCAAGCAATTGATGAGTCGCATCCGAAATACGGATTTCATCGGGCTCTGCAGCTTTTTGAATGCGCGCGGCGAGATTGACGGTGTCGCCCCACAGGTCATAGACGAACCGCCTTTTGCCGATGACGCCCGCGACGATTGGCCCTGAGTGAATTCCAATTCTAAGGCTTAGCGGTTCTCCTGCGAAGCGCTCGCACCTGGCCGCCTCCCGCAGCTCGAGCGCATAATGTGCAAGGGCGTGCGCGTGATCTGGTCGCGCGACGGGCAGGCCAGCGACCGCCATGACGCAATCGCCGATGGTCTTGATCTTTTCGCAGCCATGCTGTTCCGAGAGCAGATCCGCAGCCCTGAAGAAGTAATTCAAGATAGCGAGCGTCGTCGTGGCTCCGACGCTCCGCGCTCTTTCCGTAAAACCGACGATGTCGGCAAAGAGCACACTGACCTCCGCGTGGTTGTCTGCAATTTGCTCGTCCGCCTTCAGCCGCTCCGCGATCGAGGCCGGAAGAATGTTAAGGAGCAGGGATTCGGCGCGCCGGTACTCGCGCGACAAACCCTCCTGGCTCTCCCTCAATGCCTCATTCGTCGATTGCAGCTTCGCATTGAGTTGACGCTCCCTCTCCTGCAGAAGCGTCATTTCGTATGCCTTCTGCTGAAGCCGCTGCTGGTGGTCGCGTTCGGGCGTGGCGTCGAGAAAGACCAGCCACACCGAGTCGCCATCGCCAAAGAAGTGAAGGTCCGCGACATGCCCGCCGGGCAGTTCCATCATGGGCATATGGAATGGAAGCTCGGGGCAAGGCAGCAGCCCTTCCATGAATTCAAGCTGCTGGGCAACGGGCTCGCCGAGGCGAAGCGACGAGAGCCCGTAAAAGTCGAGATTGCCGCCCTTGGCTTCTATGCATTGCCGGCTATCGATCATCAGATAAGCTGCGAAGCGCTCATTCGAGAAGAAGTCGTATATCCAGCTTCTGACTTCTTTCGGCAAACTGGACATGGTCTAGTTGGCGACCATCGAAGCAAGCTGACGAAACGCATCGTCGACATGTTCGCCCGAAAGCGCGCTCGTCAGATAGATCTGCCATCCACGTTGCTTGAGTTCGTCGATCTCGCCCTCCGGTATCGCCCACCGATCAGTCAGGTCGGACTTGTTGAACAGCAATATGAACGGCATGGCGCCGAATTCGGCCTCGCACCGTTCGCGCAGCGTGAGCGCCACCGCAAGAGTGGCTGGCCGGGTTCCATCGGCGACCAGCACGAGCCCGGTCGCGCCTCGCACATAGCTGACGCGGAACGAGCCGATATCGTCTTCGCCGGCCAGATCCCACAAGATCAGGTCCACTGTCTTGTCCGGAAACGCGACGCTCTTCTTGTCGATCTTGACGCCGACCGTGGTCAGGTAGTTTTCCGAGAAGATGCTTTGGACGAACCTGCGCACCAAGCTGGTCTTGCCGACGGCGAACCCGCCCAACATGCAGATCTTTTTTTGCAGCATCCTGGGCTCCGCGCTACTCTAGGTTCACCGTAATCGAAACCCGGCGATTGGTGGAGTTCCCAGTTCGGCTATTTTCATTTTCGGGCACCGCCGGCTCGAAGGTGCCGGCGCCCCGAACCTGCAGGAGTTCCGGAGCGACGCCGCGCTTGTTGAGAAGCGCGCGAACTGTCTCGGCGCGGGCGGCGCTGATCGACGCGTTGGCCGTCTCGCGACCCGTTATGTCCGAATGGCCGGTCAACATGAACCGCGCCGTCACGCCTGCCTTGTGGGCATTTTCTGCGAATTCCTTCAGCTGATCAGCCAGTCTGTCGAGCACCGGCGTCTGCTCCGGTCCCGGGACAACTCTACCGGAAGAGAAGAAAATATCGGTCGTCTGGATGGCCTCTCTCAACTGATTAAGCTCTGCAAGGTTTAGCTCGCTCAGCTGCGAGACATCCAGAACCACTCCGTCCGCCGAAAGTTGGTCGGCGGCGGCCCGCGCTCGGCTGATCCAGCCGGCAGGTGCCTCGCCCACAACGACGATGCGACCCTGGACGATCGAAAGCCGAACCGATTTCGGCGGGGACAGCGACGCCGTCAGCCGCTTCACCACGAACTTCGGATCAAGACTCTGATAGAATTGCCACTGTGAATGAACGCGAGCGGGATCGACCTGTGTTCCGGACAGCAGAGCTTTTGGGTCGACGGCAAGAGGATCTCTCAGACCGGAAATGTAGAAATCTCCGCCCCTCGCCGATTGCTGAGCGACGATGATTCCCGGTTCGGCCTCAAGTCGCGACACATAATACTGCCAATGCTCCGCCGCGCGTGCATCGGGGCTCACATCACGAACCTTGGAGATGTCGAACTCCGGGCCGCCTTCTGAAAGCTGTCTTGCCGCTGCGCGCGCCCGATCTATCCAGGTGTCGGGAGCCTCACCCTCGGCAACAATGCGACCTTTGACGATTGAAAGTCGCACTTTATCCATCGGATACAGCGACGCCGTTAGCCGCTTCAAGACGAACTGCGGCTCAAGGCTCTGATAGAATTGCCAGCTGGCATGAACGCGCGCGGGATCGACCTGCGTCCCGGACAGCAGCGACTGCGGGTCGACGGCAAGCGGGTCTCTCAGGCCGGCAATATAGAATTGGCCATCGCGCACATTCTGTTGGGCGACGATGATGCCGGGCTGCGCCTCCAGGCGCGACACATAGGCCTGCCAGCGCTCCTCGGGGCTCACATCACGGACCCCGGAAATGTCGAAGACCGGGCCGCCGGCTGAAAGCTGCTGGGCGGCCGCGCGCGCCCGGTTGATCCACGCGGTGGTGGCTACACCCGCGGCAACGATGCGATCATTGACGACTGAAAGCCGCACCGAATCCGGCGGAGCAAGCGAGGCCGTCAGCCGTTTAAGCACGAACTGCGGCTCAAGGCTCTGGTAGAATTGCCAGCTTGCATGAACACGCGCGGGATCGACCTGCGTTCCCGCCAACAGCGACCTTGGGTCGGCGGCAAGCGGGTCTCTCAGACCTGTAATGTAGAATTGGCCGTCGCGCACGTTGTGATCGGCGACGATGATGCCAGGCTGGGTCTCCAGTTGCGACACGTAGGCCTGCCAGCGCTCCTCGGCGCTCACATCGCTGACCCCGGAAATGTCGAAGACCGGGCCGCCTGCCGAAAGCTGCTGGGCAGCGGCCCGCGCCCGGTCGATCCACGTGGTGGTCGCCTCGCCCTCGGCGACAATGCGACCATCGACGACCGAGAGTCGTACCGAATCCGGCGGCGCCAGCGACGCCGACAGCCGCTTCAGCACGAATTCCGGCTCGAGGCTCTGATAGAAGTGCCAGTTTGAATGAACGCGGGCGGGATCGACCTCCGTTCCCGGCAGCAGCGACTGTGGGTCCGCGGCGAGCGGGTCTCTCAGGCCGGCGACATAGAACTCGCCGCCACGGATTTTTTGGTCCGAAACGACGATGCCCGGTTGGGCTGCCAGCCGCGACAGGTAGGTCTGCCAGCGGTGTGCGGATTGCCAGGACAGAAAGAACCAGCCGCCCCCCACGATCAATGCCAGCAGGACCGCCGTCACCACCAGCCACGGAAATCCCTCTTTCGTATCCATGTGCTGCAGCTCGACGCAGGTCTGCAACTGCGTCTCCACGCCGGGCAACTGGGAACTATCGCCGTCGAACCGCTCCAGGGCTCGCGAGGATTCTTGATGGATGCGAAGCAGTACGTCGCGGATGACTTCATGCAGTTCCTCCGGAGGATTTCCCCGGATCACCGCAACCAGGGTCGCAAACTGTCCGACTTCCGACCAGAGGCGAAGTTCCCCAAACCGGATGGTGTCGAGGCCGCTGTTTTCCTTCTCTTTGAAAGAGTCCTTCACAAAATCCTGGATGGCGCTCAGCATCGAGGAAATCAGTTGAGGGTCTTCGCTGGTTGCGTCTTGGGATGTTACATGCGCAATCAGGAGCCCAGAAGCGCGACTGATGAGAAAGACATGTTCCACGCGATAGATAAGAGAATGCTTGAGAACAACTGCCGAGAAGCTTGTCCCCGTTCGCCAGGCTTCAAACCTCCACTTCAACCCATGCCAAGTGAATATATGCCTCAGAGACTCATTCAACGACTGGAAGGTCTGGTCGATCTTTTCGCCGATCGACTTGCGAATGGCCGGCAGAAAAACCGGATACAATATATCGGTCAGCGTGTTCGGGTTCTTTTGGATGGACCGCTGCGCGGCTCTCTCGACGGCCGGGGCAAGGGCCTCGCCGAGTTGCGCATGGGACGCGCGCGCCGTTGCTTCGGGCAGAACGTTTCCCACCGCGGCGGCAAGCTGCTCGGGTTCGTCGAGCAGGTGCGTAACGCGTGACAGCTCCGAGATCTCGCCGCCGACGAGCAGTTGGCGGAGCCTTTCAAGCCGATGATCGGCGGCCGGAACGCCTTCGTAAAGGGCACGGTTGTCCGGATCGACGTTCCGGGCAATTTCCACTAAAAGGCGGGCCAAAGCCTCGCGATCAATACCGGTATCGTTCGAAGCTTGTCTTTGAGATAGGCTGATTGGTTCGACGCTCGACGTCAAGTTCCGATCAACTCACTTTCCAGCCACGCTCCGAATTGCCCTTGCTGCCGACGGGATCCTGGTTGAGACATTTCGCGACCTCGACGAACAGGCCGGCCAGAAGATTCCGGTCAGTCTTGACGTTGCTGAGATCGGAAAAGATCTTCTCCATCAGCATTTGAGCGCTTTCGTTCTTCTGCTTGATTTCCTCGCGCAGCAAATGGTCGCTTCTGCTCATGCGATCCGCGAATTCACGCTCGAGCTCGCTCAATTGGTCCGACAAGGCGCGCACCTGCTTTTCGAGCGCCTGGTTTTGATCGCGAAGATTGCGGTCGATCTCCTTGTCGGCCTCGGCGCGCGCATCCTTTTCGTTGCGCAACTGCGTCGCCAGCGAGTCGACCTGCTTCTTGGCATTCGACTCGTAGGTTTCAAGATTGCGCTTGGTTTCGGACTCGACATCCTTGAAGCGTTGCAGGAACCGCTCTTCAAGCTTGGAGAAACGGCGGTCGTAGTCCTGCATCTGATTGCCGAACAAAAGATCGCGTATCTTGTCGACACCTGGAGCATCACCGCCGGCCCCGCCCTCGCGAGCCTGGGAGGCCATGAAGTTCAGCCCGTTTCCCTCTGCATTACCTATCAGATTTGCGTCCGCTTTACTTGCCGAAGAAGCGGCACTCGAAGATTCCTTCGCCATTTCTGTGCCCCAATTACCCACTGCAACATTAGGAGATGGTAAACTATGTCAGACAAATACCAAGCCCGCAAGACGGAATCCGTTGGTTTGACCCAGCCGAACGCCACGTCACCGACGTGGCAATGGAAGTTGGAGCGATTCCATCTTAAAAGCGGCCGCGACTTATCAGCGATCAAACCGGCAGGCGCGGGGTCGTCGAAGCAGTGTGACGGTCCGCAATCTCTGCGCTCACGGGCGTTCAACCGCAAGGCGATCAACCGCGTAACGACGGCGGCAGCGCTCAGGGCCGGCAGCCAAAGATGGAAAATCGGGGATGATCAATACCAGCGAATGGTGCAGGTTCTTCATGATCCGTGGCAAGCGGGCAACTGAGCGGGTGCGGCTCCCGCTTCAGCATATGGACCCCTTGAGGAATACAAATTGAAAATTTTGCCCTCATGTTTCACAACAGGTCGGTGGGCTCGCGAGGGTGGTTTCGAATCCAGCGGGTCGTCCCCGGTTCTCAACGCGAGAATTCTGAAAGACGTTCAATAATGACGCAGCACGTACAAGACGCTCGAATTCTCATGTATAGCCACGACACGTTCGGGCTCGGCCACTTGCAGCGCTGCCGGACGATCGCGCATTCGCTGGTCGAGGATTTCCGCGGACTTCAGGTGCTGATCATTTCAGGCGCGCCTATCGCCGGCGCCTTCGACTATCGCGCCCGTGTCGACTTCGTGAAGATCCCCAGCGTCATCAAGTTGCGCAACGGCGAATACACCTCGCTGGAAAAGGATATCGATCTGCATGAGACGCTCAGGATGCGGCAGTCGATCATCCGCCACACAGCCGAGACCTTCCGGCCGGAAATCTTCATCGTCGACAAGGAACCGCTCGGCCTGCGCGGTGAGATCGAGGACACGCTGTCCTACCTCAAGACGCGAGGTACCACGCTCGTGCTTGGCCTGCGCGAGGTGATGGATGCGCCGCATCTGCTCGAAGCAGAGTGGGCCCGCAGGGATGTGATGCGCAAGATAGGCCTGTTCTACGACAAGGTCTGGGCCTATGGCCCGCCGGATTTCTACGATCCGTTGACCGGCTTGGATGTGCCGCCGGCTGTCAGGGCAAAGATGCGGTTCGTCGGCTTCCTGCAACGGAGCCTGCAGCGGAACGAGTTGCCCGGCCACCGGCCCGAGGGCGAGTATATCCTCGTTACCACGGGGGGCGGCGGTGACGGCGCGGAACTGATCCACGACGTCATCGATGCCTATCAGCAGGACCCGCAATTGCAGCATAGGGCGCTGATCGTGCTTGGGCCTTACATGCCGGCGCGCAAGCGCAACAAGCTGCTCAAGAAGGGGTCCAAGATCCCCTGCGTCAAGATGATCGAGTTCGACAACCGCATGGAAGACCTGATTGCCGGCGCCAAGGCGGTAGTGGCAATGGGTGGTTACAACACCTATTGCGAGATACTTTCTTTCGACAAGCCGGCGCTGATCGTGCCGCGCGTCGAGCCCCGCCAGGAACAACTGATCCGAGCTCGGCGCGCAGCCGAACTCGGCCTCATCGAGATGCTTTTGCCGGACGAAGCCAAGGATTCCCAGCGGTTTGCCGATGCACTGGTGGCGCTACCGGACCGGCCCCGCCCATCCCAGAGCAATCCGCATCTGAGGCTGGAAGGGCTGCCTCATATTTCCGAAATCGTTGCAGAACTGCTCGATCGGCGGGCCAGCCCTCACCTTTCGGTCATTGAGGGAATGAGCTGAGTTGCAACGTCGCAAGATCGTCGTGGTTCTGAAGGGCTATCCGCGGCTGTCGGAAACCTTCATCGCGCAGGAACTGCTCGGTCTGGAGCGCGCGGGATTCGACCTGATACTCGTCGCGCTCAGGCGGCCGACCGACGCAAAACGCCACCCCGTGCATGACGAGATCAAAGCGCCCGTCCATTATCTGCCGGAATATCTGCATCACGAGCCGCTGCGCGTGGTTCGCTCGCTGTTTGCCTATCTGCTGCGGCCGGGGTTCTGGCGCGCGCTCGGATCGCTGGCTGCCGATATCCCCCGCGACTTTACGCGCAATCGCGTGCGCCGCTTCGGGCAAGCGCTCGTGCTGGCGGCCGAATGGCCGGAAGACGCGGCCTGGCTGCATGCACATTTCGCGCACACGCCGGCCTCGGTGACGCGCTATGCCAGCCTGCTTCGTAGTCTGCCCTGGAGCTGCTCAGCCCATGCCAAGGACATCTGGACTTCGGCGGACTGGGATCTGGCCGGCAAGCTTTCCTCGGCGCGCTGGACTGTCACTTGCACGAAGACCGGCTTCGACCGTCTGAAAAAACTCGCCAACGGCAAGTCGCCTGTGCATCTGAGCTACCATGGGCTCGACCTTGATCGCTTCGGCAGTTTCGGCGAGGCGCGCAAACAGCATGACGGCTCGGCACCGGACGAACCGGTTATCGTTCTGAGTGTCGGGCGCGCCGTTGAAAAGAAAGGTTACGATACCTTGCTGCAGGCGCTTGCCCTCTTGCCTGGCGATTTGGCGTGGCGTTTCGAGCATATCGGTGGCGGCGAGGAGCTGGAGCGGCTCAAGGCGCTGGCGCAAAAGCTCGGCCTGGATGGTCGTGCCTCTTGGAAAGGCGCGCTTGCGCAAGAGGAGGTGCTTGAGCACTACCGCCGCGCCGACATCTTCGCCCTGGCCTGCAGGATCACTGCGAATGGCGACCGGGACGGTCTGCCGAATGTCCTGGTGGAGGCGGCTAGCCAGCGGCTTGCCTGCGTATCGACCGATATTTCCGGCGTGCCGGAGCTTTTATCGCCGGATGAAACCGGGCTGCTGGTTCCGACGGAAAACCCAATTGCCCTGGCAGAGGCGCTGGAGCGCCTGATCCGTGATCCCGTGCTGCGCGCCCGCCTCGGCGACGCCGCGGAGCAGCGCGTGCGCTGCAATTTCGACCATATGGCTAGCATTGGACAGCTCAAGGAACTGTTCGAGCGGGAGTGGCGGGCCGCCGAATGAAGCGACTGCGCGCTTTCTTCTATGTCCAGCACCTCCTCGGCATCGGCCATCTCGCGCGCGCCAGCCGAATTGCGGCGGCTCTGGTCGATGACGGGTTTGACGTAACCGTGGTGACTGGCGGAGCGCCGATCGCGGGGTTTCCAGGACTGGGTGTAAAATCTGTGGCCCTGCCACCCGTCACCTCCGGTGATGAAGGATTTTCCGGACTTGTCGACCTGCAGGGCAAACCCATCGACGATGATTTCAAGAAACGGCGTTCAGACATGCTGCTGCAGGCATTCCTGGAATGCAAGCCTGATATCGTCATTGTCGAGGCGTTTCCATTTGGACGCCGGCAGATGCGTTTCGAACTCTTGCCGCTGATCGAGGCCATCGACGCGACGTCGCCCAGACCGCTGCTGGTGACATCCGTCCGTGATATCCTTCAGGAGCGCGTCAAGCCGGGCCGAAACGAGGAAACGGTCAATCTTATCAACAGGCATTTCGACCTTGTCATGGTCCACGGCGATCCGGCTTTCGCAACCATCGACAAGACATTTCCGCTGGCTGGGGCAATCAGGGCCGAGGTCACCTACACAGGGCTCGTTGCCGCGCCGCCATCGCCCGCGGCCACCGAGCGCTTCGACATTCTGGTGTCGGTTGGCGGCGGGGCTGCCGGAAGGGGCCTTGTCGGTTCCACCATCGCAGCGGCGCGGAATGCCAACAATGGCTGGAAATGGTGTTTGATCACCGGCCCCAACCTGCCGAAAGACGAGTTTGACGCGATCGCACGCGATGCCCCGCCGGGCCTGTCCATCTTCCGCTTCCGCGAGGATTTTGCCAGCTTGCTGACCGGCGCCCGCCTGTCGGTCTCGCAGGCGGGTTACAACACGGTCTGCGATGTCCTGCGCGCGGGTTGTCGCTCCCTGCTCGTGCCGTTTGCAGCCGGCGGGGAAACCGAACAAACAGTTCGCGCCCTGATGCTCGAAGAACTCGGGCTTGCAACGGTGCTGATGGAAAAGGACCTGACGCCTGAAGGTTTGGCGCAGGCGATCGAACAGGCGCTTGTGGCACCGAGGCCGTCCGCGCATTGTCTCGATCTGGAAGGGGCGCGTCACTCGGCGCAAATCCTGTGCGAGCGGCATCGAACACGGTCCCTAAAATGGGGCCCGGTCTCGGAATAGGACATGATCAAGCAGATGGCGGGGCCTAAAGCGCGTCGCGCTGAACCGGATTCAGGCGCCGCGCTTTAAGTCTTTGTTTTGATGCATGTCGTTGTCCTAAATGCATCAAACAGTTCCAATTAGCATGAAGCGCGAATAATTTTTTGTCGGTAGTTCGCCAGAGAATCGTATCTCCCGCAGCGCCGCCATTGCTTCGAGAGCTGCAAGTGAAGCCACGCAGTTGATGTGCGTCGGCTCGCTGAAATAGTCATTTGATTGCAGCAGTACATTCGTGCCCCGCGGAAGCAGGGCAAGCCAGGCACGCAGATCGGCTATGTGCTCGCAGCTCGTATTGACTATCAGATCGGACGGCCCGGCCGCATAGTCGAGTGCGTACATATCTGCTGTTAGCGCCCGGAACCGGCCGCCGGCTTCCCGGTTGAGGGTCCGGGCAACTGGCGCGACTTCGGGATCGATGTCGATGCTATCGACTGCCGCAATATCGAAGCGGGGGTCGTTGAAAAGCATTGCCGGCAATATGCCGTACCATCCGCCCAGAACCCATATGCGCCCGAAGCGCCCGCCGCAGCTTTCGAACAGCCTGTCGAGCGCCCACATCTTGCAGGCCACCTGCTTGTGGTTGAAGGCGTTGGCGATGTCGGCCTTCGGATGTTTGGCGATGACGCGCGCCAGCCCTGCCACGAGAGGGTGGTTGACATAGGCAGCAATTCCCCGCGTGAGGTCCAAGGCCTGCTCGTGCCCGTCCATGCCGGCATTGCGCGGTTGCGTGACATCCATCATATTCGCCTTGTACGTTGGGATTTCGGGCGACACAACGCAATCTTGCCCCGCCAAGCCGCCTCGCAGGCTTCGAACATGTCGCCGGTGATGATTGCCGATGCGCCGTCCACCAGCTGATGCTTTTACTTTGTTCTTTAAACTGAAGGTCCACAGTCGCATATGGAACCCAGCCTGGCTCGCTATATCTGGACGCACACCAAGAAGCAGCAGCTCTGGATATTGGTTATCGTCTTGCTTTCGATGATCCCGTATTTCATGTCCTTTGACCTGCCGAAGTTGATTGTCAACGGCCCGATCCAAGGTCGCGGCTTCGAGCAGCCGGGCGCGACCCAGCCATTCATGAGGCTACACTATAACCTGCCGTTCATCGGAGAGGTCCAGTTCTTTCCTGGCTTTCAGCTCGACCGCACGACGACGCTGCTTGCCCTGAGCCTTGTGTTCCTCCTGCTGGTCATCATCAACGGCCTGTTCAAATTCTACATCAACACCTACAAGGGCCGCCTCGGTGAACGGATGCTGCGCCGTATCCGCTTCGAACTGGTCGATCGTGTGCTGCGGTTTCCGCCGCGTTATTTCAAGCGCGTGAAATCCGCCGAGGTGGCAACCATGGTGAAGGACGAGGTGGAGCCGCTAGGCGGTTTCATCGGCGATGCTTTCCTGCAGCCGGTGCTGCTCGGCGGCCAGGCGGTGACGGCCATGCTGTTCATCGTGGTCCAGAACTTCTGGCTCGGAATGATCGCCGCCGTGATCGTCTTGATCCAGATCGTGCTGATCCCGCGAATGCGGCGGCGGCTGATCGTGCTCGGGCGCAAACGGCAGTTGACGGCGCGCGCGCTATCGGGCCGCGTCGGCGAAATCGTCGACGGCATCGGCGCGGTTCACGTCCATGATACGTCAAACTACGAGCGCGCCGACATAGCTGCCCGGCTCGGGCTCATCTTCAAGATCCGCTTCGATCTTTACCAATGGAAATTCATGGTGAAGTTCCTCAACAATTTTCTCGCGCAGATCACGCCCTTTCTGTTCTACATGGTCGGCGGGTATCTGGTCATTCGGGGGCGGCTGGACGTCGGTCAGCTCGTGGCCGTGATCGGCGCCTACAAGGACCTGCCCGGACCGATGAAGGAACTGATCGACTGGGATCAGGACCGGCAGGATGTCCAGGTCAAATACCAGCAGGTCGTCGAACAATTCACCGTCGAGGGTCTCATTGCGCCGCGAATCGGGGCACTGACGATCGACGATCCCGGTCCGATGACCAACCCCCTGTCGGCGATCGGTCTGTCCATGGCAGACGATGGCGGTGCAATGCTCCTCGACCGTATCTCTCTCCAGGTCAAGCCGGGGGAGACGGTGGCGCTGGTCAGCACCTCAACAGGTGGAGCGGAGGCGCTTGCAGAGGCCTTCGCGCGGCTGAACTGGCCGGAAAGCGGAAGGGTCGCTTCGGGTGCCGACGACCTGCTTGAACTCCCCGAAGCAGTGACCGGCCGGCGCATGTCCTATGCCTCGTCGGATGTTTTCCTGTTCCAGGCAAGCCTCCGCGACAATCTGCTCTACGGGTTGAAGCATGCGCCGCTGACGTCGGTGACTTATGACGGTGCCGCGGCGGACCAGCACCGCTGGAACATCCACGAGGCGCGCCGATCAGGCAACCCGGACCTTGATATCCACAGCGACTGGATCGACTATGCTTCCGTCGGCGCTACCGGCCCGCACGACCTCTTTGAAGCCGTGCGCCAGGTGCTCGACGCGGTTCTTCTGTCGCGCGACATTTTGGATCTAGGCTTGCGTTCTTCGGCCGACCTCACGCGTCACACGGAACTTGCCGGGCGGATCGTCGAATTGCGTGCGGCGCTGCGAACCCGGCTGGAACACGAAGGATTGAGCGGACTGGTGGTTCCTTTCGAACCGGGCGCCTACAATAAGGAAGCAACGATCGGCCAGAACCTGCTCTTCGGCGCTGCCGCCGGCCCGGAGCTGGCCGACAGGGCTCTGGCGGCCAATCCTTATTTCGCGTCGGTGCTGATGCAAGCCGGCCTCGATCGCATGCTCTACGAAATGGGCATGGATATCGCCAAACAAGCGATCGAGCTGTTTGCCGACCTGCCGCCCGATCACCAGTTCTTCCAGCAGCTCGCCTTCATGAGCGCCGAGGAGATACCAGCCTACGAAACCTTGCTGCAACGGCTCAAGAACCGTCCCTACGAGACGGTCTCGGAGAACGACCGCGCCATGATCGTCACCCTGAGCTTTGCCTATATCGAGCCCCGGCATCGCTTCGGCCTGCTCAGCGACGAATTGATGAACAAGATCGTCGCCGCACGCAACCAGTTCTATGAAGACCTGCCGCCCGAGCTGCAAAACGCCGTCGAACGCTACGATCCTGCCAAATACATTGCTGCGGCTACTGTCATGGACAATGTCCTGTTCGGGCGTCTGGGCAGCAACCATCCCGATGCGCCGGACCGCATACGCTCCATTGTCTATGATATTCTTGATGAACTGGGGCTTTATGCCGAACTGCTGGATGTCGGCTTGGACTTCAACGTCGGCGCCGGCGGCAGGCGGTTGACCAGTGGACAGCGACAGAAGCTCGATGTTGCCCGGGCCCTGCTCAAGCGTCCCGATTTTCTCATTTTCAACCGGCCGCTGTCGGCGCTCGACCAGCGCGTACAAGAAAAGGTGCTGCAAAACGTGCTCGAGGAAGCCAGACGCGACGGCCGTTCGCCGGCAATTGTGTGGGTCGTGACGAATCCGGCAATGGCGATGATGTTCGATCGCGTTGTCGTCTTCGACTCGGGTCGTTTGGTGGAAGACGGACCACACGAGACGCTTTTGGCGGGGAGCGGTATTTTCAAGGAACTGCTGTCATAGAGCCCGGACATTCAGATGGGATCGTTCCGCCGATGGGAACTTGCTGCAAGCTCAAGAGATTAAGGTTTCCAACTGATCAGCCGCCACGTTCGCGCGGTTCGTCCCGCTATCCGCAAGCAGAATTGATTCCATCTGGATGTCGGTTGTTCTAGTCTGGCAGACGTGAATTTTGGGAGGTTTGCGACAATGCTGCTCAAGGATGAGGTCGGAATGCTGCAACGCGTTCCCTTGTTCTCTGGCATCGAGCCGGCAAAGCTCAAGCTGCTTGCGTTCACATCTGATCGCGTAAGCTACAGCGCCGGCCAGATCCTTTTCCGGCAGGGCGACGAGGGAGACGCCGCCTATGTCATCCTTTCAGGCAAGGCCGATATTCTGGTCGATTCCGAGAGCGGACCGATAAAAGTTGCCGAACTGCTGCCAAATTCGATCGTTGGCGAGATTGCCATATTGTGCAACAGCTCCCGCACGGCCACCGTCAGAGCCGCAAGTCCGGTGGAAGCCTTGAGAATTCGCAAGGATCATTTCCTGAGGCTTATGAAGGAGTTCCCGGAAATGACCGTCGAGATGGTTCGGGTTCTCGCCGATCGCCTAAGCCATACGACCGCGGATCTGATCGACGCACGAAGCGCCAAATAACGAATGATTTGCGCCGATCCTTGCCGTCGTGATGGCACTGACCTCTCATGGACAAGGTCATCAGGAGGAAAACCTGTCTCGCCTAGCAGCAGTTGTTTGGCTACGATGGCCTAGGGGACTATGAAGGGCTTGCATGGACGACGACGTTTTCCTGGTCAGGTTTTGGGGCGTCCGCGGCAGCATTTCGGTATCGGGGCCAGACTTCTCCCGCTATGGCGGCAACACGATCTGCATTGAGATGCGATGCGGCAAGCATACGCTTCTGTTCGACGCCGGCTCCGGCTTGCGGCCTGCCGGCTGGGCGCTTCGGGCGTCGGGCGTGACCGATTTCGACCTGTTTTTCACCCACTGCCATTATGACCACATCATCGGGCTGCCGGCATTTAAGCCGATCTATGACCGCAGCGTCAAAGTCAGGCTTTGGTCCGGGCATCTTGCAGGACGCATGACGACCCGACAGATGGTCGATGAGTTCATGCGGCCGCCTTGGTTTCCAGTGAGACTGGACGTCTGCAAGGCAAGCCTCGACTATTGCGATTTCGTGTCAGGAGACGTGCTTCGGCCGCGTGAAGGGGTGGTGATCCGAACCGGCAGTCTCACCCATCCCGGTGGCTGTATAGGCTATCGGGTCGAATGGGGTGGCCGCGTCGTGGCGGTGATCACAGACACCGAACATGAGTCGGGTAAACTCGATCAGGCGGTGCTCGGCCTAATCGAAGATGCCGACCTCGTCATTTACGATTGCGCCTACACCGAGGAGGAAATGGAACGCTACCGCGGGAACGGGCACTCGACATGGCAACAGGGGGTCAAGCTCTGCGAGGCGGCCCGTGCGCGGGAGCTTGCGCTGGTTCACCACGATCCGGCGCGCACCGACGAGGAACTGGACGAGATCGAGAAACTGGCCAAGAACAGGTTTGCCGGCTCTTTTGCCGCGCGGGATGGTCAGACGCTCGAATTTCCAGTCTTATCGCACAAAGCGGGCTGAGCTATTTTCCTCTGCTGGCGCTGCGCCCGATCAATGTCCTGATCGGATGCCATGCACAGGCTGCATTGCGTGCGGTGACGGCGAACAGCCGTTCGAGGAAAAGCCAGGCCGATTCATCATGCACGAGATGATGGGTGAGCAGGCCGACCGGTTCGCCGCCGTCGAATGCATGCCGCAATTGCGCGGCGACGGCCTGAACCAATAGGCCATGATCGCGGCAGCCGCGCGTGCCATGCCAATCCATGATGTCGACATTGCTGTTGATGACCGCCAGCGAAGCCGGCTTCGGCGGCCCAAAGACCGACAGTGCCAAAAATCCTATCGACCCAAGGTCGGATACCAAGCCGGCGTCGATCCTGTTCCAGGGTGGCACCAGCATCGGAACGGCACGTGCGCCGTGCAAGCCGGTTATGCGAGAGAGCCCGCGAGCCAGATCATCGAGCACCGCCTCGGGTGGCCGATGCGGCCCGAGTTCCTGCTTTTTCTGGTCCTCGGGCGCATGATTTCGGTGCGCCCAGCCATGGATGGCGACCGTGGCATGCGGCGCCTCGTCAAGCCGGACGACAAGCTTCTCATCAGTCAGGGCTGGAATGACGGCCAGAGCGACCGGAATCCCGAATTCACTGGTGAGGTCGAGCAGCCGATCAAGCGCAAGCGTCGGATCCACGGCGTCATCGTCGCGCAGCCAGAATTCTGCCTTGCGGTCCGCCCGTTGCCAGCGCGCCAGTTCTTCCACCAAGGGTTGCCAGATCGGATCGGATGTCATGAGACCGGGATCTTCGCAAGAAGTTCGGCCAGACGCGCCGCCGCCGTATCGAGCGAGCGCTCCTCGAGGATGAAACGTCTGGCTTCTGCGGCCATGATGGTTCTTTCGTCGTTACGGGCCAGAAGCCTTTCAATGGCAGAAGCGAACGCCGTCACATCGCCCGGCGGGGTGAGGAACCCGGCCTGGCCATCCCGCACGACCTCCGGCACGCCGGCGATGTCCTGAGCCACCACCGGAAGGCCGGCGGCCTGTGCTTCAAGATAGGCAACACCATAGGCCTCGCCGAAACCCGGCCAGACGTAAATTCCCCCACTGTAGAGGACATCCGGCACGGCGGCCGGCTCAATCGCGCCAAGCCATTCGATACGGTCGGCGGGCAAGCCGGCGAATTGCGCTTTAACCTCGTCACGGGCAGGCCCGTCCCCGACGACCGACATGGTCCAGCGCAGGTGACCGATCGAACCGAGCGCTTGCGCCAGCATGCGATAGCTTTCGAGTTTGTCGCCCCGGCGCATCATGGCGATGGTAACAAGGCGCGTCGGACAACCCCGTGCCGGAATTTCACGGAATGCCGATGTGTCGATGAAGGGCGAAAGCGTGCCGAAAGTGGCGCCGGGTACCGCATCCGCCAGTCCCTGGCGGTCCCTTTGCGTGAAGCAGATGTTCAGTGCCGCCTGTTCGACGGCTCGCGTTACCAACGCTTGCGTATCACCCCACAAACCGGCGTTGCGCCGCCTCGAATAGGAGGCTTCCGCCGTCACATAGGGGACGGCAAAGGCCGCCGCCAGCTCGGGCCCGATCAGGTCGGGTGCCTTGTAATAGGGATGATAAGTGAACCAGAGATCGGGCTTGCCGTCACGATCCCAAAGCCTTGTCAACCTCGCGGCTTCCTCTCGGGCCTCGATCTTGAGCGCATCGAAACTTTTCGGCTCCGGTTCGCGTAGGTAGAAGCGCAATTCGGATGCCAGTTCGACGCTATACCCTCCATGCTCCAGCGCCTTGATCAGCGTCCGTGCCATCTGGCGATCGCCTGAGGCAACGGGATCATTGGGTGACTTCAGCGGCGCGTAGAAGGCAATTCGCATTGCCGAACCCTATCATCGGAAAGCCGGCGCAAGTCAATTTCGCAGCATGATCGACTTCACCCTTCAAGCAGTGGAATGTGCTATCTGATGCCCATGGAAACAGCTGCCGCGTCCGACCCGTTTGTGGCTTCTCTGCCGGTTTTCGCAAAGTTCGAAAGCGTTGCCGATATCGACAACTATCGGCCTCTCCCCGATGACTGGGCGCTGGCCGCCGCAGACATCGTCGGCTCGACCAAGGCGATCGAGGCTGGGCGCTATAAAACCGTCAATATGGCCGGCGCCAGTGTCATTTCGGCGCTGCTGAATGCGCTGGGTCGGCAAGATCTTCCCTTTGTGTTCGGCGGCGACGGCGCGCTCGTGGCGTTTCCAGGCTCGGTCCTGGAGATCACGCGCAACGCGCTGGCGGCTGTCCAGAGATGGGTGGCGGACGAACTGGACCTGACCTTGCGTGCCGCAATCGTGCCGATAAAGGATATAAGAGCGCAAGGTCTCGACGTTCGCGTGGCGAGGTTCCAAGCCTCCGAAGCGGTCTTCTATGCCATGTTCGCCGGCGGTGGTGGCAGTTGGGCGGAAACCGAGATGAAAGCCGGGCGCTACCGCGTCGATCCTGCGCCGGCCGGCGCGCGGCCGGATCTGACCGGCCTCTCCTGCCGCTGGAACCCGATCGAAGCACGGCATGGCGACATCGTCTCGATCATAGCCATACCGGGTCCGTCGCGCGACTTGCGCGGTTTTCAGTCTCTGGTTTTCGACATCATTGCCCTTGCCGGCAGGCAGGAACGCGATGGCCATCCAGTGCCGGTGAACGGGCCGGCCTACAGTTTTTCGCCCGCCGGCTTCGATCTCGAGGCGAGGGCCGTGGCGCCGGCAGGACGGCGGTGGTTGTCGAAGCTGTGGATATTGTTCCTGCTGACGCTAGCGGCCGTTGCCGATCGATTCGGGTGGACGATCGGTCGGTTCGATCCGAAGGCCTACAAACGCGACGTGGCCAGCAATTCGGATTTCCGGAAGTTCGACGACGGCTTGAAGATGACCATCGACGTTGACTCGGACGTCTTGCAACGGATCGAGAACCGGCTGAAACAGGCGGAAGAGGCGGGCATCTGCACCTATGGCCTGCACCGCCAGAAATCGGCCTTGATGACATGCCTCGTCGCTTCGCCGCTGCAGCGCGACCACCTTCATTTCATCGATGGCGCGGCCGGCGGCTATGCGAGGGCTGCCGCAAGCCTGAAGGCGAAGGTGCCGGTTTGATGACGGCTTGCGGAAACCGATCTTCCGCAATATGCCTCGGCCATGGTCCTTGAGACCAAGTGAGCCTCGCCACGGGAACGGACAGCCTGTCCGAATTGACGGGAAAGCAGATTTTTGGACGCCTCACGATCGATATATGACCATCTTCTAAACCGGATTTCGACGCGCGCTGCACAAGTCGGCGTGATCGGACTGGGCTATGTCGGATTGCCGCTGGCGGTTGCGGTCGCACGCGCCGGCTTCCCGATTTCGGGCTTCGACATCGAAGCCCACAAGGTCGAGAGCCTGAACAACGGCCAATCCTACATCGAGGCGGTGGCGTCGACAGCCCTTGCCGGCCAGGTGGCGAGCGGACGGTTCCGCGCCACTGCGGATTTTGCGGAACTGGCCGTCTGCGAGGTCATCATCATCTGCGTTCCGACACCGCTGACGAAAAACCGTGAGCCGGATCTCTCCTTTGTCAGGAACACGGCAGGCACCATTGCGAAGCATCTGCGTCCCGGCCAGCTGGTCGTGCTGGAATCGACCACCTATCCCGGCACCACCGATGACGTGATCAAGCCCATACTGGAAGAAACCGGCTTGCGGTCGAAGATAGACTTCTTCCTCGGCTTCTCGCCCGAACGCGAGGATCCCGGCAACCGCAGCTTCGAAGTCGCGACGATCCCTAAGGTCGTGGCAGGCGACGGCATTGAAGCGGCGACGCTCGTGCAGGCTTTCTACCAGGGCGTGGTCAAGACCGTCGTTCCGGTTTCCACCACGGCGACCGCCGAGGCGGTCAAGCTGACGGAAAACATCTTCCGCTCGGTCAACATAGCACTCGTCAACGAGTTGAAGGTCGTGCTCGGTGCGATGGACATCGACATCTGGGAGGTGATCGAGGCGGCAAAGAGCAAGCCCTTCGGCTACATGCCGTTCTATCCTGGCCCCGGACTTGGCGGGCACTGCGTTCCGATCGATCCCTTCTACCTGACGTGGAAGGCGCGCGAATACGAACTGCCGACCCGCTTCATCGAGCTGGCGGCAGAGATCAACACGGCCATGCCGCGTCATGTGGTCGATGAACTGGCGAAGGCGCTGGACCGGCGCTGTGGTAAGGCGCTCAGCCGCTCGCGCATTCTCATCGTCGGGCTCGCCTATAAGAAGAATGTGCCCGATATCCGCGAAAGCCCCTCATTGCGGCTCATTGAACTCATCGAGGAATGGGGCGGCAAGGCGGAGTTCCACGATCCGCATGTTACCGAGATACCGACCACGCGGGAGCATATGGCGATCAAGGGGCGCCGCTCGGTCGAATTGACCGAGGCGGCTCTGAAGGATTTCGATGCTGTCGTCGTTGCAACCGACCACGACGCGATCGACTATCAGACGATCGCCGATCACGCCCCTCTAATCGTCGACACACGCAATGTTTTTGGCCGCCTCGGGCTGGACCGAGAGACAGTGCTAAAGGCCTGACGGCATCTGAGCCGGCGAATTTCTTGTGCGGTGTCAGGATCGTGGTTGCACTCCGTCGGCTGACTCGCCACATAACGCCACCGAATACAGATGCATTTATGCCTTCCCCTTGGCCGCAAGGATAGTCATCCGGGATATTCTTCGCCGCTTTTGCCGCCGAGGCCGGCCTTGTTGACTTCGGGTGTCTTATCGTTGGGTCGTTGACGGACTGTGTTATGGCAGATCAGAGGATAATGGTTCCGTCTTCCGACGGGTTTCGAGATAGCATGAGCACATCGTACGCAGAAATTTCCACCATTCTCATGGATAAGGTTGCCGATTGGCTGAACGAATCGGCGCTGGCGGGCAACGACCTGGAAACATTGGTAAATGGCTTTTGCGAACGGCTGGCTGCTGCCGGCCTGCCGCTGAAGCGGGTGCATTTGAGCTTCTCGATGCTTCACCCGCTCTATGACGCGCTTGGCTTCACCTGGGTTCGCGGCCAGGGCATGGAAGTGGAAGGCTTCCGCAAGGAGGCCGGTGTGCCGTCTGAGAGATTCCTGACCAGCCCATACTACCATCTGCTCAGCAATAAGCTCGACCATCTGCGACGCCGGCTCGACCCGTCGGTGGTGTCGGAGTTTCCTGTTTTCGATGACCTCCGGCTTATGGGCATCACCGATTACATGGCTTTCGTCCATCCCTTCAGCGGCAACGCCAGTCAGGGCATGATGGGATCTTGGTCGACCGACAGCGCCGCAGGCTTCAGCGACAGCATGATTTCGGCGCTGCTGCGCATCCAGAGCCATCTCGCTATCGCCACCAAGATGGCGGTGCTCACCAAGCTCGCCGACAACATGATGACCACCTATCTCGGCGGCGACGCTGGCAGGCGCGTTCTTGACGGCCAGATCAAGCGCGGCGAGGGCGATACAATCCGGGCCGCACTGGTAATGGGAGATATGCGCGGGTCGTCGAGGCTCGCCGAAACCTCCGGCCGCGAAGTCTATATCGATACGCTGAACCAGTTTTTCGACGCCGTTGCCGCACCTTTCAATCGCAACGGCGGGCAGATCATGAGTTTCATCGGTGATGGCTTCATTGCCGTCTACCCTTGCGAAAGGCACCGTTCGCAGTCCGAGATCGCCTGCCAGGCTGCGCTTGCGGCCGCGCACAAGGCCAGCGCGCGCATGATGGATCTCAACCTGCGCCGAAAGGAGCAGGGGTTGTCAGACATCAAATTCGGTATCGGCCTGCATGTCGGCAATGTGATGTTTGGCAATGTCGGGCTTAAAGACCGGCTCACATTCTCTGTCTTCGGCTCGGCTGTGAACGAGGTCCAGCGCCTGCAGACCCTGACCAAGAAATATCCGCACAGCGTTCTGGCCAGCAAAGACTTCGCCGGCTATTGCGGCGCCAACAGCTGGCTGACGCTCGGCCACGAGGAACTGGCTGGCATCAAGCAGAAGCTGATGGTGCTTTCACCCGATCTGTCGGGAGCCCTCGTACCCGATGAAGACGGTGCGCCGGAGCCGATTCACGACCGAAGATCGGACGCCGAGCAGGTCATGCTGCTTCATCGCGATGCCGCGCGGATGGCGGCGGGCGACCCGAGTAAGCTCCAGTAAACCGCCGCGATCTGGCTCGATCGCCTTTAGTAGCCGGTTTGGTCGTCGGTTCCGCCACTGGCGACCGCTTCGAATCCAAGTTGCTCTGCGCTGACAATGCGCTAGTCTCGCTTTCTGGAGAGCTGCCAGAGTGGGGCTGGTGTGAGAATGAATTCGAGTGTCGATCTGCTGCGGATCGAAGACGTTGGCATCTCTTTTGCCATCATGGGGGGGCCGTTGCATGCCGTCAGGCGCGCAAATCTTCGCGTCCTGCCCGGGAAGGTTACCGCGCTTGTGGGCGAGTCAGGTTCCGGTAAATCGGTTCTCAGCCAAGCCGTGATGGGCATTTTGCCGAACACAGCCCATGTTCGCGGCCGGATCCTGTTCTCCGATCCTGAAAAGCCCGGCACGACGCAGGATATTCTCAAGATGTCGCGTGATGGGCCCGAAATCCGGGCGTTGAGAGGCAGCCGCATCGGCAAGATCTTTCAGGAGCCGATGACATCGCTGTCGCCGCTCCACACGATCGGCAACCAAGTCAGCGAATCCCTGCAGATTCATACGCCCATGGCTCGGGCGGAGCGCAAGGCGCGGACCGAGGAAATGCTCAGCCTCGTCGGCTTTCCCAATCCCAAGCGCGCCTATGACATGTATCCCTTCGAACTTTCTGGAGGATTGCGTCAGCGCGCCATGATCGCCATGGCGCTTATCTGCCGGCCCGCCCTGTTGATCGCCGATGAGCCGACGACGGCGTTGGACGTCACCATCCAGGCGCAAATCCTGCAATTGCTGCGCGGGCTTCAGACCAAGCTGAACATGGCGATGCTGCTGATCACGCACGACCTCGGCGTGGTCGCCAATGTCGCCGACGAGGTGGTGGTCATGTACCATGGCGAGATCATGGAGGCGGGACCTGTCGAGGCGATATTCCGCCGGCCAGGCCATCCTTACCTTAAGGGCCTGATGGCAGCCGTTCCGCATTTCGACCTGAAGCCTGGCGAAAGGCTAAAGGCGCTACGCGAGGTGCCGGTGAATGTCGGAAACCTGCTCGGCAAGCAGACCGCGCCGGCATCGGAGGGGCCGGACGACATCCTGCTGGCGGTCAGGGATCTGACAAAGACCTTCACCATCCGCAAGTCCGGATGGTTCGGCGGGGATCATCAAACCTCTGTTCGCGCCGTCGACGGTGTGAGCTTCGACATCAGGCGAGGTGAATGCCTGGGTCTGGTCGGCGAAAGCGGTTCCGGCAAAACCACCGTCAGCAAGATCCTCATGCGGGCCGTCACTCCCAGCGGTGGTTCTGTGATCTTCAACAGCCGCGAGGGACCGATCGACGTCCTGGCAGGCGAGGGAGAGGCCTTGCACATGCTGCGCGCGAAAATCCAGATGGTCTTTCAGGATCCGGTTTCGTCGCTTTCACCTCGCATGACGGTGGAGAACATCTTGAGCGAGCCGCTGGAAATCCATCAGCGCGGCAATGCCGCGTCCCGGTTAGCCATGGTCAAGAACCTGATGCAGGCAATCGGGCTCGATCCGCGCTTTATCAAACGTTACCCGCACAGTTTCTCCGGCGGGCAGCGTCAGCGTATCGGCATCGCGCGCGCGCTAGCGCTGGGGCCTGAACTGCTAATCTGCGACGAGCCGGTTTCGGCGCTCGACGTCTCCGTCCAGGCGCAGATCCTGAACCTTCTGAAGGATCTGCAGAAGGAACTGGGACTGACCTACCTGTTCATATCCCACAACCTGGCGGTGGTGGACTACATGGCAGACCGCATCGCCGTGATGTGCGGCGGGCGTATCGTCGAGCTTGCGCCGCGCGAAATCCTGCTCAGGAAACCGATCCACCCCTACACGCGCTCACTGGTCGCCGCAGTGCCTTTCCCCGATCTCGACAGGCCGATGGATTTCAAGACGCTGAAGCTCAGCGGCGCTTCCGACAGTAGCGCCTGGGGACCGCAATTCCGCGACGAGGGCAGCGACGATATGCTATCGCCGCTCGATCTTGGCGGCGGCCACCTCGTGCTGGCCCGGCGTTCGGCCGATGTCAGCGAGCTGCGCCATTGATCAGCCGGCGCACCGTCCTCGGACTCTTGGCTTCGGCATTTGTGCCGAGCACGTTGCACGCCGGCGATCTGGAGCCAGAATTTCTTCAGCCGCTGCTGAAGGCCCTGGCGCTGCCGGCACTCGCCAAACGCCTGCCCAAGAGCCCGCGCGTGGTGAACCTCGCTGCAATGGGCCGGCAGCCCGGCCAGTATGGCGGCACGCTGCGCACGATCATCGGCAGCCAGAAAGATATCCGGTTGATGACCATCTACGGATATGCTCGCCTGGTCGGCTATGACGAAAAGCTCAACCTGCAACCCGACATTCTCGAAAGTTTCGACGTGGCGGACGATCGCGTCTTCACTTTCAAGATACGGGAAGGACATAAATGGTCTAACGGCAGCCTGCTGACGCCGGAGGATTTTCGCTATTGCTGGGAAGATGTCTGGCTGAACGATGAGCTTACGCAAGGCGGGCTCCCCCCGATGCTGCTGGCGGACGGCAAGCCGCCACGCTTCGAGATCGTCGATCCGCTGACGGTCCGCTATAGCTGGGATGCGCCAAATCCCGACTTCCTGCCCAAGCTCGCTGCCGCTTCGCCGCTATCACTTGTTCTGCCGGCCGCCTATCTCAAGCAGTTCCACAAGAAATACCAGGATCCATTCCGGCTCGCCGGCCTGATGGAGGAGAACAGGGCCAAGAAATGGACGCTCCTGCATATCCGCATGTCTCGGCAGTATCGCCCGGAGAACCCGGAACTGCCGACGCTCGATCCCTGGCAGAACCGGACCAAGCCGCCGGCCGAGCAGTTTGTCTTCGAGCGAAACCCGTTCTTTCATCGAATAGACGAGAATGGCCGGCAACTGCCCTATGTTGACCGGGTAATCATGAATGTGAGCTCGTCGGCGATCATCTCCGCCAAGACCGGTGCCGGCGAGAGCGACCTGCAATGTATGGGAATTGACTTTGCCGATTACTCCTTCCTGAAGGATGCGGAGAAGCGCTACCCGGTGAAGATGCATCTGTGGAAACGCACACAGGGTTCGCGGCTGGCGCTGCTGCCCAATCTGAATTGTGCCGACCAGGTGTGGCGTGGCCTTTTTCGTGACGTGCGCATGCGTCGCGCACTTTCGCTTGCTGTGGACAGGCGCGAGATCAATTTGGCGGTGTTCTACGGATTGGCGCAGGAAAGTGCCGATACGGTCCTGCCAGAGAGCCCGCTCTACCGGCCGGAATTCGCGAAAGCCTGGGTAGCCCATGATCCCGACCAGGCCAATGCGCTGCTCGATGAGGTCGGGCTTCAGACGCGTGACGGTGACGGCTTGCGGATACTTCCCGACGGACGCCCGGCGCAAATCATCGTGGAAACGGCCGGCGAAAGCACACTGGAAACCGACGCGCTCGAACTCATCACCGATCACTGGCGCGAGATCGGCCTCGCCCTGTTCGTCCGGACTTCGCAGCGCGACATCTTCCGCAGCCGCGCGCTTGGCGGCGAGATCATGATGTCGATATGGTCGGGCATCGACAATGGCGTGCCGACCGCCGATATGAATCCGTACCAGTTGGCTCCCACCATGGACGACCAGCTGCAATGGCCGCTCTGGGGTGCTCACTACCTGTCCCATGGCACGCTCGGTGAGGCGCCCGATCTTCCGTCTGTCGTCGAGTTGATGGCTTTGCTCAAGCGCTGGAACGCTTCGACCGGAGCCGCTGAGCGCGCCGAAATCTGGAATTCAATGCTGTCGATCTACACCGATCAGGTGTTTTCGATCGGCACGGTGAACGGAACCCATCAGCCGATTCTGGCGTCCTCGCGGCTGCGCAATCTGCCTGACAAGGCGCTCTACAGCTACGACCCGACCGCCTATTTCGGTGTCTATATGATGGACACATTCTGGCTTGGAGAGTCCTGAGCGTGCTTCGATATATTGTCTGGCGCATTGCTGTGATGGTTCCGACGCTGCTGATCATATCGGCGCTGGTGTTCACGATCATCGAACTTCCCCCGGGCGACTATTTCGACAGCTATGTTTCCGAGCTTCGGGCTCAGGGCGAAGCGGTGGATTCCGATCGCATCCAGATGATGCGCAAGGAGTATGGTTTCGACAAGCCGCCGGTCATTCGCTACTTCTACTGGGTCGGCGGAATGCTGCACGGCGATTTCGGCTATTCCTTCGAATATGAGCTGCCGGTTCGCGACGTCATCGGGGACCGAATGTGGCTGACCGTGCTGGTTTCCTTCGTCACGATCATCTTCACCTGGCTCATCGCCTTTCCGATCGGCATGTACTCAGCCACCCATCAATACAGCTGGGGCGACTACGGCCTGACTTTCTTCGGCCTTCTCGGCCTTGCCATTCCGAATTTCATGCTGGCGCTGATCCTGATGTATTTCGCCAACATCTGGTTCGGCACGTCCATCGGCCATCTCATGGACCAGCAATATCTCGGCGAGCCGATGAGCTGGGCCAAGGCGAAGTCGATCCTCGCCCATCTCTGGATCCCGGTCTTGATCATCGGCACCGGTGGCACGGCAAGCATGATCCGGCGGCTGCGCGCCAATCTGCTCGATGAGCTACACAAGCAATATGTCGTGACCGCGCGCGCCAAAGGCCTTCATCCCTTCAAGGCGCTGGTCAAATATCCGCTGCGCATGGCGCTCAATTTCTTCATTTCAGACATCGGCTCTATTCTGCCGGCCATCATTTCCGGCGCCGAAATCACGGCGATCGTGCTGTCTTTGGAAACGACCGGGCCGATGCTGATCAAGGCGCTGCAAAGCCAGGACATGTATCTGGCAGGGTCGTTCCTGATGTTCCTCGCCTTCCTTACGGTCATCGGCGTCCTGATTTCCGACCTCGCGCTGGCGCTGCTTGATCCGCGAATTCGTTTGCAGGGCGGGAGCACCAAATGAATACGCAATCGCCGCTGCCCGCTCCGGGTGCTCCACTACAACACTACGTTTCCATTGCGCCCTTTGACCTGCAGTCGGTCGAGGCGATGACGCCTGAGCAGTCGAAAGTCTTCCAGGCGTCGCAGTTGCGGCTGATGTGGTGGAAATTCCGACGGCACCGGCTTGCCCTCATATCCGGCATATTCCTGGCAGCGCTTTATCTTGGGATACTGATCTGCGAGTTCCTGGCGCCCTACAATCTGCACACGCGCAACATGGACTACATCTATTCGCCGCCGCAGTGGGTGCACCTGTTCCACAACGGCCAGTTTGTCGGGCCGTTCGTGTATGGCCGCGAGATGACGCTGGATATGGACACGCTCAAGCGGAACTATATGGACAAGCAGGATGACGTTCAGCGGATCCGTTTCTTCTGCAAGGGCGACAGCTACCTATTCTGGGGTCTGATCGAAGGTGACAGGCATCTTGTCTGCCCTGCCGAAAACGGCCAGCTCTTTCTGGCCGGCACCGACAGGCTGGGGCGCGATGTGCTCTCGCGCATCATCTATGGCGCGCGCATTTCACTGACGATCGGCCTTGTCGGCATCGGTTTCAGCTTCCTGCTCGGCATCGTCATCGGCGGGCTGGCCGGCTATCATGGCGGTATGTTCGACCTGATCGTTCAACGGATAATCGAAGTTCTGCAATCTATCCCCAGCATTCCGTTATGGCTGGCTCTGGCGGCGATCATGCCGATAACCTGGAGTCCGATCCTGATCTATTTCGGCATCACCGTCATCCTCGGGCTGCTCCACTGGACCGGGCTGGCGCGGGCCGTGCGTTCAAAGCTTCTAGCCTTGCGCGAGGAGGATTACGTTCTGGCCGCGCAATTGATGGGCGCCAGCAGCAGCCGCATTATCCGGCGGCACCTCATTCCCGGCTTCATGTCGCATCTGATCGCGACGGCGACGATCTCCATACCCGGCATGATCCTGGGCGAGACGGCGCTGAGCTTCCTCGGGCTCGGCCTGAGGGCGCCGATAACCAGCTGGGGCATCCTGCTCACCGAGGCGCGCAGCGTTAGCGTGATCGCGTTCTATCCATGGCTGCTTTTGCCGATCCTCCCCGTCATTCTCGTCATCCTGGCGTTCAACTTCCTCGGCGACGGCCTGCGGGACGCCGCAGACCCCTACAAGTGACATCGTTGTATTCCGCCGCGCGGCCTGCCGACGGCTCCACCCGGAATGACGCTTGTCGGCGGCCGGTGCGTTATTGCAGGGTTCGTCATTCGCCTCTATATGCGGCAAGCCTCGATCGGGGCTGCTGGTTCAGGACATACAATCGCATATGAGTCGCCTCGAGAGTTTCATCCGCAGGCTGACGGCACAGCGCGACATTCTCGATCAGGTCTGCGCGGAGGTGGCGAAGATCGAGGGCCCCATCCTCGAGCTCGGCCTCGGCAATGGCCGCACGTTCCACCATCTGCGCGAGCGCCTGCCCGGACGCCGGATCGTGGCGTTCGACCGCGCACTGGCCGCACACTCCAGCTCAATTCCCGAAGCCGAAAACCTGGTGCTCGGCGAAATACGTGAGACGGCGATCAGGTTCATTGGCATCGACGCCGCTCTTGTTCATGCCGACATCGGCACCGGCTATGAAGATCGCGACGCAGTGACCGCTACCTGGCTTCCCGATCTGACCGCGGGCCTGCTTCGCGTCGGCGGCATCGTGGTCAGCGGCACGCCGCTCGATCACCCGCAGTTGCAACGCCTCCCGCTGCCGCCTTCGGTGCCTGCCGATCGTTACTTTATCTGCAGGCGCGTGTAAGGGACCGGGACGACCGAGTCTTCAGGGGATCGTATATACTGCTATCTCTCGCTCAATGCCGCGCAGCGAGACCTCGTGGGGTTCCGGCTTCAGCGATTTCCTGCGCAACAGATCGGCGGTGAGATTGTCGTCAACCACCGCGCGAGTGGCGAAGATCGCCTGTGCGTTGGCAAGGTTCTGGACTCGCGAAGCGATGTTGACCGTCTGGCCGAAATAGTCCTGCCGCTCGTTCATAGACACGGCGATGCAGGGGCCGGAATGGATTCCGATCTTGAGCAGCAGATCCTCGCGCCCGCTCTCGTCGTTGAGCGCACGCATGGCATCGCGCATCCTGAGGGCCGCGGCAATCGCACGATCAGGCGTCGCGAAGGTCGCCATCACCGCATCGCCGATCGTCTTCACCACCGCGCCAGCCTCCGCCGCGACGATCTCGTGCAGAACCTGAAAATGCGCGCGCACGAGATCGAAGGCCGAAAGATCGCCCACCCGCTCGTAAAGCGCGGTCGATCCGCGCAGGTCGGTGAACAGGAAGGTCAGGCTGGTGATCTTCAGGCGCTGGTTGATGTCGAGCGTATCCGTGCGATAGAGATCGCGGAACGTCTGATTGGTGAGCAGGCGCTTGGCTGTGAGGAAGGGCCGGCGCCTGCCCAGCAGATCGTGCAAGCCCTGACTGGCGATGAAAACCGTCGGCAGCACGCGTGTGTCGGTCCTGTTCTCCAGCGAAATGCGCAACGGCCCGGGTTGCATCTCCAGCGTCTGGCTCTGGACATGGTCGCGGTCGAAGACCAACGAAAGGCTTCGGCGCTCCTTTGTCGGCTCACCCTTCACGTCGATGAACTGCACCGAATGGGTAACCGGCTCGAAGACGATGATGAAATCGGACGGAAGCTGTACGGTCAGAACCGCCTTTTCACCGGGCGCAAGCTCGATGTCCTCCAGCGAGATCTCTTCCATCCTTTTCGCGAAGTCTTCATCCGGCAGATCGACGCCGGACGCCCAGTAGATCTGCCGGAAATACTCCATCAACGGCAGCTCATGCGGATTGTGGGCGGCGATCCTGCGTATGCGGGGACTGACGGTGAACGTCACCTCGACCATCTCGTCGAGGGTCGGTGAATAACCCTCGGCGCACAGCGTGCAGGTGTATTCGTCCTTCTGCACCGTTTTCAGCGTGGCGTTGGTGTCGAGCACGCCGCCACAGCCGGGGCACAGAACATTCCACGAAATGTCGAAGATGCCGACCCGCGCCGCATGGAGAAAGGCGCCTATGGTGCGCTCCTCGTCGAGGCCATGCTTGCTGGCGAAGGCTAGAACATTGATGCGGCAAAGTTCGCGGTCCTCGCCCTCGGCGATGATCCGCTTGATCACGTCGATTGCCAGAGGATCGACATCTGCCGATTGCCGCAGAAGCGAGAACAGGTCCTGAGCTTCGTTCATCGTGCAGGCTCCGGAAAATGCGCCCGAGGCATGTTGACCGGATCGCTTTTTGGTCCGAGCGCCGCATTTTACTTCGAAACGGGCCGTGCGGCTATTCGAATAGACAAGTCCTTTCCAATCGGCCGATTTTCACCGGTCGCAAGCGGCACTATGATAGTCCACGGGCATTCACCCTGGGGAGTCTCTCCCATGCCGACATACGACGACCCGCCATTTCCCACGGCCCTGCGCCTTTTTTCGGTGGCCGTCATCATCGTCCTGATCGTGGGCGCGGGCCTGTTTTTCGCGCCTGTGCTGGTCAAGCCTCGGTGGCCTTGGGCCGTGACGCCGTTCAATGCCCGCTTCCTCGGCGGCTTCTACACCGCCGAAATGGTCGTTATGGCGGCGCTGCTGTTCTGGAACCGCTGGTCGCCCGGCAGACTCGTGCTGGTCATGGCCTTCATCTTCACCGTCATCGTGTCGGCGGCTTCGTTCATCAATCTCGGCTATTTCAACTTCGAGCGCAAAGCGCCGTGGCTGTGGTTTTTGGTCTATCTTGGCTCGGTCGCAGTATCGGGGCTGTTCCTGTGGCAGGCCTGGGATCGTCCTTCTGCAAAGGGCGTCACCTTAAACCCGGCATGGCGCGGCTACATGCCGGTGGAATTGGCGATCCTCGGATTCTATGGCATCGGCCTGTTGGTGTTTCCCCTGACATTCAGTAGCTTCTGGCCATGGCCGATCGATGCCTTCCACGCGCAGGTCTACAGCGCCATCTTCCTCGCCGGCGCGGGGGGCATATTTCTCGCCTGGAGAAGCGCGCCGCGCGAGGAGCTGGTGGTGCTCGGCCTGGCGCAGTTTTTGGTTGGCCTGCTTGCCATCCTTGGCCTCGTCATCACCGACGCTGCGGTGCACCGGATCGACTGGACGGCGACCGGGACGTTGTGCTGGCTCGCTCTTTTCGGCTGGATCGGCATCAGCGGCGTCTTCAAACTCTACGCCGCCTCCCGGTATTTTAGCTCGCAATCGGCATCATAGCTTGCAGACACGGCTGGATTTCCAGGTGAGGTCCGGTGCATCGTGCAGGGCCGATTGCCTTCGCCGGGAACGCCATGACCAGCACGACCTCGCCATCCTCCAACAAAATCCAGCCGCAGCTCCGATCTGTCCGGCCAAGCGATGCGGAGGCACTTTGCGCTATCTTCAACATGCCGGGCTTCCGCCGGGGCACGTTCAGAATGCCTTTCGAGATGGTGGAGCAGGTGGAGCGGCGCATCGCCAAGGCCGGCCAGGAAACCACTTGGATCGTTGCGGAGTTGGACGGCAAGGTCGTCGGCCATGGCAGCTTGGTCGTGCAGGGTTCGCCGCGCCGTTCGCATATCGGCGAGATCAATATCGGCCTTGACGATGCCTTTGTTGGCAAGGGCATTGGCTCTGCCATCCTTGACGCGCTGCTTGACGTGGCCGACAACTGGCGGGCCCTGAAGCGAGTCGAATTGACCGTCTATGCCGACAACGAACCGGCCCTCCGTCTCTACACAAGCCACGGCTTCGTGGTCGAAGGTCGGCATGTGAAGGCCGGTTTTACTGACGGGCAGTACCACGACCTCCTGAGCATGGCCCGGCTGCGGTTCTAAGATCCTGTTTAGCCTTAGCTGTTTAGCCAATCTGACAATTCGTGCCGGGTCGGCGAACAGGTGATTGCTCATGGAGAACTCCATAGGATACGGTCAATTTCGTCTCACACCATTTGATCGAATTGACGATCTGGGCTGGCCGCATCCAGCAAGTCTGGTCTCCTTGGCGTTTGCACTGCAAGCGGCTAGACGGGACCAATGACCGCCGTCTTTGATCCATCTCCTACGCCTCCGGTGGAACCTCTGGCTTTGCTGTCGCCGCTCTGCCCGGAAGTCGTGCGTGACATCGAGCAGAACTGGAATGCACCGGTTTCCGACTACGCCTGCCATCTGTGGCGGCCGGTGGCAAGGCCTACATCCGGCCCCGCGATCGCTGCCCGCTCGATCCTGCGCGAAGTCCTGCATCAGCGCCTCGGTGTGATTATGCAGCCTGAGGAGATCGGCAAGGCCCTCGAAGAGTTCGAGCACAGACCGGTGATTCAGTCCGGCCTGCACTGCCTGCTTCTGATGGACCGGATCACCTTCGATGCCCTCCTGATTGCTTGGCTCGGCGCGGTCGAAAACGGGCTGTCGGCCTTCTTCGGCTTCATGGGAACGACGATGACCATGGAAACAATTAGCCGGGAGGGGCCGGGATGGCTGGATGTCGGGGACGACAAGATCAACCTGTTCGGCATGGGGCGCCACAAACTGTGCCGCAAAAGTGTCTGCGTGGCCGGTCCCGTCTCCCTCAACAAGCGCGCGCTCGAAGCGGTGGGCGATGAAACGGATGCCAGCCGCTGGCTGGGCACACTGCTTGCCAGTCAAGACAAGGTGTTTGGAACCGCTGCCGATGCGCTGACAGCCTTCAACCAGGATCTGGTCGCCAATTGGGATCGATCCGGCATGGCCCTGCCGGTTTTCATTGATGATCGGCTCGCCGCGGCTGCCATGGCTCGGCATCTGGAACATGACGACAGCCTTCTGTCCAGGCTGCTCGTTGAGCCCGCAAGGCGCCAGCGTCTCGAACGTGCCTTGCAAGAGGCCGCATCGAGCCCATTTGGCAGATTCCTGCCCAATACCACGGCCTATTTCTGGGGCATCCGCGAGGAGCGCGTGCGCAAGCTCGTCCTCGAGAACGGGCACCTGATCGAGCCCGACAGGCCGCATGGTCTTTCCATCCCGTTCGAGCGGCCGTATCTCAAGCAGGCGCTGCTGGACGGCGTGCTGCTGCCGAACTTGTTCCTGATGTTCCTCGTTCTTGCCATATTGCCGCGCGTGCGGGTTGTGGGCGGATTGAGACAGATTGGCTATGTAGCGCTTTTCCACTCGATCCTGCTGGCTGCGCTAGACGAAAACGCGCCGGAAGAGCGCGATCTGGCTGCGGAGCTGCAGGTTCGGGAAAATGCCTGGGGAATGCGGGTCATCGATGAAAAGATCTCGGTCCGCGAGCAGCTTGCCGGCCTACCCGAGGGGGCGCTCTTCCCGGAACTGCTCCGGCAATATCGTTTGCGGACATTTGCCGAGACGACCGACGACCTGAAACTCGTTCGCGAAGACGCCCGGTGGCGCAAGATCGGCCAGGCAGAGATCAAGGCGACCTGAGCCTCACTCAGCCCTTATCTCAGGCTGTTTTTCTAGGGTGCAACCGCAAGCGACGGCGATCTATCGGTGAGCCTCTGGCGTCCGATCCGGCCGCTTCCTTGAGGGTTAGCAGCAGTCAAACGGAAAAACGAAACGGTCACGAGGGTCCATCGCGATCGGCCGCAGTTCAGGCCTGACCTGACTTGGCCTCACCTGTCATTGCACGATACCGGCCTTGCGGAGCCCGTCTACGACGAGTTCGAAATCGGCAGGGTTCTTGTAGGGCAAGACTTTGCGTCGGTAGTCCAGCGAATAGTCCGGATTGACGCGCAGCACCTCCTGCCATGCCCCACGGGCCTCGTCGAAACGGCCCAGATGGCCGTAGCTGGCGGCCAGAAGCGCGCGCGAGACATCGGTGGCAGCGTTGCGAGCCAGCCGTTGCAGCAAGAGGTCAACGGCCTCTTCGTACCTTCCGAGTTGAAACGACGCCAAAGCCTGGAAATGCAGAAGCACATCCGGAAAGTATGGATTCAAGGTCTTGCCCCGGGCGAAACTCTCGAGCGCCTCTTCGGACCTGCCCGAATAGTGCAGCGCCTCGCCGAGGATCACGTGCCCTTCGGCGAAGTTCGGATTGAGGGCTATCGCGTGCTTGGCCTCGTTGATGGCCTTATCGTGCCGTCGTGTATACAGCTTGACGATAGCCAACGCCCAGTGCGCCCAGGGATCGCTCTCATCCAGCGTTACCGCTCGCGTCGCAGCCTCTTCCGCTTGCGCCATCGATTCCGGCGGCGACCCACTCCACCTGTTCAGGTAATCGAGCCCGTGCGTGAGGGCGAGGAAGGCGTGGGCAGAGGCAAATTTCGGATCAAGTTCGATGGCACGTTGCAAAAGGTCGCGGGCTGCGACGTTCGTCTCCTTCGTCAGGCGGTGCCACAGCTCTCGGCCCCGTAGGAAATAGTCATACGCCTCCGTGTTGCGCGCATACTCGGGCGCCAGCCGCTGACGGTCGCCCTCAGTCAGATTGAGCGCCAACGCACCGACGATCTGCTGCGTCACGTCGTCCTGCACGGCGAATATGTCGGTCAGGTCGCGATCGAACCGCTCGGCCCAAAGATGGCCGCCGGAGGCTGCATCGATGAGCTGCGCGGTGATGCGCACCCTGTTCCCCGACTTGCGTACGCTGCCCTCAAGTACATGCCGCACGCCGAGCTTCGAGCCCACCTCCTGCACCTGGACGTTCTGGCCCTTGAAGGTGAACGACGAATTGCGTGCGATGACGAAGAGCTGCGACAGTTTGGACAGCGCCGTGATGATGTCTTCAGAGATGCCGTCGGCGAAGTAATCCTGTTCGGCGTCACCGCTCATGTTGGCGAACGGCAGGACGGCGATCGACAATTTCGGCGGCGCTGCCGTCGCGGGCCGGCTCGGCGCGGTTTCCGGGGTCGCGGCCGCCTTGGTCCCGGCGCCGACTTGCAGCGAATAGCCCCGGATCGGCTCGGCGATGTTCTTGAGCTGTGTGCTGCCGAGATCGCTGACCGAGAGGTCGAGCCTCGCCTTGACCTGGCGATAGGCATCCTCGGACAGGCAGATGGCACCGGGCGCCGCGACGCCCTCCAAACGCGAGGCGATGTTGACGCCGTCGCCCATCAGGTCGCCGTCGCTCTCTTCGACCACATCGCCCAGATGGATGCCGATCCTGAACTCGATGCGGCGGTCCTGCGGCACGCCGGCATTGCGCTCGACCATACCATTCTGAACCTCCACGGCGCAGCGCACGGCATCCACCACACTGCGGAACTCAACCAGCGCCCCATCCCCGGTGCGTTTGATCACCCGCCCGTGGTGCACTTCGATGGTCGGATCGATCAGGTCGCTACGCAGCGCCCGCAACCTCGCCAAAGTACGATCTTCGTCCGCGCTCGCGAGCCGGCTGTATCCGACCACATCGGCAGCCAGGATTGCCGCTAGCTTACGATTCTCGCTCATGGGTCGTCTCCTCATCTCCAGGATAGCAGGAAGACGGAGGGTAAGAGGGAACTTTCGCAAGCGACGGCCACGCAGCCGCCCGAATCGACAGCGCTCTGCCACAGTACCCACACTGATCGCTCGATGCCCATTTGCGTTGCCGCTTGCTGGTCGACGGCTATCGGTTCATCCTTGTGTGAATACCCGGCCGTGAAGTGCGTAGCTAGATCACGCCGTCACGGCCCCTGGTGAGGTCTGGTTCGATGGACTGCGCGGGCTGCGGTTTCGAGGTTGAGGGCGGTTATGCTTTCTGTCCGAGGTGTGGCAGGCGCCAGCCCGTGCCATGCTCCAGTTGTGGCTACGTCTGCGCACCTGATTTCGAGTTCTGTCCGAAATGTGGGACAAGCGTCGGTGCGCCAACAAAAGCCGTCGAACCGCCTGCTCCGACACCAAGCCGGACCATTGTTCCGCCTTCTCGAACTCCGTCGCTGCTTGCAAACATCGAAAGCGAAGACGGGCTGCATGCCGTCTCTGACGCCGATCGCAGGACGGTAACGGTCTTGTTCGCCGACCTTTGCGGCTTCACCACACTCAGCGAGCAGCTCGACCCAGAGGTCATGCAAACGCTGCAGAACGAACTATTCAAGGAATTGACAGCGGCAGTGCGAAACTTTGGTGGTTTTGTCGACAAGTTCATCGGCGATGCACTGCTTGCCTTGTTCGGTGCACCGGTCGCGCATGAGGACGATCCGGAACGTGCGCTTCGCGCCGCTCTCGACATGATGGCCCGGACGGCACGGCTCGGCGAAAGCACCTTCCACTCCGGCTCGCCTCTGTTGCTTCACATCGGCATAAACACTGGTCCGGTCGTTACTGGGGGATTGGGCATCGGTACCGCCAAATCCTATTCGGTAACCGGCGATACGGTGAATACGGCGCAACGCCTGCAATCGCTGGCCGCACCGGGTGAGGTGCTGGTTGGCGAGCTCACTCACAGGCTGACCCGGCATGCCTTTGCTTACGAGTCGCTGGGTGATGTCGTGCTTCGCGGCAAGGCTGGCAGCGTGCTCGTCCACCGACTGGATGGACCGCTTGCGGCGCCGCGTGCAGCGCGCGGGCTCGAGGCGCTCGGCCTCAGCGCGCCGATAATAGGCCGCGGTGCGGAGCTCAATAGAATGCTGGCCAGCCTTGATCAGGCGTGCGGCGGCTCGGCCCAGCTTGTCCGCCTCGTCGGAGAAGCCGGTATCGGGAAATCGCGGCTGGTGAGGGAGTTCGTCGCCCGCGTCGGCGACGAGGATCGTTTTCGCAACGTCGCCGTGCGGCAGGCCACGTGCTCGCCGCTTGGCGAACAATCATTCGGCGCTTTGGGTGCAGTGGTGCGCAGCGCTGCCGGGATGATGCAAAACGACAGTGGGGAGGAAATGCGGGGCAAGCTCGCAGACTTGCTTACCGATCTCGGCCTGCAGGGCGAGGAGGTGAAGCGGCTGATGCCTTTGCTCTACCATGTGCTTGGGCTTGGCGACCCCGACGCCACCTTGCAGTATGTCGAGCCCGAGCAACTGCGGCGGCAAATTCTCTACGCGGTCCGCACGATCATCGAACGGCGGCTTGCGTTGTCGCCGCTGTTGATTGTCGTCGAAGACCTCCACTGGGCCGACGCCGTGTCGCTCGAGGCACTGCGTTTCGTGATGGACAGGTTGGAACGCACGCGGTTGATGTTGCTGGTCACGCATCGTCCGGCGCCGCACAACGACCAGCTCGACTCAAGTCGAGTCAGTCACACGGCGCTCAGGCTTTCGCCGCTCAACGGTGATGACGGTCGTAGCCTGCTGGCGGCGCTTTTCGGCGAGAGCTGGGTAAACACCGCAGGAGGGCTTCCCGACCAGATCCTCGAGCGCGCGGGCGGCAACCCGCTTTTCATAGAGGAGATTGTTCGCGGCCTTATCGATCGCGGTATTCTGGTGCGCGAGGGCCAGCGATGGCGGACGGTGGCAGGCGAAGTCGCAACCGGCATTCCCGCCACTATCCAGGCAATGTTGCTTGCCCGCGTCGACCGGTTGCCCCAAGAGGTGCGACGGTTGGCCCAGGAAGCAGCGGTAATCGGCCCGCGCTTCGATGCCACACTTCTAAGAGCCGTGACAGCCGACCCAGGCCGCCTGGAAGCCGGCTGCGAACTGCTTTGCGATGCGGAAATCATCGAGGAAGTTGCCGGATCAGGTTCGGTCTCATCGCAAAGCTACCGCTTTACGCAAACATTGCTGCAGGACGTGATCTATCAGAATCTGCTCCTGCAACGCCGGACCGACATCCACGGGCGGATCGGTGCCGCCTTGGAGCAACTGTGCGGCGACAAGCCGGAACGGCTCGAGGATTTGACCGTGCTCGGCCATCATTTCGCACAGAGCGCCGAGCGGGAAAGGGGCGCGCAATACCTGCAGGCGGCGGGCGATCGCGCTCGCATGATATATGCCAACGACGACGCCCTTCGTTTCTACGAGCGAGCCATGACTGCGTTGGACGCGGTCGGGCAAACACCGCTCAAACTGGCAATTGCAGAGCGCATTGCCGATTTGAGCGGTCCGCTAGGCCGCCGCGAGATCGCGCACCAGCACTACGAGACGGTCTTGCAGGCATATCGCGAGTCGGGCGATCGCGTCGCTTCGGCGCGAGTTTTGCGCAAGATCGGTCGGCTGTTCTGGGACGTCGGCAAGCGGGACAACGCAGAATCCCGTTATGCCGAAGCGGCAGCGCTTCTCGATGGCGCGGATGCCCCGGTCGAGCAGGCGCATCTCTGGCAAGAACGTGGCCGACAGGCGTTTCGTGGCGGAGATCACGCTCTCGCGGCAAAATGGGCAGACGCGGCGCTGGATTGCGTACGTACTCTGACAGCCGAGCATGCCTCAGAGATGGGGCGTGATGCCACTCTTGTGACCGCCGAGGCACTCAATACCAAGGCTGTTGCGCTGGCTCGCCTTGGGCGAGACCATGAAGCCGTGCGTCAGATTGAGCGCAGCATCGAATTGGCCGAAGCCGCCGGTCTGCTGGGCGCGGCCTGCCGCGGCTACACCAATCTCGGCGTGCTCTACACGACCATCGATCCGGCACAGGCCATAAAGGTCTGTCGCCGCGGTCTTGAAGTGGCGCGCCATATTGGTGATTTGGGCTTCCAGGCGCGCCTCCTCGCCAACCTGGCGGTTGCTTGTTGCACTTTCACGGATCGCTGCCCAACGGAGGGCGTGCCTGCTGCCGAGAAAGCCATCGAGATCGACCGGGCGCTCGACCAGCGCGAGCACCTGCCGGTGCCGTTGATCGTGCTTGGGCAGATCCACCAGTGCAACGGTCGTCCGGAACTGGCGGTTGGCTTGTTCCAAGAAGCACTGGACGTAGCGCGCGAAACGAGTGAGCCCCAACTGCTGTTTCCGTGCTATGATGGCCTTGCAACGCTTAATCTCGACCTCGACAATCTGGCCGAGGCTGAACGCTACTTTTCCCTGGCGCAGGGAATATGCGCCCAGCACGGGCTCGACCCGGAAGCGCTTGTGGTGCTGCCTTTTCTCGATTAGCCGGGTGGGAGGTTGAAAAATGTCCGCGCGTATTGACTTGGTACCGCTTCAACCGGGCGATCGTGCGCCGAACGTGGTGCTCGACGCCATCACCCAGGAAGGCAAGATCGCGCTTGACGACTTCCGCGGACAAAAACCGGTGCTGGTCGGTCTGTTTCGAGGTCTCCATTGTGCGTTCTGCCGGCGCCATATCGCAGCCCAGGCGCGGCTTGATCCGGAACTGCGCGAAAAGGGGGTGGAAAGCCTGACGGTGGTCAACACGCCGATTGAGCGGGCGCGTCTCTATTTCCGCTACCACCCGATGCCGAATCTGCTTGCGGCTTCCGACCCCGAACGCGCTTCACATCGTGCTTTTGGACTGCCCAATCTCGAATTCACCCAAGACGAGACAAACTGGCCGTACAAGGTCTCGATGGCAGCGGCAAAGGATATGCGGGTCCACATACCAGGCGAGTTGCCCGCTCCCATGGATCCTTTTGCGGCCAGCGAATTCCTCGACAAGAAGGACCATTACGAAGTGACCGAGGCCGACGAGCAGATGATGGCAACGGGACACGGACAACTGATCGGTCAATTCCTGCTCGACCGGCAGGGGGTCGTCCGTTGGAGCTTCACTGAAGTCCCAGAGGGTGGGCGATACATGTTTGGGGCGCCGAACCCGCAGGAGCTGATGTCAGCCGTGTCCCAGGTCGCCCAATAGACTTGCGACCAAGGTAGTCGGCGGACACCGACAAAAAAGCAGAAGAGGTTTGTTCACCGTTCATTCGAGTACGGCCTCGACAGTGGCAACAAAGTCGTCGAGCGAGCGATCCCCGCGAACCTCGATGCGCGGAAGGTCGATGGGGTCGCAATCGAGGTCCGCCGGCCCGTGTTTGCCGCCGAAGCCGATCCGATAGCCGCACTCTTTGGCCAGCCGGCCAAGCCGTCGGTCGGTGACAGAGAAGGGTGCCGCGAACGTCGTGGTTGGACGACCGGTCCACCGTTCGATGAACATACGAGAACGCAGGAGCTCGGCGGCCAAGTCAGAACTCGACAGACCATCGATCGCGCGATGCGTCGCCAGATGGCTTCCGAAGAACGCACCTTCGCCGGCGAGGCGTCGCACCATCCCGGCGTCCATAAGCTGCGTCGGCGGACCACTGTGGGCGTCCCACTGGGCACTTTTGCCCACCAAGTCCGTCACCAGGAATACTTCCGCGGTCAGGTCGTTCTTGCGCAAGGTCGGCCAGGCATGGTCGGCAAAGTTCTGGAAGCCGTCATCGAAAGTGATGAGCACTGGACGGCCAACGAAAGGGTGGCGGTTGGCAATGGACCATTCCAGCTGCTCGGACATAATCGCGTGAAAGCCATTGGAACGCAGCCATGCCATCTGGCCTTCGAATGCGGCGGGCGTGCACCGAAAACGGGCGAGCGCGGCCGGACCATCATCGGCGACGCTGTGATACATAAGGACAGGGATACGCTGCCGCCGCTCGCTACGTGCGACGTCGCGGCGCAAGGCCCGTGCCCCGCCCCAAACGATATTTCGCGCGACCCCAATACCGATCGGTGCGCGGATCGGCACATGATCAATCATCGGTTCCGTCGCCACGTCGTCTGGTGACAGGCGGTGGAAGCGGTCTATGCGATAGAGCTCGGTCTGGATCGATTGCTCGAGGACGAGGCCTTCAGTCGCTGCCAGCGTCTCTGAGATCGCTTGTGCGCCGAAAGTGTTCCAGTCGAAGCCCGTCCTTTCAACATTGTCACGGAGTACGAATGCGTGTGCGCTGATGAAACTGCCGCCAGGCGCCAACGCCTCAACAAATTTCTTGGCGATACGCCGCAACTCGGCGAGATCATCCAGGTAGTAGAGCACTTCCGAACAGACGATCAGATCCATCCCACCTGGCAGCGTGTCCGCCGAGAAATCCAGCACACCGAATTCAACATTCGGCTGATCGCTGCATCGCGCGCGCGCCCGCCCGATGGCTATGGCGGAGATGTCAGTTGCGGTCAAATGGCCCACTCGCGGCGCCAGCTGCCGCGTGAAGTGGCCCTCCGCGCAGGCCAGCTCAAGCGCCCGTCCGATAGGACCGGCAGGCAGAATTTCGAGCTGCCGCTCATATTTTTCCTGCTCATAGGGTGAACTGTAGTTCCAGGGGTCCTCCGTCGCGAAATAACGATTCCAGAAAGACGTGCGATCATTGTCGTGGTCATCCGCGGCCCGTGGACGGCGCGGCACTGCAAGAGGCTCTGTAATTTCGGCGCTCGACCGAACCAGCCCCTGCGCTTCAGCGACCAATCGGGCGAGTTCGCCGAAGTGGCTGTCCGGATCAGACGGATGCTCCGCCATGGGCAACGACGCCTCGGCTGCAGACAGGTTTGAATCGTCGGCAACGCCGCTCTGCGAGGCCAGCTTAATCCAATGGCTCCTTGTCACTTTCCCGAGCGCGCCGAACTGCACGCGGGCCTCGATCCGGCCGTCCACCATCAGATAGGCATAAATTTGGTCGATTCCTTCCGGCAATTCTATCGAGATCGGATTTCGAGCGTCCACGCGAATTCCGAGTGTCCGTGCCAGTCTGCGCGGCGCGGCAAGATCGTCGAAGTCGAGAAGCATTTGCTCAAGGTGATACTGGACGCGGCGACCCGCTGCGGGATCGCCCCAGATCTTGCCGAGTTCGATGATCAGCTCGGTGAGAGAGCCGCCGAACCTGTCCCATCTGGCAGCCAGTTGCGTTGGCACCGATAGGCTTCCCGCCAAAAGGCCATCGAAGACCACCTTGGCGATCTCACGCGCCCACTTACGTCCTGCCGGGAGCGCGCGCAGGGACTGCGGGTTGATCGAGTGCGAGCCGCGGCCGCAATCCGACGCGGCGTTCCACAGTGCGAACCACGCGAGTGCCTGGGAAGCGGTGCGGCCGTTCGCCTCGATCGCTCCATTGGCGTGAGCCGATGCTGGGTGTTTGACCCTGGGATCAGGAGAAAAGCCGCGGGCGATCACGATTTCCGCATCTGCCAGCATCTGCGTCGAATTGCGGGAGAGCGAGTTGGGGCTGACGCTATAGAAAGCGAGCGGCTCGTCGACCATCACCCAACGTTTGCCTAGACGTGCGAGGCGCTGCCACAGATCCCAGTCCTCGCAGGTGCGCAGCGACACATCGAAACCGCCCAACTCGACAATTGTCTCCCGGTCGACCAGCAGCGCGTCAGTGCGAATGGCACACCGGCGGGCGAAAGTTTCGAAGGGCTGGATCGCAACCTCAGTTGAGATGCTCGACGGGGTGAGTTCGCCATCGGGCATCACGCGCCGAGAACCGCAATAGGCGGCCACTGCATCGGGCGTGGTTTTCAATGCGGCCAGCATTTTCGCAAGGAAGCTGGCATCCACCCAATCGTCCGCGTCCAGAAACATGAGCCATTGGCCGCGCGCTGTCGAAATCCCGCTGTTGCGCGCGCCGGCGGCGCTATACGCGCAAGACCTCAACGCCCGAAATCGGGCATCGTGCTCCACATAACCGGCAATGATAGCGGGGGTGCGGTCCGTGGAGGCGTCGTCGACGATGATCGCCTCCCAATCCACTATTTCCTGATCGAGAAGGCAATCGAGCGCGCGCGCCAGCGTTACCTCCGCGTTGTGCGCAGGAACCACGATTGAAACCAAAGGATTAGACGCCACGCCGTCCTACCCGCGCCTAGTTCGAAGGTGGAACAGGATGCGTTGGTCTTTCTCGGCGCAGGCCGTCACAATCGACGCCGATCCGTCCGTCGACCCATCATCCATCACGACTATATCCAGTACCTGGTAGGTCTTCCGCCGGATGCCGGCAAGCGTTGCGCCGATGGTTTTCTTGGCATCGAACATCGGTATCACACCGCCTGCGGTAGCATTGTCCTGGATTATCGAGCTTTCGTTTTCTTCGGCAAGAGTCGGCGAATGTCAAAAACGTGCCCGGCGCAACGGTCTAGCTCGGAACGATGAAGTCTTGCACCACAACTTCGGCTTCTTCAAGGTAGGAGTAATGGGGGACATAGACGTCGTTGCCTGCCGATTTGAGGGAAGGTTAAACCACGATGCCACTCATGAATCGACGATTGGGAGCCGGGTATCTGGCGCGCCCGGCACGACATTTCGGAGATCTGACGGCACTGCTGGCGGTGATTGCCGGGCCGCTCGTCCTTGGGATCGCCCTCTTGTTGGCCGGTCCGGTACAGGCACAGGCGCCGGCGGCCGTCCCGCCTGAAAAGGTCAAACAGCTGTTCGAGCTTCTCGACGATCCGTCAGTGAAGGCCTGGGTGGCCGAACAGCGAAAGCAGGGCTCCGGGCCGACGGGAGCGCCTGCCGAGGCGGGAGCTTCGCCGGCCGACATATCGTCCGACCCCGCGGCCGCACCGGGCCAGATGAATACGATGGCATCCTCGACGCTCGATCGGATCAAGCATCATATCGAAAGAATTGCGCGAACCGTGCCCTTGCTGCCAGGTCAGTTCGCGCGCGTTCGCACGGAGACCATGGACGATATGTCAAGCAAGGGCTCTGCCGGCGTATTCATGCTGATTGCGATCTTCATCGCCGCCGGCGTGGCGCTCACCTGGGCAATGTACAGGCTCACCCGTCCGTTTCGTCTTTGGATCATCGCGCAGTCGAAGGATACGCCGATTGGGCGAGCCAAGAAGATTGGCGGCCGCACGCTTTATTCCAGCCTGCTGATCGTATCGTTCGCGCTGGGCAGCGCCGGCGCGTTCATGTTGTTCGACTGGCCAATGCTTATCCGCGAGATCGTGCTGACATTTCTGATGGCTGCGGTCGTTACGGCGGGTGTGCGCATGTACCTCGCAGCCATGCTCGTCCCTTCCTTCATGAAAGTCGAGAACGCCGTCGAGGTTCGTGCTTTGCCGATCACCAACGAAACGGCCGACCATTGGTTCTATTGGCTACCCCGGATCGTCGGCGTCTTCGCCTTCTTCGGCGCGGCGTTTATCCTCTTGCCGGGTCTCGGCATCGATCGGGACGGAATGCTGGTCCTGTCAACGGGCGCCGATTTCGTACTGCTGTTGCTCTTGCTGCTTGCGGTTTGGCGTCGACCAAGAACACAGCGAGACGGTGCGCACCAAAGCGGCCACACGGCAGCGACATGGCTATTGACTGCTTATTTCGTCGTTCTGTTCCTGCTGCGCATCGCCGGCCTCAATATATTATTCTGGTTTACCTTCGCCGCATTCTTCCTGCCTTTGGCGGTCGTGCTGACGCAGCGCGGGGTCAATTTCGTCCTGCGGCCGGGTTCGGAGGATGCTGGCCGGCCTACGATCCCGGCGGTGACGATCGCTGTCATCGACCGCGGAGTCCGGATGATCTTGATCCTGGCGGCGGCTTATTTTCTCGCGCGTGTCTGGGGCCTGGACATGCAGTCGATGCGGGACAGCGATACGACGACCACGGTCGTATTGCGCGGCCTGATTAATGTCGTGGTCATTGCCCTCGCAGCCGATTTCGGCTGGTCGATCATCAAAGCTTTGATCGAACGAAAGCTGGGCATCGAAACACCGCACCCTGTGATCGGCGACGAGGACGTCCCGATCCTCGATCCGCAGCAGGCGCGGCTGCACACGCTCTTGCCTATCCTCCAGAACATTCTGCTCGCATCGATCATAGTGATGGCGGTGCTTATGATGCTCGCCTCGCTGGGTATCCAGATTGGCCCGCTGATCGCTGGCGCTGGCGTCGTCGGCGTCGCGGTGGGCTTTGGGGCACAAACCATCGTCAAGGACATCATTTCGGGCGTGTTTTTTCTGCTCGATGATGCGTTTCGTGTCGGCGAATATATTTCCTCGGGCAATTACAAGGGTACTGTGGAAAGCTTTTCGCTGCGCTCGGTGAAGTTGCGCCACCATCGTGGTCCGCTGTTCACGATACCTTTCGGTGAACTCGGGGCAGTTCAGAACCAGAGCCGTGACTGGGTTATCGACAAATTCAATATCACCGTCGGCTATGACACCGATATCGACGTCGCCCGCAAGCTAATCAAGCGGATCGGGCTCGAACTGGCGGAAGATCCCGAGTTCAAACACTGGGTGCTCGAACCGATCAAAATGCAGGGCGTACAGGAGTTCGGCGAGTACGGCATCGTATTGAGGGTCAAGGCCACAACCAGACCGGGAGGCGCCTTCAACATGAAACGCAAATTCTATGTACGTCTCCGCCAGGTCTTCAAGGAGCAGGGCATCGAACTCCCATTCCCGACCGTCCACGTCGAGGGGCTGCAGAACCCACATGGGAACGCGCCGTTGGAGATCACACCCGAGTTGAAAGTGGCCGTCGCGCAGTCGCACACCAATCGGCGCAGAAAAAAAGCCAGCACAACGGAGTAGGAAAGCTGTGACACCTGCGAGTCACAGTACAGCTTTCCGCGTATCGCCCGTGGCAGGGATACTCTTTCTTTCCGTGTCCCTCGGACCGATCATTGCCGCATTCGGTGATGTTTCGAAAGAGGCTGGAGGAGAAATGAGCCCAGTTCAAGCAGGTCGACGGCAAGTTCGTCCTGCCGGCCGCTTCAGCACCTCATGCACCCAGTTCCGGATCGAGCGCCGAGGTTGGTTCGTCGTGGACGCGGTGGGTCATGTGGACCTTGGCGAGCATCTCCAGCGCCAGCTCCTTCGCTTCCCTGGCGGGAAGCCCGCGCACCTTGCGCACGGCGATCGCGACGCTCTCCGTCACCGAAAGATGCGGCCAGAGATTGGACAGCTGGAAGACCATTCCCATTTCGGCGCGTTGCGGGGCGAACGGCGATCGTTCATCGGCCGGCCGCGGTTGACGCCGATCCTTTCGCCATCGAGATGGATTTCCCGGCGCTCGGCTCCTCAGGCAGCGCAGGCAGGTGGCCTTGCCCGAGCCCGAGGGGCCGATCAGCGCGATCTCTGGCCGGCGGCCATCTCGAAGTCGATGCCTTTCAACACTTCCATCTGCTCGTAGCTCTTGCGCAGGCCCGTCGCCAGATCGGGACGATCGACCGTATGTGTGAAGAAGAAGCGCAGCGCCGACACGATGCTGTTCATCCTCGGCACGGGAACACCGTCGTCCTGCTGCTCGATCTGGAACCGGCGCAGGTCGTCGGTGGTCGCTGTGTCTGGTGAACGCCCGAGGAACGTCGCCAGGCGTCCGATGTCGCCCAGATAGTTGCGCTGCGTCTCCCGTGAGAAACGCCGCATGTTCATGTCGTCGATCAGCCGCTGACGAAGTGGACTGATAGGTGCATCAAGAACAGGATAGGGCATGGTCAGGCTCCTTGTTGAAGAAGCCCGTGATGCTCTGCCGCTGCCGAACCACCCTCAATGCGAGCGCGACGTCCGGCTCGTGATCTCTACCTCACCCCACGCGCCCATCCCGCGCAGCGGGTTCGTTCTTCGGGCTTCAATTCGGTCATCTCGAACATTCATTGGGAGGGCAGTCCCTTGAGGCTAGCGGACGACGATTGGTGAAGCTCGGAATGCGGCGATAACGCGGTAAGCACTCGTTTTGGTCTGCCGAAATGACAAACAAGGAAGCGGTGACTTCTTCCGAATATCTGCGCCATTTCAGACTTCACAGCCACGATCAAAACCTGACGACCAGCGAATGTCGGTTTCAGTGGCTGGCCGTCCCCGCAAACACTTTCATCATAAATCAATAACCGTCCCGGTCTAACCGGGGCGGCCTTATTGTTTGATCGATACGCGATCGAACAAGTTAGGACGCCCAGGCGCGATGTATCGCGCCTTAGGCAGCGGCAAAATCGGATTCCTGTGTCGGATGGCTCCTGCGCCAAGCCCCGGGTGAGTAGCCAGTGATCGTTCTGAAGGCACGCGTAAAATGGCTCTGATCGGCAAATCCGTTGGCAAGTGCCACTTGAGCCAGCGCGTCGCTTGTTTGAAGCAGCGCTTTTTGTGCTTCTCGTATCTTCGCGGCAAGATACCAGCGATGCGGCGACATTCCTGTAGAAGCCTTGAAAGCACGAGCAAAATAGCCCTCGGAAAGTCCGATCATATCGGCCAAGTCCTTTAAAGGGATGGCTCTGGGTAGACTCTGCTCCATGAGCACGGTCACTCGGCGGAGCCGTGCGGGGGCAAGTCTACCCCGTTTTTCCTCCTGCCCTCTCAAGCCGAACAGATTGTACGATATCGCCAGGGCGAGGCTATCTCCATAGAGGCGATCATCTGGGTGGGTGTGAATGCAGGCATCGGCCAGCAATTCAACCAGAGCCAGGAGGCGGTTGTCGTGGAACATTACACGCGGCGTAAGGCGGGATGTAAACTCGAAGGCTTCACCGAAGTGTACCGCCAGTTCAGGAAGATCGAAATCGACGACCAGCCGGCGGATGTAGTGGCACTGTCGGGTAAACTGCCAGAGAGGTACCCCGGCTGGCACGAAGGTGAGATGTCTGACAGCCCCTCCCGCGGAGGGAGGCATGGACTGGGTCGGGCAGAAGGGCGTCAGAAGCATTTCCGCGCGGCCGCCGATCTGCTCCAGGATCGCGGTCAGTCGCGGCCGGTTTGACCCTAGGTCCTCCAGATGCCGACCGGGACCATGCAGGTGGGCGACTTCGACACTAACGCCGGTCAAGCATCGCATCTGTCTGTGCGCAACCCTTTTCTCGGCGGCTGCCATGAAGCCCGTCGTCGTTTCGCCTAAACGATCGGTCGTTTGACTGTTCACCGGTTGTCCCTCGCGGCAGCACAACGTCCCTGCAATGCCGATAGGATGCACTTCGCGGAGGTCTCGCGAAATTGGTGAAGCGGTGGAATTTCCGATACTTCCAATGGCCCGGCGTCGACTCATACTTTCGAACGAAGCCCGCAAGCGCAGCCGGGACGCCGACAGAAGCGCGAGAAGACCTTGAGCCTGTGATCTGCTAAAGCTGAACCAGACCCCGCCGGCTGGCGACGGAGATCGCTTCGGTCCGGCTTAGAACATTGAGCTTGTTGAAGATGCTGCGTAAATGCGACTTCACAGTCGTTTCGCTGATGTGCAGATTTAGGCCGATCTCCTTGTTCCCCTTGCCTTGCGCCAGCAGCGTCAGCACGTGCATCTCGCGGCCGCTGAGTTCTTCGCTGCTGACGGCAGCTGCAAGCTTTGCGACCAGCAGCGACGGGATACAGATTTCGCCTGCATGAACCTTGCGAATGCAGTCGAGTAGATCTTCCCGCTGAGCGTCCTTCAGCAGGTAGCCACGGGCACCGGCTTTGATGGCGCGGGAAATCTCATGGTCCGTGTCGAAGGTCGTCAAAACGACAACGCGCGCAAAAGGATCCTGCTGCCTGATTTCGCCCATTGCCGCGACACCGTCGAGAACCGGCATACGCAGGTCGAGCAGCACGACGTCAGGATGCTGCTGCCGCCAAAAATCGACGGCATCACGGCCGGTTGCGGCTTCCGCGACAACCAGCATGTCCGGCTGACGGCCGATAATTGACGCCAGACCTTCGCGCACTGTTACGTGGTCGTCAGCAATTAGAACCCTGATCTTGGCGGCTGGCGTGTTTTCGGGAGCAATGCTCATGACGTTCAAGCCTTCTGCGATGGCAAGGTGATGCGCACGGCCGTGCCCTTTGCTGGCGAGCTTTGAACAACGAGCCGACCGCCTATTCTTTCGACCCGCTCCCTGATTCCAAGCAAACCGTATCCATCATTCTTGCTCGAAGGATCAAAGCCGCGTCCGTCATCGGTCAGATCAAGGCAGACTTCTCCCGGTAGAAAGATCAGCTTGGCGACAACCAGTTTCGCCCGTGCATGACGCAAGGCGTTCGTAAGGATCTCCTGGCCGATACGAAACAGATTCTCTTCCGAATCGGGAGGCAGTGATCGTGGTGCGCCAAGCACCGCGAAATCCAGTTTCAGGCTCGTTCCTGCCGTCATCTTCGTGAATAACTCCGCCAGCGCTCCGCTGAGATTGCTGTCGGCCAATGCCTGCGGACGCAACGCGTGTACTGAACGCCGGGCTTCGTTAAGACTTTCGCGAGCCAGGCGGCGGGCGCGGTCCAGATGCTCTCCAGCTTCCGCAGAAAGCCCCCGCAGGTTTGCGTCCTCGGCGGCTTCCAACTGCACGATCACGCCCGTCAGCCCTTGGGCAAGAGTGTCGTGTATGTCGCGAGCGATGCGATTGCGTTCCGCGATCACGGCCGTTTCGCGGGTCTGAGTGGAAAGGCGCGCGAACTGGATCATCAGCATCACTTGGTTGGCCAAAGCCTGAGCAAGTTCCATCTCCTCCGTGCCAAACACCCGTTTCTCGACAAAGCGAAGACCGATCGCCCCTTCAAGATGGCCAGCGACGAACATTGGCACCAGCAACACAGTGATAATGCCCATCGGCAGCAGACGATCGCGCAGAGAAAATGCCGAGACCGTGCGGATGTCTTCAATGAGGCTGGGCTTACCCGTACGAAAGACCTCCGGCCAAGGCCAGCGCTCTTCCATCGGCAGCCACTTGTCCATTCCGGCGAACCGCGGATCGGCGCTGGTTACCACCCGGCCCTCTTCGAAGGCTATCTCGATGCCTATCATTCCAGTCGCGGGATCCCGTCGCCAGACGCTGATGCTATGAGCTCCGAATTGCTCGGTGATGATGCGCAGCACGTGTTCCACCAACTTGTCGGCGACGGGTTCCATCGCCAGTGCATCGAGCGTGCTCTTGAGTGCCTCGGCCTGGCCACGCGATACATTTTCTGAAGCACTGAGCGCCTGCTCTACGCGTTTACGCTCTTCGATGTCCGTATTCGTGCCGTACCATCGAATCACGGCGCCCGACTCGTCGAGTAGCGGCGCGCAGCGCAATAAAAACCATCGATACGCGCCGTCGAACCGGCGCATCCGCGCTTCATGCTCGTCTGGACGTGCCGACTTGATGATCTCGCCCCAATGTTCGATTAGGCCGGGGAGATCCTCCGGATGGATGACGCTTACCCAGTTCCAGCCCAACCCCTCCTCCATGCTGAGCCCGGTGTAGGCACACCATTGGCTGTTCAGAAATTCGACCGAACCGTCCGCTCGGCCGAACCAGATCAATCCGGGTGTCGTATCAGTCGCCAGCCGGAAGCCCGCCTCCCACTGCCGCCGGTCCGCATGGATACGAAGTGCCTCCTTCTCTTCGGTGAGCTGAGCTGAAATCTTCCGGCTGGCATCGAGCTCGCTCCTCGCATGGGCAAGTTCTTGCTCGAGCAGTTTCAGCTTCGCGCCAGCATCGTCAACCATTCCCCCACTTCTGTCCATGACGCGCCCTCGACCGTGGGACAACAGCCTATCACCCTTGGTTTCGCTCGGAACGAAAAAATCGTCCGCGCGCAAGGGCGGCGCGAGAAAAGGGCTGCTTCCTTCAATCCAGGTCAGATTCGAGCAATCCAATAGGAGCACGGAAACCTATTGTTCCCGAGGCCAGGTCGTCAGCCGGGCCGACACAGCTCGGTTCACATGCTCAAAGCTTCGGGAGAACAACATGCTCAAGATAGTGATAGCGGCGTTAGGCGTGATGCTTCTTACGTTGCCGGCGTCGGCTCGGATTGTCCCCTTTCCGTCTGAATTTAAGGCGCAGTCGATCGACACCAACGGCACCAGCCTTTACGTCCGAGTTGGCGGCAAGGGGCCTGCGGTGCTCTTGCTGCACGGCTTTGGCGACAGCGGCGACATGTGGGCGCCGCTCGCCGCCAGGCTGATGAAGGACCATACCGTAATCGTACCGGACCTGCGCGGCATGGGGCTCTCGGCCCATCCAGATACCGGCTACACCAAGAAAAACCAGGCGCTCGACATTGCCGGCATCCTGGATCATCTGAAGATCGACAAGGTGGATCTCGTCACCCACGACATCGGCAACATGGTCGGCTATGCCTTCGTCGCCCAGTATCGCGACCGCGTCACACGCTGGGCCGTCATCGATGCGCCGCTGCCGGGCATCGGCGATTGGGAAAACATCATCCGCTTGCCGCTCTTGTGGCACTTCAACTTCCGTGGCCCCGACATGGAGCGATTGGTTGCGGGCAGAGAGCGCATCTATCTCGATCGCTTCTGGAATGAGCTGTCGGCGAACCCCAAGGCCATCGATGAAGCGACCCGTAAGCATTATTCGAAGCTCTACGCCCGACCGCGTGCCATGCACGATGCCTTCGAGCAGTTCGCCGCGTTCAACCAGGATGCGACCGACAACAAGGAATTCGTCGAAAAGGGCGGCAAGGTTGCCATGCCGGTGCTGGCGTTGGGTGCGGAAAAATCCTTCGGCGCGGGTCAGGCGGATGTTCTGCGCTTTGTCGCAACCGATGTGACCGCCGGGATCATACCCGGCTCCGGACATTGGATCATGGAGGAGAATCCCGACGCCACGATAAAGCTGGTCACGGATTTTCTCGCCAGATAGCTGCCCGGCAACATGGCCAAGTACAGCACCTGAAGGCACAGACCCATGGCAAGCCGACCCACGCGCAATCCAGTCGAGGACCACCTCTTAACACCCAGCAACTGCGCCGTCGTGATCATCGACTATCAACCGGTCCAGGTAACCTCCGTAGCGTCAATGGACCGGCGGACCCTTGTCAGCAACATTGTAGCGCTGGCGAAGACGGCGAAACTCTATGATGTACCTGTCGTGTTGACGACAGTGAACGTCAATACCGGTCGCAACCAGCCCCTCATTCACCAACTGCGCGACATCTTCCCGGCCGTTGAAGCGATCGACCGCACTGCGATCAATGCATGGGAAGACAAGGACTTTGCCGACGCTGTCAGGGCAACCGGCCGAAAGAAGCTCGTTATGGCCGCTCTCTGGACCGAGGTCTGCCTGGCCTTTCCCGCGCTCGATGCATTGCGCGACGGTTTCGAGGTTTATGCAGTGGTCGATGCCGTCGGGGGCACCTCCATGGAGGCACACCGGGCCGGGCTCGAACGCATTCTGCAAGCAGGGGCGGTGCCAGTCAGCTGGGTTCAGTTCGCCTGCGAACTGCAGCGCGACTGGCTCCGCGAAAAGACGGTTCCGGCCTTCGCGGAAATCGTCTTCGCGGTCGAAGGACATTGAGCCGATATCTTCGAAAGCCTCAGCTTCGCGCTCGACGGGAGAAGAAAATGAACCAGGAAGTCCTCAACCCCGTCGATGATCGCTTCGAGAGCCGCGGCGGTTTGAAGATAGCCTTTCGGTCGTGGCGCCCATTCGCCAATCCGAACGGCGTCGTCGTTATCGTCCCCGGGTTCAATTCGTGGCCGAGCAGTTCATAGGCGACGGGCCGGCCGTCTATGCCGTTGACCTGCGCGGACGCGGCAGGTCGGATGGCGAGCGCTTCTATGTCGACAGTTTCGACGACTATGTGAGCGACGTCGCGGGTGTCGTGGAGATCGCCAAGTCGCGGGAGCCCAGTCTGCCGGTGTTTCTGCTCGGACACAGTGCAGGCGGCGTGGTCGCCTGCCTCTACGCGCTAAAAAACCAAGCTGGGCTGGCGGGGCTGATCTGCGAGAGCTTCGCGTTCCAGGTGCCGGCGCCCGACTTCGCCCTTGCGGTGCTCAAGGGGCTTAGCCACATCGCGCCACACGCGCATGTCTTGCACCTCAAGACCGAGGATTTTTCTCGCGATCCGGCCGTCGTCGAGGCTATGAATGCCGATCCACTCATCGCCCATGAAACCCAGCCGACCAAAACAATTGCCGAGATGGTTCGCGCCGATGAGAAGCTCAAGGAGCAGTTCCCACTGATTAAGCTGCCCTTGCTCATCCTCCACGGCACGGCCGACAAGGCGACGAAACCGAGCGGCAGCCAACTCTTCTATGACACCGCCGGCGCCGTCGACAGGACGCTGAAGCTGTATGACGGCCATTTCCATGACCTCCTCAATGACAAGGATAAAGAGGTGGTCATGGCCGACATCAAAGGTTGGGTCGACGAACGTCTTTGAAATCGATGATCAACCTCAGGCGCCGGCGATCAGCGCCCGGACTGTCCGGACATGGAGATTCGTCCCTCACTCCCAAACAGCTCGGCCTGCGACAGCAGAAGTTCGAAAACCGTCACTCCCTTCCGGTCGCCGCTAACAAGGAGATCATGCGAGCGTGACAGAGCCATGATCCGCTCACGAACCTGCCGCTCGAAAGCTGTGGGATTGTGCGCCGCTTGTTGGTTTCCCTGATCATCGAGGAATGACGCAATATTGGTTTTTTGACCCGGTGGTTGACTTCGCGCATCAACATTCGAATGCGATGCTCGTGCTCCTTCGTTGCCGTGATATCCCGGGCGACTTTCGATGCGCCGATAATCTGCCCGGCATTTTGCGCACGGGCGATATCGTCAGCGAGCCTGGAACAATGTGAATGCCAATTCGGCGCCGATGCCGAGCGCTGTCCAAAACGACCAGGCCTCGCCGCCATGCCCGGAGGGCACCCTCAACGCCCCGAATCCAGGCCACTAGAGACTACTTGCCGTGACCTGTTGGAAATGGATCGGGTGCGGTGTGGAGCCTCGCAATGTCGTTGCCGTCCGTCGGCGGAGGCGCACCGCGGTGAGTCTCATCGTTAGAGCTCTCCTGCAGCTTCACCAGCAGGTAGCCGGGATAGCGGATGATCCGATCGAACTCTCGAGAAACGGTTTCCACGAACTTCATCACTCGGGGACTGCGGTGTCTTTGCGCTGGGTAGAGCGCATAGATGGATCGCTTCTCGGAACGCCAGTCGGGCAAGACGGGCACCAGCGCGCCTGCCGCCACTTCGTACTCAACGAAGAAATCCGGCAGGTAGCTGATCGCCGATCCTATCGCCGTGAAGTACTTCGTCATCCAATAGTCGTTGACCTTGAACTTGCCGATCGGCTTCGCCTCGGCAATGGCCTTGTCTTTGCGAAGCCGCGATCGTTCGACCACGCTGTTGCGCATGTAAACCACGCCGTTCAGCCGCTCGATGTCGGCAATGGTTTCCGGCGTTCCGTGCCGGGCCAGAAAGTCGGGGCTGGCATACAATGCGTAGGAGATGGCGCCCAGGGTTCGACGCATCAGGGCCGAGTTTGGAGGCTCGCCAACATAGATCATGCAGTCGAAATCGAAGTCCCCCACGATAAGCTTGTCGTTCGGGATGATCTTCACGTCTACATCGATGTTCGGGTTATCGCGCAGGAGGAAGTGCGCCGCAGCGCCGATGATTGCCGTCCCAAATTCGGAACTGGCAATAACACGGACACTCCCGCTGATGGACGAGTGAGCGCGCTGTGCAGCGCTGGCCGCGTTATCGCAGCTGTCGAAAATGGCCGTACAATTGTCGAGATACTCCCTCCCGGCGTCCGTAAGTTCCAGCCCTCTGCGCCTGCGCACGAACAGCTCTACCTGAAGCGCATCCTCCAATGTCTGCGAATAATGGCTGAGCGTCGACTTGGGAACGCTATAGGTGTCCGCCGCTCTCGATATGCTTCCAGCGCGGGCGATCTGAACAAAGCAGCGTATGTCCTTCAGTTCATAAGACGGATTGGCTTCCATGTTCAAAATCCCGAACGGAGGGTTCGATGATGCGATCTGTTGTCGATTAAGAGCTCAGCTTACCGTCCTCGACGCTGCCGAGAGTCAGGGATTTGGCGGCGGGAAACTGGTGCAGCGATGATCGTTTGGCAACACGGCAGATTGGCAATTTTGACGTACTGACGTGCATCTATCATGGATAGAGGATAGAGGATCGAGGCCGCCTGCTCTTCCGAATATTGCGCGTTCCAAAATCGAAAATCCGCCACTCGACCCGCGGCTGGCTCAATGTCACGCGGCTTGCTGGGATTTCACAAATGTGAATTGGATGGGAACCGGGCACTCGCAACTAACGTTGGGTTTTGACGTCGGACTAGGCGAATACATTTTAGGTGAAGCTAAAGGATGACTTGTGTTACAGGCTAAAATGGCATGACTTCTTCGGAATGCGGTCTAGATGCTGGTCCTCCTTCCGCCGATGCTGATCTGGAATCCGTACTTTCGAGGGCCGACGGCTTGGCGATAGCGACCAGGCGGGGAACAACCGCGTATTCACTGATGCCACCCGGATCGTACACGTTTCCAGCCCGCCACCATGTCGTATACATCGGCCTCGAACCCGCGCCGGGCACATGCGCGAGACTGGGCAATGGCAAGTCCGAGCGTTATGACGCTCCGGCAGGGAGCGTCATCTTGAAGCCGGCGCATCTCGAAGCTCGCCTGCATTTGTCGGAGGCGCGCGAAAGTTCGATTATCGTCTACCCTGAAAACAGCCTGAAGGAACTTGCGAGACAACAGTTCGGCACTGAACAGGTCGAGTTGAAGCCTCCGCCCCTCGGCACGCTCGATCACACCGCCCTGCGTGTCGGACAATTGCTCAAGGCCGAACTTACCAAGGATCAGGGCGCCGCCGAATTTTATATCGAGCACCTCATCGCCATTCTCGGACTTCATATCCTTCATGCCTACACATCGCGGGACAGGGAACCCGAGCAGCTCAAAGGCGGGCTGACGCGAAAAGCGGCGCGCAATCTGGAGCACTTCCTGAGGGCTAACCTTGCCCGGAAAATCTCCGTGGGCGAGTTGGCGACGCTTGCCAATCTTTCGCCAAATCATTTCATCCAGGCCTTCAGCCGAACCTTTGGGAAGTCGCCGCATCGCTATCTTTTGGATCTGCGGCTGGATCACGCAACGCGGCTGCTTTCTGAGGAAGACGCGACCATAACGGACGTCGCCTATCTCAGCGGGTTCTCCAGTCAGAGCCATTTGACGGCTGCGATGAAGAAATATCGGGGGACAACCCCGACGCGCTTCCGCTCCTCGATCTGAAATCGTCGAACCGAGGGTCGTTCATTAAAGCTATATTAGCCTTACGGAATAACAACTTGTGCTGTTCGAGTAACACTTTTGTCTAAGTTGCGCTTCACGCACAGATCGTCCGGAAGTTTTTACAAAACACCGGGCTTTTCTGAAATACGCAACGTACAGTTCATGCATTCCTCTTGCGTTGCACCCTGATTCCCGTCAGGGAATATTACGGTTTGCTAATGCAATGGGGGATATATGGCTGGGTTGGCCTGCGGCGAGACGATCCCCGACTATGTGGAATCCGGCGATAGCGCCGGGGACCGAAGGTTGAAAGCTGACACCCCGCATCCCGGACGCGCATCCTCCCAGGCGCGGTCGGGCCGCGCGGGGCAGCCCAAGGCGCGAGACGCCATTTTCTCGCGGTTGCTGCGCGGCGGCCGCATGACCAAATGGAAAGGCGAGGCGGCGAGCTATGCGCCGAATCTTGCCCACATGATCGCATCTGCTCCTCGTCCGCGCAGCGCCGCCGTCCTGCTCACGTTCCTCACAGGCCTTGCGGCCAATCCGGCCGGCGCCGCGGATCTCTACTGGGATGCGGATGGCTCTGGGCTCCAGCTCGGCGGCACCGGAACCTGGAACACGGCGGCGCCGCCGCTCTGGAACACCACAGGCAATGCCACGGCCGGCCCGTTCGTCATCTGGAACAATGGCACTCCGGACAACGCCATCTTTGCCGGCACGGCGGGGACTGTCACGCTCGGCGCGCCGATAACGGCTGGCAGCCTCACCTTCAACGTCAGCGGCTATACCATTGCAGGCGGCACGCTGACCCTCGGCGGCGGGACGCCGACAATCACGGCAACGGGCAACGCCACCATAAGCTCCATCATCGCCGGGTCGGGGGGCCTGACCAAGGCGGGTGGCGGCACTTTGAGCCTGACTGGCGTGAACACCTTCACGGGCGGCATCACAGTCAGCGCTGGCGGATTTGCCATCAATGCCGATGCAGCGCTCGGCGCGGCCGCCAATGGTATATCCGCGGCAGCGGGCACCTCCCTGACCTTCAATGGCAGTCTCAACGCAAGCCGCGTCGTCACGCTGGGAGCGGGCGGTCAAGTGACCGTGACAGGGGCGGGTGCGGCGGCGGCTCGTTATACCGGCAGCGGCGGGATCGTCGCAGCAACGCTGACGAATGCCGCCAATGACTATACCGGCCCCACGACGCTGAGGAGCAGCAGCAGCGTCTCCTTTTCTTCGATTGGCAATCTAGGCCAAGCAAGCGCATTGGGCGCACCCACGACCGCCGCGAATGGAACCGTGCTCATCATGACCGGCTCGGGCGGTGACCAGTACGGGGACAGCGCCAGCTATACTGGCGGAGCGGCCAGCACCGACCGCGGCTTCGAGCTGCGGCCTGGTCCGATCAGTGGCGCAACCCTTACCTTCCGCAATTCGGGCAGCGGAATGCTGACCATTAACGGCGGCATTGCGCTCACCAGCGCCGGCAGCAACAGCGGCAGCAACTCGGTTAGCTTCTCCGCCGATTCTGCCGATCTCCAGCTCCTCGGGGTGATCAGCAGCAGCAGTGGTCGATTCGTTAACTTCACTGGCACCAGCAATGCCAGGACCATCACACTGGGTGACGCCAATACTTTCGGGGGCACGGCCGGAATCGGTGCCGTCACAGTCAAGGCCGGTACGCTGGCGAATGCGGGCGTAAACAGCTCGCTCGGGGCGGGTGCCTCGATAAGCTTGGGCAACGGCAGTGTTCTCAGTTATACCGGCGGTGCAGTTGGTCTTGACCGGACGTGGTCGGTGTCGGGCACGGCGACACTGCAGAGCGACGGTACGGGAGCGCTGACTCTCAATGGCGCGACGACGCTCGCCGCCGGCTCCACCTTCACGCTTGGGGGCAGCTACACCGGATCCGACAATACGGTCTCCGGGGTGATCTCCGGCTCAGGCGGTCTCGCCAGCATTGGCAACGCGACCTGGGTGCTCACCGGCGCCAATACCCGCACGGGCGCCATCACCGTCAACGGAGGAACGCTGCGTGCGGGCAGCGCCTCAGCCTTCGGTACGATAACCGGCATAACGACCAATGGCGGCACGCTGGACCTAAACGGGTTCAACATGTCCACGACCTCGCTTGTGGGCACGGGCGGCGCGGTCGCGATGGGGAGCGGCAACCTTACCGTCAGTCTGGGCACCGGGGTCAGCAACACCTATGGTGGCAGCATCACCGGCACCGGCGGCAGCCTGACCAAGCTCGGCGCAGGCACGCTGACGTTGACGGGCGCCAGCACCTACACGGGCGCAACAACGATCGGCGGCGGAACCCTGGCGCTCGACTTCTCGCCGGCCGGAGGGCCAACCAGCAATATCATCTCGGCGTCTTCCGCCCTCGTCATGAACGGTGGGACGGTCAAGGTCACCGGTGCGGCAGGCGAGACTAATCTTCAGAGCTTCGGCGGCCTCACGATCACGACGGGCAACAACACAGTGAGCGCCACCTCCGGCACCGGCGGCAGCACCACTGTCAGTCTCGGGGCCATCACCCGCACGGGCGGCCTCGCCAATTTCGTCCTGCCTACAGTAGGCGCGGTCACTACGACCGGTCCCGACCGGGCGCTTGGCGGCTGGGCGACTGTCAACGGCTCGGACTATGCCAAGGTGGTGGGGGGCAACATCGTTGCCTTCACCGCGGCCGACTACGTCAACCAGGACAATGCCAGCCTGTGGCAGACCAACCAGATCCTGAGCGACGCCGGCGGAGCGGCGAACACGCCCTTCTTCAACACGGTCGGCGCCAGCATCCAGATCGGGGGGCTCCAATATACCGCGGCCGCGAACTCGACGGTGACCGTGGCGAGTGGCCAGACCCTCGGCATTGACGGCACCATCATCGTCGCGCCCTCGGTGGGCGCGGCTAACCAGACCATCACCGGCGGCTCGATGACGGGCACGCTCGGCGGCGGCGTGCTGGGCGTCCAGCAGAACGGTACCGGCACCTTTACCATTGCGTCGACGATCGTAGACAACACGGGCGCGGTAGGCTTCAGCAAGGCCGGGACGGGCAAGGTGGTGCTGTCCGGTAGCAATACCTATACCGGCGCCACCACCGTGAGCCAGGGTACCCTCTCGATCAACTCGGTCGCCAATGGCGGTCTCGCCAGCGCCATCGGTGCTTCGACGTCCGCTTCATCGAACCTGATGATCCAGGGCGCCACACTGGAATATACCGGGACGGGCGCCTCCACCGATCGCGGCTTCACCATCGCACGCGCCGGCGCCATCACATCGAGCACGATCAAGGTCACGAATGCCGCCGCCAACCTGACCTTCTCCGGGCAGGTGGTGAGCCCCGATGGTGCGGATTTCATCAAAGACGGTCCCGGCACGCTGACGCTTGCCGGGAGCAACAACAGCTATACCGGCACCATCACCGTCAACAGTGGCACGCTTGCGGTGACCACCCTCGCCAATGGCGGGACCAACAGCTCCATCGGCGCGTCCAGCAACGCCTCGTCCAACCTGGTCCTGCAGAACGGCGGGAAGCTGGGTTATATCGGCACCACCGCCAGCAGCGACCGCGGCTTCACACTTGGTACGGGCGGCGGCGGCATCGATGTCGCGCAGGCGACCACGACCCTGACTGTGAGCGGGGTGGCCACTGGCGCGGGCAGCCTCACCAAAACGGGCTCCGGCACCTTGGTGCTGTCGGGCACGAACACCTATACCGGCGGCACCACGGTGAGCGCCGGCATCTTGCGCGCCGGATCGGCCCAGGCCTTCGGCGGCGACGCCGCCGGAACGGGCGCTGGCGCCATGACTGTGGCCAGCGGTGCGACAGTGGACCTCGCCGGCAACAGCGTCTTCGTCGGTGGGCTCAATGGCGCCGGCAACGTCACCCTGGGCTCGGGGACCCTCAAGATCAACAGCAACGGCAATTTCACCGGCACGATCGGCGGCACGGGCGGGGTCAGCATAACTGGCGGAACACAGACCTTCAGCGGCTGCGGCAACACCTATGCCGGGGCCACCACGCTGAGCGGCAACAGCGTTCTGAACGTCGGCTGCCTGGCGAATGGCGGCGAGCTGAGCGACATTGGGACCTCCGGCAGCGCCTCGAGCAATCTCGTCTTTAGCAATGGCGCCCTGAACTATACCGGCGGGACGGCATCGACCAATCGTGGCTTCATGCTCCAGGGAGGAACGGGCGCCATTGGTGTGGCGAACGCCGCCACCATGCTGACCTTCAGCGGGCTGGCCACAGGTCTCGGTACGCTCCGCAAAGACGGTCCCGGTACGCTGATATTGTCCGGCACCAACGATTACAGCGGCGGAACGACGATTACCGGCGGCATCTTGAGAGCCGGTTCGACCAGCGCCTTCGGCACGGGCGCCATGACGGTGAACAGTGGCGCGACGCTCGATCTCGCCGGCAACAACAACACGGTGCTCGGGCTCAACGGCGGCGGCAGCGTGACTCTCGGATCGGGCACGCTGACCCTAAGTGACGGGTTCAACCTCACTTTCAGCGGCGCGATGAGCGGCGCCGGCGGGCTCGTGAAGAACGGCACGCGCACGCAGACGCTCTCCGGCTGTAGCAGCAGCTACGACGGCGGCACAACGATCAATGGGGGCGTTCTTGCGGTCACCTGCCTGAACAATGGCGGCATCGCAAGCTCGATAGGCGATTCCAGCGCTGCGGCAACCAACCTGGTGCTCAATGGCGGCACGCTGCAATATATCGGCGCCGCCGGCAGCACGGACCGCCAGTTCACGCTTGGGGCCAGCGGCGGCACTCTCGATGCCTCCGGCACAGGCGCGATCAATTTCACCAGCACGACGCCGGTCACATTGTCGGGAACGGGCAACCGCACGCTCACGCTCGCCGGCAGCAACACGGCCAACAACTCGCTTTCTGCCCGCATCGACGATCCATCCGGGGGCGTCACGTCGCTGACGAAGTCCGGTGCCGGCACGTGGGTCTTGAACAACACGACCAGCACCTATACCGGCGTCACCACGATCAGCGGCGGCGTGCTTGCGGTGAGCAAGCTGGCCAACGGCGGCCAGGCGAGCTCGATCGGGCAGTCGTCGAACCTGGCATCCAACCTCGTGATCGGCAGCGGCTCGACGCTACGCTATACGGGCGCTGGCGACGAGACGGATCGCCTGTTCACATTGCAGACCGGCATCAGCTTCATCGAGTCCTCGGGCACCGGCGCGATCGTCTTCAAGAACACCGGTTCGGCCGCCTATACCGGCAGCGGCAACCGCACGCTGGCGCTGGGCGGCACCAATACCGGGCTCAACACGATGGGCGGCACCATCATCGATGGCCCCGGCGGCACGACCACACTCGCCAAGAACGACAGCGGCACCTGGGTCCTCACCGGCAACAACACCTTCACCGGCAACACGGTCGTCAATGACGGTAATCTGATCATCGGCAATGGTGGCACCAGCGGCAATGCCGGCGCAGGCAACGTCATCGTCGCCAACGCGACCTCCACGCTGTCCTTCAACCGCTCCGACAGCTTCAGCTTCACGGGCACGCTGAGCGGTGCCGGCAACATCGCCCAAATCGGCACCGGCACGACAATCCTCACTTCGGCAACAAACGCGATCGGCGGCAGCACACGGATCGACGCCGGCACATTGCAGGTGAACGGCAGCCTGACGAGCAGCGGGGGGATTACGATCAACGCTGGCACGCTGCAGAGCAACGGAGGGGGCGCCTCCATAACCACGCCGACGATCACGATGAACTCCGGCTCGAAGCTCAACGTCGGCGGCGGCACGGTCCAGGCAGCCGGTGGCACGCAGACGCTGTTCACGGGCGGGACCGGCGGCGCCACGATCAACTTCACTGGCGGCACGTTGCTCGGCAACGGCACGCTGGGCGGAGGCGGCAACATTGTCAATCTCGCCGCCGGTTCGCTCAATACCGGCGCAGCCGCATTGAATCTCGGCAGCGGCAACGACACTTTCCTGTTGAGCGGTCTTGCGACGATCGCCGGAGTCGGGGTGGACGGCGGCGGCGGCTCCGACACGCTGCAGGTGACCACAACCTTCAGCCGTACGCTCAATGGCGCTCAGATTACCGGTTTCGAAAGCTTGAACAAGCAAGGCGCCGCCACCCTCACGCTGACGGGCGATCACAGCTACACGTCCGGTACGACGATTTCGGCCGGCACGCTGCAGATCGGCAATGGCGGGGTGGCCGGCGCGCTGGCGACGCCGAATGTGACCAACAACGGCACGCTCGCCTTCAATCTGAATAACAATTATACATTCGACAGCGCCATCTCCGGCAGTGGCGTGGTCAACAAGCTCGGCACCGGCACCACCACGCTAACCGGAACCAACACCTATATCGGCGCGACGAACGTCAATGCCGGGACATTGCTGATCAACGGCAACCAGTCGGGTGCTATCGGCCAGACTACTGTCGCGAGCGGGGCGACGCTCGGCGGCACCGGCACGATCGGCGGCAGCGTCACCGTGGCCGACGGCGGCACGCTCGCTCCCGGCGGCGCGGGCAATGCGCCCGGCACGCTCACCATCGGCGGCAACCTGACGCTCAACAACACGTCGGCCGTCAACGTCAATTTCGGCCAGGCGAACGTGCCG